>NZ_RXXO01000001.1:0-704865 GCF_011714815.1 Streptococcus sp. CCUG 71758 | reverse complement strand
AAAAGGACTTAGTCCTGTGCAGTACAGAACTAAATCCTTTCAATAATTATTTGTCTAACTTTTTGGGGTCAGTACAATATAACTGTCTTTTTTGATAACTAGAAAAGAGGTTGGTAATGGTACCAACCTTTATTTTGAAATTTTTCGTTTAATGATCTTTCGTTGGAGTTGGAGGAGTGCCAAGCTTGCCCCTATAGCAGCAACAAATGATAAAGCTGTGTTCAATTTTAAGGCTAAAAAGATAAAACTAAAAAACACCATAAAAATACAAAAACAAGCAATATTTACAAAAAATAAAATTTCTTTTAAATTGGAGCTAACAGGAGCTTCCAGTGTATAGTCTTGATAAAGCGGAGTTTGATTCGATTCGGGAGTTTGTTCAAACTCATAAGCTTCTAATTTTCTTGCGGGCATGATTCTCTCCTTAACAGTACATAACTATTTTATCATTTTTTATGCAGAGAATTATTACAGAATTGTTACAAAACTACTAAAGTCTTATATCATCTTCTAAGTTGCTTTTCTTGACACCCACTAGGGAAAGTGATAGCATGGATGTTACACTTGAAACAGATGACCTGACCTTCTCTATTATAAATATACTGAGGAAGGGATAACTTATATAAATTGATAGCAAGCAAGTGCTTTTCCTAAGATAATTTGTTGAGTTGCTACCGTGATTCTTTGTAAAAGAGGTAGGAGTTGTTTTGAATGGATGATAAGACAGAGATGCTGTCTATTGGACTGGGTAGCATTTTGCTACCTCTGGGGAAAAGTAAAAAGGAGATAAGCATGTATCTTGCTATCAAAGAGATATTACGAAACAAACTTCGATATAGTTTGATTCTAACTACCATTTTTCTTATCGCTTTCATGGTCTTTTTTATGACCAGTCTAGCTCTTGGTCTTGTGCGAAACAACCGAGCAGCTATTGATAATTGGCAAGCGACGGGTGTCGTTTTATCCGACTACGCAAATGATAATTTGACAGCATCCTTTATTCCTGAAAAGGACTACAAGGACAAGAGTTCTGAAGAGGCTGCTCCATTGGGCTATATGTTCGCTGTAACCAATCTAGTCGATGGTAGTGAAAAGGTCAATGTTTCCATTTTTGCTCAAAACTGGGACTCTTTTATCTCTCCTAGTTTGACGGAGGGTCGTTATCCTGAAGGAGATGATGAGGTTGTCGTGGATCAGTCTTTTGAGAACTATGGGATGAAGCTAGGTGATGCCATTCAGCTCAATGGAAGTGATTCAAGTTACAAGATTGTAGGCCTGACTCAAGGAAATAAGTTTTTCACTGAGCCTGTTGTCTTTACGAGTCTGACAACTTATTGGACCTTACAAGGAACCTTGAAAGCCAATCGTTCCATCACTGCCTTGGTATTGAAAAATGACATAGAAGTGTCTGGCGATGGACTGAAACAGATTTCCATTCCAAAAATGATTTCGAAAATTCCTGGTTACACACCTCAGGTGAATGTATTTTCAGGAATGATTCTCGCTATGATTGTCATTACAGGCTTGATTGTGGGGATTTTTGTTTATATCATTACCATCCAAAAACTAGGCCTTTATGGAATAATGCGAGCTCAAGGGATACAGATCAAAACCATTGTATGGTCTCTATTCTGTCAAATCTTCCTCCTAGCTGGTATGGGGATTGCTTTAGCCTTGCTGGCAATCGGAGGAGTGATTTTAGTCTTACCAGCTACCTTCTTTTTCTATCCAAGTTGGATAGCCTACTCTGTCCTAAGTTTGGTAATTTCCTTGATGGCCCTTCTAGGTGGTGTCATTTCACTTCCACGCTTGTTAAAGGTGGACCCGATTACTGCGATTGCAGAATGATAAGGAGAATAGTATGACAGCATTGATTGAAATGAATCAAGTGACAAAAACCTACGGGGAAGGAAAGATGAAAGTCGTAGCCCTGCATGAGACGAATTTTCAGCTAAATGCGGGAGAGTTCGTAGCTATCGTTGGACCTTCAGGTTCCGGAAAGACGACCTTTCTAACAACTCTAGGACAACTACAGGAAGCATCGAGTGGAAAGATTCTAGTCAAGGGGAAGGAAACAGGCAGTTTGACGGAGAAGGAAAAAACAGATCTCCGTTTTAGAGAGTTTGGTTTCATTCTTCAGGCTTCAAACTTAATTCCTTTTCTAACGGTCAAGGAACAGCTAGATTTGATAGACAGACTAGATAAGGGGAAAAATAGTAAAAGTGACCGAAAAGAGCTGTTTGACTTGTTGGATTTGGAAAAAGTTCAAAATCATTATCCCAAAGCTCTATCGGGTGGTGAACGTCAACGTGCCGCGATTGCTAGAGCGCTCTATAACAATCCAAGCATTGTGCTTGCAGATGAGCCGACAGCCAGTCTTGACACTGAGCGTGCTTACCAAGTAACGGAGATGCTGGCTGCCATTGCCCATGAACAAGGTAGAGGAGTTGTTATGATTACGCACGATACTCGTCTTCTTGATAAGGTTGATCGTATTTATGTCATGAACGATGGCCACCTAGTTGAAGAAACACATGCATAAAATAGAGTGAATGGTACAAGTTACTGTTCACTTTTTTGATTGGAAAAGATAGAAACAAGTTTAACTTTTTGTGAAACTCTCAGTAACCATAGCTGATTTTTGAGAAATGTGGTATAATCTTCCTTATGGAAAAGATTATCATTACAGCAACTGCTGAAAGTATTGAACAAGTTGAACAACTACTCGAAGCTGGCGTAGACCGTATCTATGTCGGTGAGAAAGATTTTGGCCTTCGTCTGCCAACGACTTTTAGTCATGACCAATTGCGTGAGATTGCTAAGTTGGTTCATGAAGCTGGCAAAGAATTGATTGTTTCGGTTAATGCCCTCATGCACCAAGATATGATGGACCGTATCAAGCCTTTCCTAGACTTCTTGGAAGAAATCAAGACAGACTATATTACTGTTGGGGATGCAGGTGTCTTTTACGTTGTCAATCGCGATGGTTATTCCTTTAAGACCATTTATGATGCTTCAACCATGGTAACAAGCAGTCGTCAGATTAACTTCTGGGGTCAAAAGGCTGGCGCCTCTGAGGCGGTTTTGGCGCGTGAAATTCCATCTGCTGAACTCTTCAAGATGCCAGAGATTTTGGAAATTCCTGCTGAAGTATTGGTTTATGGGGCTAGTGTCATTCACCATTCTAAGCGTCCGCTCTTGCAAAACTACTATAACTTCACGCACATCGATGATGAAAAGACACGTAAACGTGACCTCTTCTTAGCAGAACCGAGTGACCCTGAGAGCCATTATTCTATCTTTGAAGACAATCATGGTACTCACATCTTTGCCAACAATGACCTTGATTTGATGACCAAATTGACAGAATTGGTCGAGCACGGCTTTACTCACTGGAAGCTAGAGGGGCTCTACACACCTGGTCAGAATTTTGTAGAAATTGCTAAACTCTTTATCCAAGCACGTAGCTTGATTCAAGAGGGGAATTTCAGCCATGACCAAGCTTTCTTGTTAGATGAGGAAGTGCGCAAGTTACACCCTAAAAACCGTTTCCTCGACACAGGATTCTATGATTACGATCCTGATATGGTTAAATAGGACACCAAAACCCGAAATAAAAATGTTCGGGTTTTTCCAGTGTATCCATGAAATAAAAACGGATACATGTTATAATAAAAATAGCTCTTTAATGGAGGTGTTTGAGTGGAAAATCTGAAGAAAATGGCAGGTATCAAGGCTGCTGAGTTTGTCAAGGATGGCATGGTAGTCGGACTTGGAACGGGCTCTACTGCCTACTATTTCGTAGAAGAAATCGGTCGTCGGATTAAGGAAGAAGGTTTGCAGATTACTGCTGTGACAACTTCCAGTGTGACTAGTAAACAGGCTGAAGGTCTTAACATCCCGCTCAAGTCAATTGATCAAGTAGACTTTGTCGATGTGACGGTTGATGGGGCGGATGAAGTAGATAGCCAGTTTAACGGAATCAAAGGCGGTGGTGGTGCCCTTCTGATGGAGAAGGTTGTGGCAACGCCCTCAAAAGAATACATTTGGGTGGTAGATGAAAGCAAACTAGTAGAGAAACTAGGTGCTTTTAAATTGCCAGTAGAAGTGGTTCAGTATGGTGCAGAACAGGTCTTTCGTCGGTTTGAACGAGCTGGCTACAAACCAAGTTTCCGTGAAAAAGACGGCCAACGTTTTGTGACCGATATGCAGAACTTTATCATTGACCTAGCCTTGGATGTCATTGAAGATCCGATTACTTTCGGGCAAGAAATGGACCATGTCGTTGGTGTCGTAGAGCATGGCTTGTTCAACCAAATGGTGGACAAGGTCATCGTAGCGGGACGAGATGGTGTTCAGATTTTAACTTCAACAAAAGCAAACTAATCAAAAAAATAAGGAGACATACTATGTCAAAATTTAATCGTATTCACTTGGTGGTACTGGATTCTGTGGGAATCGGTGCTGCACCAGATGCCAATAACTTTGTCAATGCAGGGGTTCCAGATGGAGCTTCTGACACACTAGGACACATTTCAAAAACAGTTGGTTTGAATGTGCCAAACATGGCTAAAATTGGTTTAGGAAATATTCCACGTGAAACTCCTCTTAAGACTGTACCAGCAGAAATCAACCCAACAGGTTATGCAACAAAATTGGAAGAAGTTTCCCTTGGTAAGGATACTATGACTGGACACTGGGAAATCATGGGACTCAATATTACCGAGCCTTTCGATACTTTCTGGAACGGATTCCCAGAAGAAATCCTGACAAAAATCGAAGAATTTTCAGGACGCAAGGTCATTCGTGAAGCCAACAAACCTTATTCAGGAACAGCTGTTATCGATGATTTTGGACCACGTCAGATGGAAACTGGGGAGTTGATTATCTATACTTCAGCTGACCCTGTTTTGCAGATTGCTGCCCACGAAGACATTATTCCTTTGGATGAATTGTACCGTATTTGTGAATACGCTCGTTCGATTACCCTTGAGCGTCCTGCTCTTCTAGGTCGTATCATTGCCCGTCCATATGTTGGTGAGCCAGGTAATTTCACTCGTACAGCAAACCGTCGTGACTTGGCAGTATCTCCATTTGCACCAACTGTTTTGGATAAATTGAACGAAGCTGGCATCGATACTTACGCTGTTGGTAAAATCAACGATATCTTTAATGGCGCTGGTATCAATCATGACATGGGCCACAACAAGTCAAACAGTCATGGAATTGATACACTCTTGAAGACCATGGGACTTGCTGAGTTTGAAAAAGGATTCTCTTTCACAAACTTAGTTGACTTTGATGCCCTTTATGGACACCGCCGCAATGCTCATGGTTACCGTGATTGCTTGCATGAGTTTGATGAACGCTTGCCTGAAATTATCGCAGCAATGAGAGAAAATGACCTTCTTTTGATTACTGCGGACCATGGAAATGACCCAACCTATGCAGGAACAGACCACACTCGCGAATATATTCCACTTTTGGCTTACAGTCCTTCCTTTAAAGGAAATGGTGTCATTCCAGTTGGACATTTTGCAGATATCTCAGCAACAGTTGCGGATAACTTTGGTGTTGAAACTGCCATGATTGGGGAAAGTTTCTTAGATAAATTGGTATAAGATGAAACGCTATGCTTTACTGGTAAGGGGAATTAATGTCGGTGGCAAGAATAAAGTTGTCATGGCGCAACTTCGTCAAGAACTGACAGAGTTGGGACTGGAAAAGGTTGAAACCTACATCAACAGTGGCAACATTTTCTTTACTTCGACAGCTCCCAAAGCCCAATTGGTTGAAAAGTTAGAGGCTTTCTTTGAAATCCATTATCCATTTATTCAGAGCTTTTCCTTGTTGAGTCTTGAGGACTTTGAAGAGGAACTTGAAAATCTGCCTGAATGGTGGACCAAAGATTTGGCACGAAAGGACGTCCTCTTTTACACGGAGGGCTTGGATGTGGATCAAGTCATCGAGAAAGTTGAAAGTTTGGAACTGAAAGATGAAGTGATTCATTTTGGAAGACTTGGGATTTTCTGGGGGAAATTCTCTGAAAAATCCTACTATGCAACTGCCTATCACAAGTACTTGCTCAAGATGCCTTTCTACCGCAACATCACCATTCGCAACGCAAAAACCTTTGACAAAATCGGTCAAATGCTAAAAAATAATAAAGGAGACACACAATGACATTTTTAGATAAAATCAAGGAAACAGCTGCTTTCCTGAAAGACAAGGGAATCCAAGCACCTGAGTTTGGTTTAATCCTTGGATCAGGACTTGGAGAATTGGCAGAAGAAATCGAAAATCCAGTTGTAGTAGACTATGCAGACATTCCAAACTGGGGCCGCTCTACAGTAGTTGGGCACGCTGGTAAATTGGTATATGGTGAACTTGCAGGGCGCAAGGTCTTGGCTCTTCAAGGACGCTTCCATTTCTACGAGGGAAATCCTCTTGAAGTCGTGACTTTCCCAGTACGTGTAATGAAAGTACTCGGATGTGAAGGTGTCATTGTAACCAATGCAGCTGGAGGTATTGGATTTGGTCCTGGTACCTTGATGGCTATCTCAGACCATATCAATATGACGGGGCAAAACCCATTGATGGGTGAAAACTTGGATGATTTTGGTCCACGTTTCCCAGATATGTCTAAAGCCTACACTCCAGAATACCGTGCTACTGCCCATGAAGTGGCTAAAAAACTCGGTATCAAGCTTGATGAAGGTGTCTATATTGGTGTAACAGGTCCGACTTATGAAACCCCAGCAGAGATTCGTGCCTATAAGACATTGGGAGCAGATGCAGTTGGTATGTCTACAGTTCCTGAAGTTATTGTGGCAGCTCACTCGGGCTTGAAAGTTCTCGGTATTTCATGTATTACGAACCATGCTGCTGGTTTCCAAGAAGAACTCAACCACGAGGAAGTTGTGGAAGTGACAGAGCGTGTTAAAGGCGACTTCAAAGGCTTGCTTAAAGCGATTCTTGCTGAATTGTAATGTCATGAGAGTTCACTTTATTTTACATGAGACATTTGAGGTTCCAGGCGCATATCTAAAATGGGCTCTAGAACGAGGTCATCAAATTACATCAACAAAGGTTTATGAAAAAGAACCTCTTCCTGAAACAATTGACGGGATTGATTTTCTGATTGTCATGGGTGGTCCTCAATCACCTGATGAGGATAGAGAAAACTTCCCATACTATGATCCAAAGGCTGAGCTTGCTTTTATGAAAGAAGCGATTGCTGCAGATATTTATATTGTTGGTGTCTGTCTTGGTGCGCAACTCCTGTCTGTTGCCTATGGTGCGAAGTATGAACATAGTCCAGAGCGCGAGATCGGCGTTTATCCTGTGACATTGACGATGCAAGGTCTAACAGATCCTCATGTCAGCTTGTTCGGAAAAAACATAGAAACCGGCCACTGGCATGGTGATATGCCAGGGCTGACAGAGGATGCTGTTGTTCTTGCGACCAGTCAAGGTTGTCCACGTCAGATTATTCGTTTCAGTCCAAAACATTATGCCTTTCAGGCTCATTTGGAATTTGATCCAGACGCAATAGAGTTATTGATTGCTGCGGATGGTGAGGAGAAATTAAGAGAGCAAAGTGAAAAGTTGCCTTTTGTTCAAACACCAGAAGAATTACGTGGAAACGATTATTCTGAAATGAATGCAAAACTGTATGTATTTTTAGATTCATTGGTAAACTAGGAATTACAGAAAGGCAGAGTATCTGAGTTATAGTCAAACTCGGGCTAATTGTTCTGTGAAATATTTAATTTTAAAATCAAGAAAGAAAGGATGGGTAAACCGTATTTGTTGAACTGAATACGGGCGGAGAACTGTGTAAAAAAGATAAACTGTCTAGCATCTGCGATGCGTCGTCAGTTTCCTATTTTTACTTTGTTCTCTGTCGCTATCCTAAATATACAAAAAGAAAGGTAGAGTAAGGTGTTCAGATTTGAACACGAGCGGAAAACTTTTCTAAAACATTGAAAGGTAGGGTAGTTTGGTTTTGAATTGAACCCGAGCTATTCTCCTATTTATCATCAAAATTAAGAAAGAAAGGAATTGAACCCACCCTAAAAGCAGTGGGAAAAAGATAGTTGGTCTAGCGAGCATCGCTCACTGCGACCAACTCCTATTTTCCCTTCGCTTTTTGACGGGTTTGGTATCTTATATTATGTCTATCCATATTGCTGCTCAGCAGGGTGAAATTGCTGATAAAATTCTTCTTCCTGGGGATCCTCTTCGTGCGAAATTTATTGCGGAAAACTTCCTTGAAGATGCTGTTTGTTTTAATGAAGTGCGTAACATGTTTGGTTACACTGGTACTTACAAAGGGCACCGTGTATCGGTCATGGGAACTGGGATGGGGATGCCGTCCATTTCGATTTATGCGCGTGAGTTGATTGTGGACTATGGTGTAAAGAAATTGATCCGTGTGGGAACTGCGGGTTCATTAAATGAAGATGTTCATGTCCGTGAATTGGTCTTGGCGCAGGCGGCTGCAACCAACTCAAACATTATCCGCAACGACTGGCCACAGTATGATTTTCCACAAATCGCTAGTTTTGATTTGCTAGACAAGGCCTACCATATCGCCAAAGAACTTGGTATGACCACCCACGTTGGGAACGTTTTGTCATCAGATGTCTTTTACTCAAACTACTTTGAAAAGAATATCGAGCTTGGTAAATGGGGAGTCAAGGCTGTGGAAATGGAAGCAGCGGCTCTTTACTATCTTGCTGCCCAACACCACGTTGATGCACTTGCTATCATGACCATTTCTGATAGCTTGGTCAATCCAGATGAAGACACTACGGCAGAAGAACGCCAAAATACCTTCACTGATATGATGAAGGTTGGTTTGGAAACCTTGATTGCAGAGTAAAATGTAAAAGAAAATCCTGATTTCAAGTGGAATCAGGATTTTTTCATAGATGCGATTTTTTCTGGGTCTGGTGTAACGCGGAGGGTCTTTTGTCCTGTGTAGGTTACAAAACCGGGTTTGCCACCAGTTGGTTTATTGAGTTTTTTCACTTCAATCATATCTACCTGAACTAGATTTGACAAGCGCCCTTTGGAAAAGTAGGCCGCTAGTTCTGCCGCATCTGTTTTAACTTCATCAGATGGATCAAGATTTCCTGAGATGACGACGTGGCTTCCAGGAATGTCCTTGGCATGGAACCAAAGTTCCTCCTTGCGGGCCATTTTAAAGGTCAATTCCTCATTTTGCAGGTTGTTTCGTCCGACATAGATGATGGTCTTGCCATCGCTCGCCAGATACTGTTCTGGTTTTTTGCGTTTCTGAATTTTCTCGCGTTGGCGTCTTCTAATAAAGCCAGTTTGGATCAATTCTTCACGGATTTCAGCGATTTCCTCCAGCCCAGCTTGATTGAGAACAGTCTCGACACTTTCTAGATAAAGGATGGTAGCCTTGGTTTCTTCAATCAACTCAGTCAAGTATTTGACAGCTTCTTTGAGCTTCTGATAGCGTTTAAAGTAGCGTTGGGCATTCTGACTGGGAGTCAAAGCCTTATCAAGCGTGATAGTGATAGGCTGGTTGGTGTAGTAGTTGTCTAGGGTAACCTGGTCTTGGTCATTGGGAACTTGGTGGAGGAAGGTTGTCAGTAACTCTCCTTTTTGGCGAAACTCTTCTGCATTTTCAGTTGCCTCTAGTTCTTTTTCTTGTTTTTTGAGTTTGTGGCGATTTTTTTGCAATTCATTTTCAACACGGCGAATGAGTTCACTGGCTTGCTGTTTGACGCGATCGCGCTCTGCCTTATCTTTGTAGTAGGTATCTAGAAGATCAGAAAGACTGGCAAAAGGCTCTCCTATACGATTTGCAAAAGGAACTGGACTGAAGGAAGTTTCTGTTAAGCATGGCTTGGTTTCTTGACTGAAAAAGTTACGGAAAGTGGATAGTTTGTCACTGACCAATAAACTTTCCAATTCATTTGCTGTATCGCGTCCCAGACCTTGAAAGAGGTTTTGAAGATTTTTTGCTGTTAGTTCTTGGGTTTGTAGGATTTCAAAGAGCTTTTCATCCTTGATAGTAAAAGGATTGCGGGATTCGGTACTTGGGGGAGCGATATAGGTCGATCCGGGGAGCAAGGTGCGGTAGCTGTTTTGTGAAAAACCAACGTGTTTGATCACTTCGAGAATCTTATGACTACTTTTATCCACGAGGAGAATATTGCTGTGTTTGCCCATGATCTCGATAATGAGAGTCGCTTGGATATGATCTCCAATCTCGTTTTTATTGGAAACGGTGATTTCTACGATACGGTCATTTTCGATTTGTTCAATCGACTCAATCACGGCACCCTGTAAATACTTCCTCAAAACCATGATAAAAGTAGAAGGTTGGGCTGGATTTTCAAAAGTCGTTTGGGTCAGTTGGATGCGTCCAAAAACGGGATGAGCAGAGAGGAGCAAGTGATGGCTTTGGCGATTGCTGCGGATTTGCAAGACCAATTCTTGTTCAAAAGGTTGATTGATTTTCTGAATGCGACCATTGACTAACTCTCTTCGCAATTCCTCAATCATGTGGTGTAAAAAAAATCCGTCAAATGACATCGTTCTCTCCTTGTGATTGTATTCCATAGTATTATATCAAAAAGGTAGAATAAAATCATGGAAATATGGTATAATAAAGCCAAGTAAAGAGAATCGAGAAGTACATGTATATTGAAATGGTAGATGAAACTGGCCAAGTTTCACAAGAAATCTTGCAACAAACCCAAGAAATTTTGGAATTTGCAGCCCAAAAAATAGGAAAAGAAGACAAGGAGATGGCAGTTACTTTTGTGACCAATGAGCGTAGCCATGAACTCAACCTTGAGTACCGTGATACGGATCGTCCGACAGATGTCATTAGCCTTGAGTATAAGCCAGAGTTGGACATTGCCTTTGATGAAGAAGATCTGCTTGAAAACCCTGAATTAGCAGAAATGATGTCCGAGTTTGATGCCTATATTGGGGAACTGTTCATCTCTATCGATAAAGCGCATGAGCAGGCTGAGGAATACGGTCACAGCTTTGAGCGTGAAATGGGCTTCTTGGCAGTACACGGCTTTTTACACATTAACGGCTACGATCACTACACTCCTGAAGAAGAAGCGGAGATGTTCGGTTTACAAGAAGAAATTTTGACAGCCTATGGACTCACAAGACAATAAACGAAAATGGAAAAATCGTGACCTTGTATCCAGTTTAGAATTTGCCCTTACAGGAATTCTGACTGCTTTCAAGGAAGAACGCAATATGCGAAAACATGCAGTGACGGCTCTAGTAGTCATCCTTGCAGGTTTTGTTTTTCAGGTGTCACGCATTGAATGGCTCTTTCTCCTAATGAGCATTTTCTTGGTAGTAGCATTTGAAATTATTAACTCTGCTATTGAAAATGTGGTGGATCTGGCCAGTCACTATCACTTTTCTATGTTGGCGAAGAAAGCCAAGGACATGGCAGCTGGTGCCGTGCTTGTGGTTTCCCTTCTTGCTGCAGTGACAGGTGCACTTATCTTTCTCCCACGTATTTGGGATTTACTATTTTAAACAATAAGAGGAAATTATGACATTTAAATCAGGCTTTGTAGCCATTTTAGGACGTCCCAATGTTGGGAAGTCAACCTTTTTAAATCACGTCATGGGGCAAAAGATTGCCATTATGAGTGACAAGGCGCAGACAACGCGCAATAAAATCATGGGGATTTACACCACAGATAAGGAGCAAATCGTCTTTATCGACACACCAGGAATTCACAAGCCCAAAACAGCTCTTGGGGATTTCATGGTGGAATCTGCCTACAGCACCCTTCGTGAAGTAGACACTGTTCTATTCATGGTGCCAGCTGATGAGCCACGTGGTAAGGGCGACGATATGATTATCGAGCGTCTGAAAGCTGCCAAGGTTCCTGTGATTCTGGTGGTGAATAAGATTGACAAGGTCCATCCAGATCAGCTTTTGGCTCAGATTGATGACTTCCGTAATCAAATGGACTTTAAGGAAATTGTACCTATCTCAGCCCTTCAGGGAAATAACGTATCTCGTCTAATTGACATCCTCAGTGAAAATCTTGAGGAAGGGTTCCAGTATTTCCCAGCTGATCAAATCACAGACCACCCAGAGCGTTTCTTGGTTTCAGAGATGATTCGTGAGAAAGTCTTGCACCTAACGCGTGAAGAAATCCCTCACTCAGTTGCAGTAGTGATTGACTCTATGAAGCGTGATGAGGAGACCGACAAGGTTCATATCCGGGCAACCATAATGGTCGAGCGTGATAGTCAAAAAGGTATTATCATTGGTAAAGGTGGCGCTATGCTCAAGAAAATTGGGACCATGGCCCGTCGTGATATCGAACTCATGCTAGGGGACAAGGTTTTCCTAGAAACTTGGGTCAAGGTCAAGAAAAACTGGCGTGATAAAAAACTAGATTTGGCTGACTTTGGCTATAATGAAAAAGAATACTAAGTAGAGGTGGGCTCATGCCTGCTTCTTGTTTTTACAGAAGGAGGACTTATGCCTGAATTACCTGAGGTTGAAACGGTTCGTCGTGGCTTAGAAAAATTGATCTTGGGAAAGAAGATTTCTAATATTGAGATTGCTTATCCCAAGATGATTAAGACAGATTTGGACGAGTTTCGAAAGGAAGTGCCTGGTCAAGTAATTGAGTCCATGGGGCGTCGTGGAAAATATTTGCTTTTTTTCCTGACAGACAAGGTCTTGATTTCCCATTTGCGGATGGAGGGCAAGTATTTCTACTATCCGGATCAGGTTCCTGAACGTAAACACGCCCATGTTTTCATTGAGTTCGAAGATGGTGGTACGCTTGTTTATGAGGATGTACGCAAGTTTGGCACCATGGAACTGCTGGCCCTCGACCTATTGGAAGCCTACTTTGTTTCTAAAAAATTAGGGCCTGAACCAAGAGAGAAGGACTTTGATTTGCTGCCCTTCCAAGCCGCCCTAGCCAAATCTAAAAAGCCTATCAAATCCCACCTCCTAGACCAAACCTTGGTAGCTGGCCTTGGCAATATCTATGTGGATGAGGTCCTCTGGCGAGCACAGGTCCATCCAGCAAGACCTTCGCAGACTTTGACAGCAGACGAAACCTCAGCTATACATGACCAGACTATTGCTGTTTTGGGACAGGCAGTCGAAAAGGGCGGTTCCACCATTCGGACCTATACCAATGCCTTTGGGGAAGACGGAACCATGCAGGACTTCCATCAGGTCTATGATAAGACTGGACAAGCATGTTCCCGCTGTGGGACAGTGATTGAGAAATTCCAGCTCGGTGGACGAGGAACTCATTTTTGTCCTCAGTGTCAAAGGAGGGGCTGATGGGGAAAATCATCGGAATCACAGGAGGCATCGCCTCTGGTAAGTCAACTGTGACAAATTTTCTGAGACAGCAAGGCTTTCAAGTGATTGATGCCGACGCAGTTGTCCACCAACTACAAAAACCTGGTGGTCGTCTTTATCAGGTCTTAGTTCAGCATTTTGGACAGGAAATTCTCTTAGAAAATGGAGAACTCAATCGTCCTCTTCTAGCTAGTCTCATCTTTTCAAATCCTGAGGAGCAGGAATGGTCTAAGCAAACCCAAGGAGAGATTATTCGTGAGGAACTAGCAGCATTGCGAGATAAGTTAGTTCAGACAGAATCGATTTTTTTCATGGATATTCCCCTGCTTTTTGAGCAAGACTATGCCAACTGGTTTGATGAAACTTGGTTGATCTATGTGGATCGAGATGTTCAGGTGGAACGTTTCATGAAACGGGATCAACTTTCTAAGGAATCAGCTGAAGACCGTCTGGCAACTCAGTGGTCTTTAGAAGAAAAGAAAAAACTAGCGAGTTATATACTAGATAATAATGGCAGTCGTGATCAGCTTGTGAGTCAAGTAGTGAAGTTACTTGAAGGAGGCGATAGTTGTGCAAGAGATTAGTTGGAAAGATAATCTTCGTGTCGCCTGGTTTGGTAGTTTTCTAACGGGAACCAGTATATCCTTAGTCGTTCCTTTCATGCCTATCTTTGTAGAGCAGTTGGGAATTGAAAGGGATCAAGTTGCTTTTTATGCTGGTTTAGCCATCTCAGTTTCGGCTGTTTCAGCAGCTTTGATTTCCCCTATCTGGGGTATTCTTGCTGACAAGTACGGTCGAAAACCCATGATGGTTCGAGCTGGCCTTGCCATGACCATTACTATGGGAGGTTTGGCCTTTGTTCCGAATATCTATTGGTTAATCTTTCTTAGATTATTAAATGGTGTATTTACTGGTTTTGTTCCCAATGCGACGGCCTTGATTGCTAGTCAGGTACCTAAAGATAAGTCGGGCTATGCTTTGGGAACTTTATCAACTGGAGTAGTAGCTGGAACCCTAACGGGCCCCTTTGTGGGGGGCTTGATTGCTGAAATTTTTGGTATCCGCAATGTTTTTTTATTGGTAGGTGGCTTCTTGTTTTTAGCCGCAATCTTAACCATTTTCTTTATCAAGGAAGATTTTCAGCCAGTAGCTAAGGAGAAGGCAATACCAACAAAAGAGTTGTTTAGTTCTATTAAACACTCTCATCTTTTGATTAATTTGTTTTTAACCAGCTTTGTCATTCAATTTTCAGCTCAATCAATTGGTCCTATCCTGGCTCTCTATGTGCGGGACTTAGGGCGGACTGAAAATCTCCTCTTTGTATCTGGTTTGATAGTATCGAGTATGGGATTTTCTAGCATGATGAGTGCTGGAGTGATGGGAAAACTAGGAGATAAGGTGGGAAATCATAGACTTTTAGTCGCAGCACAGATGTATTCAGTCATCATCTACCTTCTTTGTGCCCATGCGACCAGCCCCATTCAACTTGGCTTGTATCGTTTTCTATTTGGTTTGGGAACGGGTGCTCTGATACCAGGTGTTAATGCATTGCTTAGTAAGATGACTCCCAAAGCAGGCATTTCAAGGATTTTTGCCTTTAACCAAGTCTTTTTCTACCTTGGGGGTGTTGTTGGTCCCATGACTGGTTCAGCAGTCGCGGGGCAATTTGGCTACCACTCTGTTTTTTATGCGACAGCAGCCTGTGTGGCTTTCAGTTGTTTATTTAACTTAGTTCAATTTAGATCATTATTAAAAGTAAAGGAAATCTAGTGCGAGTAAAAATCAATCTCAAGTGCTCCTCTTGTGGCAGCATAAATTATATAACCAGTAAGAACTCCAAAACTCATCCAGACAAGATTGAGGTTTTAAAGTATTGTCCCAAGGAAAGAAAAGTAACCCTACATCTTGAATCTAAGTAGAATTTATGGTAAAATAATAGGGATTTTAAGGAGTTTGATATGTACAACCTATTATTAACCATTTTATTAGTATTATCTGTTGTGATTGTGATTGCGATTTTCATGCAACCAACTAAGAACCAATCCAGCAATGTATTTGATGCCAGCTCAGGTGATTTGTTTGAACGTAGTAAGGCGCGTGGTTTTGAAGCTGTGATGCAACGTTTGACAGGTATTTTAGTCTTTTTCTGGCTAGCCATTGCCTTAGCATTGACGGTATTATCAAGTAGATAAGAAATGGGCGAGACTAGGTCTTAGCCTATTTTTATTTTTAATGACACTTAGAAAGTTATCAGTCAAAAAAATTATAAAAATCTAGAAAGAAAACATGAAAGATAAAATTAAAGAATATTTGCAAGAGAAGGGGCGAGTGACGGTCAATGACCTAGCTCATGCTCTCGGAAAAGATGGATCTAAGGATTTCCGTGAGTTGATTAAAACCCTGTCTCTGATGGAAAGAAAGCATCAGATTCGTTTTGAAGATGATGGTAGTTTATGTCTGGACCAAAAGAAGAAACATGAAATCACCCTCAAAGGGATTTTTCATGCCCATAAAAACGGCTTTGGCTTTGTTAGTCTAGAAGGGGAAGAGGACGACCTTTTTGTAGGAAAAAACGATGTCAATTATGCCATTGATGGAGATACCGTTGAGGTCGTTATCAAGAAAGTTGCTGATCGTAATAAGGGAACAGCTGCCGAAGCCAAAATTATTGATATCTTAGAACACAGTTTGACAACCGTTGTCGGTCAAATCGTTCTGGATCAGGAAAAGCCCAAGTATGCGGGTTACATTCGTTCAAAAAATCAAAAAATCAGCCAACCCATCTATGTTAAGAAACCAGCTATCAAGTTGGAAGGGACAGAGGTTCTCAAGGTCTTTATCGACAAATACCCAAGTAAGAAACACGATTTCTTTGTCGCTAGTGTGCTGGACGTGGTGGGACACTCGACTGATGCTGGGATTGATGTCCTTGAAGTCTTGGAGTCCATGGATATTGTTTCAGAATTTCCAGAGGCTGTTTTAAAAGAAGCAGAAAGTGTGCCTGATGCTCCCACAGAAAAGGATATGGAAGGGCGTCTTGATTTGAGAGATGAGCTTACATTTACTATTGACGGTGCGGATGCCAAGGACTTGGACGACGCAGTTCACATCAAGCCTTTGAAAAATGGCAATATCGAACTCGGAGTTCACATCGCGGATGTTTCCTACTATGTGACTGAGGGTTCTGCTCTTGACAAGGAAGCCCTTAACCGCGCGACGTCTGTCTATGTGACAGACCGAGTGGTTCCAATGCTTCCAGAGCGTTTGTCAAATGGCATCTGCTCTCTCAATCCTCAAGTCGATCGCTTGACCCAGTCTGCTATTATGGAGATTGATAAACATGGTCGTGTGGTCAATTACACCATTACCCAAACAGTTATCAAGACTAGCTTCCGTATGACCTATAGCGCTGTCAATGACATCCTAGCTGGCGATGAGGAAAAGAGACAAGAGTTTAAGAAAATTGTTCCTAGTATCGAGCTCATGGCTAAGCTTCATGAAAGGCTAGAAGGCATGCGTGAGAAACGTGGAGCTCTCAATTTTGATACCAGTGAAGCTAAGATCTTAGTGGATAAAAAAGGTAAGCCTGTGGATATCGTTCTTCGCCAACGTGGCATTGCTGAGCGCATGATTGAATCCTTTATGTTGATAGCCAACGAAACAGTTGCTGAGCACTTTAGCAAGTTGGATCTACCTTTTATCTATCGGATTCATGAGGAGCCCAAGGCTGAAAAAGTTCAGAAGTTTATTGATTACGCTTCGAGCTTTGGCTTGCGAATTTATGGGACTGCCAGTGAGATGAGCCAGGAGGCCCTCCAAGATATCATGCGTGCTGTTGAGGGAGAGCCCTATGCGGATGTATTGTCCATGATGCTTCTCCGTTCTATGCAACAGGCTCGCTATTCTGAGCACAATCACGGTCACTATGGCCTAGCTGCTAACTATTATACTCACTTTACCAGTCCGATTCGCCGTTATCCAGACCTACTAGTCCATCGGATGATTCGTGACTATGGGCGTTCCAAGGAGATAGCAGAGCATTTTGAGCAAGTGATTCCAGAGATTGCGACCCAGTCTTCCAACCGTGAGCGTCGTGCCATCGAGGCTGAGCGTGAAGTCGAAGCCATGAAAAAGGCTGAGTACATGGAAGAATACGTGGGCGAAGAGTACGATGCTGTTGTATCCAGTATCGTCAAGTTCGGTCTCTTTGTCGAATTGCCAAATACAGTTGAAGGTTTGATTCACGTCACCAATTTGCCTGAATTTTATCATTTCAACGAGCGTGACTTGACTCTTCGTGGAGAGAAATCGGGTACAACCTTCCGTGTGGGACAGCAGATTCGCATTCGTGTTGAAAGAGCGGATAAGATGACAGGTGAGATTGATTTCTCCTATATCCCAAGTGAGTTTGATGTCATCGAAAAAGGCTTGAAACAAGTTGGTCGCAAAGAAAGAGGGAAATCTTCCAACCGTCGTTCAGACAAAAAAGAGGACAAGAGAAGACAAGGACGTCCTAGCGACAAACGCAAGTCTTCATCAAAAGACAAGAAAAAGGGTAAGAAACCATTTTACAAAGAAGTAGCTAAGAAAGGAGCCAAACATGGCAAAGGGCGAGGGAAAGGTCGTCGCACAAAATAAAAAAGCGCGTCATGACTATACAATCGTAGATACGCTAGAGGCAGGAATGGTGCTGACAGGAACGGAAATCAAGAGTGTACGAGCTGCACGTATCAATCTCAAGGACGGCTTTGCCCAAGTAAAAAATGGGGAGGTCTGGTTGAGCAATGTTCATATCGCTCCTTACGAAGAGGGAAATATCTGGAATCAAGAACCTGAACGCCGTCGCAAACTCCTGCTCCATAAGAAGCAAATTCAAAAATTGGAACAAGAAACCAAAGGGACTGGAATGACCCTAGTTCCCCTCAAAGTCTATCTCAAAGATGGCTATGCCAAACTCCTTTTAGGCCTTGCCAAAGGGAAACATGACTATGACAAACGGGAGTCAATCAAGCGACGTGAACAAAACCGCGACATCGCGCGTGTTATGAAAGCTGTCAACCAGCGTTAAGAAGAGGAAGTAAAATGGAAAAACTAATTGCCTATAAACGAATGCCCTTGTGGAATAAACAGACCATGCCAGAAATTGTCCAGCAGAAGCACAATACTAAGGTAGGGACATGGGGGAAAATCACCGTTTTGAAAGGGACTCTTAAGTTTATTGAGTTGACGGAGGATAGTGAGGTTCTAGCTGAGCACTTCTTTGAGGCAGGAGCTGACAATCCTATGGCACAACCGCAAGCCTGGCACCGAGTAGAGGCCGCAACAGACGATGTAGAATGGTACTTGGAATTTTATTGTAAACCTGAGGATTATTTCCCTAAGAAATACCAGACCAATCCAGTCCATTCAGAGGTCCTAGAAGCCATGCAAACGGTGAAACCAGGAAGAGCCTTGGATTTGGGTTGTGGTCAAGGCCGTAACTCTCTCTTCTTAGCACAACAAGGTTTTGATGTGACAGCTGTGGATCAAAATGAACTATCGCTTGAAATCTTGCAAAGCATTGTAGAGCAAGAGGATCTAGACATGCCTGTAGGGCTTTATGATATTAATTCAGCCAGCATTAGCCAAGTCTATGATTTCATCGTTTCAACAGTTGTTCTTATGTTTCTTCAAGCGGACCGTATTCCAGCTATTATCCAAAATATGCAGGAGCAAACTAGTGTTGGGGGCTACAACCTCATCGTCTGTGCCATGGACACGGAGGATTATCCTTGCTCGGTTAACTTCCCATTCACCTTTAAAGAAGGGGAATTAGCTGACTACTACAAGGAGTGGGAGTTGGTCAAGTACAATGAAAATCCAGGACATCTGCACCGTCGTGATGAAAATGGCAATCGCATTCAACTCCGATTTGCGACCATGCTAGCCAAGAAAATCAAGTAAATTAAATCTTTACAAACGAATAGAAATCACTTTGCAAGGTTTCTATTCGTTTTTATTTGCGGCCTTAGATTGGGGCAAGCAGGATTTTATGCTATACTAGAAGTAGGAAATATTAGTAGTAGAGTTGTATTACTGTTACTCTCAGTTCAAGAAAGTGTAGATGATGGAGGTGATCCCATGGCGAATCTTTTGGTGGAACTGTATGATCGGCATGTATTGGAAAAGAATGTCTACCAAGCCTTCGTCAGTGATTGTGATGAGATTCTCTTCCTATCTTTGACGAAAATAAGCAATAACGATAAACTTTCACTGCGCCACTTTATCACGGATGAAGTCCCCCATATCCAGCGTGTGACCTTTCGTCAGCTATCTTTAGAACAACTAGAGTACCAGTTAGATTATTGCCTAGCAGGCTATGACCAGGTTCTTCTTGATGTTTTTGGCGGAGATTCACTACTAGCCTTATCTCTCTATCAATATGGCTTGGATCGCCACCTCCCCATCGTTGCCATGGATGTTGAACGAGGAAAACAATACAAGTGGGTAGCTGGCCAGTTGGAAAAAGAAGGTTTGGACATTCCAACCCTAAGCATCCAACAGTTGATAGCCTTGCGTGGTGGAAAAATGCTTAAATCAAAACGTCCTATCCACTCAGTTGAGCAAATTGCGGCCATTAAAAAACTAGCCAGCTCGGCTATTTCCAATCCCGCCCACTGGTATCAAGTAACCCAATTTTTCTCTCTAGCTAAGACCAATGACCTGCATGCGGAAACCGAAAAGATGCTGGAAAACAACGGCAAGTATTACCTCTATCCAGAAACCGTCATCCCCTTACTAGTGGAAGCGGGGATGCTTCGTATTGAAAGTGAGGACAAGGAGCGAGTAGCTTACAGTTTTCCAAGTCAAGAAGCTCAGGTCTTTTGTCGCAACAAGGGGCATATTTTAGAGGTATATCTCTATCTCTTGGCGCTTGAATCTCAGCTGTTTGATGAGTGCATGATAGGCGGTGAGATTGATTGGAATGGCATCTTTCCAGAGGCGGACAATGTTCAAAATGAGATTGATGTCATTCTGAGAAAGGGACGCTCGATTACCTTTATCTCTTGCAAGATGACAGATTTATCAGTCGAAGCCATCAATGAACTAGAAGTCTACGCCAATCATTTTGCTGGGGAGAGTTGCCTCAAGTTAATTGTCTGTACGGGGAAAATCAATCCCGTTTATGCCAATCGTTGTCAGGAATACGGGGTGCTGGTCATTAGAAGTGAGCAGATTCCCAATCTCATTCCCATGCTAAAAAAATATTCTAAGAGACAAAAAAGATAAGAAATAATATCATGAAAGACTGGGAATCCAGTCTTTTTTGCTTCTTTTTCGAATAAATGAGAAAAGGAGGTAGATCATGTTTGTAGCCAGAGATGCCAAGGGGAATTTGGTGAATGCCCTTGAAAAAGATGTGACCAAGCAAGCTTATACCTGCCCCGCCTGTGGGGGCGGACTACGATTACGCCAAGGACAGAGTATTCGAACGCATTTTGCTCATGAAAGGTTAAGAGATTGTATTGCCATTTTTGAAAATGAAAGTCCAGAACACTTAGGCAACAAAGAGGCCCTTTATTACTGGGCCAAGAAGGACAATCAGGTCGCCTTAGAATATAGTTTGCCCGAGATCCAGCAGGTTGCGGATGTTCTCGTCAATGAGAAATTAGCTCTGGAGGTTCAGTGCAGTCCCTTGTCTCAAAAGCTTTTAGGCGATAGAAGTCAAGGATACCGCAGCCAGGGCTATCAGGTTATCTGGCTACTGGGAGAAAAACTCTGGTTAAAAGAGCGGTTAACACAACTGCAAAGAGGATTCCTCTATATTAGTCAAAATATGGGTTTCTATGTTTGGGAACTGGATCTCAAAAAGCAAGTTTTGAGACTCAAATATCTTTTGCATCAGGATCTACGTGGCAAGCTTCATTTTCAGGTCAAGGAATTTCCCTATGGCCAAGGAAATCTCTTGGAAATTCTACGATTTCCTTATCAAAAACAAAAACTGCCTCGTTTTGCAGTTGTGCAAGATTCCACTATCTGTCACTACATTCGCCAGCAGTTGTACTATCAAACGCCCTACTGGATGAAGAAGCAGGAGGAAGCTTATTATCAAGGAGACAATCTATTAAACCATCAACTAGACGACTGGTATCCTCAAGTCAAGCCGATAGAATCAGGTGATTTTTTGCAGATTGAAACGGATTTGACTAGCTATTATAGAAATTTTCAGGCTTACTATCAAAAAAATCCGAAAAATAATCGCCAAAAGCTCTATCCGCCAGCCTTTTATCGCTTATATTTCTCAAAAAATGTGGTAAAATAGAAAGGATGGAGGAATCTTATGGTATTACAACGACATGAAATAAATGAAAAAGATACATGGGATCTTTCAACAATCTACCCAACAGACCAGGCTTGGGAAGAAGCCTTGAAAGATTTAACTGAAAAAGTACAAACAGCATCTCAGTATGAAGGGCATCTCTTGGATAGTGCAGACAGTTTGCTTGAGATTACAGAATTCTCACTTGACTTGGAACGCCAAGTTGAAAAGCTTTATGTCTATGCGCATATGAAAAATGATCAGGACACGCGTGAAGCCAAGTATCAAGAGTACTATGCTAAGGCAATGACCCTGTACAGTCAGTTAGAACAAGCCTTTTCATTCTATGAACCTGAGTTTATGGAGGTTAGCGAAAAGCAGTATGCTGCCTTCCTAGAAGCTCAACCAAAACTCCAAGTTTACAAGCACTTTTTTGACAAGCTCTTGCAAAAGAAAGATCATGTTCTTTCACAACGTGAGGAAGAATTGCTTGCTGGAGCAGGAGAAATCTTTGGCGCTGCTAGTGAAACCTTTGCTATTTTGGATAATGCGGATATTAGCTTCCCATACGTTCTTGATGACGAAGGCAATGAAGTACAACTCTCACACGGTACTTACATCCGTTTGATGGAGTCTAAAAACCGTGAAGTGCGTCGTGGTGCCTATGAAGCCCTTTATGCGACATACGAGCAATTCCAACATACTTACGCTAAGACTTTGCAGACAAATGTTAAGGTGCAAAACTACCGAGCAAAAGTTCGCAACTATAAGAGTGCTCGCCATGCAGCCCTCGCAGCAAACTTTGTTCCAGAAAGTGTCTATGACAATCTAGTAGCAGCAGTTCGCAAGCATTTGCCACTCTTGCATCGTTACCTAGAACTTCGTTCTAAAATCTTGGGTATTTCTGATCTCAAGATGTACGATGTCTACACACCACTGTCTTCAGTAGAATACAGCTTTACCTATCAAGAAGCCTTGAAAAAGGCAGAAGAAGCCTTGGCAGTTTTAGGTGACGACTACTTGAGCCGTGTCAAACGTGCCTTCAGTGAGCGTTGGATTGATGTTTATGAAAACCAAGGCAAGCGTTCTGGTGCCTACTCTGGTGGTTCTTATGATACCAATGCCTTCATGCTTCTCAACTGGCAGGACAATCTAGACAATCTCTTTACCCTTGTCCATGAAACAGGTCACAGTATGCACTCAAGCTATACTCGTGAAACCCAGCCTTATGTTTACGGGGATTACTCTATCTTCTTGGCGGAGATTGCCTCAACCACAAACGAAAATATCTTGACAGAGAAATTGTTGGAAGAAGTGGAAGACGACGCAACTCGCTTTGCTATTCTCAATAACTTCCTAGACGGTTTCCGTGGAACAGTCTTCCGTCAAACTCAATTCGCTGAGTTTGAACATGCTATCCACCAAGCAGACCAAAATGGAGAAGTCTTGACAAGTGATTTCCTCAATAAACTCTACGCTGACTTGAACCAAGAGTACTATGGACTCAGCAAGGAAGACAATCCTCAGATCCAATACGAGTGGGCTCGAATCCCACACTTCTACTATAATTACTATGTTTATCAATATTCAACAGGTTTTGCAGCTGCTTCAGCCTTGGCTGAGAAGATTGTCCATGGTAGTCAAGAAGACCGTGACCGCTATATCGACTACCTCAAGGCAGGTAAGTCTGACTATCCGCTCAATGTTATGAGAAAAGCGGGTGTGGATATGGAAAAAGAAGACTATCTTAACGATGCCTTTGCAGTCTTTGAACGTCGCTTAAACGAGTTTGAAGCCCTTGTTGAAAAATTGGGACTAGCTTAAGATGGTAGAGTCTTATAGTAAAAATGCCAATCACAATATGCGACGTCCCGTCGTCAAGAAAGAAATCGTTGAACTCATGCGCCAGCGTCAAAAGCAGGTGACTGGTTCTTTGAAAGAATTGGAGATCTTCGCTCGCAAGGAAAATATCCCAATCATTCCCCATGAAACAGTTGCCTACTTTCGATTTCTCATGGAGACCATACAGCCCAAGAACATTTTGGAAATTGGGACAGCTATTGGATTTTCAGCACTCTTGATGGCGGAGCATGCGCCAGATGCTAAGATTACAACCATTGACCGTAATCCTGAGATGATAGGCTTTGCCAAGGAAAACTTTGCCCAGTTTGACAGTCGTAAGCAAATCACTCTTTTAGAGGGAGATGCCGTCGATGTTTTATCTACTCTGACAGAAACTTATGACTTTGTCTTTATGGATTCGGCTAAGTCCAAGTACATCGTCTTTCTGCCTGAAATCCTTAAACGACTTGAAGTTGGTGGAGTGGTTGTCTTGGATGATATTTTTCAAGGGGGTGATGTTGCCAAGGACATCATGGAAGTCCGCCGTGGTCAACGAACCATTTATCGTGGTTTGCAAAGACTTTTCGACGCAACTTTGGACAATCCAGGTCTAACAGCAACTCTAGTTCCTCTTGGTGATGGCATTCTCATGCTACGAAAGAACGTAGCAGATGTACAGCTACCTGATGATAAATGATTTTCAGAAAAATTTAAGAAATTATAGTAAAATAGATAAAGTAACACTTACCGTAAAAGGAGTAAACATGAAGAAAAAAATTATGGCAGGAGCCATCACACTTTTATCAGTAGCAACACTTGCAGCTTGTTCAAACAGTTCTGAAGGAAAAGATTTGATCAGCATGAAGGGCGATGTGATTACAGAGCATCAGTTCTTTGAAGAAGTAAAGAACAATCCAACTGCACAACAAGTCTTGCTCAATATGACTATCCAAAAAGTATTTGAACAACAATATGGATCAGAGGTAACGGATAAAGATGTGGATGATGCCGTTGCTGAAGAACAAAAGAAATACGGCGATAGCTACAACAGCGTGCTTCAACGTGCAGGTATGACACCTGAGACTCGTAAAGCTCAAATCCGTACCAGCAAATTGGTTGAATTAGCGGTTAAGAAGGCTGCTGAGAGTGAGTTGACAGACGAAGCCTACCAAAAGGCTTTTGAGTCTTATACACCAGATGTAACAGCTCAAATCATCCGTATGGATAATGAAGACAAGGCAAAAGAAGTGCTTGAAAAAGCCAAAGCAGAAGGTGCAGATTTTGCTCAGTTGGCAAAAGACAACTCTAACGATGACAAAACAAAAGAAAATGGTGGAGAAATCACTTTTGACTCTGCTTCAACAGAACTTCCAGAACAAGTCAAAAAAGCAGCCTTTGCCTTGGATGTGAACGGTGTTTCTGATGTGATTACGGCTACTGGAACACAAGCCTACAGCAATCAATTCTACATCGTTAAAGTAACGAAGAAGACAGAAAAATCTTCTAACTTAGAGGATTACAAAGAAAAATTGAAGACCATCATTTTGACTCAAAAACAAAATGATTCAGCCTTTGTTCAAGGAGTAATTGGTAAAGAATTGCAAGCAGCAAACATCAAGGTCAAAGATCAAGCCTTCCAAAACATCTTCACCCAATACATTGGTGGTGGTGACTCAAGCTCAAGCAGTAGCTCTTCATCTAACTAAGCAATGAAAATACAAATCTCATTTGAGGTTTGTATTTTTTATGCTTGAAGACAAAAAATAGGTAAAATTCGAAGGATTAAAGGATAATAGTTTTTTTCTTTCTGAAAAAGTGGTATAATAACAATCAAAACTAGAAAATAAAACGGAATTAGGGACAACCACCTCTGTTCCTATTAGAGTGGTGAAATATGAAAATTAGTAAAAGGCACCTACTAAACTATTCCATTTTGATTCCTTATTTTCTTCTGTCAATTTTGGGGTTGATTGTAGTTTACTCGACAACGAGTGCAACCCTAATTGAAGAAGGAAAAAGCGCTTTTCAATTGGTACGTAACCAGGGGATTTTCTGGGTGGCTAGTTTAGTTTTGATTGCCTTAATCTATAAATTAAAATTAGGTTTCCTGAGAAATGGACGTCTCATTTTTATCGTGATGATTGTGGAGATGGTTCTTTTAGCCCTAGCGCGTCTGGTCGGAACACCCGTCAATGGAGCATACGGATGGATTTCTGTAGGACCTGTAACGATTCAGCCGGCTGAATACCTTAAGATTATCATCATCTGGTACTTGGCACATCGTTTTTCAAAACAGCAAGATGAGATTGCAGTTTATGATTTCCAGGTGTTGACCCAAAATCAATGGCTACCTCGAGCTTTTAACGATTGGCGTTTTGTTCTGCTGGTTCTGATTGGTAGCTTGGGGATTTTCCCCGACTTGGGAAATGCGACCATCTTGGTTTTGGTAGCGCTCATTATGTACACCGTTAGTGGAATTGCCTATCGTTGGTTCTCGACCATTCTAGCTCTCTTGGCAGGGAGTTCAATTTTAGTATTGTCTGTCATTCGTCTCGTTGGGGTTGAAAAATTTTCTCAGATACCGGTATTTGGTTACGTTGCTAAACGTTTTAGTGCCTTCTTTAATCCCTTTAATGACTTGGCAGGTGCAGGACATCAGCTTGCAAATTCCTACTATGCCATGGTAAATGGTGGCTGGTTCGGACTGGGCTTGGGAAATTCGATCGAGAAGCGTGGTTATCTGCCAGAAGCCCATACGGATTTCGTGT
Organism: Streptococcus sp. CCUG 71758; assembly: GCF_011714815.1. Taxonomy (NCBI): domain Bacteria; kingdom Bacillati; phylum Bacillota; class Bacilli; order Lactobacillales; family Streptococcaceae; genus Streptococcus; species Streptococcus sp. CCUG 71758. Next base: position 678,593 of record NZ_RXXO01000001.1, on the reverse strand, counting down.
TTTCGATTGTTATCGAAGAGTTTGGATTCGTAGGAGCGAGTATGATTTTGGCTTTACTCTTCTTCTTAATTTTGCGAATCATCTTGGTTGGTATTCGAGCTAAGGATCCCTTTAACTCCATGGTTGCTATCGGTGTCGGAGGGATGATTCTTGTTCAGATCTTTGTCAATATCGGTGGGATTTCTGGTTTGATTCCTTCTACAGGGGTAACCTTCCCCTTCCTTTCACAAGGTGGGAACAGTCTCCTGGTATTATCCGTAGCCATTGCCCTTGTATTAAATATCGATGCCAGCGAGAAACGTGCTAAACTCATTAGAGAATACGAATCTCAAACTGTTGAAGGTCTGTAAGGATTGTATGGAAAGGAAAAATATATGTCTCTTCAGAAATTAGAAAACTATAGTAATAAAGCCGTCATCCAAGAAGAAGTCTTGATTTTGACAGAGCTGCTAGAAGATATCACAAAAAATATGCTAGCGCCAGAGACCTTTGAAAAAATCATGCAGTTGAAGGAATTATCAACAAATGAAAACTATCAAGGGCTCAATGAACTGGTGACTAGCCTTTCCAATGAAGAAATGATTTACATTTCTCGTTATTTCTCTATCCTTCCACTCTTGATTAATATATCTGAGGATGTGGACTTAGCCTATAAAATTAACCACCAGAACAATGTGGACCAAGACTATCTAGGGAAATTGTCTACAACCATAAAGATGGTAGCTGAAAAAGAAAATGCAGCTGAAATTTTAGAAAAGTTAAATGTCGTTCCTGTCTTAACCGCCCATCCAACGCAAGTACAACGCAAGAGTATGCTGGACTTGACCAACCATATCCATACGCTCTTGCGTAAGTACCGTGATGTCAAACTAGGCTTGATTAATAAAGAAAAATGGAACATGGATCTCCGTCGTTACATTGAAATTATCATGCAAACAGACATGATTCGTGAGAAGAAGTTGAAAGTAACTAACGAAATCACCAACGTGATGGAGTACTATCAAAGTTCATTCCTGAATGCTGTTCCGCGTTTGACGGCTGAATATAAGAAACTAGCTAAAGAACAAGGAATTGAGCTCCAACATCCAAAACCAATTACTATGGGGATGTGGATTGGAGGAGACCGTGATGGAAATCCTTTCGTAACAGCGGAAACCCTCAATAAATCAGCTTTGACTCAGTGCGAAGTCATCATGAACTACTACGATGAAAAGATTTATAATCTTTATCGTGAATTTTCACTGTCAACCAGTATTGTGAATGTCAGTGATAAAGTTCGTGAGATGGCGCTGAAGTCACAAGATAACTCCATTTACCGTGAAAAAGAACTCTATCGTCGTGCTCTTTTTGATATCCAAGCTAAGATGCAGGCAACAAAGGCTTATTTGATAGATGATAAGGATCTTCAACCTAGATATGCCATTGCGGATGAATTCTATCAAGATTTGTTGGCCATTCGAGATTCTCTCCTTGAGAACAAAGGAGAATACCTGATTTCAGGAGAATTTGTTGAACTGATGCAAGCCGTTGAAATCTTTGGCTTCTACCTTGCTTCTATCGATATGCGCCAAGACTCTAGTGTTCATGAAGCCTGTGTGGCTGAATTGTTAGCATCTGCCGGCATCAACGACCATTATAGCGATCTCTCTGAAGATGAAAAATGTGCCCTACTCTTAAAAGAGTTGGAAGAAGATCCTCGTATCCTCTCAGCTACTCATGCTGAAAAGTCAGAACTGCTTGAGAAAGAATTGTCTATCTTCAAAACTGCTCGTAAGTTGAAGGATAAACTGGGTGAAAATGTCATTCGCCAAACCATCATCTCTCACGCGACAAGTGTATCTGATATGCTAGAATTAGCCATTATGCTCAAGGAAGTCGGCTTGGTGGATGCTCAAAAAGCGCGCGTTCAGATTGTTCCCCTCTTTGAAACGATTGAAGATTTGGATCACTCGGAAGAAACCATGAGAAGATATTTCTCTCTTCCATTGGCTAAAAAATGGATTGCTTCAAAAGACAACTACCAAGAAATCATGCTTGGCTACTCCGATAGTAATAAAGACGGTGGTTATTTATCATCATGTTGGACTCTCTATAAAGCACAACAACAACTGACTGCTATCGGGGATGAATTTGGCGTTAAAGTTACCTTCTTCCATGGACGTGGTGGTACTGTAGGTCGTGGTGGTGGTCCAACTTATGAAGCCATCACATCTCAACCGCTCAAGTCTATCAAGGACCGTATCCGTCTGACTGAGCAAGGAGAAGTCATTGGAAACAAATACGGAAACAAAGACGCTGCCTACTATAATCTTGAAATGTTGGTTTCTGCAGCCATTAACCGTATGATTACCAAGAAGAAGAGCGATACCAACACGTCAAATCGTTATGAAGCTGTTATGGATCAAGTGGTGGACCGTAGCTACGATATCTACCGTGATTTGGTCTTTGGAAATGAACATTTCTATGACTATTTCTTCGAGTCAAGCCCAATCAAGGCTATTTCAAGCTTCAATATTGGTTCGCGTCCAGCAGCTCGTAAGACCATCACTGAAATCGGTGGTCTACGTGCCATTCCTTGGGTCTTCTCATGGTCACAAAGTCGTGTCATGTTCCCTGGATGGTATGGTGTGGGATCCAGCTTTAAAGAGTTTATAGATCAAGATCCAAAGAATATCGAGTTTCTTCGAGACATGTACCAAAACTGGCCTTTCTTCCAATCTTTGCTTTCCAATGTAGATATGGTCTTATCTAAGTCTAACATGAACATTGCTTTTGAATATGCTAAGCTCTGTGAAGACGAAGAAGTACAAGCTATCTACTACACTATTTTAGATGAATGGCAGTTGACTAAGGACGTTATTTTAGCTATCGAAGGCTATGACGAACTCTTGGCAGAAAACTCTTACCTAAAAGACAGCCTAAACTACCGTATGCCTTACTTTAATATCCTTAACTACATCCAGTTGGAATTGATTAAACGTCAACGTCGCGGTGAATTGTCAGCAGACGAAGAAAAACTGATCCATACAACTATCAATGGAATTGCAACCGGTTTGCGTAATTCAGGCTGATATTCTACAAACTTCCTCTTTTTTCAAGGGGAAGTTTTTGAATTGTTTAAAAAATTCTAAAAATAATCTTGACAAGTAGTTGAAAAATGATATAATTTAAACATTCAGAAAGTAATCATGCTCATTTTTAAGAGAGTCTGTGGTTGGTGGAAGCAGATAGATGAAAGTGATGAAATTGGGCTGAATCTTATTAAGAATTTGAAATCATAAAAATTCGGTGAGCACACCTTACAGTGCAACTCGTTATTGCGAGAAAGAGCGATAGGGATATTCCCTATAATTGAGGTGGTACCGCGCATCGACGTCCTCACACAAGTTTTTTGTGTGAGGATTTTTTTATGGGAGGAAAGATTATGAAATTTAAACGATGGCGTCGCTTGTTTTGAGTGAAAAGAGTATTATACAAGTGATTTAAAAGGAGAAAGAATATGAAAAATAAACGTTTGATTGGAATTGTCGCTGGATTAGCAGTATTGGTAGTGGCTAGCTTGATTTATTCATCAATGAACAAGCCAGCAGCTAAGGAAGAGCAAAAGGTCGCTAAGGTTGGTGTCCTTCAATTTGTTAGTCACCCATCCTTGGACTTAATTTACCAAGGGATTCAAGATGGACTAGCTGAAGAAGGCTATAAAGACGATCAAGTAAAAATCGACTTTATGAACTCTGAAGGTGATCAGAGCAAGGTTGCAACCATGAGCAAACAATTGGTGGCAAATGGAAACGACGTTGTTGTTGGGATTGCGACACCAGCTGCTCAAGGACTCGCTAGTGCTACAAAAGACCTACCTGTTATCATGGCTGCTATTACAGACCCAATCGGTGCTAACTTGGTCAAAGATTTGAAAAAACCAGGTGGCAACATTACAGGGGTGTCAGATCATAACCCAGCTGAACAGCAAGTGGAATTGATTAAAACTTTGACACCAAATGTCAAAACAATCGGCGCTCTTTACTCAAGTAGCGAAGATAACTCAAAAACACAGGTAGAAGAATTCAAGGCTTATGCTGAAAAAGCAGGTTTGACAGTCGAAACATTTGCTGTTCCATCAACAAATGAAATTGCTTCAACAGTCAATGTTATGACCAGCAAGGTCGATGCGATTTGGGTTCCAATTGACAACACTATTGCATCCGCATTTTCAACAGTTGTTTCAAGCAACCAAACAGCTAAAAAGCCAATCTATCCAAGTGCCACTGCCATGGTAGAAGCAGGTGGACTAGCATCTGTAGTAGTTGACCAACACGATCTTGGTGTGGCTACTGGTAAGATGATTGCTAAAGTTTTGAAGGGTGAAAAACCAGCTGATACGCCAGTTAATGTCTTTTCAACTGGTAAGTCAGTGATTAATAAAAAACTAGCGCAGGAACTTGGTATCACCATTCCTGAGTCCGTTCTAAAAGAAGCAGGACAAGTGATTGAATAAAGATAAAGGAGGAGCTGGACACATCTCCTCCCATTTTTACTAAAGAAAGAAATGAGTGAAAGATTATGATAGTATCCATTATTTCTCAGGGGATGGTCTGGGCGATTTTAGGTTTGGGAATCTTTATGACTTTTCGAATTTTGAATTTTCCAGATATGACTACTGAAGGTTCTTTTCCTCTTGGGGGAGCAGTAGCTGTAACCTTGATAACACAGGGAGTCAACCCGTTTTTAGCAACCTTAGCTGCAGTAGGAGCGGGCTGTCTAGCTGGAATGGCGACAGGTCTCTTATATACTAAAGGGAAAATCCCAACCCTCTTATCAGGGATTTTGGTCATGACTTCCTGCCATTCCATCATGCTCATGATTATGGGACGCGCCAATCTGGGGCTTCTTGGAACCAAGCAAATTCAGGATGTCTTGCCTTTCGATTCGGATCTCAATCAACTCCTGACTGGATTAATCTTTGTAGCTTTTGTTATTGGTCTCATGCTCTTTTTCCTTGATACCAAACTAGGTCAGGCCTACATCGCTACAGGTGACAATCCCGATATGGCTCGTAGCTTTGGTATCAATACGGGACGTATGGAACTCATGGGCCTGGTTCTCTCAAATGGGATTATCGCGCTTGCAGGAGCCTTAATTGCTCAACAAGAAGGATATGCAGATGTTTCTCGAGGAATCGGTGTGATTGTCGTAGGGCTTGCCAGCTTGATTATTGGTGAGGTATTGTTCAAGAGTTTGACCTTGGCAGAGCGTCTCATGACCATTGTCGTAGGCTCTATTGCTTATCAGTTCCTCGTTTGGGGAGTGATTGCTCTTGGGTTTAATACAAGTTATCTTCGTTTGTACAGTGCCTTGATTTTGGCAGTTTGCCTTATGATTCCAACCTTCAAAAGCAAATACCTGAAAGGAGTCAAGTTTAGCAAATGACAGCAATTGTAGAATTAAAAAATGCTACCAAAGTCATCACGAATGGCTTTGATGAGGAAAAAATCATTCTGAATGATGTTTCTCTTGAAATTTTCGAACATGATTTCATTACTATTCTAGGTGGAAATGGAGCAGGGAAGTCAACGCTTTTTAACACTATTGCAGGTACCTTACCTTTAACAAGTGGAAGTATTCGTATCATGGGTGAGGACGTGACGCATTTTTCACCTGAAAAGCGGGCTAAGTATTTGTCTCGTGTCTTTCAGGATCCTAAGATGGGTACGGCTCCCCGTATGACAGTGGCGGAAAATCTCTTAATTGCCAAGTTTCGTGGTGAGAAGAGAGGACTCCTGCCTAGAAGGCTTTCAAGCCATAGGGAAGAGTTTCAGGCTACCATTGAAAAAGTGGGAAATGGTCTTGAAAAGCATCTAGATACTCCGATTGAGTTTCTATCAGGTGGACAACGTCAGGCCTTGAGTCTCTTGATGGCAACCTTGAAGCGACCAGAGTTGCTCTTGTTGGATGAACACACAGCAGCTCTTGACCCAAAAACAAGTGTGGCCTTGATGGAATTAACAGATGACTTTGTCAGCAAGGATCATCTGACAGCCTTGATGATTACTCACCATATGGAAGATGCACTGAAGTATGGAAATCGTCTGATAGTCATGAAGGAAGGCCGAATCATCCAAGACCTCAATAAAGAAGAAAAAGCTAAGATGAAAATTTCAGACTACTATCAACTGTTTGAATAGGAGACGGCAGGAACTTCCTGAGACTATATAAAATCAAAACTTAGAAGCACGCAGATGTTTCTAGTTTTTTTAGTGACATAATTAGATCGATTGGTGCACTTGTCCAAGTTGCTTCATTTTATAGTATAATAAGTATCAACATGGAGTATAAATACAAGATTATTCCTAGCCTTTTAAGAAAATATCAAAATCAAGGATATCTAGGATAATAATAAGTCATTCAAAGTGAAAAAAATTCAATAAAACATATTGTTTATGGAGGTAAAAAATGACTTACACACAAGAAGACTTTCAGGAATGGATTTTCCAGATTGAATTTAAAATGGATTATTTTACTAAGGATTTTGCCCAAGAGCAAAATTTAATCTTGGACTATAGCATGCAGTCCTTGGATGATTTGGAGGCTTGGATTTTGGCTCATTACGAAAATCACCATGTCTTGATAGAGGATAAAAAACTCTTGGATTATTTAACAGTCTATATCGGAGAAACCTTCCGCAAGCACTTAGGTGGCAAGTGGTTCATTGACCTAAAGAATAAAAAGAATGCTTATTATTCCATGCCTGTGTTGGTTGATCCTTCCTATCGAGGAGAAGTATATATAGCACCCATGACTTTTGCAACGGCTTGTATCAGCAGAAAAGATGGACAATATATTAGCAGAATACTGAAAAATAATCTTCAAGAACAAGTAAAATAAAAGTAACTTATGAGCAATCTTACAAGAAAATAAAAGGATAAGTTGGAGGAGTTAAGGAGAAGACTCCCGATAACATGATAACAGTGAGTTTTTATGAAATATAAGTAGGGAAAGCGTATGAAATGGTTTACTTTTTTTCAGAAATAAGCTATACTAGTTAACGTAAAACTATGATAACATGGAGGTATTGTGTATGGTTGACAAGCAAGTTATTGAAGAAATCAAAAACAATACCAACATTGTGGAAGTCATAGGCGACGTGATTTCTTTACAAAAGGCTGGACGGAACTATTTAGGGCTCTGTCCTTTTCATGGTGAGAAGACCCCCTCTTTCAACGTTGTGGAAGACAAGCAGTTTTATCATTGCTTCGGCTGTGGTCGTTCAGGAGATGTTTTTAAGTTCATCGAAGAATACCAAGGTGTGTCCTTTATGGAAGCCGTTCAGCTCTTAGGGGAGCGCGTCGGTATTCAACTAGCCATGCCTGTCCAGTCTCGTCCTCAACAAGCTTCTCCCCATCAAGCTCTATATGATATGCATGAAGAAGCTGCTCGTTTTTACCATGCAATTCTCATGACGACCAAGATGGGAGAAGAAGCAAGGGCTTATCTATATAAGCGAGGGTTGACAGACGATGTTCTGAAGCACTTCCAAATTGGACTGGCTCCAGCAGAGAGAACTTATCTCTACCAACGTTTGGCTGACAAGTTTGAGGAAAAAGATTTATTGGATTCGGGCTTGTTTTACCTGTCAGATGGCAATCAATTTTATGATACCTTTTTCGGACGGATCATCTTTCCTTTGACCAATGACAAGGGGCAGGTTATTGCCTTTTCAGGTCGTATCTGGCAAGAAACGGATAGTCAGACTGCTAAGTATAAAAATAGTCGCTCGACTGCAATTTTTAACAAGAGTTACGAATTGTATCATTTGGACAAGGCAAAAAAGGGAACAGGTAAGATCACAGAGCTCTATCTGATGGAAGGCTTCATGGATGTAATCGCAGCCTACCGTGCTGGTATAGAAAATGCTGTAGCTTCCATGGGAACAGCCTTAAGCAAGGAGCATGTTGACCACCTCAAACGCTTTACCAAAAAAATTGTTCTCAGCTATGATGGCGACAAGGCAGGACAGGCAGCAACAGCCAAGGCACTAGAGGAGTTAAAAGACTTTTCAGTGGAAGTTGTTCGAGTACCTGATGCTATGGACCCAGATGAGTATTTGCAAAAGAATTCTGCTGAAGACCTGGCTTACCTTTTAACCAAGACTCGGATTAGCCCTATAGAGTTCTATATTTACCAGCTCAAGCCAGAAAATAGTGATAACTTGCAGGCGCAAATCGAGTTCATTGAAAAGATTGCACCCCTAATCGCCAAAGAAAAGTCTATCACTGCCCAGAATTCTTATATCCATATTCTGGCGGATAATCTACCTTCTTTTGATTACCAGCAGGTGGAACAGATAGTAAATGAAAGTCGCATTGTTCAAAGGCAGGAAAGAGTCAAAGAGGAGCAACCTCCAGCAGCGATTAGTTTACCTGTAACGCGGCAACTGACAGCAGTCATGAGAGCAGAGGCTCATCTCCTCTATAGGATGGCTGAGAATCCAGTTGTTTTGAATGACTATCGATTAAGAGAAGATTTTTTCTTTGATACCCCAGAATTTCAGATTCTTTACGAATTATTAAGTGAGCAAGGAGAAATCGGCTCAGAGGAGCTTTCTCATCAGACGCCTGAAGTTGAAAATGCCTGGTACCACGTGCTTAGTCTGGATTTGCCAGCTGAGATGTCGCCTCAGGAGCTCGTGGAAGTCGAAGCGACTCGAAACCGTGCCCTCCTCAGCAAGGACAACTTAAGAATTAAAAAGAAAGTGCAGGAAGCTAGTCATGTAGGAGATACAGACACAGCCTTGGAAGAATTGCAACGATTGATTTCCCAAAAGAGAAGAATGGAGTAATAATGGCAACAAAACAAAAAGAAGTAACCACATTTGATGTGCAAGTAGCAGACTTTATCCGTAACCACAAAAAAACAGGAACAGCAACAGACGACGAAATCAATTCAAGTCTGGTTATTCCTTTTACTTTGGATGCAGACGGCATTGAAGACCTTTTGCAACGGATTCAGGATGCTGGAATTTCTATCACAGATAATGAAGGAAATCCAAGTGCGCGTGTTCTTAGTACAGAAGAAGAACCAGAACTCAGTGATGAGGACTTGATTGGCTCAACTTCTGCCAAGGTTAATGACCCAGTCCGTATGTATTTGAAGGAAATCGGGGTCGTTCCTCTCTTGACCAACGAAGAGGAAAAAGAATTGGCCCTAGCTGTTGAGGCTGGTGATATCGAGGCCAAACAACGTCTTGCCGAAGCCAACCTTCGTTTGGTGGTTTCTATCGCTAAGCGCTACGTAGGGCGTGGCATGCAGTTTCTTGACTTGATCCAAGAAGGAAACATGGGCTTGATGAAGGCTGTTGACAAGTTTGACTATTCAAAAGGATTTAAGTTTTCAACTTACGCAACTTGGTGGATTCGTCAGGCAATCACTCGTGCCATCGCTGACCAGGCTCGTACCATTCGTATCCCTGTCCACATGGTTGAAACCATTAACAAGCTTGTCCGTGAACAGCGGAATCTCCTTCAGGAATTGGGGCAAGATCCAACTCCTGAACAAATCGCTGAGCGTATGGATATGACACCTGACAAGGTCCGTGAAATCTTGAAAATCGCTCAAGAACCAGTATCACTTGAAACACCGATTGGTGAAGAGGACGATAGCCATCTTGGGGACTTTATCGAAGACGAAGTGATTGAAAATCCAGTAGACTACACAACTCGTATCGTTTTGCGTGAGCAGTTGGATGAAGTCTTGGATACTCTTACAGACCGTGAAGAAAACGTCTTGCGCTTGCGTTTCGGACTAGATGATGGGAAAATGCGTACTCTTGAAGATGTTGGTAAAGTCTTTAACGTGACTCGTGAGCGTATTCGTCAGATTGAAGCCAAGGCTTTGAGAAAATTGCGTCAACCAAGTCGCAGCAAACCACTTCGTGATTTTATTGAAGACTAAGAGTGAGGAATAACATGACTTATACAGAAGAGCAAATTGAAACGATCAAAACACGCATTTTAAATGCCTTGGAAGAGGTCATCGACCCTGAGTTGGGAATTGATATTGTCAACCTAGGTTTGATTTACGAGATTCGTTTTGATGGTGAAACAGGTCACACGGAAATTGATATGACCTTGACAACTATGGGTTGCCCACTGGCTGACCTCTTAACAGACCAGATACACGATGCGATGACAGAGGTGCCTGAGGTAACCAATATCGAAGTCAAATTGGTCTGGTATCCAGCCTGGACGGTTGAAAAAATGAGTCGCTATGCGCGTATCGCCCTAGGAATTAAGTAATCGATTGGAAAATTACGAGAGACGATTGGAAAAGAGAGGGGCTCCTCCATTTTCCTCTGGTCTCTTCTTTCTTTTACTGATTTTCTTGAAATAAAATGGTATAATGAGTAATATGGAAAACAAAAAATTGCGTATTAATATGCTAAGTTCAAGTGAAAAAGTGGCTGGTCAAGGAGTATCAGGAGCTTATAGAGAATTGGTTAGTCTCCTTCACCGTGATGCCAAAGATCAGTTAATTGTTACGGAGAATCTTCCTGTAGAGGCAGACGTAACCCACTTTCACACCATTGATTTCCCTTATTATTTATCCACATTTCAAAAGAAACGCTCTGGGAGAAAAGTTGGCTATGTGCATTTCTTGCCTGAGACACTCGAAGGGAGTTTGAAAATTCCATTTTTCCTAAAAGGAATTGTCAAACGCTATGTTTTTTCCTTTTACAATCGGATGGAACACTTGGTGGTGGTCAATCCCATGTTTATCGAGGATCTAGTTGCTGCGGGTATTCCACGAGAAAAAATAACTTATATTCCCAATTTTGTAAACAAAGAAAAATGGCATCCATTACCAGCTGAACAAGTTGCACAACTTCGTGAAGAAATGGATCTCGCAAAAGATCAGTTTGTCGTGGTTGGTGCGGGCCAGGTTCAGAAACGAAAAGGGATAGATGATTTTATCCGTCTTGCTGAAGAATTGCCAGAAATTACCTTTATCTGGGCTGGTGGTTTTTCATTTGGTGGAATAACAGATGGTTATGAACGCTATAAGAAGATTATGGACAATCCACCTAAAAATCTAATTTTCCCAGGTATTGTGTCACCGGAGAGGATGCGGGAACTGTATGCTTTAGCTGATTTGTTCTTACTACCTAGCTATAATGAACTATTCCCTATGACCATCTTAGAGGCAGCTAGTTGCGAGGCTCCTATTATGTTAAGGGATTTGAACCTGTATAAGGTCATTCTTGAGGGAGATTATCGTGCTACAAGTGATGTCTCTGAGATGAGAGAAGCAATCCTAGAATATAAAGAAAATCCTGAAGCGTTGAAAGAATTGAAAGAAAAAGCTAAAAGGATATCCAAGCAGTATTCAGAAGAGCGTTTACTGGGAATTTGGTTAAAATTTTATCGGGAACAGGCTGCTCTAGGTAAAAAGTGAGGTAATCTATGCGAATTGGTTTATTTACAGACACCTATTTTCCTCAGGTTTCCGGGGTTGCGACCAGTATTCGAACCTTGAAGACAGAGCTTGAGAAGCAAGGCCATGCAGTTTTTATCTTTACAACAACAGATAAAGATGTGAACCGCTACGAGGATTGGCAAATTATTCGAATTCCGAGTGTTCCTTTCTTTGCATTTAAAGATCGACGATTTGCCTATCGAGGTTTTACAAAGGCACTTGAAATCGCCAAGCAGTATCAGCTCGATATCATTCATACCCAGACAGAATTTTCACTTGGATTATTAGGGATTTGGATCGCACGAGAATTGAGAATTCCTGTTATCCATACCTACCATACCCAGTACGAAGACTATGTGCATTATATTGCTAAGGGGATGTTGATTCGTCCAAGTATGGTAAAATATCTGGTACGTGGTTTCCTTCGTGATGTAGATGGAGTAATCTGCCCTAGTGAGATTGTTCGGGACCTTTTATCTAAATACAAAGTGAAGGTTGAAAAACGTGTCATTCCAACCGGAATTGAGCTAGCTAAGTTTGAACGGCCTGAGATTAAAGAGGAAAACTTGCAAGAACTTCGTTCGAAGTTAGGTATTCAGGAAGGCGAGAAAATGCTACTGAGTCTTTCTCGTATCTCCTTTGAGAAGAATATCCAAGCAGTCCTAGATGCTTTTGCTGAAGTATTGAAAGAAGAAGATAAGGTGAAGCTGGTCGTTGCTGGAGACGGTCCTTATCTGGACAGTCTGAAAGAGCAAGCAGTGAAATTAAACCTGCAAAAACATGTGATTTTTACAGGTATGATTGCTCCAAGCGAGACAGCCTTATACTATAAGGCTGCAGATTTCTTCATCTCTGCCTCAACGAGTGAAACTCAGGGCTTAACCTATCTAGAAAGTCTAGCCAGTGGAACGCCTGTTATCGCTCATGGCAACCCCTATCTTGATAACCTGATCAATGATAAAATGTTTGGTACCCTCTACTACGGAGAACGAGAGCTTGCGGGAGCTATCCTTGAAGCATTAATCGCTACTCCTGATATGTCTGAACAAAAGTTGGCGGATAAGTTGTACGAAATTTCGGCTGAGAACTTTGGAAAACGAGTACATGAGTTTTACCTTGATGCCATTATCTCAAATAACTTTGAACATGAATTGCATGATGGAAAACCTGTCAGTCAGCGCTTTTTAAAAACGATTTTATATCTACCCCAACAGGCTGTTACAAGTCCAGTAAAAGAGTCTAAGCGTATTTTGCGGGCTTCTCGGAAGCAATTATCCAGCATCAGAGATTATTGGAAAGATGAATTCAAATAATAGAATAAGAGGAAAATATTATGAAAAAATTAATGCGAAGTGGAAAAAACCAAATAATTGGTGGAGTCTGTGCAGGAGTTGCCCATTATTTTGATATTGACCCAACAATTGTTCGTGTTGTTTGGGGTGTTCTTGCATTTTGTTATGGAGCAGGAATCCTTGCTTACATCATTTTATGGGTGGTTGCACCGGTTTCGACAGACTATTAAATTAGAATTATATAGAAAAAGGAGAAGTTATGGCTTTTGGAGATAATGGAAAACGTAAAAAAACATTGTTTGAGAAAGTGACACTTGTTGTCGTGCTCATCATGTTGTTTGTAACCCTTGCTGGTATCTTTGCGACAGCACTTGGAGCGTTTAGCAGATTCTAAGCAAGCTGCGAGAATAGAAACAATAACTAATGACTGGGTTCTCCCCAGCCTTTTTAAAGTGAGAAGAAAATATGAGTATGTTTTTAGATACAGCCAAGATCAAGGTCAAGGCTGGTAATGGTGGCGATGGCATGGTTGCCTTTCGTCGTGAAAAATATGTCCCTAATGGCGGTCCTTGGGGTGGTGATGGTGGACGTGGAGGTAACGTTGTTTTCGTGGTAGACGAAGGCTTACGTACCTTGATGGATTTCCGCTATAACCGTCATTTCAAGGCTGATTCCGGTGAAAAAGGGATGACCAAAGGAATGCATGGACGTGGTGCAGAAGACCTTCGTGTTCGTGTGCCACAGGGAACTACTGTACGTGATGCAGAAACAGGTAAAGTCATTACAGACTTGATTGCACATGGTCAAGAATTTATCGTGGCTCATGGCGGTCGAGGCGGTCGTGGGAATATCCGTTTTGCAACACCAAAAAATCCTGCGCCTGAAATCTCTGAGAATGGAGAACCAGGTCAAGAACGTGAGTTACAACTGGAATTGAAGATTCTAGCGGATGTTGGTCTAGTCGGTTTCCCATCTGTCGGAAAGTCAACATTGCTTAGTGTCATCACTTCAGCTAAACCTAAGATCGGTGCTTACCACTTTACGACGATTGTCCCTAATTTGGGCATGGTTCGTACGCAGTCAGGTGAATCTTTTGCAGTAGCAGATCTTCCAGGTTTGATTGAAGGGGCTAGTCAAGGTGTTGGTCTTGGAACCCAGTTTCTTCGTCATATCGAACGTACACGAGTTATCCTCCATGTCATCGATATGTCAGCTAGTGAAGGACGTGATCCTTATGAGGATTACCTTGCTATCAATAAGGAATTAGAATCTTATAACCTTCGTCTCATGGAACGTCCACAGATTATTGTGGCCAACAAGATGGATATGCCTGAAAGTCAGGAAAATCTGAAAACTTTCAAGGAGAAGTTGGCAGCAAACTACGACGAGTTTGAGGAACTTCCAGCCATCTTCCCTATTTCTGGATTGACCAAGCAAGGTTTGGCAACTCTTTTGGATGCGACAGCTGAATTGTTGGACAAGACTCCAGAATTTCCGATCTATGATGAGTCTGATATGGAAGAAGAGGCATACTACGGCTTTGATGAGGAAGAAAAGGCCTTTGAGATTAGTCGTGATGATGATGCTACATGGGTACTTTCTGGTGAAAAACTCATGAAACTCTTTAACATGACCAACTTTGACCGTGACGAATCGGTCATGAAGTTTGCTCGCCAGCTTCGTGGTATGGGGGTTGACGAAGCCCTTCGTGCGCGTGGAGCCAAAGATGGCGATTTGGTCCGCATCGATAAATTTGAGTTTGAATTTGTAGACTAGGAGATTGATATGGGAGATAAACCGATATCATTCCGAGATGCAGATGGAAATTTTGTTTCTGCAGCAGATGTGTGGAATGAAAAGAAACTAGAAGAATTGTTTAATCGTCTCAACCCTAAACGTGCTCTTCGATTGGCACGCACAAAGAAAGAAGAAACACAGTCCAAGAAATAAAAAATTCCCGTGATCTTTTGATCACGGGATTTGTGTTATTCGCCAAAGAAAAATGGTGGTGCGTATTTTTTAAGGCTTTCAAAACAAGCTTGCGCTTTTGTAGCATCTTCACAGATAATCATGCAGACATCATCTCCACAAAGCGTTGCAATGACATCTGGAAAGTCCAAGGAATCAATTACAGATCCAAATGATTGGGCTAAACCGGGTAAAGTTTTCAAAATAACTTGGTGTTGGACAGGACGCAACATAACAAGAGCATCTTCCATATAATTTTCGAGACGTTTTTCCCACTTGGAGATAGAACCTGTATTTAGCACGTAGTAAGAATTATCTTCTTCTCGTACTTTTGAAAGGTTCATGGTTTTGATATCGCGTGATAAGGTTGCCTGTGTAACTTGGATATCGTTTTCGGCTAACAAGGCTTGTAATTCCGCTTGGGTATGGATTTTGTTTTTTGAAACGAGGGCACGAATAAGTTGGTGTCTGTGTTCAGATTTGTTCATAAGTGTTAATAGCTCCTTTTATGAGGGAATAGTGATAGTAGACTGTGCTAAATCAACAGTCAACTGATAGTCTGTATTATCTCGAATTGTAATCTCAAAGTCTGTTGTGTAGAGAACCAAGCGGAGAGTGTCTCCTTCTTTAAGTTTGTAGATAGTTGGTTGAAGCTCTAGCTTGAAATCCATCCATTCATTTGGTTGAATTTCTTCGATTGTCAAGAGATCATCTCGGTTTTGAAGATTGAGGTAGCCTTTGGTGATGACACGTTGGGCACTTGGGTTGAATGGCAGTTCACAGAGATTTTCTAACATGTGGTAACGACCATTGTCAATGGTTCGGACTGATTGAACCGCTGGATAGGGTTGAAGGTACTTCTGTTGTCCTAGTTGGAGGACTTGAGCAGACAATAAGCCCTTGTTTGTACTTGATTTGACACGAAGTTTCAGCTCCACTCGACCATTTAAGTGAATGTCTTGACTTACTGGAAGGTCAATGGTGATCTGATTAGCTTTTCCTTGGTAAAGTTCAGTGTTAAAGGTCTGGTAAGTCTTGCCATAACGCTCAAAATCTTTTTGATCATACTGGTTTTGAATCACTTTTTCCTCATTACCAAGAGAGAAGGTATGCAGTTCATCTTGTTTGCCAAAGTTATCAAGTCTCTGCCATGTTTGCGGTGCGGTATTGTCCTGCCAGATGACAGTAGGAAGTTGATAGCCTGAGTCAAGTCCTAACAATTTCTTACTCAACAAGGCATTCATGGACTCGCGGAAGTCAATTGACTGCCAGTTGTTCATATAGACATGGGCACCATGATGGAAAAAGAGGTGCTTGTTGATATGAGTTGGAAGGGCATGAAACATCTGGTAAACATGAAGAGGTTTGACGTTCCAATCCTGAGAACCATGCGTAAAGACGACCTCAGCTTGAACATTGTGAGCATTGAGTAGATAGTTGCGGTCATGCCAAAACTGATTGTAGTCACCAGTCTTGCGATCTAATTGTTCTTTTACCTTCTCTAAGTCTGCCTGATGAACTCCATTGCCACTAATATAATCACCAGCTAGGAGATTACGGGAGTAGGTCAATTCAGCAAGTGAGTCAAAATCCTCACCTGGATAACCATCTGGGCTAGTCACCAAACCATTTTCCCGATAGTAGTTGTACCAAGAGGAAATACCTGCTTCAGCGATAATGACCTCTAAGCCATCAACACCAGTGGTGGCGAGACCATTGGACATGGTGCCTAGATAGGAAATTCCTGTTGTTGCAACTTTGCCGTTTGACCAATCAGCCTTGACTTGACGTTTGCGTGTGTGGTCTGTGAAAGCACGGCAACGACCATTAAGCCAGTCAATCACGTTTTTATATGCTTCAATTTGCCGGTAGTCCCCATTGGTCATGAGACCTTGGGAATCTTTGGTTCCAACACCCGATACATAGAGATTGGCAAATCCACGTGGGAGGAAGTAGTCGTTGAGAGTGTATGAGCTATTGATATGAGCTAACTTTTCTTCAGCTTCAGAGACGGGTTCAGCTTGGCCGATAGGCTCGACTAAATTCAGCTTGGGCTCCTCAAGCTGAATGGTGTGGGCAGGTTTGACCTCAAGCTCCCCTTCCATTTTGTAGAGAGCTTTATCGCTAGCTTTGACGTTGGTCCCTTGGTGATAAGGGCTGGCAGTCATAACTGAAGGAATTTGTCCATCATAACGCGGGCGAATAATGCTGACCTTGACTAAGTCAGGGAGACCGTCTTTATCAGTATCCACACGACTCTCGACATACACGACTTCACGAATGACATCATGAGTAGAGAAGGTTGCCAAGCTCTTACCGTTAAAGTAGTGGTAGTGATTGTCTTCTAAAATGAGTCCGTCACTAACAAATTGGTCGATGAGCGTATTTCCTTTTTTCGTTCGCGTATTGAGTAACTGATAAAGATTTTCGATGAGATCTCCATAAACAATAGGAAATCCAGTTTCTTTACGGAATTGTTCGGCGTCCTCAAAGTCAACAAGATAGTTAAACCCTAAAAGTTGAAAAACTACCGTGTAGAAAACATCAGCAGTTAAATCACGCTCTGATTGGAAAAAAGTTAATAGATCTGTTTCGTTATCCGCAGCCAAAGTGGATAAGGCATAATCCGTGTTAGAATAAGTGAAAAAACTCCAACGGATGAAGTCTTCAAATTGCTTTTTTAAGGGCAGTTGAGGGGACAATTCCAGACCAAGACTTGCTAATTCATCTAATTGTTGAGAACTAAAGGTCGGAAGATAGCTAAATTGATTAAAACGCATGGTTCTCTCCTTTGAAAACAGACTGAATTTATTATATCAAAAAATAAGGAAAAATGGAATAAATAAACTTTAATGCAAGAAATTTCGTGAAGCGGAATACCTATTTAGTAAGTTATTATAAAATGATGAATAAATACTATAATAAAAAGCTCTTTCTTAGAATTTTTTATATGTGAAATTGCATATAGAGTCCGGCTTTATTATACTTTACTTAGTATAAAAATGTCTAAAATGACATTCAAATCCATCTTATAATATTAAAAATTAAAGGGAAGAAAGACGGAGAGGGTGTAAATGCTGATGTTAAAAAGAAAGCATCCGAGTTGCTTCAATATCCAACTTTAAATGGTATAAATGGTATAATAGTAGTAAAACGAAAGCAAGGAGGAGAAGAAATGATTGCACAGCTCGACACCAAGACTGTTTATAGTTTTATGGAAAGTGTGGTTTCGATTGAAAAATATGTACAAATGGCTAAAGAATACGGCTATTCTCACCTTGCTATCATGGATGTGGATAATCTCTATGGAGCCTATCATTTTCTAGAAGCAACTCGTAAGCATGGCATTCAACCTTTAATTGGTTTAGAAATGACCTTGGTCAAAGATGAGGAGAATCTCTCTCTACGTTTTCTAGCCCTATCCACTAAAGGTTATCAAGAGTTGATGAAGTTATCCACTTTAAAAATGACTGGACGGAAAAATTGGTCTGACTTCACCTCCCACCTCGAAGATGTTGCTATTATTGTTCCCTATTTTAATGGGGTCGAACAGTTAGATTTAGGCTATGACTATTATATCGGTGTCAGTCCAGATACTCCTCAAGAAGTCTTTACTAGATCTATTCTTCCACTCTATCAAGTCAACTCTTTTGAAAAAGAAGACCTACAGGTTTTACAAATCTTGTCAGCAGTCAAGGATAATGTCAGCCTAAGAGAAGTGGATCTGCATTCACAACAGGGGATCTTTCTAACTGCCTCAGATTTAGAAGCTCGGTTTAAAAATCGCTTCCCTCAGGCGCTTGCCAATCTCCAGGATTTGATAGAGAATGTAAGCTATCAAATCGACCCAAGTTTAAAACTTCCTCGCTTTAATCCTGAAAGACCAGCGGTGGAAGAGCTTCGAGCAAGAGCTGAGAAAGGCTTGATTGACAAGGGGCTAACCTCAGCTATTTATCATGAGCGACTGAATGAGGAATTAGCTGTGATTCATGATATGGGATTTGACGACTATTTTCTTGTAGTTTGGGATTTGTTGCGTTTTGGACGTTCCCAAGGGTACTATATGGGAATGGGGCGTGGGTCTGCTGTGGGTAGTCTAGTAGCTTACTCACTGGATATTACAGGAATTGACCCGGTTGAAAAGAACCTGATTTTCGAGCGCTTTTTAAATCGTGAGCGTTACACCATGCCTGATATCGATATCGACATCCCTGACCTCTATAGACCAGAGTTCATTCGCTATGTTCGTGATCGGTATGGTAGTCAACACGTGGCACAGATTGTCACTTATTCGACCTTTGGAGCAAAACAGGCAATTCGTGATGTTTTTAAACGCTATGGCGTTCCAGAGTACGAATTAACAAATATTACGAAAAAAATCAGTTTCCGAGATACGCTAACGACAGCCTATGAAAAGAATTTGCAGTTTAGGCAGATTATCAATAGCAAGATTGAATACCAAAAAGCTTTTGAGATTGCTCGAAAGATAGAAGGGTATCCTCGTCAGACCTCTATTCATGCCGCTGGGGTCGTTATGAGTGACCAAGATCTGACAGACTATATCCCGCTCAAATACGGTGAGGATATGCTGATCACCCAATATGATGCACATGCAGTTGAAGCTAATGGCCTTTTAAAAATGGATTTCCTTGGTTTACGTAACCTGACTTTCGTACAAAAAATGCAGGAATTACTAGCAGAATCAGAAGGTATTCATCTGAGAATCGAAGAGATTGATTTGGAAGATAAGGAAACGCTGGCCCTCTTTGCTGCTGGAAATACCAAGGGGATTTTCCAATTTGAACAACCTGGTGCCATTCGACTCTTGAAACGAGTTCAGCCACAAGTCTTTGAAGAGGTAGTAGCCACAACCTCCCTCAACAGACCAGGAGCTAGTGATTATATTGATAACTTTGTCGCTCGGAAGCACGGCAAAGAAAAGGTGACGGTGCTGGATCCTGTCTTGGAGGATATTCTGTCATCAACTTATGGTATTATGCTCTATCAAGAGCAGGTCATGCAGGTAGCTCAGCGATTTGGAGGCTTCAGCCTTGGTAAAGCTGATATTCTCAGACGAGCCATGGGTAAGAAAAATGCTAAAGAGATGCATTTGATGAAGGAAGATTTTATCACAGGAGCTATGAACTTGGGGCATTCAGAAGAAAAAGCTAACCAAGTCTTTGCAGTGATGGAAAAGTTTGCGGGCTATGGATTTAACAGATCCCACGCTTATGCCTACTCAGCGCTGGCTCTCCAGCTTGCTTATTTCAAGACACACTATCCTGCTATTTTCTTCCAAGTCATGTTGAATTATTCCAGTAGCGATTACATTGTGGATGCATTGCAGATGGGCTTTGAAGTAGCCCCGTTAGCAATCAATAGCATTCCCTATCACGATAAAATTGCTCAGAAGAAAATATATCTTGGTCTAAAAGCCATTAAGGGCATCCCAAGAGATTTTTCTTACTGGATCATCGAAAATCGTCCTTTTTCAAGTGTGGAAGATTTCGTCACACGTCTTCCCAAGAATTACAAGAAACTGTCGCTTTTGACTCCTTTGGTTGAACTAGGGCTTTTTGATGAATTTGACAAGAATCGTCAGAAAATTTTAGTGAATCTGCCAAACCTATTTGTTTTTGTTGAGGAGTTGGGAGGACTATTTGCAGATGCAAGCTATAGTTGGACTGAGGTAGATGATTTTACTGAAGCAGAGAAATTTTACAAGGAGCAGGAACTAATAGGGGTTGGTATCAGTGCCCATCCTTTACAAACACTTGCCAAACAAGCTCTTTATCCGACAACCCCCATTGCTACAATCACTGAGGGGAGTCATGTAACTCTTCTAGTTGAAGTGCAAAAAATAAAAGTCATTCGAACTAAGAAGGGCGAGAGTATGGCCTTTCTACAGGTTCATGACAGTAAGTCTCGACTGGATGTGACTGTATTTTCAGATCAGTATCGAAAATACGCTTCCATCTTATCTGAAGGAAAATTCTACTACATCAATGGCAAAGTTCAATCACGAGATGGTCGTCTGCAAATGATTGCACAAGATTTGAAAGAAGCAGTCGCTGAACGATTCTGGATTCAAGTTAAAAATCATAAATACGATAAAGAAATTTCAACTATTTTAGAACAACATAAAGGCTCTATTCCTGTAATTATCAGGTATGTTGAGGAAGAGAAAACCATTGTTTCCTCCCAACATTTTGTAAAAAAAGATCCCCTTTTACAGGAAAAATTAGAAGGAATTGTTATGAAAACGATTTATCGCTAAAAATACGGAAAATAGAAGAATTTTCCAATTAAATGTGGTATAATCAGTAAGAATGTTAAAAGAAAAAGGAGCATAACCAAATGAAACGTATTGCTGTTTTGACCAGTGGTGGAGACGCCCCTGGTATGAATGCTGCCATCCGTGCAGTAGTTCGCCAAGCAATCTCAGAAGGAATGGAAGTTTTCGGTATCTATGATGGGTATGCAGGTATGGTTGCCGGCGAAATTTATCCACTTGATGCTGCTTCAGTAGGAGACATCATTTCCCGTGGTGGTACTTTCCTTCACTCTGCTCGTTACCCTGAGTTTGCACAACTTGAAGGTCAACTTAAAGGGATTGAGCAGTTGAAAAAACACGGTATCGAAGGTGTCGTTGTTATCGGTGGTGACGGTTCTTATCACGGAGCTATGCGCTTGACTGAGCATGGATTCCCTGCTATCGGACTTCCAGGTACAATCGATAACGATATCGTAGGTACTGACTTCACAATCGGATTTGATACTGCAGTTACTACTGCAATGGATGCAATCGATAAGATTCGTGATACATCATCAAGTCACCGTCGTACTTTCGTTGTTGAAGTAATGGGACGTAATGCTGGCGATATCGCACTTTGGGCAGGTATTGCAACTGGTGCTGATGAAATCATTATCCCTGAAGAAGGCTTCAAGATGGAAGATATCGTAGCTAGTATCAAAGCTGGTTATGAATGTGGTAAAAAACACAACATCATCGTTTTGGCCGAGGGGGTTATGTCTGCCGATGAATTTGGTAAGAAACTAAAGGAAGCAGGAGATACTAGTGACCTTCGTGTGACTGAGCTTGGACATATCCAACGTGGTGGTTCACCAACCGCTCGTGACCGTGTATTAGCGTCACGTATGGGAGCACACGCTGTTAAACTTCTCAAACAAGGAATCGGTGGTGTCGCTGTTGGTATCCGTAACGAAAAAATGGTTGAAAACCCAATTCTTGGAACAGCAGAAGAAGGAGCCTTGTTCAGCCTAACAGCTGATGGCAAAATCGTTGTTAACAACCCTCACAAAGCTGACCTTGAACTTGCTAGCTTGAATAAGAGCTTGTCATAATCAACTTTAACTAATCTGGTAAAATGACCATAAAAGGTCAAATTATATAAAGGAGTCACAAATCATGAATAAACGTGTAAAAATCGTTGCAACTTTGGGTCCTGCGGTTGAAATCCGTGGTGGAAAGAAATTCGGTGATGACGGATACTGGGGTGAAAAACTTGACGTTGAAGCTTCAGCAAAAAACATTGCTAAATTGATTGAAGCGGGAGCTAACACTTTCCGTTTCAACTTCTCACACGGTGACCACCAAGAACAAGGTGAACGTATGGCAACTGTTAAACTTGCAGAAAAACTTGCAGGTAAGAAAGTTGGTTTCCTTCTTGATACTAAAGGACCAGAAATCCGTACTGAGTTGTTCGAAGGTGAAGCTAAAGAGTACTCATACAAAACTGGTGAAAAAATCCGTGTTGCAACTAAACAAGGAATCAAATCAACTCGTGAAGTGATTGCTTTGAACGTTGCTGGTGCTCTTGACATCTATGATGACGTTGAAGTTGGTCGCCAAGTATTGGTTGACGATGGTAAACTTGGTCTTCGCGTTGTAGAAAAAGACGATGCAACTCGTGAATTTGTAGTTGAAGTGGAAAATGACGGTGTGATCGCTAAACAAAAAGGTGTAAACATCCCTAACACTAAAATTCCTTTCCCAGCTCTTGCTGAACGTGATAACGATGATATCCGCTTTGGTCTTGAACAAGGTATTAACTTCATCGCGATTTCATTCGTCCGTACCGCAAAAGACGTTAACGAAGTTCGTGCAATCTGTGAAGAAACTGGTAACGGTCACGTTCAATTGTTCGCGAAAATCGAAAACCAACAAGGTATCGACAACTTGGATGAAATCATCGAAGCTGCTGATGGTATCATGATCGCTCGTGGTGACATGGGTATCGAAGTACCATTCGAGATGGTTCCAGTTTACCAAAAAATGATTATCACTAAAGTTAACGCAGCTGGTAAAGTCGCCATCACAGCGACAAACATGCTTGAAACTATGACTGAAAAACCACGTGCAACGCGTTCAGAAGTATCAGACGTATTTAACGCTGTTATCGATGGAACTGACGCAACAATGCTTTCAGGTGAGTCTGCAAATGGTAAATACCCACTTGAGTCAGTTACAACAATGGCTACAATTGACAAGAACGCTCAAACTCTTCTTAATGAATACGGACGTTTGAACTCAGATTCATTTGAACGTAATTCTAAGACAGAAGTTATGGCTTCAGCAGTTAAAGATGCTACAAATTCAATGGACATCAAATTGGTTGTAACTCTTACTAAGACTGGTCACACAGCACGTTTGATTTCTAAATACCGTCCAAATGCTGATATCTTGGCATTGACATTTGACGAATTGACAGAACGTGGATTGATGTTGAACTGGGGTGTTATCCCAATGTTGACAGATGCTCCATCATCAACTGACGATATGTTCGAAATTGCTGAACGTAAAGCAGTTGAAGCAGGTCTTGTAGAATCTGGTGATGATATCGTTATCGTTGCAGGTGTACCAGTTGGAGAAGCTGTTCGTACAAACACAATGCGTATCCGCACTGTACGTTAATCTAACATTACAAAGCCTATCATATCAAGCTTTATTGCTTGTGTGATAGGTCTTTTTTTATCAAAATGGAATGTTTAATTAATAGGAATGGGAAAAAATTGAAAATTATGGTATAATAGAATGAAAAGACCTTTTTAGTAAATTTTGAAAGAGTAAAACATGAGAAAAATTGTCATCAATGGTGGACGTCCATTGCAAGGTGAGATCACCATTAGTGGTGCTAAAAATAGTGTTGTAGCGCTTATTCCAGCCATTATCTTATCGGATGATATTGTCACTTTAGATTGTGTTCCAGATATTTCAGACGTTGCTAGTCTTGTCGAAATCATGGAGATCATGGGAGCATCTGTTAAGCGATGTGACGATGTCTTGGAGATTGATCCAAGAAGGGTTCAAAACATTCCGATGCCTTATGGCAAGATTAATAGCTTGCGTGCTTCTTATTATTTCTACGGAAGTCTTTTAGGTCGCTTTGGTGAAGCTACAGTTGGACTTCCTGGTGGATGTGATCTGGGGCCTCGTCCGATTGACCTTCACTTAAAAGCCTTTGAAGCTATGGGGGCTAAGGTGAGCTACGAGGGAGATAATATGAATTTATCTGCCCAAGGCAAGGGGCTTCACGGAGCAAGTATTTACATGGACACTGTTAGCGTTGGTGCAACGATTAACACCATGATTGCCGCGGTTAAAGCAAAGGGACGTACTGTCATTGAAAATGCGGCCCGTGAACCAGAAATCATCGATGTGGCTACCCTTTTGAACAACATGGGGGCCCATATTCGTGGTGCAGGGACTGATATTATCATTATTGATGGTGTTGAGAAACTTCATGGGACGCGTCACCAAGTCATTCCAGACCGTATCGAAGCTGGAACCTATATTTCACTTGCTGCAGCGGTAGGAAAAGGAATTCGCATTAACAACGTTCTCTATGAGCACTTAGAAGGTTTTATCGCCAAACTAGAAGAAATGGGCGTTCATATGACGGTCTCTGAGGATAGTATCTTCGTTGAAGAACAGTCTGATTTGAAGGCTATCAATATTAAAACAGCTCCCTATCCAGGGTTCGCAACCGATTTGCAACAGCCTATCACGCCACTTTTACTAACTGCGCAAGGTCGTGGAACGATTATTGATACGATTTATGAGAAACGTGTCAATCATGTCTTTGAGTTAGCAAAAATGGATGCGGATATTACGACTACAAATGATCACATTATCTACAACGGTGGTCGTAAGTTACACGGGGCAAGTGTAAAAGCTACAGACTTGCGAGCTGGTGCAGCACTTGTCATCGCTGGTTTGATGGCTCAAGGCCAGACTGAAATTACGAATATTGAGTTTATCCTTCGTGGCTACTCAGATATTATTGAGAAATTACGTAGTCTCGGAGCGGATATTACACTCGTTGAAGACTAAACCGTTGAGGTGATTATGAATATTTGGACCAAATTAGCAATGTTTTCTTTTTTTGAAACGGAGCGCTTGTATTTGCGTCCTTTCTTTTTTAGTGACAGTCAAGCATTTTACGAGATTGCTTCCAATCCTGAAAATTTGCAGTTTATTTTTCCTAGTCAATCAAGTTTAGAAGAAAGTCAATACGCGCTTGCCAACTATTTTATGAAGGCTCCTCTAGGAGTTTGGGCAATTTGTCTCCAAGGAAATCAGGAAATGATTGGCTCTATTAAATTTGAAAAGATTGATGAAATCAAAAAAGAAGCAGAAATTGGTTATTTCTTAAAAAAAGATTCTTGGTCACAAGGTTATATGACAGAAGTAGTTACCAAACTTTGTCAGCTTTCCTTTGAAGAATTTGGTTTAAAACAATTATCCATCATCACTCATCTGGAGAATCAAGCTAGCCAAAAAGTAGCCTTAAAATCAGGATTTAGTCTCTTCCGACAGTTTAAGGGGAGCGATCGCTATACACGAAAAATGAGGGACTATCTTGAATTTCGTTACGTAAAAGGAGATTTCAATGAGTAAACACCAGGAAATTTTGTCTTATCTGGAAGAGTTACCAATTGGGAAGAGAGTTAGTGTTCGAAGTATTTCAAATCACCTAGGTGTTAGTGATGGAACCGCCTATCGGGCTATCAAAGAAGCTGAAAATCGAGGAATTGTTGAAACTCGCCCCCGCAGTGGAACCATACGTGTCAAGTCAAAGAAAGTAGCTATTGAGCGACTAACCTATGCAGAAATTGCAGAAGTGACTAGTTCCGAGGTTTTAGCAGGTCAGGAAGGGTTAGAGAGAGAGTTTAGTAAATTCTCCATTGGCGCCATGACTGAGCAGAATATCCTCTCTTATCTCCATGATGGGGGACTTTTGATTGTAGGTGACCGTACTCGTATTCAACTTTTAGCACTTGAAAATGAAAATGCAGTCCTTGTAACTGGTGGTTTCCATGTCCAAGATGATGTATTGACTCTTGCCAATAAAAAAGGTATCCCAGTTCTGAGAAGTAAGCATGATACCTTTACAGTCGCAACCATGATTAACAAAGCTCTCTCAAATGTTCAAATCAAAACAGACATTTTAACAGTCGAAAAGCTCTATCGTCCGAATCATGAGTATGGCTTTTTGAGAGAAACGGATACAGTCAAAGACTACCTGGACTTGGTACGTAAGAACAGAAGCAGCCGTTTCCCAGTCATTAACCAACACCAAGTGGTTGTTGGGGTTGTTACTATGCGTGACGCAGGAGATAAATCCCCCAGCACAACGATTGACAAGGTGATGACACGTAGTATCTTTGTAACAGGCTTAGCGACCAATATTGCCAATGTTAGTCAACGGATGATCGCAGAAGACTTTGAGATGGTTCCCGTTGTCAGAAGTAACCAAACCTTGCTCGGTGTCGTAACACGACGAGATGTCATGGAAAAGATGAGTCGTTCTCAGGTTTCAGCTTTGCCGACCTTCTCAGAGCAAATCGGGCAAAAACTGTCTTATCATCATGATGAAGTCGTTATTACTGTTGAGCCCTTCATGCTGGAGAAAAATGGGGTCCTTGCTAATGGAGTCTTGGCTGAAATCCTCAACCATATGACCCAAGACCTCGTTGTCAATAGTGGACGTAATCTCATCATTGAACAGATGTTGATTTATTTCTTGCAGGCTGTGCAGATAGATGATACTTTGCGGATTCAGGCTCGGATTATTCACCACACGAGACGTTCAGCTATTATTGATTATGATATTTATCATGGGCATCAGATTGTTTCAAAAGCAAATGTTACGGTTAAAATTAATTAGAATCTAGGAGAAAAAATGATAACTTTAAAATCAGCACGTGAAATCGAAGCCATGGACAAGGCTGGTGATTTCTTAGCAAGTATCCATATCGGCTTACGTGATTTGATTAAGCCAGGCGTGGATATGTGGGAAGTTGAAGAGTACGTTCGTCGACGTTGCAAAGAGGAGAATTTTCTTCCTCTACAGATTGGCGTGGATGGCGCAGTCATGGATTACCCATACGCTACCTGTTGTTCTCTCAACGACGAAGTTGCTCATGCTTTTCCACGTCATTACATCTTGAAAGATGGCGATTTGCTCAAGGTTGACATGGTACTGGGTGGTCCGATTGCCAAATCTGACCTCAATGTATCTAAACTCAACTTCAACAATGTTGAGCAAATGAAAAAATACACCCAAAGTTATACTGGTGGTTTAGCTGACTCATGTTGGGCTTATGCGGTTGGTACACCGTCTGAAGAAGTGAAAAACTTGATGGACGTGACCAAGAAAGCTATGTATATAGGGATTGAGAAAGCAGTTGTTGGCAATCGCATCGGTGATATTGGTGCAGCCATTCAAGAATACGCTGAAAGTCGCGGTTATGGTGTCGTACGTGATTTGGTTGGTCATGGTGTTGGTCCAACTATGCACGAAGAGCCAATGGTTCCTAACTACGGTATAGCAGGCCGTGGGCTCCGTCTCCGTGAAGGAATGGTACTAACTATTGAACCCATGATTAATACTGGTGACTGGGAAATTGATACAGATATGAAGACTGGCTGGGCTCATAAGACTATAGATGGCGGCCTGTCTTGCCAATATGAACATCAGTTCGTGATTACCAAAGACGGCCCTGTTATCTTGACTAGTCAAGGTGAAGAAGGAACGTATTAAAATAAAGGGAGCTTAGCTCCTTTTTTTGTGTCATATTTAGTCAAAATAAATAAGCGTAGCAGACTTCTTACAAATTTATTCTTTTGTAGTAAAATAGGATTAGAATTTTGAGGAAGTAGGTAATTCGTTGGAGTCGATTATATTTCTAGTATCCGTTTTTTTAGCAGGTATCCTGTCCTTCTTTTCACCCTGCATCTTTCCTTTGCTACCAGTCTATGCTGGTATTTTACTGGATGATCAGGGAAATTCGAAAAGCTTTCGCTTTTTTGGAAGAGACGTTGCATGGTCAGGTTTAATTCGAACCTTGTGCTTTATTGCTGGAATCTCCCTTATTTTCTTTATTTTAGGATTTGGAGCTGGATTCCTAGGGCACATGCTCTATGCAGACTGGTTTCGTTATGTTATGGGAGCAGTCATTATCCTCTTGGGCCTTCACCAGATGGAAATTTTGCATTTCAATAAACTGGAGGTTCAAAAGACAGTCACCTTCAAACAATCAAAACCTAATCACTATCTGTCAGCCTTTTTACTTGGGATAACCTTTAGTTTTGGTTGGACCCCTTGTATCGGACCAGTTTTGAGTTCGGTCTTGGCCCTAGCAGCTTCCGGTGGCAATGGTGCTTGGCAAGGAGCCGTGTTAACATTAGTATACACATTGGGAATGGCCCTTCCTTTCATTGTTTTGGCCTTGGCTTCGGGCTGGATTATGCCCTACTTTAGTAAATTAAAACCCCATATGATCATACTAAAGAAAATCGGGGGAGCTTTGATTATTTTGATGGGATTATTATTAATGCTAGGGCAGTTAAATGCCTTGTCAGGAATTCTTGGATAAAAGGAGAAAAAATGAAAAAAGTTATTTTTGCTGGATTGAGCCTCATGTCTCTATTCTTGTTGATTGCCTGTGGTGAAAAAGAAACCAGACAGACAAGCAGTCCAAAACAACCTGCTGTACAACAAATCGCAGTCGGTAAGGATGCGCCAGACTTTACCTTGCAGTCTATGGATGGCAAAGAAGTGAAGTTATCAGACTACAAAGGGAAAAAGGTCTATTTGAAATTCTGGGCTTCTTGGTGTGGACCATGTAAAAAAAGCATGCCTGAGTTGATGGAATTAGCTGCCAAACAAGATCGAGACTTTGAAATCTTGAGTGTCATTGCACCAGGTCTCCAAGGTGAAAAAACAGTTCAAGACTTTCCAAAATGGTACCAAGAACAAGGCTACAAGGATATACCAGTTTTATATGATACGCAAGCAACTACCTTCCAAGCCTACCAAATTCGTAGTATTCCAACGGAATACTTGATTGACAGTCAGGGTAAAATCGGAAAAATCCAATTTGGTGCTATTAGCAATGCTGATGCAGAAGCAGCGTTTAAAGAAATGAAATAAAATAAAGAAAAAATCGCGATTGTTCGCGATTTTTTTATAGTTTTTCATTGATAAAGCGGATAAATTGATTCCACCAAACCTTCAAAAAGAAGGCTTTTTCTACTTTCTTTTCAGAAACCATTTCAAAAGATGGTTTTTCAGAAGTGAGATAACCTTGACCGACCAAATCCTGATCGTCATAGGTTAGAGTACCGACAACCTTGCCTTCTTCCAGTGGAGCTATTTCTGATTTTGATGTGAATTGAAGAGCTGATGTTGTTTCACTTCCAACTCGTTGGACGATTGCAATATCTGACTTAGCAATTGCGGCTACCTTATCTTCTTTCCCGTCAAGGACTGTCACTTTACTATCTTTATAGGTTTCGCCTTTCTGAACGACAGTTTTTAAAGCAAAGTTCGCAGAAACATAATCTAAAAGTGAAGAAGTTGCAGTAAAACGTGCATAAGGGTTGCTATCTTGTTGGTCCGCATTTAAAACAACCGTAATGATACGCATTCCTTTTTCAACGGTTGTTCCAACGAAAGAGGCACCGGCTTTGTCGGTAGTACCTGTTTTTAAACCGTCGACACCACCACGATAGGCTGGCATTCCTTCCAACATATAGTTGGTTGAGTGGATTTCAAGTCCAGCAAAAGTAGAAGTTGGCTTTTTAGTGATTTCCAAAACTTGAGGATAATCTCGGATGAGATTACGAGCGACGATTGCAACGTCGTATGCACTCAACTTGTTTTCATCGTCTTTTTTAGAACCAGGATAGATATTATCGCCAAGGGTCTCATTATTTAAACCAGTAGTGTTTACAATAGTTGCATCTTGGATTCCCCATTCAAGAAGTTTAGCCCTCATCTTGTCTACAAAGTCTTTCTCAGAACCAGCAATCTTTTCTGCTAGCGCAATCGCAGCGCTGTTTGCACTGGATACCATTGTAGCCTCTAATAGTTGTTCAACAGTATAATTTCGAGCTTCCATAGGGACGTTACTGGCCTCAGAATTAGTTGTAAGTTTGTAAGGATAGTCCGAAATATCAACAGGTGTTGACAGACTGATAGTCCCTTGTTCCAAGGCTTCATAGACCAAATAAACTGTAACTAGTTTCGTAATAGAAGCAATTTCTACAGGCTGATTTGCATCTTTTTCGTAGAGGATTTTTCCAGTTGTAGCCTCGACAGCAATGGCATGTTTAGCAGCAACGTCAAACTCCTGAGCAGAAACAGTAGAAGCTGTTCCAAAAACAAAAAGTGTTATAAAAGATAAAATTATTTTTTTCATATTAGCTTTATTTTATCATAAAGAAAAAAAATATTCTCGCTTTTTTACTAAAGCCATCTTATCTTTTTCAGAAATATGATAAAATAGAGAGAAGGAGGATACCTATGTTCCGTAGAAACAAATTATTTTTTTGGACAGCTGAAATTTTATTATTAACACTCATTTTCTATCTTTGGAGAGAAATGGGGGCCATCATTACTCCCTTTGTGACGGTTGTTAATACCATCATGATTCCATTCTTGTTAGGCGGATTTTTTTACTACATTACAAATCCAATCGTTACCTTTTTGGAAAAGAGATGTAAGATTAATCGTCTAATTGGTGTCTTGGTCACTCTCTGTGCTTTAATTGGTGCTATCGTTGTAGGCGTTGTTTATCTCTTACCGATTCTGATTAATCAGTTGACCAGCTTGATTATTTCTAGTCAAAACATCTATAGTAGACTACAAGATTTAATCATTGATTTGTCGATGAACCCTATTTTCCAGAATATCGATATTCAACAAACAATTCAACAGTTAAATCTCTCCTATGTGGATATCCTCCAGAATATCCTTAATAGCGTCAGCAATAGTTTAGGAAGTGTTCTTTCAGCCTTGTTTAGTACAGTTCTGATTCTCATTATGACCCCTGTATTCTTGATTTATTTCTTGTTGGATGGTCATAAGTTGCTACCAATGTTGGAACGTACTGTCTTAAAACATGACAAATTGAATCTTTCTAGCCTTTTAACCAATCTCAATACAACCATAGCGCGCTATATCAGTGGAATTGCGATTGATGCTGTTATTATCGGATGTTTAGCCTATATTGGTTATAGCGTTATCGGATTAAAGTACGCTCTTGTTTTTGCTATTTTCTCTGGAATCGCAAATTTAATTCCTTATGTTGGTCCAAGTATTGGCTTGATTCCAATGGTGATTGCCAATGTGTTCACGGATCCTCATCGTATGTTGATTGCGGTTGCTTATATGCTTATTATTCAGCAAATCGATGGAAATGTTCTCTATCCACGTATCGTTGGAGGGGTTATGAAAGTGCATCCGATTACGATTTTGGTGCTCCTCTTACTGTCAAGTAATATCTACGGCGTCATAGGGATGATTGTAGCAGTGCCAACCTACTCTATTCTCAAAGAAATCACTAAGTTCTTGGCGAAATTATATGAAAATCATAAGGAAGCTAAAGAACTGGAAAAATCAGAATCCATTTAGAATCAGGGGAACCTGATTTTTTTGTGAGCATAATACCGCTAGAATGAAATAAGCTTGAATTGTATAAAGAAGCAGAAGAACAGCACTTTGTAAGATTCAGATTAATTCATAAAATATGTGTAAAACACTTGCAATTTAGCAGAAATTTGATAAAATAGTAAGGAAAGTTAGACTGTATTGCCTACTGTCTATCTATAAAATATATTTTATTGGAGGCTTTTACTCAAATGGCAAAAGAAAAATACGATCGTAGTAAACCACACGTTAACATTGGTACTATCGGACACGTTGACCACGGTAAAACTACTTTGACTGCAGCTATCACAACTGTTTTGGCACGTCGCTTGCCTTCAGCAGTTAACCAACCTAAAGACTATGCGTCTATCGATGCTGCTCCAGAAGAACGCGAACGCGGTATCACTATCAACACTGCGCACGTTGAGTATGAAACTGCAAAACGTCACTATGCTCACATCGACGCTCCAGGACACGCGGACTACGTTAAAAACATGATCACTGGTGCCGCTCAAATGGACGGAGCTATCCTTGTAGTAGCTTCAACTGACGGACCAATGCCACAAACTCGTGAACACATCCTTCTTTCACGTCAAGTTGGTGTTAAACACCTTATCGTCTTCATGAACAAAATTGACTTGGTAGACGACGAAGAATTGCTTGAATTGGTTGAAATGGAAATCCGTGACCTCTTGTCAGAATACGACTTCCCAGGCGACGATCTTCCAGTTATCCAAGGTTCAGCTCTTAAAGCACTTGAAGGTGATACTAAATATGAAGACATCATCATGGAATTGATGGATACTGTTGATGAGTACATCCCAGAACCAGAACGTGATACAGATAAACCATTGCTTCTCCCAGTCGAAGACGTATTCTCAATCACTGGACGTGGTACTGTTGCTTCAGGACGTATCGACCGCGGTACTGTTCGTGTCAACGACGAAATCGAAATCGTTGGTATCAAAGACGAAACTAAAAAAGCAGTTGTTACTGGTGTTGAAATGTTCCGTAAACAACTTGATGAAGGTCTTGCCGGAGATAACGTAGGTGTACTTCTTCGTGGTATTCAACGTGACGAAATCGAACGTGGACAAGTTATCGCTAAACCAGGTTCAATCAATCCACACACTAAATTCAAAGGTGAAGTCTACATCCTTACTAAAGAAGAAGGTGGACGTCACACTCCATTCTTCAACAACTACCGCCCACAATTCTACTTCCGTACTACTGACGTTACAGGTTCAATCGAACTTCCAGCAGGTACTGAAATGGTAATGCCTGGTGATAACGTGACTATCGACGTTGAGTTGATCCACCCAATCGCCGTAGAACAAGGTACTACATTCTCTATCCGTGAGGGTGGACGTACTGTTGGTTCAGGTATGGTTACAGAAATCGAAGCTTAATTCGATTAAGTTCCCAGAAGAACAATTATTTAAGTCAGACACTAAAAGAATCTTGCCTTGCAAGGTTCTTTTTTTGTTCTTGATCTATTTAAAGTGCTCCTACTCTAGCAGTATAATCGTTTTTTTGGTATAATAAAGGTTATGGAAATCGAAAAAACCAATCGTATGAATGCGCTTTTTGAATTTTATGCTGCGCTTTTGACAGACAAGCAGATGAACTATATTGAACTCTACTATGCTGATGACTACAGTCTTGCTGAGATTGCTGAAGAGTTCGGTGTCAGTCGTCAAGCTGTTTATGATAATATCAAGCGGACGGAAAAGATTCTAGAAGATTATGAGATGAAACTGCACATGTATTCGGACTACATTGTCCGCAGTCAGATTTTTGACCAGATCTTGGAGCGTTATCCCAAGGATGACTTTCTGCAGGAGCAGATAGAAGTTTTAACAAGCATTGATAATAGAGAATAAGTGTGGGAAGTATAGTCATCTACAAAGGTATACCCTGTACACTATTAGCTGCTGAGGACCCTTTTCCCATAAGACTACAAATCCTCTCACCTGATTCTATCTCCCGAGCTTTTCAAGAGGGATTTAGCTGTTGGGGATATCCAAATGAGATAATGAAAGAAGTCACTCCAGAAGAACTTGTTTGTTTACAAGATTTTGGACGTTTTCCACCGAATTAATGAAACATAGGAGAAAAAAATGGCATTTGAAAGTTTAACAGAACGTTTACAGAACGTCTTTAAAAATCTACGTAAAAAGGGAAAAATTTCTGAGGCTGATGTCCAAGAAGCAACCAAAGAGATTCGTTTGGCCTTGCTGGAAGCTGACGTTGCCTTGCCTGTTGTAAAGGATTTTATCAAGAAGGTTCGTGAGCGTGCAGTAGGGCACGACGTCATTGATACCCTTAATCCAGCACAACAGATTATTAAAATCGTTGATGAGGAACTGACGGCTGTTTTAGGTTCCGATACGGCAGAGATTATCAAGTCACCAAAAATTCCAACCATTATCATGATGGTCGGTTTGCAAGGGGCTGGTAAAACGACCTTTGCTGGTAAGCTGGCTAATAAACTCAAGAAGGAAGAAAATGCTCGTCCTTTGATGATTGCGGCAGATATTTATCGTCCAGCAGCCATCGATCAGCTGAAAACACTTGGACAGCAGATTGATGTTCCTGTTTTCGCTCTTGGAACAGAAGTACCAGCTGTTGAGATTGTTCGACAAGGTTTGGAGCAAGCACAAGCCAATCATAACGACTATGTCTTAATCGATACGGCAGGTCGTTTACAGATTGATGAACTTCTCATGAATGAGCTTCGTGACGTAAAAGCATTGGCCCAACCAAACGAAATTCTACTTGTAGTGGACGCCATGATTGGTCAGGAGGCGGCTAATGTTGCCCGTGAGTTTAATGCTCAGTTAGAAGTGACTGGTGTTATCCTTACCAAGATTGATGGGGATACTCGTGGTGGTGCGGCTTTGTCTGTTCGCCACATCACTGGTAAACCTATCAAGTTCACTGGTACGGGTGAAAAGATTACAGATATCGAAACCTTCCACCCAGACCGTATGTCAAGCCGTATCCTTGGCATGGGGGATATGCTGACCTTGATTGAGAAAGCTTCTCAGGAATACGATGAGCAGAAGGCCCTTGAAATGGCTGAAAAGATGCGTGAAAACACCTTTGATTTCAATGATTTCATTGATCAATTGGATCAGGTGCAAAACATGGGACCGATGGAAGACTTGCTCAAGATGATTCCAGGTATGGCTAACAACCCTGCCCTTCAAAATATGAAGGTGGATGAGCGCCAGATTGCGCGCAAACGTGCCATCGTGTCTTCTATGACTCCTGAAGAGCGTGAAAATCCTGATTTGTTAAATCCAAGTCGTCGCCGTCGTATCGCTGCAGGTTCTGGAAATACCTTTGTTGAAGTCAATAAATTCATCAAGGACTTTAACCAGGCCAAACAGCTCATGCAAGGTGTCATGTCTGGTGATATGAACAAGATGATGAAACAAATGGGAATCAATCCAAATAACCTTCCTAAAAATATGCCAAATATGGGAGGAATGGATATGTCTGCCCTTGAAGGCATGATGGGACAAGGCGGCATGCCAGATATGTCAGCTCTTGGAGGAGCTGGAATGCCAGATATGAGCCAGATGTTTGGTGGAGGACTTAAAGGTAAAATCGGTGAATTTGCCATGAAACAGTCTATGAAACGCATGGCCAACAAAATGAAAAAAGCGAAGAAAAAACGCAAATAAAAAAGGAAAGCAGAAGTGCTTACCTTAAAAAGAACTCTGAATCGGATTCAGAGTTCTTTTGTGTTTGATTGGTTTATTCCCACTCAACAGTTGCAGGTGGTTTACTTGTAATGTCGTAGACGATACGGTTAACGTGATCTACTTCATTTACGATACGTACAGAGATCTTTTGAAGGACTTCCCAAGGGATCTTAGCAAAGTCAGCTGTCATACCATCAATAGAAGTGATGGCACGAATAGCAATCGTGTAGTCGTAAGTACGACCGTCACCCATAACACCGACTGAACGAACGCCTGTGTTGACAGTAAAGTATTGCCAGATATCGCGGTCCAGACCAGCTTTAGCGATTTCTTCACGAAGGATAGCATCAGACTCACGAACAGTTTCTAGTTTTTCTTCAGTGATTTCACCCATGACACGGATAGCGAGTCCTGGTCCTGGGAATGGTTGGCGCCATACGATGTGGTCTGGCATACCAAGCTCTGTACCGAGGGCACGGACTTCGTCTTTATAAAGAGTGTTCAATGGTTCAATCAATTCAAACTGCATGTCTTCTGGAAGACCACCTACGTTGTGGTGTGATTTGATGGTTTGAGCAGTATCTGTACCAGACTCAATCACGTCAGTGTAAAGCGTTCCTTGAGCAAGGAATTTCACATCTTTTAGCTTACTTGCTTCGTCATCAAAGACATAAACAAACTCGTTACCGATGATTTTCCGTTTTTGTTCAGGGTCAGAAACGCCAGCAAGTTTGTCAAGGAAACGTTTTGAAGCATCAGCTTTGACAATATTCAAACCAAACTTACCACCAAGCATGTCCATAACTTGGTCAGCCTCTCCCTTACGGAGAAGACCGTGGTCTACAAAGATACAGATTAATTGATTACCGATTGCTTTTTGGAGAAGAACTCCAACAACAGAAGAGTCAACACCACCTGATAGACCGAGAAGAACACGCTTGTCACCTACAGTTTCACGGATTTTCTTGATCTGCATATCGATAAAGTTGTCCATTGACCAGTCGCCTTTAGCTTTACAGATGTTAAGGGCAAAGTTGCGAAGAATATCATTTCCGTATACAGAATGGCGAACTTCTGGGTGGAATTGGATACCATAGATGTGCTTGTCAGGGTTTTCAATAGCTGCATAAGGACAGTCAGCAGAAGTTCCAGTACGAACGAAATCAGCTGGAATCTCTGTAACCGCATCGCCATGGCTCATCAAAACAATCTGTTCTTCAGGAGTCCCTTCAAAGAGGGCAGAAGTGGTATGGGTAAGTGGTGATTGGCCATACTCGCGGTTACCAGCATCACCTGCAGGTACAACTTTTCCTCCAAGTTTATGAGTTAAAAGTTGCATACCATAGCAGATTCCTAAAATTGGAATGCCAAGTTCAAAAATTTCTGGGTCAATATCAAATGAACCATCTTCGTATACAGAGTTTGGTCCACCAGAGAGGATAATCCCTACAGGGTTAATCGCACGAACTTCTGCGGCTGAGATTTTGTGACTTTTTAGCTCTGAAAAAACACCAATTTCACGAATACGGCGTGAAATCAGCTGGTTGTATTGGCTACCATAGTCCAGCACGATGATTTTTTCGACATCTTGCAGATCAGTTGAAATGTTGCTCATCTTTTTCCTTTCTCAAAAGAAATATCTTTTTCAATATTTTATCACAAATGAGAGCGAATTACCAACTAAACAAAGGGAAGTTTGACTTTTCCTAATTAAATACGGTACAATAGAGAAAATAAAGAAAAGAAGTGAAAAGCATGTTACCAGCTTATATGAAAATCCACGATCAGATAAAAAAAGATATCGACGAGCATCGTTGGATGATAGGAGAAAGGCTTCCAAGTGAACGGGATCTTGCAGACCAGTTTCAAGTTAGCCGGATGACCTTGCGACAAGCCATCTCTCTCTTGGTTGAGGAGGGAGTTTTGGAGCGTCGTGTAGGAAGCGGAACCTTTGTTTCTAGCACTCGAGTTCAAGAAAAAATGCGTGGAACCACTAGTTTTACGGAGATTGTCAAATCTCAGGGGAAAGTACCTTCCAGCCAACTCATTTCTTACAGAAGAACCATTCCCAACGAGCAGGAAGTGGCAAAACTTGGGATTTCACCAACTGATAATATCATCCGTATGGAACGGGTTCGGTATGCTGATCAAGTTCCGCTTGTTTATGAAGTGGCTTCGATTCCAGAAAAGTTTATTAAGAATTTTAAAAAAGAAGAAATAACCAGTCATTTCTTTCAGACCTTGCAAGAACATGGTTACCGAATTGGAAAATCCCAACAGACCATTTATGCGAGATTGGCTAAGGAAAAGATTGCCCATTACTTAGAAGTCGAAAAAGGGCATGCCATTTTAGCCTTGACTCAGGTTTCCTATCTCGATGATGGGACAGCTTTTGAATATGTTAAGAGTCAGTATGTGGGTGAACGTTTTGAATTTTATCTTGAAAACAACTAGTCTCAGAAGACTAGTTTTTCGTTTCTAAGAAGATTAGAATTGTCAAAACAATCTGCCTAGGCTTGATTTTATTCATTATTTACTATAAAATGAGAAGGAAAAACGTCAAACTTTTATATTGCAAATAGGAGAAAAAATGACAAAAACATTAAAACGTCCTGAGGTTTTATCACCTGCAGGGACTTTAGAGAAGCTAAAAGTAGCTGTTCGATATGGTGCAGATGCGGTCTTTATCGGTGGTCAAGCCTATGGGCTTCGTAGCCGTGCTGGAAACTTTACCTTTGAACAGATGGAAGAAGGCGTGCAGTTCGCCGCTAAATACGGTGCCAAGGTTTATGTGGCTGCCAATATGGTCATGCATGAAGGAAATGAAGCTGGTGCTGGTGAATGGTTCCGTAAGTTGCGTGATATTGGAATTGCGGCAGTTATTGTATCAGATCCAGCCTTGATCATGATTGCAGCAACAGAAGCACCAGGTCTTGAAATCCATCTTTCAACTCAAGCCAGTGCGACCAACTATGAAACGCTAGAGTTCTGGAAAGAACTGGGTCTAACTCGTGTGGTTTTGGCTCGTGAAGTTTCAATGGAAGAATTGGCAGAGATTCGCAAACGTACAGATGTTGAGATTGAGGCCTTTGTCCATGGTGCTATGTGTATTTCTTACTCAGGTCGCTGTACGCTTTCAAACCACATGAGTATGCGTGATGCTAACCGCGGGGGGTGTTCTCAATCTTGCCGTTGGAAATACGACCTCTACGACATGCCCTTTGGCCAAGAACGCAAGAGTCTTAAAGGTGAAATTCCAGAAGAATTTTCGATGTCAGCCGTTGACATGTCTATGATTGATCATATTCCAGATATGATTGAAAATGGTGTAGATAGTCTAAAAATCGAAGGTCGTATGAAGTCAATCCACTATGTTTCAACAGTAACCAACTGTTATAAGGCGGCTGTGGATGCTTACCTTGAAAGTCCAGAAAAATTTGAAGCTATTAAACAAGACCTGGTAGATGAGATGTGGAAGGTTGCCCAACGTGAATTGGCAACAGGTTTCTACTATAGCACACCTACAGAAAATGAACAGTTATTTGGCGCTCGCCGTAAGATTCCTGAGTACAAGTTTGTCGCTGAGGTGGTTTCTTATGATGAAGCAACCCAGACAGCAACCATTCGTCAACGGAACGTAATCAACGAGGGCGACCAAGTTGAGTTTTATGGTCCAGGTTTCCGTCATTTTGAGACCTATATTGAGGATCTTCACGATGCCAAAGGAAATAAAATCGATCGCGCTCCAAATCCAATGGAACTCTTGACCATCAAGGTTCCACAGCCTGTGCAAGCAGGTGACATGGTCCGTGCTCTGAAAGAAGGACTTATCAACCTCTATAAGGAAGACGGGACAAGTGTCACAGTTCGTGCATAGATAAGGAAAAGTGAATGAATCAAGCACAAGGTTTATTGGTAGATGATGAAAGTAGGTGTATTCATTACCATGGCGAAAAGGATATTGTTTCACTCCAGTGTTATGAATGCAAGAAATACTACGCATGCTATCAGTGTCACAATGCGATGGAGACACATATATTTTCACCCTACCCCTTGACGCTTGCGGAGGATCGACCGATTTTATGTGGGGTTTGTAAGAGGATAATGACTTTCCAAGAATACCAAAAGCAGATAGCCTGCCCTTATTGCAAATCTCCATTTAATCTAAGTTGTAAACAACACTATTCCTACTATTTCAAATAAACTGAATCTATCCAAGTTCTAAACTTGGATTTTTCAATTTATCTCGGAAAATGTAGAAAAAGTGGAAACACATTTCGTCATAAAATGAGAAACTTATCTATACTGTAGTATAAAAATAGAAATAAATCATCTGAAACGCTTTCAACGTAAGTAAAAAGTTGACAAAAACAAATTTTAGGACTAAACTAAGTAAGTAAATTTTAAATAAAAGGAGAATTCATCATGAATTTAACATTTTTCGGTCTATGTCTTGCCTGTATGGGTGTATCTCTTGCAGAAGGATTTTTGATGAACGGTTTGTTCAAATCTGCAGCACGCCAACCAGATATCATCCCACAATTGCGTAGTTTGATGATCATGGGGATTGCCTTTATCGAAGGAACATTCTTTGTAACCTTGGCGATGTCATTTGTCATTAAATAGACAACTCTATTTAGAAATGGAGGTGTCAAACCATGGAAGAAAGTTTGAATCCAACCGTTAATATTGGACCAATATCCTTTGATTTGACCCTGCTTGCCATGTCTCTTGTAACTGTTTTGATGGTTTTTGCCTTTGTCTACTGGGCAAGTCGTAAAATGACCATCCGTCCAAAGGGCAAACAAAATGCTCTTGAGATGATTTACGACTTTGTGATTGGTTTTACCAAACCAAACATTGGAGAATCATACATCAAGGATTATTCCTTATTTCTGTTTTCTCTATTTCTGTTTATCTTGGTTGCCAATAATATCGGCTTAATGGCAAAAGTACAAACAACAAACGGTTATAACTTGTGGACTTCCCCAACAGCCAACCTTGGATACGATTTATCCCTATCATTCTTGATCACTTTGATCGCCCATGTAGAAGGAGTTCGTCGTAGAGGCGTTAAAGAATATTTGAGAGCATTTGTTACACCTGGCTTTATGACTCCGATGAACATTTTAGAAGAGTTCACCAATTTTGCTTCCTTGGCGATTCGGATCTACGGAAATATTTTTGCCGGTGAGGTCTTAGCTGGATTGCTATTAGCCTTGTCACAAAATGCTTTGTATTGGTATCCTTTTGCCTTTATCGCAAACATGTTATGGACAGCCTTTTCAATTTTCATTTCATGTATTCAGGCTTATGTATTTACCATGTTGTCATCTATGTACATTGGTAAAAAAATAAATGAAGGGGAAGAGTAAGTAGAGGAGGATTAGAAGATGGATTTAACTATTAGTACCATTATCGGTGACTTTATTCTTATCGCTGGTTCCTTCCTTTTATTGATCTTTTTAGTGAAAAAATATGCTTGGGGAAATATTTCCAGCATCTTGGATGAACGTGCTGAAAAGATTTCTTCAGATATTGATGGTGCCGAGGAAGCCCGTAAAAAGGCTGAGGAACTAGCTAACAAACGTGAAGCTGAGTTAGCAGGTAGCCGTACCGAAGCTAAAACGATTATCGAGAATGCAAAGGGAACTGCTGAGAAAAGTAAAGCCGATATTTTAGCCGAAGCTAAACTTGAAGCAGGGCGCTTAAAAGAAAAAGCCAACCAAGAAATTGCTCAAAATAAAGCTGATGCTTTACAAAGTGTTAAGGGCGAGGTGGCAGATTTGACAGTTAGTCTAGCTGGGAAAATCATCTCACAAAACCTTGACAGTCATGCCCATAAGGAACTCATTGATCAGTATATCGATCAGCTAGGAGAAGCCTAATGGACAAGAAAACAGCAAAGGTAATTGAAAAATACAGCATGCCTTTTGTCCAATTAGTGATTGAAAAAGGAGAAGAGGACCGGATTTTTTCAGACTTGGATCAAATCAAGCAAGTCGCAGAAGAAACGGGCTTACCTTCTTTTTTAGCTCAGGTAGCAGTTGATGAGTCAGATAAGGAAAAAACAGTTCGTTTCTTTCAAGACTCTGTGTCACCTTTAATGCAAAACTTTATTCAAGTCCTGGTTTACAATCACAGAGCAAATCTTTTTTATGAGGTAATTGCGGATTGTTTGAATCGCCTTGAAAAAGAGACCAATCATTTTGTAGTCACGATTTCTTCAGCCCATCCTTTAACAGATGAACAGAAGGAACGTCTGCTCCCATTGATAGAGAAAAAAATGTCTCTGAAAGTGCGGAGTGTCAAAGAACAAATTGATGAAGGACTCATTGGTGGTTTTGTCATTTTTGC
This sequence comes from Streptococcus sp. CCUG 71758, assembly GCF_011714815.1. Taxonomy (NCBI): domain Bacteria; kingdom Bacillati; phylum Bacillota; class Bacilli; order Lactobacillales; family Streptococcaceae; genus Streptococcus; species Streptococcus sp. CCUG 71758. The sequence goes on along the minus strand of NZ_RXXO01000001.1, from coordinate 636,836 downwards.
TAATCACAAGACAATTGATGTGAGTATTAAACAACAACTTCGAGTTGTTAAAGAAAATTTGAAATAGAAAGTGGTGTTCTTTTGGCAATTAACGCACAAGAAATCAGCGCTTTAATTAAGCAACAAATTGAAAATTTCAAACCCAATTTTGATGTATCTGAAACAGGTGTTGTAACCTATATCGGGGACGGAATTGCGCGTGCTCACGGCCTTGAAAATGCCATGAGTGGAGAGCTGTTGATTTTTGAAAACGGCTCTTATGGAATGGCGCAAAACTTGGAGTCAACAGACGTTGGGATTATCATCCTAGGTGACTTTACAGATATTCGTGAAGGCGATACCATTCGTCGTACAGGTAAAATCATGGAAGTTCCTGTTGGTGAGAGCCTTATTGGACGTGTTGTGGATCCACTTGGTCGTCCAGTTGACGGTCTTGGAGAAATCCATACTGATAAGTCTCGTCCAGTAGAAGCGTCGGCTCCTGGTGTTATGCAACGTAAGTCTGTATCAGAACCATTGCAAACAGGTTTGAAAGCTATTGATGCCCTTGTTCCGATTGGTCGTGGTCAACGTGAGTTGATTATCGGTGACCGTCAGACAGGGAAAACAACCATCGCTATTGATGCTATTTTGAACCAAAAAGGTCAAGATATGATCTGTATCTATGTAGCGATTGGACAAAAAGAGTCAACTGTTCGTACGCAAGTTGAAACACTTCGTCAGTACGGTGCCTTGGACTACACAATCGTTGTGACAGCTTCTGCTTCACAACCTTCTCCATTGCTCTTCCTAGCTCCTTATGCTGGGGTTGCCATGGCAGAAGAGTTTATGTACCAAGGGAAGCATGTTTTGATCGTTTATGATGATCTTTCAAAACAAGCGGTCGCTTATCGTGAACTTTCTCTCTTGCTTCGTCGTCCACCAGGTCGTGAAGCCTTCCCAGGGGATGTTTTCTACCTCCATAGCCGTTTGCTTGAGCGCTCAGCTAAAGTTTCTGATGAACTTGGTGGTGGTTCAATCACAGCTCTACCATTTATCGAGACACAAGCAGGAGATATCTCTGCTTATATCGCAACCAACGTGATTTCAATCACAGATGGTCAAATCTTCCTCGGTGATGGTCTCTTCAATGCGGGTATTCGTCCAGCCATCGATGCGGGTTCATCTGTATCCCGTGTAGGTGGTTCTGCACAAATCAAAGCCATGAAAAAGGTTGCTGGTACACTTCGTATCGACCTTGCTTCATACCGTGAGTTGGAAGCCTTCACTAAGTTTGGTTCTGACTTGGATGCAGCAACACAGGCTAAGTTGAACCGTGGACGTCGTACTGTGGAAGTATTGAAACAACCTGTTCACAAACCACTACCTGTTGAGAAACAAGTAACCATTCTCTATGCTTTGACACATGGTTTCTTGGATACGATTCCTGTAGATGACATTGTTCGTTTTGAGGAAGAGTTCCATACTTTCTTTGATGCTCATTATCCAGAGATTTTGGAAACCATTCGTGAAACAAAAGACTTGCCAGAAGAAGCAGTCTTGGATGCTGCGATTACAGAGTTTCTCAATCAATCCAGCTTCCAATAAGAATAGAGGTGTCAGATGGCAGTATCTCTAAATGATATTAAAACAAAAATCGCCTCAACCAAAAATACGAGTCAAATCACTAATGCCATGCAAATGGTATCGGCTGCCAAGTTAGGTCGCTCTGAAGAAGCAGCGCGCAACTTCCAAGTTTACGCTCAGAAGGTTCGTAAGCTTTTAACGGATATTCTGCATGGTAACGGATCTGCTGGTTCAACCAATCCGATGCTCATCAGTCGCCCAGTTAAGAAAACAGGCTATATCGTTATTACTTCAGACCGTGGCTTGGTTGGAGGTTATAATGCTTCCATCCTGAAAGCGGTTATGGAGTTGAAAGAAGAATACCATCCAGATGGTAAAGATTTTGAGATAATCTGTATCGGTGGTATGGGAGCTGATTTCTTTAAGGCTCGTGGTATTCAGCCAATTTATGAACTACGTGGCTTGGCAGATCAACCTAGTTTTGATGAAGTTCGTAAAATTATTTCAAAAACGATTGAGATGTACCAAAACGAACTTTTTGATGAATTGTACGTCTGCTACAACCATCATGTCAATACTCTCACAAGTCAAATGCGTGTGGAACAAATGCTTCCGATTGTTGACTTGGATCCAAATGAAGCGGATGAAGAGTATAGCTTAACCTTTGAGTTGGAAACGAGCCGTGATGAGATTCTAGAGCAGTTGTTGCCACAGTATGCCGAAAGTATGATTTACGGGGCTATTATCGATGCCAAGACAGCTGAAAATGCTGCAGGTATGACAGCCATGCAAACGGCGACCGATAATGCCAAAAAGGTCATCAATGATTTGACAATCCAGTATAACCGTGCTAGACAGGCGGCGATTACACAAGAAATTACAGAAATCGTAGCGGGGGCTAGTGCCTTAGAATAAGGCTTTGCCTCCCTCGTATGAAAATGAACTTATACTCAATGAAAATCAAAGAGCAAACTAGGAAGCTAGCTGCAGGCTGTACTTGAGTACGGTAAGGCGACGCTGACGTAGTTTGAATTTGATTTTTGAAGAGTATTAGGACCTAGTTGAGCTAGGAACCGACAGTATCTTATATAGAATAGGAGAAGGAGATGAGTTCAGGTAAAATTGCTCAGGTTATCGGACCCGTTGTAGACGTCTTGTTTGCAGCAGGGGAAACACTTCCTGAGATTAATAATGCACTTGTCGTCTACAAAAATGACGAAAGAAAAACAAAAATCGTCCTTGAAGTAGCCTTGGAGTTGGGTGATGGTATGGTCCGTACGATCGCCATGGAATCAACAGATGGTTTGACTCGTGGAATGGAAGTTTTGGACACAGGCCGTCCAATCTCTGTACCAGTAGGTAAAGAAACTTTGGGACGTGTCTTCAACGTTTTGGGGGATACGATTGACTTGGATGCTCCTTTCGCTGAAGACGCTGAGCGTCAGCCAATTCATAAGAAAGCTCCAACTTTTGATGAATTGTCTACCTCATCTGAAATCTTAGAAACAGGGATCAAGGTTATCGACCTTCTTGCCCCTTACCTAAAAGGTGGTAAAGTTGGACTTTTCGGTGGTGCCGGAGTTGGTAAAACTGTCTTGATCCAAGAATTGATTCACAACATTGCCCAAGAACACGGTGGTATTTCAGTATTTACCGGTGTTGGGGAACGTACTCGTGAAGGGAACGACCTTTACTGGGAAATGAAAGAATCAGGCGTTATCGAGAAAACAGCCATGGTATTTGGTCAGATGAATGAGCCACCTGGAGCACGTATGCGTGTTGCCCTTACTGGTTTGACAATCGCCGAATACTTCCGTGATGTAGAAGGCCAAGATGTGCTTCTCTTTATCGACAATATCTTCCGTTTCACTCAAGCTGGTTCAGAAGTATCTGCCCTTTTGGGTCGTATGCCTTCAGCCGTTGGTTACCAACCAACACTTGCTACTGAAATGGGTCAATTGCAAGAGCGTATCACATCAACCAAGAAGGGCTCTGTAACCTCTATCCAGGCTATCTATGTCCCAGCCGATGACTATACTGACCCGGCGCCAGCAACAGCCTTTGCTCACTTGGATTCAACTACAAACTTGGAACGTAAGTTGGTACAGTTGGGTATCTACCCAGCCGTTGATCCGTTGGCTTCAAGCTCTCGTGCCTTGGCACCTGAGATTGTTGGTGAGGAGCACTATGCAGTTGCTGCGGAAGTCAAACGTGTCCTTCAACGTTACCATGAATTGCAAGATATCATTGCTATCCTTGGTATGGATGAACTTTCTGATGAAGAAAAGACTTTGGTTGCACGTGCCCGACGTATCCAGTTCTTCTTGTCTCAAAACTTTAACGTTGCCGAACAATTTACTGGTCAACCTGGTTCTTATGTGCCAGTAGGGGAAACAGTTCGTGGCTTTAAGGAAATCCTTGAAGGAAAACATGACCAGTTACCAGAAGATGCCTTCCGTGGTGTCGGTTCAATCGAAGACGTCATTGCTAAGGCAGAAAAAATGGGATTTTAAGAGGTGATCTATGGCTCATTTAACTGTCCAGATCGTGACACCAGATGGCCTCGTCTATGATCACCATGCCAGCTTTGTATCGGTACGAACTCTGGATGGTGAGATGGGGATCTTGCCACGACATGAAAATATGATTGCGGTTTTAGCGGTTGATGAAGTGAAGGTAAAACGTATCGATGATGATACTCATGTGAACTGGATTGCAGTGAACGGAGGAATTATCGAGATTGCTAATGATATCATTACTATTGTAGCAGACTCAGCAGAGCGTGCTCGTGATATTGACATCAGTCGTGCAGAACGTGCGAAACTTCGAGCTGAACGAGAAATCGAAGAAGCTCATGACAAGCATTTGATTGACCAAGAACGTCGTGCAAAAATCGCATTGCAACGTGCTATCAACCGTATCAATGTCGGAAATAAACTATAAAATAAAAATGAACTTGCTTAAGCAAGTTCATTTTTATTTTACATTAATGTTTAAATGTGATGCAAACGGCTTCGGGAACTTGGAAATCGTTAGAAAGCTCAGCTAATCGACCAGTTTCGGGATTACGTTTAAAGACGGTTGCATTATCTGAATCTTGGTGAACTGCAATTAGAAATTCTTGGTCAGGAGTAAGATTGAAATCGCGCGGATTTTGTCCGTGGCTGGGCACAATTTCTAATAACTCCAGACTACCATCAGCTAGGATGCTAAATACAGCAATGGAATCATGACCTCGGTTGGATGCATAGAGATATTTACCATCTTTTGAAAGACGAATGGCGGCAGTAGCATTAAATCCCTCATATCCAACTGGCAAAGTCGAAATGACTTGCATGCGTTCAAATTCACCAACACCATCGTAAATCAAGACTTCAATGGTACTGTTGAGTTCACAGATGAGGTAGGCAATCTTATAATGATGATGGAAAACGATGTGGCGAGCACCTGCCCCAGCTTGGCTGTTATAAGTGTAGAGTTTATTTAGTTTTCCTTCTGGACTAACATCATAGGTTGTTACTTCATCCGTGCCTAGATCACATGTAACGAGATACTGGTCAGGTGTTAGATCCGTAAAGTGTACATGTGGGGAAGCTTGGTTTTCATGAGGGCCTTGTCCGCTATGCTGATCCAGATCTGTTTGGATGAGGCTACCATCTGTTTGACGTTTATAAACTAGAACTTGACCTTTATGATAGTTGGCCCCATAAACGAGATTACGTTTTTCATCTACTGCCACATAACAATGAGGAGCGCCTTCTTCCACCACATGATTTAACAAAGTGCCATCTGTCTTGTAAGCAGCGATTCCACCCAAGCCATCCTGGCTCCCTACGGTGTATAAATGTTGCTGTTGGTCAAAGGCAAGGTAGGTCGGACTTGGTTCAGCAGCAAAGAGTTCAAGGTTTGCAAGCTGGCCTGTTTCTGTATTAAAATCAGCTTTGTAAATCCCTTTAGATAAGCGACGAGTGTAAGTTCCAAAATAAACAGTTTCTTTCATGTCCATACCTCTTAATAATGATAAATTTATTATACCACAAAATGAAATTCTTAACTGACTTTCATCATTTTTTGAAAATTACAGAAAACACCTTAGGGAGATTTATTTAGTTTTTACCTTGCTTTCAAAAATCAAAGTGATATAATAATCATATATTTGATTTAAAGGAGTGCCTTATGAAAAAACGTATTTTTCTAACGGCTGCAGTAGCAGTGTTGTCCTCAGCACTACTAGCAGCTTGTTCGTCTGGTGGTAAAAATGCCAACCAACCTGTGACTTATACTTATGTCTTCTCATCGGATCCCGCAACTTTGGACTACACAGTTTCTGGAAATTCCAGTACCAAACAGGTGACTGGGAATGTCATCGATGGTTTGCTTGAGAATGACCAATATGGAAATCTTGTACCGTCTGTAGCAGAGGACTGGAGTGTTTCTAAAGATGGTTTGACTTACACCTATAAAATCCGAAAAGGGATTAAGTGGTACACTAATGAAGGCGAAGAATATGGTGAAGTAAAGGCTCAGGATTTCGTGACAGGTTTGAAACATGCTGTCGCTAAGAAATCACAAGCCCTCTATCTCGTACAGGATTCAATCAAAGGGTTGGATGATTATATTAACGGGAAAACAAATGATTTTTCTACTGTTGGAATTAAGGCGACAGATGATTATACACTCGTTTATACGCTTAATAATCCTGAATCTTTCTGGAATTCCAAGACAACGATGGGTGTTTTAGCACCAATCAATGAAGACTTTTTAGCCTCTAAAGGGGATGATTTTGGTAAACCTACTGATGTTACAAGTATTCTATACAATGGTCCTTACCTTCTGAAAGGTCTCACATCGAAATCTTCAATCGAGATGACAAAAAACCAAAACTATTGGGATAAAGGAAATGTCTTCATTGATGATATAAAATTGACCTTCTTTGATGGTCAAGATGCAGACTCTCTTGGTCGTGGTTTTGATGAAGGCCACTACCCAGCAGCTCCGCTCTTTAAGAATTCTGCAAACTATGAGCGATTCAAAGAAAAATACAAAGACAACATTGTGTATGGTCAACAAAGAGGAGGTAGCTACTACATTTCAACTAATATTGACCGTGTAGCCTATAACCATACTTCTAAAACAACGGACGAAGAAAAGACATCTACTAAGAAAGCTTTGTTGAACAAAGATTTCCGCCAAGCCTTGGCTTTTGGAGCAGATCGTAAGGCTGCTGTCTCTCAAGTATTTGGTGATGAAGTTGCCCCTCGTAAATTACGTACTAGCTTTACACCTCCAACATTTGTTCAAATTGGAGATCAATCTTTTGGTCAAGTAACAAAAGCAGAACTTGACAAGTTGGATACTGCTTGGAGCGATGTTAGCCTAGATGATGCACAAGATTCACTTCATAATGTAGATAAAGCTAAAACTAAACTTGAAGCGGCTAAGAAAACTCTTCAAGCTGACGGTGTTCAGTTCCCTATTCATTTGGACTTGCCAGTTTCCTCTACTCAAACAGATTTTGTACGTCAAGCTCAATCGTATAAACAATCAATAGAGGAAGCTCTTGGAGTTGAAAATGTCGTGGTTGATATCCAACAAGTTTCTGATGATGAATTGGGAAGTATGACCGTTCTTGCAACTTCAAAAGACAATATCGACTGGGATATCAATCCAAACAGTGGATGGAGCCCAGACTATGCAGATCCATCAACCTATCTTGATGCATTTGATCCAACATCTGGACCAACTCTTCTTGGAGCACTTGGTATTGCACCAGGATCAGATAGTTCAGCCATTAAGGCAGTAGGATTGGATAAATACAAAGAATTACTTGATGATGCAAACGGTGAGAAAACAGATCTCGAAAAACGCTATTCAAAATATGCTAAAGCTCAAGCATGGTTGACAGATAGTGCTCTAGTTATTCCTGTACACTCAGACGGTGCCCAAATGCTTGTTACAAAGAAAGTCCCAGGAACAGGAGCAGATGGTTGGGTCGGTGATAAAACAGGTGAAAACAGTTATAAATATCTGAAGATTCAAGATAAGATTGTGACAAGTAAAGAAATGGAAGAATTCCGCAAGAAATTTGCTGAAGAAAAAGCAAAATCAAACGAAGAATACCAAAAACAACTATCAAGTCATATTAAAGATTAAATAAATCTCCTCAATTTGATTTGCACCCTAAAAGTTAGACAGAAAAATCTAACTTTTGGGGTGCAGTTCAATAGAGGAGATTTTTCTTTTTGTCTATTCATGTAAGCACTTTAAAAAAGAGTTATTTTAGTCTAAAAATGGTATAATGAGAGGATGACAGAAAGGATGTATTTATGGAACATAAAGAGAAACATTTTAGCCTATCTTGGTTCTTCAAGTGGTTTTTGGATAATAAAGCCATCACTGTATTTTTAGTAACCTTGTTACTGGGGCTAAACATTTTTATTCTAAGTAAGATTAGTTTTATCTTTTTACCAGTTTTGGATTTCCTAGGAGTTGTCATGTTGCCAGTTATTTTATCTGGTTTACTTTATTACCTCCTCAATCCGATTGTTGACTGGATGGAGAAACACAAGATCAATCGTGTACTTGCCATCAGTATTGTATTTGTCATCATTGGACTTTTTATCATTTGGGGTCTGGCAGTCGCAATTCCAAATCTCCAACGCCAAGTCTTAACTTTTGCGAAAAATGTACCGACATACCTCGAAGATGCTGACCGTGTCATCAATGATCTTGTAACCAAACGTTTGCCAGATGATTTTAGACCACAGTTGGAGCAGGTTCTTTCCAATGTTTCTAGTGAAGCTACCCTGTGGGCCAGCAAAATCTCTTCTCAAGCCGTTAACTGGGTCAGCGCCTTTATCAGTAGTGTTTCCCAGGTCATTGTAGCGGTTATTATCGTACCCTTCATGCTCTTTTATCTTTTGAGAGATGGAAAAGGCTTGCGGGATTACCTAACTAAATTCATCCCAAACAAGTTAAAAGAACCTGTCGGACAAGTTTTGTCAGATGTTAATAAACAGTTATCAAACTATGTTAGAGGGCAGGTTACTGTTGCTATTATCGTGGCAATTATGTTTATTATCTTCTTTAAGATCATTGGTCTCAGATATGCTGTGACTCTTGGGATTACGGCTGGTATCCTCAATCTAGTACCTTATCTAGGTAGTTTTCTAGCGATGTTGCCTGCTTTGGTTTTGGGCTTGATTGCAGGACCTGTTATGCTTTTGAAAGTGATTATTGTCTTTATTGTTGAACAAACGATTGAAGGTCGCTTCGTTTCTCCGCTTATTTTAGGTAGTCAGCTAAACATCCATCCGATCAATGTCCTCTTTGTTCTCCTAACTTCAGGTTCTATGTTTGGTATTTGGGGAGTCTTGCTGGGAATTCCTGTCTATGCTTCTGCCAAGGTCGTTATCTCAGCTATCTTTAACTGGTATAAAAAAGTCAGCGGTCTGTATGAAGAAGAAGGGGAGGAAATCAAGAGTGAACAATAGTCAACGCATGATCCAGGCTCTGGATGAACAGGATTTAACCAAGGCGGATCAGTATTATCACAAAGCCCTCGAAACAGATTCAAGTGAAGTTCTTTACGAACTAGCAAGCTATCTAGAGGGAATTGGCTTTTATCCTCAAGCAAAAGAAATTTACCAACATATCGTTACAGAATTTCCAGAAGTGAATCTGAACTTAGCTAGCATTGCTAGCGAGGATGGCAATGTTGAGGAAGCCTTTGCTTACCTTGAGGAAATCACTTCCGAAAGTGACTGGTATGTATCGGCCTTGGCCTTGAAGGCAGACCTCTATCAGTTGGAAGGATTGACAGATGTAGCGCGTGAAAAGTTACTGGAAGCCCTAAACTACTCAGACGATTCCTTATTAGTTTTTGGTTTGGCTGAGTTGGATAGCGAGTTAGGGAATTATCAGGAAGCCATTCAGGGCTATGCTCAGTTAGACAATCGCTCTATCTATGAGCAAACGGGTGTCTCAACCTATCAACGAATTGGTTATGCTTATGCCCAGTTAGGTAAGTTTGAAGCTGCAACTGAATTCTTAGAAAAAGCTTTAGAATTAGAATACGATGACCAAACTGCCTTTGAACTGGCTAGTCTTTACTTTGATCAAGAAGAGTATCAAAAATCTGTTCTTTACTTTAAGCAGATTGATACCATTTCACCAGATTTTGAAGGATATGAGTATGGTTATAGTCAAGCCTTGCATAAGGAACATCAGGTGGAAGAGGCCCTTCGTATCGTTAAAAAAGGACTGCAGAAAAATCCATTTGAAACCCGTCTCTTGCTAGCTGCTTCTCAGTTTTCGTATGAATTGCATGATCCTAGTGCTGCAGAGCAGTTTCTCCTTACTGCTAAAGAAGATGCAGAGGATACAGAAGAAATTTTTCTTCGCCTCGCAACCATTTATATGGAACAAGAGCGGTATGAAGATATCATTGCTCTCCAAAGTCAAGAACCTGAAAACCTCTTGACCAAGTGGATGATTGCACGCTCTTACCAGGAAATCGAGGATTTAGATAAGGCCTATGAGCTCTATCAAGAACTGTCATCTGACCTCAAGGACAATCCCGAGTTTTTAGAGCAATATACTTATCTCCTGCGTGAATTAGGATATTTTGAAGAGGCCAAGATACAAGCTGAAGCCTATTTAAAACTCGTTCCAGATGATGTTCAGATGCAAGAACTCTTAGAAACACTTTAAAAGTTATCTCTCTAAAAACGTATCCGTCAATTTGGCAGATACGTTTTTTTGGAAGAAATAGAATTTTTTTACAATTACTCTTGCTAAATTGTTTATTTATGCTATAATAGGAACAATTATTTTTAGGAGGTGCAGTATGTCTTATATGTTTGAGATATTACCCAGTTTATTGAACGGTGCAAGTATGACTCTTCAAGTCTTTGCTCTGGTTTTAATTTTTTCAATTCCTTTAGGTATTGTCGTTGCCTTTGCTTTACAAGTCCGCTGGAAACCCCTCCATTATCTCATTGACCTTTATATTTGGGTAATGCGAGGGACTCCTTTGCTCTTGCAATTAATCTTTATTTACTATGTTCTTCCTAGCATTGGGATACGTTTAGATCGTTTGCCTGCTGCTGTGATTGCTTTTGTATTGAACTATGCAGCCTACTTTGCAGAAATCTTTCGTGGTGGGATTGAAACCATTCCCAAAGGGCAGTATGAAGCCGCAAAAGTGTTAAAATTTGGCTCCTTTGATACAGTTCGCTATATCATCCTTCCTCAGGTGACAAAGATTGTCTTACCGAGTGTTTTTAATGAAATTATGAGTTTGGTCAAGGATACTTCTTTGGTTTATGCCCTTGGGATCTCAGATTTGATCTTAGCTAGTCGGACAGCAGCTAATCGGGACGCCAGTCTTGTTCCTATGTTTTTAGCTGGAGCGATTTATTTGATTATGATTGGTCTTGTAACCATTGTAGCGAAAAAACTTGAGAAGAAGTACAGTTATTACAGATAGGAGGATTGCTATGTTAGAATTACGAAATATCAACAAGGCCTTTGGTGGCAAACAAATCTTAACCAATTTCAGTCTATCAATTCCTGAAAAGCAAATCCTCGCAATCGTAGGTCCATCAGGAGGAGGCAAGACCACCTTGTTACGTATGCTAGCTGGATTGGAAACCATCGATTCTGGAGAAATCCACTATAACGGCGTATCGCTAGCTATAGACGAACTAGAAAAGCGCAATCTTCTGGGATTTGTTTTCCAAGATTTTCAACTCTTTCCGCATTTGTCAGTTCTAGATAACTTAACCTTGTCGCCCATAAAAACGATGAGCATGGAGAAGGAAATTGCTGAGAAGAAGGCGCGTGGTTTGTTAGAACAACTTGGGTTAGCTGGGCATGCAGATGCCTTTCCTTTCTCACTTTCAGGTGGGCAAAAACAACGGGTGGCCTTAGCACGCGCTATGATGATAAACCCAGAAATTATTGGATATGATGAGCCTACATCAGCCTTAGACCCAGAATTGCGATTAGAAGTAGAAAAACTTATCCTTCAAAATAAAGAGCGTGGGATGACTCAGATTGTTGTGACCCACGATCTTCAGTTTGCGGAAAACATTGCTGATCAGATCCTTAAGGTTGATCCAAAGTAGGAGTAGGAGGTGCCTATGAAGAGAAAGAAAATTGCCCTTGTACTTGCTCTGTTCTTTAGCTTCTTCCTGACGGCTTGTACTCAGAAGGCAAGTGATCCAAATCAGGATAATTGGGCCAAATATCAGAAGCAGGGAAGCATTACTATTGGCTTTGACAATACCTTTGTTCCCATGGGATTTGAGGAAAAGAATGGCCAGTATGCGGGTTTTGATATTGATCTAGCCCAAGCTGTTTCTGAAAAGCTAGGAATTCAGATTAAATTTCAACCCATCGACTGGGATATGAAAGAAACCGAACTACAAAATGGTACCATTGATGCCATCTGGAATGGCTATACAGCTACAGATGAACGGAAAGAGAAGGTTGCTTTTACCATTCCTTACATGGAAAATCAACAAGTTTTGGTCTCTAAAAAGTCTCAAAATATTCACTCAGTTCAGGATATGACTGACAAAGTTTTAGGGGCCCAGGCTGGATCTTCTGGTTATTTGAATTTTGAAGGACAACCCGAACTACTCAAGAATCGAGTAAAAGACCAGAAGGCCAATCAATACCAAAGTTTCAATGAAGCCTTAATTGATTTGAAAAACGATCGGATTGATGCCTTGTTGATTGACCGGGTATATGCCAATTATTATCTCCAGTCTGAAGGAATATTAAATGACTACAATGTCTTTTCAGATGGATTTGAAAGTGAAGCTTTTGCAGTGGGTGTTAGACCTGCTGATAAAACTTTGTTAGCCGCTTTGAACCAAGCCTTTATCTCACTATACCAAGAAGGAAAATTCCAGGAAATCAGCCAAAAATGGTTTGGGGAAGATGTAGCCACCAGTCAAGTTAAAAATCAAGAATAAGAAAAGAGATTGAGGAGAAACTCAATCTCTTTTTGCATCAAAAAATCCTCTGGCAAGTACCAGAGGATAAGAGTTTATTTCATTGTTGGGAAGAGCAATACATCACGGATAGTAGTTGTATCAGTGAGGAGCATGCAGAGACGGTCGATACCGATACCCAAACCACCTGTTGGTGGCATACCGTATTCAAGAGCCTCGATGTAGTCGTAATCGATACCTGTTGCTTCATCGTCCCCAAGTTCTTTAGCTTTGGCTTGAGCTTCGAAACGGCTAAGTTGATCGATTGGGTCGTTCAACTCAGAATAGGCATTACCGTACTCCTTAGTCATGATAAAGAGCTCAAAACGGTCAGTAAAGCGCTCGTCTTCAGGGTTTTTCTTAGCAAGTGGAGAGACAGCTACTGGATGCCCATAAACGAAGGTTGGTTGGATCAAGGTTTCTTCGACAAATTCTTCAAAGAAGGCATTGATGATGTGACCAACTTCAGTGTAGTGTTTCTCAACTGGAACTTTCTTCTCAGCAGCGATAGCTTTGGCTTCCTCGAAAGTCATATCTTTCCAGAAGTCTACACCAGTAATTTCTTTGATAGCATCCACCATGTGAACACGTTTAAATGGTTCATTGATTTTGATTTCAGTACCTTGGTAGTTGACTGGACCATCACCTTTGACAGCCTTTGCAGCATGCTGGATAATACCTTCTGTCAAATCCATAATATCATGGAAATCGGCATAAGCTTGGTAAACCTCAATCATAGTAAATTCAGGATTATGAGTTGCATCCATTCCTTCGTTACGGAAGATACGGCCAATCTCATAGACGCGTTCCATACCACCGACAATTAGACGTTTGAGATGAAGTTCTAGAGCTATCCGAAGCACCATGTCAATATTTTGAGCATTGTGGTGTGTAATAAATGGTTTGGCAGCAGCACCACCGGCCTCGTTGTGAAGTACAGGTGTTTCCACTTCAAGAAAATCATGTCCATCTAGATAACGACGAATTTCAGAGATGATTTTTGAACGAGTGACAAAACGTTCAAAGCTTTCACGATTAGAAATCAAGTCAAGGTAACGTTTACGATAAATTGTTTCAACGTCAGTCAAACCGTGGAATTTCTCAGGAAGCGGGCGAAGTGCTTTAGACAAGTGTGTAATGTGAGTTGCCTTGATAGAGAGCTCTCCCATATCTGTACGCATGACTTCACCTTCGACACCGAGGAAGTCACCGAGATCAGCCTTCTTAAAGATTTCATAGTTTTCTTCACCAACAGCATCTTTACGAACGTAGATTTGGATTTGACCTTCTCGGTCTTGAAGATGGGCGAAGCCGACTTTACCTTTACCACGTTTACTAACTAAACGTCCAGCGATAGTAGCAGTTTCGTTTAATTCATGTAATTGTTCTTTATCGAGTTCTGCAAATTTGTCTTTTAGTTCTTGAGAGTTAGCAGTACGTTCAAAACGTTTTCCGAAGGGATCAATTCCTTGTTCACGAAGCGCAGCCATTTTTTCACGGCGAACGATCTGCTGGTCATTTAGTTCTTCCATATGTTCTGTAGACATGAAATCCTCCTAATTTTACTCAAAATTTGATACGATGAGTCTTTTTGCGATACTCCCATTTTATCATAAATAGTCAAGAAATTCACGGATATTCTTTGAAAACTAAAAAGAACTTGACCATTAAGATCAAGTTCCATTATTTTCCTTGATAGGAAGTGTCATTCCACCTTTCCAGAGTGAAAGTTTCAAAATCCTCGGTTTCTAAAATTGTTAGACTAGCATTTGCTAAACCACCATCTTTTCGAAGAAGGGGCTCTTTATAACCTAGAAGGGTACGAAGACTAGCAGTGAGATTTGCACCATGACCAACGATTAGAACTCTCTTAGCCTGACTCCCCTTCAGAGATTTGATAAATTGAATGGTACGTTGAGTTGTACTGTAGAGGGATTCCGCTTCAAACATTCTTGTATCGAACTTAGCTAAGTTTGTACGAAAAGCCTCGATTTGTTGTGGGTAGATGGCCTCTAATGTTGCAATTTTTAATCCCTCTAGTTTTCCGAGATGCCATTCACGCAGGTCAGGAATAGTCTCTAAAGGACATTGCGTCTGGAGTTGACTTTGGATAATTTCAGCAGATTTGACCGCTCTTGGTAAATCACTTGAATAAATCTCATCGAAAGGAATATTGCTGAGATATTGACCGAGCACCTTTAAGGTATCAATAGACTCAGGAAGAAGAGGTGAGTCCCCTCCGGCACCTTGGAAACGTCCTTCAAGATTCCAGATAGTTCGGCCGTGACGCACAAAATAGAGTTTCATCAGTTGTTTTCCTCCAAGATATCTGCAAAATCTGCTTTCACAAAGCTAGCCAAGTCCTGTGGAGCAATAATGATACTATGCCCGACTTCCCCAGCAGAGACGATTATTTTGTCTAAATCTAAAGCTGTTTTATCAATAAAAATAGGATAGTTGTGTTTTTGGCGAATGCCGACGGGGTTATTTGCCCCATGAATATAGCCTGTCGTTTTTTCTAGGTCTTTTTGTGGAATCATACTCACTTTTTTATTACCAGAAACCTTTGCTAGTTTTTTTTCAGCGAGGTGTTCTGTTATGGGAACGATTCCGATAATTGGGCCTGTCTTGTCCCCCAGCAGAGCCAAGGTTTTAAAGATATGTGTTCGATCATATTCCGAAGGAAGTTCTCCCTCAAGCGCATTGATTTGAATCCCTGTGTTCTCAATTCCTGCTTTGGTCAAGATTTGTTCGACCAAGGTTTTCTTAATCTTAACTTTCTTTGCCATTATTTATACTTATCCTCCAATTGACTCATCCAGATACCAAGCCAAATGCCAAGTGCAAAGAAGAAGGCGATGAGAACATAGCTTACGATGGAAAGTCCAGTGTATTGGATACTTTCAGCACTTCCAGCATTTGGAATCAAAATCAAGAGGGTACTTGATAGCACAATTCCAATAATAAAGTGATAAACACGGGAGTGGTAGTTGTTCAAGGCATGGTCCATTAATTTTGAAAAAACGATAAGAGTTGCTCCTGCACCAATCCCGATAGGAAGGAAGGTACCAAATAAATCGAAGGTCTTAAAGCCAGTTAGCATTGGAGCGTACAGTCCCAAAATCAAGAGTAGATTTGATGGACTTAAACCAGGCACCAAGACACCTAGAGCTAAAAGAACACCTGCCAAGATGAAACTAGCGAAACTGGCGCTGAGAGAACCAACAACAAAGTTTAGCGCGTAGAGCCCTAGACCTGAAAGGATAAAGGTAGCCCAGAACCAGGCTAGGTCAACCTTGTCACGATCAGATTCTCGAGTAGATTCTCTAAGGAGGCTAGGAACTGTACCGATGATAGCTCCAGCAAAACTCCACAAAACATAGACTTGGTAATTTTCTAGCAAATACTCAATCGGATAAGAAAATAAACCAATACCTAGCAACATCCCGATGGCTACTGGGATAAAGTATAGGACATTCTCTTTAAAATCTTTAAAGGGATGAGCCAGAAAGCCAATCATTCGCTCGTAGATACCCAAAATTGCAGCCAGAACACCACCAGAAATTCCAGGTAGGATAAATCCTAAGGCAATGACGATTCCTTTGATAACTCTTGCAATCCATGAAAACATATTAGACTCCTCAATTTCATAAATTTCTTTCTCTATCCTATCAATTATAACACAGACAGCAAAAAAATGAAAAAGCAAGTGAAAAAGTTGCGACTTTCACTTGCTTTACGGTCTTAAAAATAGCTTTCTGAAGGTTTCTTCTTTTTCCTTATCAGTAGAAATGAGATTGATGTCTAGGTGATGTTCAAATCCTGCAATTTTTCCTTTGGAAGTATACTGATGGAGGTCATAATCTAAATCAGTATTTGGCTTAGTTTCAAAATAACCAGAGTCAGTTCCATAGGAAGGAATCCAAATAGCAGTGAACTTATCTGTATTGATACTGTGTTCTTGCATGAAGTAAACTCCAATATAGATGCCAATGTTTTTAGCACCCAAAGATTCCAGTTTGGCACGAAAAGCTTCAACACCTTCATTCATATTGGACATTGTTTTTTCTTCAACGTCAAGCCAGTAATAACTAGGATTGTATGGAGAAGCAGAATTGTAGAAAACTTCAGCCGCTTTCTCCATTTCTTCTTTGTTCGTACCAGCTAGATAAGCATAAACGGCTACGGGGACATTGCGCTTTTGAAATTCTGCAATGTGATTTTTATAGGCTTTATCGACCCCATTGATAAAGGCAGCATCATTTGTTTCAGTGTGCTGTGCCCCATTGTGCACGCGAACGATAACACCAGAAATGTTTTGAGATAAAATATCGTAGTTTATCTCCTCCGGTCTTTGCCAACCAGAAATGTCAATAATGGGTTTATCAAGATTATGCAAGGCCTGGTTTTCAACTTGAGCAGTGTTGCTTTTTGACTTGACCGAATGGTCTTCATAAGCTGGTTTATTAAAGATTAAAATAGCTATAACAATGGTGAATAGACTACAAATAATAGCTGGATGAATCTCTTTTCTCATATCTAATTAGTTTAACGTAAATAGATAAAAAAATCAAAGAAAACGTTGAAAAGATGAATGAACTAGCATGTTTTCCCCTATTTCTCTGTTTGTTTACTCCTAAGGAGGTAAATTATGGTATAATATAAGGGAATTTTCACAGAAAAGAGAATAGTATGTCAAATTATGCCATTATTTTAGCAGCGGGTAAGGGTACTCGCATGAAATCAGATCTTCCAAAGGTACTTCATAAAGTAGCAGGAATTTCGATGTTGGAACACGTTTTTCGTAGTGTTGAAGCTATTCAACCTGAAAAAACTGTTACTGTAGTGGGACACAAGGCAGAGTTAGTTGAGCAAGTCTTGGCTGGACAGACAGACTTTGTAACTCAGTCAGAACAATTAGGAACTGGGCATGCTGTCATGATGGCAGAGCCCATTCTCCAAAACCGCTCTGGCCACACCTTGGTTATCGCTGGGGATACTCCTCTGATTACAGGTGAAAGCTTGAAAAACCTCTTGGATTTCCATATTAATCACAAAAATGTGGCGACTATTTTAACGGCTGAAGCAGCGGATCCTTTTGGGTATGGTCGTATCGTCCGTAACGATAACGCTGAAGTTCTTCGTATTGTTGAGCAGAAAGATGCTACAGACTTTGAAAAGCAAATTAAGGAAATCAATACAGGAACTTATGTATTTGACAATGAACGTCTTTTTGAGGCTCTTAAAAACATCAACACCAACAATGCCCAAGGTGAGTATTATATTACTGATGTGATTGGTATTTTCCGTAATGCAGGTGAGAAGGTTGGCGCCTATACTCTCAAGGATTTTGATGAAAGTCTTGGGGTAAACGACCGTGTGGCTCTTGCCACTGCGGAAGCAGTGATGCGTCGCCGTATCAATCAAAAACATATGGTTAATGGTGTTAGTTTTGTCAATCCAGAAGCAACTTACATCGATGTTGATGTCGAGATTGCTCCTGAAGTCCAAATCGAAGCCAACGTTACCTTGAAAGGTCAAACGAAGATTGGGGCGGAAACTGTTTTAACAAATGGAACTTATATCGTGGATAGCGCTATCGGAGCTGGAGCTGTGATTACGAATTCCATGATTGAGGAAAGTACAGTTGCAGATGGTGTGACAGTCGGTCCGTATGCTCATATTCGTCCAGGCTCAAGTCTAGCTTCCCAAGTTCACATTGGAAACTTTGTTGAAGTAAAAGGATCTTCAATCGGTGAAAATACCAAGGCAGGTCATTTGACCTATATCGGAAACTGTGAAGTGGGTAGCCATGTTAACTTTGGTGCAGGTACGATTACAGTTAACTACGACGGGAAGAATAAGTACAAGACGGTCATTGGCAATAATGTCTTTGTTGGATCAAACTCAACTATCATTGCTCCAGTGGAACTTGGTGATAATTCACTAGTTGGAGCTGGTTCAACGATTACAAAAGATGTTCCAGCTGACGCCATTGCTATTGGACGTGGACGTCAAGTTAATAAAGATGAATATGCATTACGTTTGCCTCATCATCCTAAGAATCAGTAGGAGTCTATCATGGAATTTGAAGAAAAAACGATTAGCCGGAAGGAAATCTATCAAGGTCCTATTTTTAAGCTAGTGCAAGATCAGGTGGAACTACCAGAAGGGAAGGGAACTGCCCAACGTGATCTGATTTTTCACAATGGAGGAGTATGTGTTCTAGCTGTGACAGCTGAGGATAAAATCGTCCTTGTTAAGCAATACCGAAAAGCTATTGAAGCCATCTCTTATGAAATTCCTGCTGGTAAACTGGAACTTGGTGAAAATGCAGATCCCATGTCGGCGGCCCTTCGTGAATTGGAGGAGGAGGTTGCCTATACAGGTAAGTTAGAGCTTCTATATGATTTCTACTCTGCTATTGGTTTTTGTAATGAAAAATTAAAACTTTACCTCGCAAGAGATTTAACTAAGGTGGAAAATCCTCGTCCGCAAGATGATGATGAAACCTTGGAAGTTCTAGAGGTCAGCCTTGAGGAAGCAAAAAACTTAATTCAGTCTGGCCATATCTGTGATGCCAAGACGATTATGGCAATCCAGTACTGGGAATTGCAAAAGAAATAGAGGAGTAGCCCATGGGAAAACCTTTGTTAACAGATGAAATAATCGAACGTGCCAATCGTGGGGAGAAAATCTCCGGGCCACCTCTTCAAGATGATGAGGAAACTAAAATTTTATCAACTTCTTCACAAAACTTTGGTTATTCACGTTCTAGAGACTATAATTCTATTCAAGATACTTTAACAATTGAAGTAGAGCCAACGATTCATAAGAGCCGTCGCATTGAGAATACCAAGAGAAATGTTTTTAATTTAAAACTCAATCGTATCTTATTTGCAGTCATCCTACTCTTAATTTTGTTAGTGTTGGCAATGAAACTCTTGTAATCGAAAGGACATAAAATGAAAATTGGAATCATTGCTGCCATGTCAGAAGAGCTCGTACACCTGACTCAGAACTTGGCCAAAGCTCAAGAAGTTCAGGTTTTGGGAAATACTTACTACACTGGTACTGTTGGCAAGACAGAAGTTGTTCTAGTTCAGAGTGGGATTGGAAAGGTCATGTCAGCTATGAGTGTAGCGGTGTTAGCTGACCATTTCCAAGTAGATGCCGTTATCAATACAGGATCGGCAGGTGCAGTTGCAGAAGGGATTGCCGTTGGAGATGTCGTGATTGCGGATAAACTTGTCTACCATGATGTGGATGTGACTGCATTTGGCTACGCTTATGGTCAGATGGCTGGTCAACCTCTTTACTTTGAATCCGATAAGAACTTTATCGCTAGGATTAAAGAGAATTTATCTCAATTAGAACAGACCTGGCACCTAGGATTGATTGCCACAGGGGATAGCTTTATAGCTGGAGATGATAAGATTGCTAGTATCAAATCCCACTTTCCGGATGTTTTAGCAGTTGAAATGGAAGGGGCAGCGATTGCACAGGCAGCTCAGGCTCTTGGCCTACCTTTCCTAGTCATTCGTGCCATGAGCGACAATGCCAATCACGAGGCTTCTATCTCTTTTGATGAGTTTATCATTGAAGCTGGACGTCGTTCTGCCCAAGTTTTACTGGCCTTTTTAAAGGTTATGGATTAAGCGGAAATTTGACAGTTTATCTAGCTTATGATAAGATTTAAGTAAAGAAAAGCTAGAAAACGTTTCAGAGGATATTATGAGTATTGAAATGACCGTCAGTGAGATTGCAGAGGTCCTAGGACTCTCTCGTCAAGCAATCAACAATCGTGTCAAAGAACTTCCAGAAGAGGACACGAAAAAAAATGACAAAGGTGTAACTGTAGTTACTCGAAGTGGCTTGATTAAGCTAGAAGAAATCTATAAAAAAACGATTTTTGAAGATGAACCAGTCAGTGATGATGTCAAACAACGCGAACTGATGGAAATCTTAGTCGATGAGAAAAATGCTGAAATTCTTCGTTTATATGAGCAGCTCAAGGCCAAAGACCAGCAGTTGGCAGAAAAAGATGAACAGATGCGTGTTAAAGATCGACAGATTGCTGAAAAGGACAAACAATTGGACCAACAGCAACAATTAACTCTTCAAGCTATGAAGGATCAAGAAAGTTTGAAACTAGAG
The DNA here is from genome assembly GCF_011714815.1 of Streptococcus sp. CCUG 71758. Classification (NCBI taxonomy): domain Bacteria; kingdom Bacillati; phylum Bacillota; class Bacilli; order Lactobacillales; family Streptococcaceae; genus Streptococcus; species Streptococcus sp. CCUG 71758. Next base: position 616,110 of record NZ_RXXO01000001.1, on the reverse strand, counting down.
TTGGACCAAGCAAAAGAAGAAGTTCAAGCTACCAAAAAAGGCTTTTTTGCTCGCTTATTTGGAGGAAAATAAAGAAGCTGTTTGGGTTATTCACTAACCTGATAGCTTCTTTTATTATTTATGGTTTAAATTGAGTCGGAACTGAGGTAAAAGATGGAAAAATTAAGAGATTATATCGCCTTTGATTTGGAATTCAATCAACACGAGGGGGTTACCCATTTAATTCAAGTATCGGCAGTCCGCTTTCAAGATGGACAAGAATGTGCTGCTTTTGATTCTTATGTTCATACTACAGCCCCATTGAAGAGTTTTATCAATGGTTTGACTGGAATCACAGCTGAAACCTTGAAAGATGCGCCAAAGGTAGAACAAGTTTTAAAGGACTTTCAGGCATTTGTTGGCGACTTACCTATTGTTGGTTACAATGCAGCTAAGAGTGATTTGCCTATTCTCTTGGAGCATGGCATTGATTATCGTGACCAGTATAAGGTCGACCTATATGATGAGGCTTTTGAACGCCGTAGTTCTGATTTACACGGCATAGCCAATCTTAAATTACAAACTGTAGCGAATTTTTTAGGCTTTCACGGGAAGTCTCATAACAGTTTAGAGGATGCCCGCATGACGGCGCGTGTTTACGAAGCTTTTTTGGAATCAGATGAAGGAAAGCTATTAATAGAAGACCAGAGTAGTTTTTCTATGAATAATCCTTTTGGTGGCTTAGATTTATCCCAATTTATAGACTAGGAGTGCCTATGAAACCTGAAAAACCTAAAAAGCTAGGTTTTAGGAAGATATACTATAACCTAGATAAGATTTTATTTCTATTTTTCTTGATATTTATGATGGTTGAGTTTGTCTGGCTACCATTAAATTCATGGATTGCTGGCATCCTTCTGAGACAAACCGGTTATTTGTTTATCTCCTACAATAACTTTTGGGCGATTATACAAGGCTCGCCTTTTATCAGTTTAGCCTTTCTCATCTTAATTGCAATCAATCTCCTGGTTGCCTATTTCCAGATTTGTCTTTTGTTTATAGGGGCTCGTCACCTTCTCTATCATGAAAAGAGAACTTTAATTGAGTACAGTAGAAAAGTATTTCACCAGAGCTTTCTATTCGTTAAGCGATTGAGCTTTTGTAAGATGGCCTTTGTCTTTTTTTACATTGCTTTGCTTTTCCCGTTCATCCGTAAGATTTTAAAAATCTACTACCTCAACAAGATTATTATCCCTGATTTTATTGTGAATTATTGGGAAGGTAAGCATTGGCTGGTAGGTCTGATGATCATAGCATCCGCTTGGATCTTTCTCTACATCTCTGTCCGATTTATGTTTGCCCTGCCTAAGATTCTCTTTGAAAGAAAGACAATAAGAGAAAGTGTGAAATATAGTCTCCAAAAGACAAAGAAAAATGTCCTTTTCTTCTCTTGGCATCTCTTACTCATTATTATTAAAACCTATCTCTTCTTCTTTGGTTTGTTAATTCCCTTGCTTTTTGCGCAAGCAGTGATGGATAATTTAACTCAAAAAGAATCCTTGATTCTCGGTGTGATTAATTTTGTCTTGATTAAAAATTTCCATTACATGACCCTGACTTATTTCCTAGTGAAGTTTGTTTCCTTCCTGACAGGAGAAGAACTAGAGATTATGCCAAGGCGAAAGAAAGATCATCTGATGAGATGGGGTGTCATGGGGTGTGCAAGCATCATCTTTGCCATAGAAGGCTACGTTTATCTGGAAACTCCAGATACCAATACACCTTTAGTGATTTCGCACAGAGGAGTAAGTAATAAAAACGGTGTTCAAAATACGGTGCAGTCTTTAGAAAAAACAGCTCAACTAAAACCAGATCTCATCGAAATGGATGTGCAGGAAACGAAAGACGGTCAGTTCGTGATGATGCACGATGCTAACCTCAAAAATTTAACAGGTATTAATGCTACACCGCAAGATTTGACTCTGGATGAATTAACAAATACAGATATTTACGAGAATGGTTATCAAACAAAGATTTCAAGCTTTGATGCCTATTTAGAGCGTGCAAATGCTTTAAACCAAAAATTGCTGATTGAGATTAAGACCAGTAAAAAAGATAGTCCGCAAATGATGGACCATTTCCTCGAAAAGTACGGAGCGACTATCAAGAAATATGGACACCAGATGCAATCGCTAGACTACCATGTGATTGATAAAGTGTTGACTTATGATTCTGAAATTCCAGTTTACTTTATTCTTCCCTATAACAGTATCTTCCCAAGAACCAAGGCAACTGGTTACACTATGGAGTACTCAACTTTGGACGAATACTTTGTCAATAAACTCTGGACAACTGATCAGAGACTCTATGTTTGGACTGTGAATAGTTCTGAGTCCTTGGATAAGGCAGTCAGACTTGGAGCAGATGGCATGATAACGGATGATCTTGAAATGGTCCAGTCACAAGTCACAATGGCTCAAGACGATCCAGAATACACGGAATTACTCTTAAAGAAAGCAATGGAATTCTTTGATTTCTAAGAAAAAAAGAGAAACATCTGTTTCTCTTTTTTTGTGGATTAGAAAGGCAATTTTCCAGCGAAAGCACCGAGTTTCTTCTTAGTCGTTTCATCAATTTGTTCAAGAGCAGCGTTAATCGCTTGCACAGTCATGTCAGAAAGGGTTTCGAGATCTTCTGGATCTACAACTGCTGGGTTGAAGTCAATGCTGACAACTTTTTTGTCACCAGTTAAGGTCGCTTGGACAAGGTCCTGAGCAGATTTTCCAACAAATTCCATGGCAGCGAGTTCTGCTTGGCTTTGTTCCATTTGTTTTTGAAGTTTTTGTGCTTGGCGCATCATGTTTTGCATGTTCATCATGGCGGTTTACAGTTTCCTTTTTCTATTATTTTCTTTTTTATTTTACCAATTTTAGGAGCAAAAGTCTAACAATAGTTTAAAACATCGTAGAGATTGCTTTCTTAAATTTACAAAAATGGATGCCATAATTTTCCGAGCTTTTTCTTGTATTTCAAAAAATATGTTTAAGTTTTCTTTAAGGTTTCTATTATATTCTAAAGAACTCTATATTAACCGAACGTTGAATAAGGGGGATAGAGAATAACCTAAATTTATTTCTTAATTTGTTATGATTTTTCAGATTTTGTTGAATATTGTTCATTTTTCATCCTAAATAATGAGCCGATTCATATAGTGGCTCTTTATCTTTTCTTCATGATAGGCATATATTGTGATATAATAGATGGTAATGAGTTTTTTAGAATAAACTAAAGGAGAATATAAATGATCTATGCAGGAATCCTAGCCGGAGGAACTGGCACACGCATGGGAATCAGTAATTTACCAAAACAATTCTTGGAGTTGGGTGATCGACCTATTTTGATCCACACAATTGAAAAATTTGTCTTAGAACCAAGTATTGAAAAAATTGTAGTTGGAGTTCATGGAGATTGGGTATCTCATGCTGAGGACTTGGTTGACAAGTATCTTTCTCTTCACAAGGATCGCATCATCATTACCAAAGGTGGGGCTGATCGCAATACCAGTATCGAGAAGATAATAGAAGCCATTAATGCCTATCGTCCAATCACTCCAGAAGATATTGTGATTACTCACGACTCTGTTCGTCCATTTATCACACTTCGCATGATTCAGGACAATATAAAACTGGCCCAAAATCATGATGCGGTTGACACAGTAGTAGAAGCGGTTGATACCATTGTTGAAAGTACCAATGGTCAGTTTATCACTGATATTCCAAATCGTGCTCACCTTTATCAAGGTCAAACACCTCAGACTTTCCGTTGTAAGGATTTCATGGATTTGTATGGTTCCCTATCTGATCAAGAAAAAGAAATCCTGACGGATGCATGTAAGATTTTTGTTATCAAAGGGAAGGATGTTGCTCTAGCTAAAGGGGAATATTCAAATCTTAAAATCACAACTGTGACAGACTTGAAAATCGCGAAAAGCATGATTGAGAAAGATTAGGGCTATGATTAATCAAATTTATCAACTGACAAAACCAAAGTTTATCAATGTAAAATACCAAGAAGAGGACATTGATCAGGAGAATCATATCCTGATTCGTCCAAATTATATGGCGGTTTGTCATGCAGATCAACGTTACTATCAAGGGAAACGCGATCCAAAGATATTGGCCAAAAAGCTTCCTATGGCGATGATTCACGAGTCTTGTGGAACTGTTATTTCAGATCCAACTGGGACTTATGAAGTCGGTCAAAAGGTAGTTATGATTCCCAATCAACCGCCTATGCAGAGTGACAAGGAGTTCTACGAGAACTACATGACAGGGACCTACTTCCTATCTAGTGGCTATGACGGCTTTATGCGAGAATTTGTCTCTCTTCCAAAAGATCGTGTTGTGTCTTATAATGACATTGAGGACACAGTTGCTGCCATCACCGAGTTTGTAAGTGTTGGCATGCATGCTATGGCTCGATTCCTGCATCTTGCTCATAGCAAGCGAGAGCGAATCGCTGTTATCGGAGATGGTAGTTTGGCCTTTGTGGTTGCAAATATCATCAATTACACCTTGCCAGAAGCAGAGATTATCGTCATTGGTCGCCATTGGGAAAAATTGGAGCTCTTCTCTTTTGCAAAAGAGTGCTATATCACGGATAATATCCCAGAGGATTTGACCTTTGATCATGGATTTGAGTGTTGCGGTGGTGATGGTACAGGCCCAGCTATCAATGACTTGATTCGCTATATTCGTCCACAGGGAACGATTCTCATGATGGGAGTGAGCGAATACAAGGTTAATATCAATACACGAGATGCTTTGGAAAAAGGATTGTTATTAGTAGGCTCATCTCGTTCAGGACGCGTCGATTTTGAGAAGGCCATTCAAATGATGGAAGTTAAAAAGTTTGCGAATCGTCTGAAGAATATCCTTTATGTTGAAGAGCCTGTGAGAGAAATCAAGGACATTCACCGTGTCTTTGCTACAGACCTAAATACTGCTTTCAAAACAGTATTTAAGTGGGAAGTGTAGAAGATGGAGGTTAATTGTGGAGAAACTCATCAAAGAAAAAATTTCTTCTTTACTATCTAATGAAGAGGAAGTACTCAGTGTTGAACAGCTGGGAGGCATGACCAATCAAAACTATTTGGTTAAAACAACCAACAAACAGTATATTGTGAAATTTTTTGGTAAAGGGACTGAAAAACTCATCAATCGTCAAAATGAAAAGTACAATCTTGAACTTTTAGAGGATTTAGATTTAGATGTCAAAAATTATCTTTTTGATATTGAGTCAGGGATTAAAGTAAATGAGTACATCGAATCAGCAGTAACTCTTGATTCAACATCAATCAAGTCCAAGTTTGAAAAGATTGCACCAATTTTACAAACCATCCATGCTTCAGGGAAAGAATTAAGAGGAGAGTTTGCTCCTTTTGAGGAAATCAGCAAATATGAATCCTTGATTGAGGGAGCTATCCCTTATGAAAACTATGAAGCTGTAAGAAAAGATGTATTTTCACTAGAAAAGAGATTGGCTGATTTGGGTGTTGATAGAAAATCCTGTCATATCGATTTGGTACCAGAAAACTTTATCGAGTCACCACAAGGTCGTTTGTATTTGATTGACTGGGAATACTCTTCTATGAATGACCCGATGTGGGATTTGGCAGCTCTTTTCTTAGAGTCTGAATTTACAAAGCAAGAGGAAGATGATTTCCTTTCCTACTATGAAAGTGACAAAACGCCTGTATCACGTGAGAAGATTCGTATCTATAAAATCTTGCAAGATACTATCTGGAGTTTGTGGACAGTGTACAAAGAAGCTCAAGGAGCTGATTTTGGAGATTATGGTATCAACCGTTACCAAAGAGCTGTCGAAGGTTTGACTTATTATGGAGGTTAGGATGAAGAATAAAAATGGTGTTTCCTTTGGTCTGCTCTCTGGTATCTTCTGGGGATTAGGTCTAACGATTAGTGCTTATATCTTTTCAATTTTTACAAATCTTTCGCCTTTTGTGGTGGCTGCTGCTCATGATTTCTTGAGTATCTTTATCTTGTTAGCTTTTCTTTTGGTAAAAGAAGGAAAAGTTCGCCTCTCGATTTTCTTAAATATTCGAAATGTAAGTGTAATTATCGGAGCTTTACTAGCAGGACCAATAGGCATGCAGGCCAATCTTTATGCGGTTAAATATATCGGTAGTTCTCTAGCTTCATCTGTATCGGCTATTTACCCAGCAATTTCAGTTTTGCTCGCCTTCTTCATTTTGAAACACAAGGTTTCAAAGAATACAGTATTCGGTGTTTTCTTGATTATTGCAGCGATCATTGCTCAGACTTACAAGGTTGAACAAGTAAACTCGTTTTACATTGGGATTCTTTGTGCCCTTATCTGTGCCATTGCCTGGGGGAGTGAAAGTGTTCTTAGTTCCTACGCCATGGAAAGTGAATTAAGTGAAATTGAAGCCTTGTTAATCCGACAAGTAACCTCATTCCTGTCCTATCTTGTGATTGTGCTCTTTTCTCACCACTCATTTGCAGAAGTGGCAGATGGGCAGTTACTAGTCCTTTTGATTGTCTTTGCAGCCTTTGATATGATTTCCTACTTAGCTTATTATATCGCTATTAATCGTTTGCAACCTGCGAAAGCGACAGGTTTGAATGTGAGCTATGTAGTTTGGACTGTCTTATTTGCAGCTATTTTCTTAGGTGCACCGCTAGATATGCTGACAATTATCACTTCACTTATTGTTATGGCTGGTGTTTATATTATTATTAAAGAATAAAGGAGATTCATGTGAAAGCGATTATTTTAGCAGCGGGATTAGGAAGTCGTCTGCGCCCTATGACTGAAAATACCCCAAAAGCTTTGGTTAAGGTTAATCAAAAACCTTTGGTAGAATACCAAATCGAGTTTTTGAAAGAGAGAGGAATTGATGAGATTATCATCGTTGTCGGTTACCTCAAAGAACAATTTGACTACCTAAAAGAAAAATATGGTGTCCGTTTAGTCTTTAACGACAAGTATGCTGATTACAATAACTTTTACTCACTTTATCTAGTAAAAGAAGATTTGGCTAACAGCTACGTCATCGATGCAGATAACTATCTTTTCAAAAATATGTTTCGAAACGATCTTAAACGTTCTACCTATTTTAGCGTTTATCGTGAAGACTGTACGAACGAGTGGTTCTTGGTTTACGGTGATGACTACAAGGTCCAAGACATTATTGTTGACAGCAAAGCTGGTCGCATTTTGAGTGGGGTTTCATTCTGGGATGCTCCAACTGCTGAGAAGATTGTTGGCTTTATTGACAAAGCTTACGAGAGTGGTGAATTTGTTGATCTCTACTGGGACAATATGGTTAAGGATAATATCAAAGAATTAGATGTGTATGTTGAAGAATTAGAAGACAATAGCATTTATGAAATTGATAGTGTAAAAGATTACCATAAGTTAGAAGAGATTTTATCTACTATTGAGTAAGGAAAGAGAAGAAGGCTTGAGCCTTCTTTTTTTGTAGATTTTAAAACAGAAATGTTTGATATTGATTATATTCTTGAAACAAAACAAAAATTACAAAAAAATGAACAAAATGAAACAAAAAATATTGACAACGATTTCATATAGTGTTATACTTATACCATAAAAGATAATTGAAAGAAGGGAAAAGGTTATGGGATTAGATCATTTCTTTGACAAAAACCTGGTGTTTTGCTTAGAAGCGGATAATCAAGAACAACTTTTTAATCAGGTGGCAACCTTATTGGAAGAACGAGAAATCGTTACTCCAACTTATCGTGAAGCCTTGATCGCGCGTGAGAAGTCATTTCCAACTGGTTTAGATATGGAATTTTTGGGGAAAGATTTACCAAATGTGGCTATTCCTCATACAGATATTGTTCATAATCTAGCTGAGAAAGTAGTGGTTGTTCGATTAGAAAAACCAGTAACTTTTCACAACATGATTGCTCCTGATAGAGAGGTCGAAGTTTCACTGCTCTTCTTTATCATTAACAACTCAAGTTCCAGTCAAACGAATATTCTGGCTCAGTTGATGGATTTCTTTACAGGGAAGGATCATCTAGAAGATTTATCAAAAATTTCTGAACCAGAAAAACTTTATGCTTATATTGCTGAAGCAACAGCTTAATCTTGTCTATTAAAATATAAAATCGGAGGAAATCCAAATGATTAAAATTCTTGCTGCCTGCGGTGCAGGTGTTAACTCAAGTCACCAAATTAAAAGTGCTCTAGAAGAAGAACTCTCAAATCGTGGTTATGACGTTCACTGTGATGCAGTCATGGTGAAAGATGTAAACGAAGACCTTATCAAGGGCTACGATATCTTTACTCCAATCGCTGCAACTGACCTTGGTTTTGAACCAGGAATTCCAGTAATTGAAGCTGGACCAATCTTGTTCCGTATTCCAGCGATGAGTGCTCCAGTATTTGACAATATTGAAGCAGCTATCAAAGAACATGGACTAAGCTAATTCATTCTTTATCTTGTTAACATTCATATAACTTAGAAAAACGGGAGGAACTATTATGGATGTCATTATCAATCTGGCCAACGATATCTTCAAACCTATCTTGGCTATGGGTGGCCCTATCATCATGCTGATCATTTTGACAGTATTGGCCCTACTTTTTGGAGTGAAATTCTCCAAAGCGCTTGAAGGTGGTATCAAACTTGCCATCGCCCTTACTGGTATCGGTGCCATCATCGGTATGCTCAATGGAGCTTTCTCAGCATCACTTGCGAAATTCGTTGAAAATACTGGTATTCAATTGAACATCACTGACGTTGGTTGGGCACCACTTGCTACCATCACTTGGGGATCTGCTTGGACACTTTACTTCTTGCTTGTGATGTTGATTGTCAACGTTGTGATGCTTGCAATGAAGAAAACAGATACACTTGACGTTGATATCTTCGATATCTGGCACTTGTCAATCACTGGTCTTTTGATCAAATGGTACGCAGACAACAATGGAGTTAGCCAAGGGGTTTCACTTTTCATCGCAACTGCAGCAGTTGTCCTTGTAGGTATTTTGAAAATCATCAACTCTGACTTGATGAAACCAACATTCGACGACCTTCTTAACGCACCAAGTTCATCTCCAATGACTTCAACTCACATGAACTACATGATGAACCCAGTTATCATGGTTTTGGATAAGATTTTTGATAAAGTATTGCCTGGTCTTGATAAATACGACTTTGACGCTGCAAAATTGAACAAAAAAATCGGTTTCTGGGGATCTAAATTCTTCATCGGTTTCATTCTTGGTATCGTTATCGGTTTGATGGGAACTCCACATCCAGTTGCTGGAGTAGAAGAAGCAGCATCTTGGGAACTTGTTATTAAAGGTTGGTTGAGCCTTGGTTTGACTGCCGGTGTCAGCTTGGAGCTCTTTTCACTTATCGGATCTTGGTTCATCGCAGCCGTAGAACCACTTTCACAAGGTATTACAAACGTTGCTACTAAACGTCTTCAAGGACGTAAATTCAACATCGGTCTTGACTGGCCTTTCATCGCTGGTCGTGCTGAAATCTGGGCTTGTGCCAACGTACTTGCTCCAATCATGCTAGTAGAAGCTGTACTTCTTTCTAAAGTCGGAAATGGTATCTTGCCACTTGCAGGTATCATCGCAATGGGTGTAACTCCAGCTCTCTTGGTAGTTACTCGTGGTAAATTGCTCCGTATGATTATCTTTGGAACTCTCTTGTTGCCACTCTTCCTTCTTTCAGGTACACTTATTGCACCATTTGCAACTGAACTTGCTAAAGGTGTAGGTGCCTTCCCAGAAGGTGTGAGTCAAACTCAATTGATTACTCACTCAACTCTTGAAGGACCAATCGAAAAACTTCTTGGTTGGGCAATTGGTAATGCCACAACAGGTGATATCAAAGCAATCCTTGGTGCAGTAGTCTTCCTTGTATTCTATGTAGGTATCTTTGCTTGGTATAGAAAACAAATGATTAAACGTAATGAAGAATACGCAGCAAATGCTAAATAATTCGCTCCTATAAAATGTAAATTGTGAAAACTAGGTTGTCAGTTTCCTAATGGGGAGTGACAGCCTAGTTTTTTATAAACTATCAAGAAATCGGAGAAAATAATGGTAATTGAAATAAAATCAGAGCAATTGACGGTCCAATTTAAAACTTTTGGTGGTGCCTTGTCGTCAATCAAGGATCGAGATGGCGTTGAGTACTTGTGGCAAGGAGATGCCACCTATTGGAGTGGGCAAGCTCCTGTACTTTTTCCAATCTGTGGTTCTTTAAGAGAGGATACAGCCTTCTACAGTCACGCAGATGGACCTGAGACGAAAGGAACTATTCCTCGACATGGTTTGGTTCGCAAAAAAGAATTTGAATTAGTTGATCAAACAGAAAACAGCGTAACCTTTGCTATCGAAGATGATGAGAATACTTATCAGAACTATCCTTATCATTTCCGCCTTGAAATCACTTATAAGGTTACTGGCAAGATAGTTCGTACTCAATACAAGATTTTCAATAAAGAAACCAATAAAGTAATGCCATTCTTTATAGGAGGACATCCAGGATTTAATTGCCCTCTACTAGATGGCGAAACTTATGAAGACTACTATTTAGAGTTTGAGAAAGAAGAGACTTGCTCTGTTCCGCGTCCATTCCCAGAAACAGGAATGTTAGACTTCCAAGATAGAAGTCCATGGTTGGATTCACAAAAGGAAGTGGATCTCAGTTACGATCTGTTTCGTGTTGATGCAGTGACTTTGGATGAGTTGCAATCTAGAACAATTGCCCTCCGTTCTCGTAAGTATGAGAAGGGATTAAAAGTACACTTCCAAGAGTTCTCAAATCTCATCATTTGGTCAACTTTGAATAAGGGACCTTTCATCGCTTTTGAACCTTGGTCAGGCTTATCAACATCCCTTGAAGAAGGAGATCATCTAGAAGATAAGAATAATGTTCGGCTCTTGGAACCAGGCCAATTCGATCAGATTGGCTTTGATATTGAAATCTTTTAGATTAAAAAATAAAACACAAAAACAAACATTAAGTGTTGACTTTTTCTAAAAATAGGAGTATATTATGTTTGTAAACAACAAATGATGTTTGTAACAAACAAATAATCGCTTGTTATATTCTCTTTAACGGAGAAAGTTTGTTTCCAGGAGATTGATTTCCTGGACTTGGATAAGGTGTTATTCATCTCATTCAATCAAATTTGTCAATAAACTGCTAGAAAATCTTTTGTAGGTAAACTGCTAGCTATAAAAGTCTTTACTAGCCTAGAATAATAAAAAGGAGTAAACAATATGTCTATTGTTATCGGTGCAGATGCTGCAGGTTTGAGATTGAAAGAAGTTGTGAAAGACTTCTTGGAAAAAGAAAACTTCCACGTTGTGGATGTTACAGCTGAAGGTCAAGACTTTGTTGATGTGACTCTTGCTGTTGCTACAGAAGTAAACAAAGAAGAACAAAATCTTGGTATCGTGATTGATGCTTATGGTGCTGGTCCATTCATGGTCGCAACTAAAATCAAAGGAATGGTTGCTGCAGAAGTTTCAGATGAACGTTCAGCATATATGACTCGTGGACACAACAACTCACGTATGATCACTATGGGTGCAGAAATCGTTGGTGATGAATTGGCTAAAAATATTGCTAAAGGCTTTGTTAACGGCAAATACGACGGTGGCCGTCACCAAATTCGTGTTGATATGTTGAACAAAATGTGCTAACTAGATTACAGTAAGAAAGGTAAAATAAAAATGAGAATTGCAATTGGATGTGACCACATCGTAACAGATGAAAAAATGGCGGTTTCAGAATTTTTGAAATCAAAAGGATATGAAGTCATCGACTTTGGTACCTATGACCACACACGTACTCACTACCCAATCTTTGGTAAAAAAGTTGGTGAAGCCGTTACAAGCGGTCAAGCTGATCTTGGGGTATGTATCTGTGGTACTGGTGTTGGTATCAACAACGCTGTAAATAAAGTTCCAGGAGTTCGTTCTGCCTTGGTTCGTGATATGACAACAGCTCTTTATGCAAAAGAACAATTGAACGCCAATGTTATTGGTTTTGGTGGTAAAATCACTGGTGAATTGCTCATGTGCGACATCATTGAAGCTTTCATCAATGCTGAATACAAACCATCAGAAGAAAACAAAAAATTGATTGCGAAAATTGAGCACGTTGAAACTCACAATGCTCATCAAGCAGATGCAAACTTCTTTACAGAATTCCTTGAAAAATGGGATCGCGGTGAATACCACGACTAAGAGGTGACGCATGATTTTAACAGTCACAATGAATCCATCCATTGATATTTCTTATCCTTTGGATGAATTAAAAATTGACACTGTCAACCGTGTGGTGGACGTGACCAAGACAGCTGGTGGTAAAGGTCTCAATGTTACACGAGTTCTTTCAGAATTTGGTGATTCTGTTGCTGCTACTGGTTTGGTCGGTGGTAAACTTGGTGAGTTTTTAGTAGAGCATATTGACGATAAAGTAACGAAACGTTTCTTCTCCATTCAAGGAGAGACTCGTAACTGTATCGCTATTCTACACGGTGAAAACCAAACAGAAATCCTTGAAAAAGGTCCCGAAGTTCTTGAACAAGAAGGGCAAGATTTCTTGGCTCATTTCGAAAATCTTCTTGACACTGTAGAAGTAGTAGCCATCTCAGGTAGTCTTCCAGCTGGCCTTCCAGTTGACTACTATGCGAGCTTAGTAGAACTTGCTAATCGCGCAGGAAAACCAGTTGTTCTGGATTGCTCAGGTGCTGCCCTTCAGGAGGTTCTTGAATCACCACATAAACCAACAGTAATCAAACCAAATAACGAAGAATTGTCTCAGCTTCTTGGGAAAGAAGTTTCTGAGGATTTGGATGAATTAAAAGAAGTTCTTCAAGAGCCTCTATTTGCAGGGATTGAGTGGATTATCGTTTCACTTGGTGCAAATGGTGCTTTTGCAAAACATGGTGATACTTTCTATAAAGTAGATATTCCAAGAATTCAGGTAGTCAATCCTGTCGGATCTGGAGATTCTACTGTTGCAGGTATTTCATCAGGTCTTCTTCATAAGGAATCTGATCAAGAACTCCTCATCAAGGCCAATGTCCTTGGTATGCTCAATGCCCAAGAAAAGATGACAGGTCATGTCAATATGGCCAACTATCAAGCTTTATATGATCAATTAATAGTAAAAGAGGTATAAAATGGCTTTAACAGAACAAAAACGTGCACGCTTAGAAAAACTTTCAGATGAAAATGGCATTATCTCCGCTCTTGCCTTTGACCAACGTGGTGCTTTGAAACGCCTTATGGCTCAATACCAAACAGAAGAGCCAACAGTCGCTCAAATGGAAGAACTCAAAGTATTGGTAGCAGATGAATTGACTAAATACGCATCCTCTATGCTTCTTGACCCAGAGTATGGTCTTCCAGCTACAAAAGCTCTTGCACCAAATGCTGGTCTTCTCCTTGCTTATGAGAAAACGGGTTATGACACAACTAGCACTAAACGCTTGCCTGACTGCTTGGATGTTTGGTCTGCCAAACGCATCAAAGAACAAGGTGCAGATGCTGTCAAGTTCTTGCTTTACTATGACGTAGACAGCTCTGATGAACTCAACCAACAAAAACAAGCCTATATCGAACGCATCGGTTCAGAGTGTGTGGCAGAAGACATTCCTTTCTTCCTTGAGATCTTGGCTTACGATGAAAAGATTGCTGATGCAGGTTCAGCAGAATACGCAAAAGTGAAGCCACACAAGGTTATCGGTGCTATGAAAGTCTTCTCAGACCCACGCTTCAACATCGATGTTTTGAAAGTGGAAGTTCCAGTCAATGTGAAATACGTTGAAGGCTTTGGTGATGGAGAAGTCGTTCATACACGCGAAGAAGCAGCAGCCTTCTTCAAAGCTCAAGACGAAGCAACAAATCTTCCTTACATCTACTTGAGTGCGGGTGTATCAGCTAAACTCTTCCAAGAAACGCTTGTCTTTGCCCACGAATCAGGCGCAAACTTCAACGGTGTTCTTTGTGGACGTGCAACATGGGCTGGATCAGTTGAAGCCTACATCAAAGACGGTGAGGCAGCAGCTCGTGAATGGCTACGCACAACTGGATTTGAGAACATTGACGAACTCAACAAGGTTCTTCAAACAACAGCAACTTCATGGACTGAACGTGTATAAGTTTTCCCCCCTAATCTTAGGAACATTGATCTAAATAAAAAATTTAAAAAAAGTTGAATGTAAAGGTTTACAAAAAAACTTACTTGTGCTATACTTAAATCACAAGTTAATACAAGGTGAGTGTTACTAAGTAATATTAGGCATGATCACAGGTGGATTAGAAATCAAAGGATTTTCTAGTTCATTTGTGGTCATTTTTTGTACTCATATACCTTTAAGAGATAAAAGGAGGTTGACATGTATCGAATTCTAAACCCAATGAATCACAATGTTTCACTTGTCAGAAATGACAAAGGAGAAGAGGTGATTGTAATTGGTAAGGGGATTGCATTCGGAAAGAAGAAGGGGGATTTGATTGCTGAAAATCAGGTTGAGAAAATCTTTCGGATGAAGACCGAAGAGTCAAGAGAAAACTTTATGGCTCTCCTCAAAGATGTTCCGCTTGATTTTATCACAGTGACTTATGAAATCATTGATAAGCTATCAAAGAAATATCATTATCCGATTCAAGAGTATCTCTACGTAACCTTGACAGATCATATTTACTGCTCTTACCAAGCTCTAGCACAAGGAAGGTACAAGGATAGTAATCTGCCAGATATTTCCACTAAGTATCCTGTCGCTTTTCAAATCGCAAAGGAAGCCTTTGAAATCTATCGTCAGAAGTTGACAGATCATTTCCCTGAGGATGAAATTATTCGGATCGCTTATCATTTCATTAATGCCGAAGGTGAAAATGAAGTTCAAGTGGTTGAGTCGATTGATAAGAGGAAAGAAATTCTCAGGAATGTTGAAGAAGTGCTAAAGGGTTATGCAATTCAACGAACCAAAGAGAATAATCATTTCTATGATCGCTTTATGATTCATTTGAATTATTTCTTGGATTATTTAGACAGATCTAGAGATGATAACCAATCACTTCTGGATATGGAAGATCATATTAAACAATCCTATCCAAAAGCATTTGAGATCGGTTCCAAAATCTATGATGTGATTACGCAACATACGGGTCTTGATTTGTATAAAAGTGAACGAGTTTATCTAGTTCTACATATCCAACGTTTATTGTCATAAAAATTTAATTAAAAATACATAAGGAGAATTCTATCATGAATAGAGAAGAAGTAACATTGTTAGGTTTTGAAATTGTTGCCTATGCTGGCGATGCTCGATCAAAACTATTGGAAGCTTTAAAGGCTGCTGAAGCTGGCGATTTTGCGAAAGCTGATACTCTCGTAGAGGAAGCTGGTGGTTGCATCGCGGAGGCACACCACGCGCAAACAAGCCTTTTGACTAAGGAGGCAGCTGGTGAAGATTTGGCTTATAGTGTAACCATGATGCACGGTCAGGATCACTTGATGACTACCATTTTGTTAAAAGATTTGATGCACCATTTAATCGAACTCTACAAGAGAGGAGTTAAGTAATGAACAAACTAATTTCTTTTATCGAGAAAGGAAAGCCTTTCTTTGAAAAACTGTCTCGTAATATCTACCTTCGCGCTATTCGTGATGGTTTCATTGCTGGTATGCCAGTTATTCTCTTCTCAAGTATCTTTATCTTGATTGCTTTTGTACCAAACTCATGGGGCTTTAAATGGTCTGATGATGTTGTAAATCTCCTTATGAAACCTTATAGCTATTCAATGGGGATTCTAGCTCTCTTGGTAGCTGGTACAACAGCTAAGTCATTGACCGACTCAGTAAACCGTAGCATGGAGAAAACGAACCAAATCAACTATATGTCAACACTTTTAGCTGCGATTGTTGGTTTGTTGATGTTAGCAGCTGATCCGATTGAAGGTGGCTTTGCGACAGGTTTCCTTGGAACAAAAGGTTTGCTTTCAGCATTCCTTGCTGCCTTTGTTACTGTAACCATCTATAAGGTTTGTGTTAAGAACAACGTCACTATTCGTATGCCTGACGAAGTTCCACCAAATATCTCACAAGTCTTTAAAGATGTGATTCCATTCACTCTATCAGTGGTTTCTCTTTATGCTCTCGATTTACTAGCTCGTCATTTTGTTGGTGCAAGCGTAGCTGAATCAATCGGTAAATTCTTTGCACCGTTATTCTCTGCTGCTGATGGTTATCTAGGTATTACGATTATCTTTGGTGCCTTTGCCTTCTTCTGGTTTGTTGGTATCCATGGTCCATCTATCGTTGAACCAGCAATCGCAGCTATTACCTATGCAAATGCCGAAGTCAACTTGAACCTTCTCCAACAAGGGATGCATGCAGACAAGATCCTTACTTCAGGTACACAAATGTTTATTGTTACCATGGGTGGTACAGGTGCAACACTGGTTGTTCCATTCATGTTCATGTGGTTAACTAAATCAAAACGAAATCGTGCAATCGGACGTGCTTCAGTAGTGCCAACTTTCTTTGGTGTAAATGAACCAATCTTGTTTGGTGCACCGCTTGTATTGAACCCGATTTTCTTTATTCCATTTATCTTTGCGCCAATTGCTAACGTATGGATCTTTAAATTCTTTATTGAAACGCTTGGCATGAACTCATTTACTGCCAACCTTCCTTGGACAACACCAGGTCCTCTCGGTATTGTTCTCGGTACAAACTTCCAATTCTTGTCATTTGTACTTGCTGCTTTGTTAATTCTTGTAGACGTAGCCATTTACTATCCATTCCTCAAGGTTTATGATGAACAAATTCTTGAAGAAGAGCGTTCAGGTAAAGCCAATGATGAATTGAAAGAAAAAGTAGCAGCAAACTTCAATACTGCCAAAGCAGATGCTATTCTTGAAAAAGCTGGTGTAGAAACAGCGCAAAACACAATCACAGAAGAAACTAATGTTCTCGTTCTCTGTGCAGGAGGAGGTACAAGTGGTCTCCTTGCAAATGCTCTAAACAAGGCAGCTGAGGAGTACAAGGTTCCTGTTAAAGCAGCGGCTGGTGGCTATGGAGCTCACCGTGAAATGTTGCCTGAGTTTGATCTGGTTATCCTTGCTCCTCAAGTTGCTTCAAACTTTGAAGACATGAAGGCCGAAACCGACAAACTTGGTATCAAACTTGCCAAGACAGAAGGTGGCCAATACATTAAACTGACTCGCGATGGAAAAGGCGCTCTTGCCTTTGTTCAAGCGCAGTTCGAAGAATAAAATGTAAATAGCGAAGAAGTGAGATGGAGGAATTCCTCCCAACTCTATCTCCATCTCATTTCTATTTCTTGAAAGGTGAATCAAATGACAAAAACACTTCCAAAAGACTTTATTTTTGGCGGGGCAACAGCAGCCTATCAAGCAGAAGGTGCTACCAATACTGATGGTAAAGGACCAGTTGCCTGGGACAAATACCTCAAAGATAACTATTGGTACACTGCTGAGCCAGCCAGTGATTTCTACCACAAATACCCAGTTGACCTCAAACTAGCAGAAGAGTATGGTGTCAATGGTATCCGTATTTCAATCGCTTGGTCACGTATCTTTCCAACTGGTTACGGGAAAGTCAATGCCAAGGGAGTTGAGTTCTATCATAATCTATTTGCAGAGTGCCACAAGAGGCATGTTGAGCCCTTCGTGACTCTCCATCACTTTGACACGCCAGAAGCACTTCATTCAAACGGAGATTTCCTGAATAGAGAAAACATTGATCACTTTGTGGATTATGCGGCCTTCTGTTTTGAAGAATTTCCTGAAGTTAACTTTTGGACAACATTCAATGAAATTGGACCAATCGGTGATGGTCAATATTTGGTTGGGAAATTTCCACCAGGTATCCAGTACAATCTTGCCAAAGTCTTCCAATCTCATCACAATATGATGGTGTCGCATGCGCGTGCAGTAAAATTTTTCAAGGATAAGGGATATAAGGGTGAAATTGGTGTGGTTCATGCACTGCCTACTAAGTATCCTCTGGATCCAGATAATCCAGCAGATGTTCGTGCAGCCGAGTTAGAAGATATCATTCACAATAAATTTATTTTGGATGCGACTTATCTAGGACGATATTCCGAAGAAACAATGGAAGGTGTCAACCATATCTTAGCAGTCAATGGTGGAAGCTTAGATTTGCGTGAAGAAGACTTCGCAGTCCTAGAAGCTGCAAAAGACCTGAATGACTTCCTTGGAATTAACTACTACATGAGTGATTGGATGCAAGCCTTTGATGGCGAAACAGAAATCATTCATAACGGTAAGGGTGAAAAAGGAAGCTCTAAATATCAGATTAAGGGAGTTGGACGTCGAGTGGCGCCTGATTATGTACCACGTACGGACTGGGACTGGATTATCTATCCTCAAGGTTTGTATGATCAAATCATGCGCGTAAAGAAAGATTACCCAAATTACAAGAAGATTTACATCACAGAGAATGGTCTTGGATATAAAGATGAGTTTGTGGATGGGACAGTCTACGATGATGGACGGATTGATTATGTTAAGAAACATATGGAAGTGATTGCAGATGCAATCTCTGATGGAGCCAATGTCAAAGGCTACTTTATCTGGTCGTTGATGGATGTCTTTTCTTGGTCAAATGGTTACGAAAAGCGTTACGGTCTCTTCTATGTTGATTTTGAAACTCAGGAGCGTTATCCAAAGAAATCAGCTCACTGGTACAAGAAACTAGCTGAGACACAACTTATTGAATAAAATTCAACAAAAATTCCCCACCAAAAGGCAGGGGAATTTTTATGGTTTTGATAAAAGAATGGTTGTTTGTTTTGACAGGTCTTCAAATGTTTCCTGACTCAGTTTGGCATCTGAAACGATGGTATCAATCTCTGAGATATTGTAGAAAGTGTAAAAATCAAACTTATTAAACTTGCTGTGGTCTGCCAGTAAGTATTTTTTATTGGCATTGTTCAAGGCGATTCGTTGTACCTCGCCCTCTTCTTCACTGAAAGTAGCAATTGCCTTATCCTTAATACCATTACAGCTTACAAAAGCTTTAGAAAACTGAAGATTGGTCAAATCCTGCAGGGTAAGTGTTCCCACAAAAGCTCCAGTGATAGAGCGATAATTTCCACCAATCAAAATCAAATCTGTTAGTTTTCGTTCGTTTAGGATGAGAAAAACAGGAAGGCTGTTTGTTACAACACGAATATTATCGATAGGGAGCTCACGAGCAAAACATTCTAAGGTTGTTCCTGGCCCGATAAAAATAGTTTCACCTTCGTCAATCAAATGACCTGCAAAACGGCTAATTTCTTGTTTTTCAGCAATCTGTAATCCTTGTTTTTCAACGTTTGACCGTTCGTTGTTTAAGAGAGAACCTGTACGAAGTTTTTCAGCACCACCATGCACACGGACCAGTAAATCTTTATCTGCCAATTCTTGTAAGTAGCGACGAGCTGTCATATCTGATACATCCAGACGCGTCATGATTTCTTTTACGGTAATGGTTCCTTTAGTATTCACTGTTTCTAAAATACTATCTAGCTTTTCTTGCTTCAGCATCCTTATCACCTCAATTTCTACTATCATTATCTTACCATAAAACGCTCAATATATCAAATAGAAAAAAACAAAATAAAACAAAAAACAAAAATATCATGGTTGTATTAAACAAACCATGATATTTTGAATGATTGGCCAAATTAGTCTAAACCGTAGTTGTAATCCTCGTCTTGCATGGCTTCAACTTCACCAAGGAGGTAACCATTTCCAACTTGAGAGAAGAAGTCGTGGTTGGAAGTTCCTGTTGAAATTCCGTTCATGACGATAGGATTGACATCATCAGCTGAATCTGGAAAGAGTGGATCTTGTCCTAGGTTCATAAGGGCCTTATTAGCATTGTAACGAAGGAAGGTTTTGACTTCCTCAGTCCAACCAACACCGTCATAGAGACTTTCTGTATAACCTTCTTCGTTCTCATAGAGGGTATAGAGCAGGTCGTACATCCATTCTTTGAGTTTTTCTTGCTCTTCTTCAGGTAATTCATTAAAACCAAGTTGGAATTTGTAACCGATGTAGGTTCCGTGAACAGATTCATCACGGATAATCAACTTGATAATTTCCGCAACATTGGCAAGTTTGTTATTACCAAGATAGTAGAGGGGTGTGAAGAAACCAGAGTAGAAGAGGAAGGTTTCAAGGAAGACGCTGGCAACCTTCTTTTCAAGAGGCGTACCATTGAGGTAGATTTCGTTGATAATTTCCGCTTTTCTTTGTAGGTAAGGGTTGGTGTTAGTCCATTCAAAAATTTCTTCAATCTCGGCCTTTGTGTTCAAGGTAGAAAAGATAGATGAATAAGATTTTGCGTGGACAGATTCCATAAATTGGATGTTGTTGAAAACAGCTTCCTCATGCGGTGTTCGGATGTCTGAGCGAAGCGCCTGAACACCTGTTTCAGATTGCATGGTATCAAGAAGGGTCAAACCACCAAAGACTTTTCCTACTAGGTCTTTTTCCTTGTTTGATAGTTTTCTCCAGTCGTCAAGGTCATTTGACAAGGGGATACGAGTGTCGAGCCAGAATTGCTCCGTCAGCTTTTCCCAAGTTGATTTGTCGATGACATCTTCGATGGCATTCCAGTTAATGGCTTTGTAGTAAGTTTCCATTTGAAATCTCTTTCTGTATGTAATAATGCGATTGTCGAATCATCTCTATTTTATCATAGTCTGAGAAGAGTATCGCACAAAAAGTCGGAAGACCGACTTTTTAGTTTTTCATAGTATTTAAGATACTTATCAAGTTTTGTATGATGGGGAACTTAATCAGTAGTCTGAGAAAATGTGGTTGCCCCAGATAAAAATTAAATCACACAGCTTTCACATTGGTTAGCACCGACTTCTCCACCGTCGTCTGTAAAGGTACGGACGTAGTAGATAGACTTGATACCCTTGTTAAAGGCATAGTTACGAAGGATAGATAGGTCACGTGTCGTTTGTTTGTTTTCCTTCTTCCATTCGTAAAGACCTTTTGGAATATCACTACGCATGAAGAGGGTGAGTGAAAGTCCTTGGTCCACGTGCTCTGTTGCAGCAGCGTAAACATCAATCACCTTACGCATATCCATATCGTAAGCAGAAGTGTAGTAAGGGATAGTATCTGTTGACAAACCTGCAGCAGGATAATAGATTTTACCGATTTTCTTCTCTTGGCGTTCTTCAATACGTTGCGTAATCGGGTGGATAGAAGCAGAAACATCGTTGATGTAGCTGATAGAACCATTTGGCGCTACAGCAAGGCGGTTTTGGTGATAAAGACCATCTGCTTGAACCTTTTCGCGAAGTTCAGCCCAATCAGCAGCATTTGGAATAAAGACATCTTTGAAGAGTTCTTTAACACGGTCTGATTTTGGAACAAATTCACCAGTTACATACTTGTCGAAGTAGCTTCCGTTAGCATAATCTGATTTTTCAAAGTTGTGGAAGGTGATACCACGTTCGCGCGCGATGTTATTAGATTCTACCAAGGTCCAGTAGTTCATAAGCATAAAGTAGATGCTTGTAAATTCAATTGACTCAGGTGATCCGTACTCAATCAGTTGTTGGGCAAGGTAACTATGAAGTCCCATGGCACCAAGACCAAAGGTGTGAGCCAAACTGTTTCCGTGGTCGATAGTAGGAACAGCTACGATGTGTGAACTATCTGTAACGAAAGTCAAAGCACGAACCATCGCACGGATAGAACGACCAAAGTCAGGTGAAGTCATCATGTTGACAACGTTGGTTGAACCAAGGTTACATGAAACGTCCGTTCCCATTTGAAGGAATTCTTGAGCATCGTTGATCAAGCTTGGTTCTTGAACTTGAAGAATCTCAGAGCACAAGTTACTCATGATAATCTTACCATCAACGGGATTAGCACGGTTGGCTGTATCAATGTTGACTACATAAGGGTAACCAGACTCTTGTTGCAATTTAGAAATTTCAGTTTCCAAATCACGCGCCTTGATTTTTGTCTTGCGGATATTTGGATTTGCAACCAATTCATCATATTTCTCAGTGATGTCGATGTAGTTGAACGGTACACCATACTCAAGCTCTACAGAGTAAGGGCTAAAGAGATACATTTCTTCATTTTTACGAGCTAATTCGTAGAATTTATCGGGCACCACAACTCCAAGTGAGAGGGTCTTAACACGAACTTTTTCATCGGCATTTTCTTTCTTAGTTGAAAGGAAAGCGATGATATCTGGGTGAAAGACATTGAGGTAGACAACCCCAGCACCTTGACGCTGACCCAATTGGTTAGAGTAGGAGAAACTGTCTTCGAAGAGTTTCATAACTGGTACGACACCAGAAGCAGCACCTTCATAACCTTTGATAGGTGCGCCAGCTTCACGAAGGTTGCTGAGGGAAATTCCCACACCACCACCGATACGTGAAAGTTGGAGAGCTGAGTTGATAGAACGGCCGATAGAGTTCATATCATCAGTTACTTGGATTAAGAAGCAAGATACCAACTCCCCACGACGAGCACGACCAGCATTCAAGAAGGAAGGAGTAGCAGGTTGGTAGCGTTGGTGGATGATTTCATTGGCAATATCAGTCGCAATCGCTTCATCCCCGTCAGCAAAATAAAGTGCATTAAAGAAGACACGGTCTTCCATACTTTCAAGGTAATATTCACCGTCATTAGTCTTCAAGGCATACTGGTTGTAAAACTTATAGGCAGCCATGAATGATTTGAATTGGAAGTTTTGGTCTTTGATAAATTGATGCAATTCTTCCAAAAACTCTGGACGGTATTTCTTGAGAAATGCAGTTTCTATGTAGTTGTGTTCAATGAGGTAGTTGATTTTATCAGTAATTGAATCAAAAACCATGGTATTTGGAACCACATTTTCTTTAAAGAAGGCATCCAAGGCTTCCTTATCTTTATGAAGCATGATTTGTCCATTGACAGGACGGTTGATTTCGTTATTGAGACGGAAGTAAGTTACGTCCTCAAGATGTTTTAATCCCATAAAATTTCCTTTATCTAATTACAAAAGAAAGGCCTCTAAGTTAGCCCTAGAAGCAATCTCTTCTGGATGATGTACTAAGATTATGCTAATTGTTTCAGTTTTCCTGGTTGGAAGCCTGAAAAGACTTCAGTTGGTGTTTGGATAACAGGAGCAGCGCTGAAACCGAGCTCTTTAACTTGATCGATGTACTCTGGTTGCTCGTCGAGATTGATCTCACGATAAGCGACATTGTTGCTGTCCAAGAAACGCTTGGTCATCTTACATTGGACACAGTTGTTTTTAGAATAAACGGTTACCATTTTCGTAACTCCTCTTTCAAAATTTAATACTATCTTAGTATATCAGAAAAAAAAACTTTGTCAATCATTTTAAACTAAATCTTGTGCTAAAAAGTTACGGTTTTAAAATCAAAACACAAGATATAGTGTTTTTGAAAACATAAATTTTGACTTCCGTTGAACTGTCAAACTTTCTCAAAATAAAAAAACTACATACTGTATATTGGCAATATAAATAGAAGATTTTCAGCAAGTTATCAGAAAGGAAAACGAAGAAAATCCATAAAATGCTTGAAAAATTATCTAGAAGGTGATATAATACAGTCTTGTAAGGGTTATCACATATAATCCAAAAAAGAAATAATTAAAGGAGAGTCAAACTATGGCTTCTAAAGATTTCCACGTAGTGGCAGAAACAGGTATCCACGCACGTCCAGCAACATTGTTGGTTCAAACAGCTAGCAAATTTGCTTCAGATATCACTCTTGAGTACAAAGGTAAATCAGTAAACCTTAAATCTATCATGGGTGTTATGAGTCTTGGTGTTGGCCAAGGTGCTGATGTTACAATTTCAGCTGAAGGTGCAGATGCTGACGACGCAATCGCTGCTATCACTGAAACTATGGAAAAAGAAGGATTGGCATAAGGAAAATGACAGAAATGCTTAAAGGAATCGCAGCATCAGACGGTGTTGCAGTTGCAAAAGCATATCTACTCGTTCAACCGGATTTGTCATTTGAGACTATTACAGTCGAAGATACAAACGCAGAAGAAGCTCGCCTTGATGCCGCTCTAAAAGCATCACAAGACGAGCTTTCTGTTATTCGTGAGAAAGCAGTAGGTACGCTCGGTGAAGAAGCAGCTCAAGTTTTTGATGCTCACTTAATGGTTCTTGCTGACCCAGAAATGATCAGCCAAATCAAGGAAACAATCCGTGCGAAGAAAGTGAATGCAGAAGCAGGTCTGAAAGAAGTGACAGACATGTTTATCACTATCTTTGAAGGTATGGAAGACAACCCATACATGCAAGAACGTGCAGCGGATATCCGCGACGTGACAAAACGTGTATTGGCAAATCTCCTTGGTAAGAAATTGCCAAACCCGGCTTCTATCAATGAAGAAGTGATCGTGATTGCGCATGACTTGACTCCTTCAGATACAGCTCAATTGGACAAAAACTTTGTAAAAGCTTTTGTAACCAACATCGGTGGACGTACAAGCCACTCAGCTATCATGGCGCGTACACTTGAAATCGCGGCAGTATTGGGTACAAACAACATCACTGAAATTGTTAAAGATGGTGATATCCTTGCTGTTAACGGTATCACTGGTGAAGTGATTATCAACCCAACTGATGAGCAAGCGGCAGAATTCAAGGCTGCTGGTGAAGCTTATGCGAAACAAAAAGCTGAATGGGCTCTCTTGAAAGATGCTAAAACAGTAACTGCTGATGGTAAACACTTTGAATTGGCTGCTAATATCGGTACTCCAAAAGACGTTGAAGGTGTCAATGCCAACGGTGCCGAAGCTGTTGGTCTTTACCGTACAGAGTTCTTGTACATGGATTCTCAAGACTTCCCAACAGAAGACGAGCAGTACGAAGCATACAAAGCTGTACTTGAAGGAATGAACGGTAAGCCTGTTGTTGTTCGTACAATGGATATCGGTGGAGATAAGGAACTTCCTTACTTCGATATGCCTCATGAAATGAACCCATTCCTTGGATTCCGTGCCCTTCGTATCTCTATTTCTGAAACTGGAGATGCTATGTTCCGCACACAAATCCGTGCTCTTCTTCGTGCGTCTGTACACGGTCAATTGCGTATCATGTTCCCGATGGTTGCGCTCTTGAAAGAATTCCGTGCAGCGAAGGCAGTCTTTGACGAAGAAAAAGCAAACCTTCTTGCTGAAGGTGTTGCAGTTGCGGATAATATCCAAGTTGGTATCATGATCGAAATCCCAGCAGCAGCAATGCTTGCAGACCAATTTGCAAAAGAAGTTGACTTCTTCTCAATTGGTACAAACGACTTGATCCAATACACAATGGCAGCAGACCGTATGAATGAGCAAGTTTCATACCTTTACCAACCATATAACCCATCAATCCTACGTTTGATTAACAACGTTATCAAAGCAGCTCACGCTGAAGGTAAATGGGCAGGTATGTGTGGTGAGATGGCTGGTGACCAAAAAGCTGTTCCACTTCTTGTCGGAATGGGCTTGGATGAGTTCTCTATGTCAGCAACATCTGTCCTTCGTACACGTAGCTTGATGAAGAAACTCGACACAGCTAATATGGAAGAGTACGCAAACCGTGCCCTTACAGAATGCTCAACAATGGAAGAAGTTCTTGAACTTCAAAAAGAATACGTTGACTTTGATTAATTGAAAGGTCCTTGCAACTCAGTTGCAGGGATTTTTTGTTTTAAAAATTTGGTGATTGATTTTCAATATAGGATTCTCAAATCAGACTGTTCAGATAGAAGATAGTGTAGAAAACAAAAAAATCGTTAACTGGTTCATAAAATTCTTGACAAGTTGAAAATTTAGGAGTAAACTATTAACCAGTTAACTTTTAGAGAGGAGTTTCTGCAATTTAGAAATGAATTGCAACTAGAAATATCAAAAAGAAAGAGAGTTTCGATGAAAATTAATAAAAAATACCTTGCTGGTTCTGCGGCAGCTTTAATTTTAAGTGTTTGCTCTTACGAGTTGGGACTGTATCAAGCCAGAACGGTCAAAGAAAATAACCGTGTGTCTTACGTTGATGGAAAACAGGCTGTGCAAAAAACAGAGAATCTGACTCCTGATGAGGTCAGCAAAAAAGAAGGCATCAATGCCGAACAAATCGTCATCAAGATTACAGACCAGGGATATGTCACTTCACACGGTGACCACTATCATTATTACAATGGTAAGGTTCCTTACGACGCTATCATCAGTGAAGAGTTGCTGATGAAGGATCCAAACTATACACTAAAAGATGAGGATATTGTCAGTGAAATCAAGGGTGGTTATGTCATCAAGGTAGATGGGAAATACTATGTCTACCTTAAGGATGCGGCCCATGCGGATAATGTCCGTACGAAAGAAGAAATCAATCGACAAAAACAAGAGCATAGTCAGCATCGTGAAGGAGGAACTTCAGCAAATGATGGTGCGGTAGCCTTGGCACGTTCACAAGGACGCTACACCACGGATGATGGCTACATCTTTAATGCCTCTGATATCATTGAAGATACTGGTGATGCTTACATCGTTCCTCATGGCGACCATTATCATTACATTCCTAAAAGTGAGTTATCAGCCAGCGAATTGGCTGCAGCAGAAGCCTTTCTATCTGGTAGAAGTGGTCAATCGAATACGCCTACTTATCGCCGTAGCAATAACAACAGTGCTAGCAGCGATGTAGATAGATGGACTCCATCCTATAATAATCAAGGCAACAGCTATAACAATCAAAGCAACAGCTATACGAACACGAACACAGCTAACAACAGTAGCGACGATAACCAAGCAAGTCAGAGTGATGAGGATATTGATAGCCTTCTGAAACAACTTTACGCCTTGCCACTCAGCCAACGACACGTAGAATCTGATGGCCTTGTCTTCGACCCAGCACAGATTACAAGTCGAACAGCTAGAGGAGTTGCTGTACCTCATGGGAACCATTACCATTTCATCCCTTATTCACAGATGTCTGAATTGGAAGAACGAATCGCTCGTATTATTCCTCTGCAGTACAGTTCGAACCATAGGGTGCCAGATTCAAGACCAGAACAACCAAGTCCACAACCGACTCCGGAACCTAGTCCAAGCCCGCAACCTGCACCAAATCCTCAACCATCTCCAAGCAATCCAATTGACGAAAAATTGGTCAAACAGGCAATTCGAAAAGTAGATGATGGTTATGTATTTGAGG
The DNA here is from genome assembly GCF_011714815.1 of Streptococcus sp. CCUG 71758. NCBI lineage: Bacteria > Bacillati > Bacillota > Bacilli > Lactobacillales > Streptococcaceae > Streptococcus > Streptococcus sp. CCUG 71758. The sequence goes on along the minus strand of NZ_RXXO01000001.1, from coordinate 588,839 downwards.
AGAATGGAACATCTCGTTATATTCCTGCCAAGGAATTATCAGCTGAAACTACTGCAGCCATTGATAGTAAGCTAGCCAAGCAAGAAAGTTTAGCTCATAAGCTCGGAGCTAAGAAAACCAACCTCCCATCTGGTGATCAAGGATTTTATAATAAGGCTTATGATTTACTAGCAAGAGTTCATCAAGACTTACTTGATAATAAAGGGCGCCAAGCTGATTTTGACACTTTGGATAAACTGTTGGAACGTCTCAATGATACCTCAAGTGATAAAATCAAGTTGGTGGATGATATCCTGGCCTTCCTAGCACCGATTCGTCATCCAGAACGTCTAGGAAAACCAAATGCGCAAATTACCTACACTGATGATGAGATTCAGGTAGCCAAGTTGGCAGGCAAGTATACAACAGAAGATGGCTATATCTTTGATCCTCATGATATCACCAGTGATGAGGGGGATGCATATGTAACTCCGCATATGACCCATAGTCATTGGATTAAGAAAGATAGTTTGTCTGAAGCCGAAAGAGCGGCAGCCCAGGCTTATGCTAAAGAGAAAGGTTTGACTCCTCCTTCAACAGACCATCAGAATCCAGGAAATACTGAAGCTAAAGGAGCAGAAGCTATCTACAACCGCGTGAAAGCAGCTAAGAAGGTGCCGCTTGATCGTATGCCTTACAATCTCCAACATACCGTGGAAGTTAAAAACGGTAGTTTAATCATTCCTCATTATGATCATTACCATAACATCAAATTTGAGTGGTTTGACGAAGGACTTTATGAGGCACCTAAGGGTTATAGTCTAGAGGATCTCTTTGCGACTGTCAAGTACTATGTCGAACATCCAAACGAACGTCCGCATTCAGATAGTGGTTGGGGAAATGCAAGTGACCATGTTCAAAGAAACCAAAACGGTCAAGCTGATACCAATCAAACGGAAAAACCATCAGAGGAGAAACCTCGGACAGACAAACCTGAGGAAGAAAAACCTCGCGAAGAGAAGCCTCAAAGTGAGAAACCAGAATCTCCAAAACCAACTGAGAAGCCGGAGGAAGAATCACCAGAGGAACCAGAAGAACCTCAGGTCGAGACTGAAAAGGTTGAAGCGAAGTTGAGAGAGGCTGAAGAGCTACTTGCAAAGATCCAAGACCCCATTATCAAGTCCAATGCCAAAGAAACTCTCACTGGCTTAAAAAATAACCTGCTATTTGGTGCTCAGGATAACAATACCATTATGGCTGAAGCTGAAAAGTTGTTGGCTTTATTAAAGGAGAGCAAGTAAAGGTAGTAGCATTTTCTAGATCCTAAAAACAGGATAGGAGAACTAGAAAAGTTAAAATCGAAAATGAGAACAGAATGTAAGTTCTAGTTCTCATTTTTTTCATGAAAATATGTAAAATATCTTGACATATAGTGTAAATAAAGATAAACTATTTACTAGTTAATTGAATGGTTAAATACTAGTTAAGGAGTAACAATGAAAAAAAGAACATTTCTATTATTAGTGGTAGGTCTCTTGGTTCTTGTCTTAGGAGCATGTAGTCAAAAAGAAAAACAAGAAGCAAAAGGAATGAAGATTGTAACAAGTTTTTACCCAATCTATGCCATGGTCAAAGAGGTATCAGGTGACTTGAATGACGTACGGATGATTCAGTCAAGTAGTGGGATTCACTCCTTTGAACCGTCAGCAAATGACATTGCTGCTATCTATGACGCGGATGTCTTTGTCTACCATTCTCATACGCTCGAATCTTGGGCGGGAAGTCTAGATCCAAACTTAAAAAACTCAAAAGTTAAGGTTTTAGAAGCTTCTGAAGGAATGACGTTGGAGCGTGTACCAGGTTTGGAAGATGTTGAAGCTGGTGACGGCATCGATGAAAAAACACTCTACGACCCTCACACTTGGTTAGATCCAGAAAAAGCAGGTGAAGAGGCACAGATTATTGCAGACAAACTTTCGGAACTTGATAGTGCCAATAAGGAAACGTATCAAAAGAATGCTAAAAACTTTATTACTAAATCCCAAGAATTGACTAAGAAGTACCAGCCTATTTTTGAAAAAGCGAGTCAAAAGACCTTTGTTACGCAACACACAGCCTTTTCTTATCTCGCTAAACGGTTTGGATTGAAACAACTTGGTATAGCAGGGATTTCCCCTGAACAAGAGCCAAGTCCGAGACAGTTGACAGAAATCCAAGAATTTGTCAAAACTTATAATGTCAAAACCATCTTTACTGAGAGCAATGCGTCCTCTAAAGTTGCTGAAACCTTAGTCAAATCAACAGGAGTTAGTCTGAAAACTCTCAATCCTTTGGAAGCAGACCCTGAAAATGACAAAACTTACTTAGAAAATCTAGAAGAAAATATGAATGTTCTTGCAGAAGAATTAAAATGAGGAGATTATGAAAATTAAGAAAAAATATCTTGCAGCAGGATCGGCTCTAGTCCTTTCCTTAAGTCTTTGTATCTATGCATTAAATCAACACCAGGTAGAAGGAAACAAAGATAATAATCGTGTGTCTTATGTTGATGGGAAGCAAGACTCTCAAAAAACAGAGACCCAGACACCAGATCAAGTTAGCAAAAAAGAAGATATTCAGGCTGAGCAAATTGTCGTGAAAATCACCGATCAAGGTTATGTGACTTCACACGGTGATCATTTCCATTATTACAATGGGAAAGTTCCTTTTGACGCGATTTTCAGCGAAGAGCTTTTGATGAAAGATGCCAATTATCAACTGAAAGACGCTGACATTGTCAACGAAATCAAAGGTGGTTATATTATCAAGGTGGATGGCAAGTATTATGTCTACCTTAAAGATGCGGCTCATGCTGATAATATTCGTACGAAGGACGAAATTGAGCGCCAAAAACAAGATCATACTCATGATGCACCAACTTCTAACAGTGCAGTGGCGCTTGCTCAATCTCAAGGTCGTTATACTACAGATGATGGCTACATCTTTAATCCATCTGATATTATAGAAGATACTGGTGATGCTTATATCGTTCCTCATGGTGGACATTACCACTACATTCCAAAGAGTTCCTTGTCTGCTAGCGAATTGGCTGCTGCCCAAGCCTACCTCTCTGGAACTAGAAAACAAGCAAGTGTGACTAACTATCGTCCTAGTCCAAACGAAACTGGTCAAACTACCAACCCAAGTCAACAGGCTGAAGCACCAAGTAATCAAGTTGAGAGTCTTCAGAGTCTATTGCAACAGCTCTATGCTCTTCCAAGCACTCAACGTTATGCTGAATCAGATGGCTTGATTTTTGATCCTGCTAAGATTTCAAGTAGAACACCGAGTGGCGTAGCGATTCCTCATGGAAATCACTATCATTTTATTCCATATACAAAGCTTTCTGCTTTGGAAGAAAAGATTGCTCGTATGATTCCTTTAAATAGCGACAGTGGGAAGCCAACACCTTTGGAAAATCCAAGCAAACCAGCAGAACATCCAGCTCAACCAGAACATCCTCATGACCAAGACGGTGACCATGGAAGTCAGGATACCAACCATGAAGATCATGAACATGATGGAGAGGAGCATGACCATCATCACGGTGAAGAACATGATCATGGTTTTGCAGCTGACCGTGTTATTAGTGAAGATGAGCAAGGTTTTGTAGTTTCTCATGGAGATCACGCTCATTATTTCTTTAAGAAGGACTTGACTGCAGCCCAAATCAAAGCTGCCCAAGATCACTTGAAAGAAAATCATCAGCCGCAGCACGTTCAACCACTTGCAAAGACTGTGGAAAGTTTCTCAAGAGATGCTAGCGATGAAGAAAAAATCAAGTATATCTCACAGACCTACGGGGTTCCGCTCGAAGCGATTCGTATTTCAAATGGATTCTTTGTCTTTGGAAATCCGGATCAAGCCTATGATCCAACCCATATCCATCCCTATGCCGTTCGAAAAGAACATGTTCGTATTCCTCTCCAAACTGGAAATCCAGAACTGGATTTCCTAAATGAACTTTATACGACTGCCCTACGTGATGGGGTGTCTCCTTATAGTTTGCAAGTAGAAAATGGTAGTTTTGTGATTCCTCACGGAGACCACAATCACTACATCAAGGTTCAAACTAAGGGCTATGAAGTAGCTTTGAAAAATAAGATTCCGGCCCTACAATCGACCTATCAACCTGGAGCATTTGATGAACAAACTGTTCTATCTAAAGTGGATCAACTGTTAGCAGATAGCAGAAGTCTCTACAAAGACCAGCCAATCATGCAGAGACGTGTTGAACTTGCTTTGGGGCAGTTCACCGAAAATATGAAAAAACTGGCAACAAACTCAACTGCTGGATACCTAGCAGCCTTGGATCTCTTTGATAAACAGTATATCCATGTGGATCAAAGTGTGGCACCGGTTGAAACTTCACCTTTAGATAAGAAGTACCAAGCTCTAGTAGATAAGATCAATACATTGGATACAGATACTTATGGCTTGCCTAAGAAAGATCTTTTGGTACATTTGCAGGAAGCAAAACTAGCACAGGATGAGACAGAGTTGGCTGCCATTGAAGCGAAACTGCAGGCCTTGCAAGATTTCCGAGATCGGACCGGGGTTACAACAGTAGAGTACATCAAGTATTTCTATGAACATGTGTCTGATGGTCGTTTGAGAGAAGAACTTCGGAACCGTGTTGCCAAGTTGACATGGGAACTTTACCAGTCACAATCTTTCCTCAAAGCAACCGACTTGAACAAGCTATTCCCAACTATTTACCAAACTAAGCTAGAAGTAGAAGAAGCTCTCAAAGAAGAACCCGTATCTACAAAAGCTGGTAAGACTATTCTAGATACGGAAAAAGTAGATAGTCAAACTGCTAAGACAGCCATCTATGAATTCCTAAAAGAACTCTACGGTGATTTTATGCCAGAAGAGCGGGTTAGCCATGTTAAGAAGGAAGAAGTGGATGCTCTCCTAACTAAAGCTGCCCAACTCCTAGCACGTGTCAAAGAAGATGGTGTCAAACAATCCCTAGCTGAAGAAGCAGCTAATATCAAAGCGGCTACTGAAAAGGAAAATGCAGACCTTGACGAAGCTAAAACACAACTTGAGGATCTCTTGAATCGTATTGCAGCGACTATCCAACGAGAGAAAAAAGAAGCGGAACAAGATCCACAAACGGTGATCATCTACCAAAAACTCTATAATGTCTTGCTCTCTCTTCACAAGTACTTAGAGGATAACAAAGGAACAGATGCTGACTTTGAACGTGTTGATGCCCTATTTGATCAACTTGCAGCCAAAAGCAGTGATAAAGAAGGTCTCCTCACTCTAGCTAAAGAAATCATTAGCTTGAACCAGGAACTCCGTTCAAAAGCAAGTGAAACTGATAGCCAATCTAAGTCCGAGAAAGACAGTGAAACAGCTGCTTCTCAACCAACAGAAAAGCAAGCACAAAGTGAGTCTGAGCCAAATGCTCAACCAAACGAATAAAAAGAAAGGCGAAGTAGCTGAGCTACCTCGTCTTTTTTAGTCTTTATAAGATACAATGCCAATGATGGTATCCACCGCACGCTCCATAGTTTGAAGGCTGACGTATTCAAAACGTCCGTGCATGTTTTCACCACCTGCAAAGATATTTGGAGTTGGGATACCCATAAAGGAAATCTTAGAGCCATCTGTTCCGCCACGGATTGGTTCGATAATAGGCGTGATCCCTAAATCTTCCATAACAGCTTTAGCAATGGTAACAGGCGTCATGTCTTTCTCAATGACTTCCTTCATATTGTAGTACTGGTCGGTCAGAGTTAAGGTCACGCGATCATTCCCAAGTTCTTGATTCATCTTGTCAGCAATAGACTGCATAGCTGCTTTACGTGCTTCAAAGGAATCCTTTTCAAAGTCACGAATGATGTAGCTTGCACGCGCCTCCTCGACACTACCTGACACATCCATAAGATGATAGAAACCTTGGTAACCATCTGTCAGTTCAGGTCGGTCATTCTCTGGAAGTTGATTATGAAAATCAATCGCTAACTGTAAAGCGTTGACCATCTGTCCTTTAGCAGTACCAGGGTGAACATTGCGCCCTTGGAAATGGAGTTCAGCAGCAGCTGCTGAGAAAGTTTCGTATTGAAGCTCACCTAGCGGACCGCCATCAACAGTATAGGCAAAGTCAACATCAAAGTCTTCTGCATCAAATTGATTAGCACCGACACCAATTTCTTCATCTGGTCCAAAACCGACACGGATTTCACAGTGTTTGATTTCAGGGTGAGCAGTCAGATATTCGATAGCAGTCATAATTTCAGCAATCCCTGACTTGTCATCAGCCCCCAGCAAGGTCGTGCCATCAGTTGTGATAAGCGTTTGGCCTGTATATTTCTCAAGACTCTTAAAGTCAGCCGGATCTAGTTTAAATCCAGAATCACCTAAGTTGATAGCTTCACCATCGTAATTTTCGATGACTTGCGGATTAACACCCTCAGCATTAAAGTCAGCTGTATCCATGTGGGAGATAAATCCAATCTTACGTGTCAAGCTCGGATCATTAGCTGGCAAGGTCCCAATAGCAAAACCATTTGGTAGGTAGTAAACATTTTGCAGGCCGACACGTTTCATTTCAGGAAGAAGAACATTGGTCGCAAAATCTACCTGGCTCTGCGTACTTGGAGTAGTAGTAGAGTGTTCATCAGAACGCGTGTTGACCTTAACGTAGGTTAAAAAGCGTTCCAAAAGGTTCGGATAAGACATAAAAACTCCTTTTTTTATCATAAAATAGAATGCAAAACTTCGGAAAAATATGATTTGAGAAATTTCATGAATTTTGAAAAAATATAATAATTCAAATTCAGAAGACTTTCAAAAGAAATTTTCGAACAATTAGAATAAAATATATGCATCTTTATTTTATGAAATTTTTTACTATTTTTTCCATTTTACCACAGAAAACATTGAAAAACAAAGAAGAATCATACTTTTTTGCGATTTATAATAACATGTTTTCAAACACATTGATTGACATGAGTTCAACATTATTATATAATTAACCTATGGATGTTTCAGATTTATATAGTAACAGATTTAAACATATTCTAGTAAGGGAGATAGCATGAACATTCAATATGATTTTAAGAAAATTCAATGTTTCACTAGTCGTTTAGTTATCTTTCTAGCTATTCTTTTTTTGTGTGCACCGATTAATTCTTTACATGCAGATTCAACAACCGAACCTCAGACAACCCTTCGCAAAACGATTACTCCGATATCAGGGCAGGAAGACCAGTATGAATTGTCACTGGATATCACATCTAAACTGGGGACGGAGACCCAGTCAGAACCCTTGGATGTTGTCCTAGTCGCCGATCTTTCAGGAAGTATGGAAAATCAAGATGTGTGGTCTTACTCTAGTGGAAGATACATCAGTAGGATTGAAGCGTTAAAAAACACACTTCGTGGCACAAATAATCAAAAAGGTTTAATTGATACAATTCTTTCTAATTCTCAAAACCGTCTATCTATAGTTGGTTTTGCTGGAAAGATAGATAATCAATATGAAAGTTACAATTATAATTTGCGCCGATATTATAGGTGGCCAGATGACTTTGCTGGATATTATAGTTGGGCTGCTAAATATGATGATTCTAAACAAATTTTAGGATGGAGTAGTGATAGAAATGCGGCAATATCTTCAGTAAATGACATGTCAATACCTCAAAATGCTTCTCAAGGAATTGGTACTGGAACAAACATTGGAGCTGGTTTGTGGGAGGCAGATACACTCCTTAATAATGCGAGAAGCAATGCGAAAAAGGTTGTTATTTTACTATCAGATGGTTTCGCTAATATGTATTACGATAATCAAGGATATACAATATATAACTGGAATAATATCGATGCTAAAACAGAAACAGCTCCCGACTGGTTTAATGACTATCTCAAGCAATTCGTATTAGGGCTTTCATCAAGCTTAGCACCTAGAATTGATGGATTTTACTCGATTAAGTTTAGGTATACTAATAATAGAGACAGTATTTCCAATATTAAATCATACATAGGGCAATATAATCCCAATATTCCTAACGAAATATTTTCTGCAAATAATGAAAATGACTTGCAACAAAAATTTAAAGACATCACTGATAAAATTCTACCTTTAGGCGTACACCATGTGACTATTAAGGATGTACTATCCAAATATGTTCAATTATTACCTAATAGTTCTTCAGGTTTTCGTGTCGTCAAAATAAAGGATGGTAATGAGGAAGAACTGACAACTAATCAAGTGACGATTGAAAGTAAGAAGAGCGAACAGGGATTAGTGGAAGTAACAGCCAAGTTTGATCCGAGTTACACTTTGGAGGATGACGCCAAGTACGTTCTCAAGTTTACTGTCACCTCTACCCAAGAAGCCTTTGATGCGATTGCAGGTGATAAGACACTTACTAGTGATGATGCCGAAGGTGCCGATGCTACTAAACTCTATTCCAACAAGGGGGCAAGTGTTGCTTACTCCTATGGTATTGGGACTTCACATACCAAAACAAAAGACTATTCTGAGAAGCCCACTTTCAAGCCGTCAGATCCATTGGCGGTTCCTGTAGAGATTGAATGGAAAGGTGTGGATGGGAAATCAAATCCATCAGCAAATCGTCCACCTAGTGTCGAATTAAAATTAAACCAAAAGAAAGATGGAAGTACAAAGGATTCCTATCGAAAGGTCACTAGTTCAGTTCAAACGAATAGTTTTACTGAAAATGCTAGTTTTGCAAAGGTAGCCAAGGGATATGACTACGAACTGAAAGCACCAGACGCTCCGGGCTACACAGTCGAAGTTCAAAAGACAGGTACGAAAGAGAAACCATCCTTCAAAGTTATTTACCGACAGCTTCCAAGCCTCACCATAAAGAAAATCCTAGAAGGTGAGCAATCACCTAATAAGTCTTTCACAATTAATGTTACCCTTTCAGATAAGGATGGCAAACCGATTAACGGCAAGTTTGGGAATACAACAGTGACTAACGGGAAAGTACAGATTTCTCTCAAAAATGGTCAGGAAACTGTCCTCAAATACCTGCCTCGTGATACCCACTATAAGGTAGAAGAAGTAGAGACATCTAGAGCGGGATATCATGTTACCTATGAAAAACAAGAGGGAACCTTGTCAGAGGATGTTCAAACAATCGTCACCAACCACAGACTTCCGACACTTTCAGTTACAAAAAAAATTACAGGTGCCTTTGCTAATCTTTTGCAATCCTTTAAGATTACCATTAACGTAAAGGATGCGCAAAATAAACCATTGAATGGATCGTATAGTGCAATAGTAAATAATCAAAAAACAACCCTGAAATTTACAAATGGTAAGGCGACAGTCGATCTAAAGAAAGATAAAACTGTTAAGATTCTCGACCTTCCTCTAAATGCTCGTTACAGTATCGAAGAAGAAGCAAGTTCGTCTCGTGGATATCGGGTTTCTTATGAAAATAAAGAAGGCAAGCTTGATGGGGATAAGTCCGCGACGGTCACGAATAATAAAAACAGCGTACCTGAAACGGGAATTGACTTCTTGAGTAGCACTCTCATGCTTGGAGTCGTTCTTCCTCTAGGAGGAATCTTCTTTATCATCTTACTTGGTCACCTTGTGGTGAATAGGAGGAAGTGATGCTGCTTAAAAAGAAACATAAGAAACCAGTAACACAAGTCAATCGGGATAAGTCTCCGCCGAGTGTCTGGGGAGATATCCTATACTTAGTCAGTAAACTTCTGATGGTTGGATTTGTACTAGCCACCCTTTACTTTTTCGTCTTTGGACTATTAAGATACAATGACGATGGCATGAAGCCAGCCTTAAAAGATGGCGACCTGGTCGTCTATTATAGGTTGGATAAACGCTATTCGATTGGTGATTTGCTAGTCTATAGTTATAAAGGCAAGGAAAGAGTGGCGCGTGTCATAGCAACCGAAGGAAGTACAATCGATATAAACGAAAATGGTCTCATCATCAACGGTTCTCCTCAACAAGAGCAGGATATCTACAAAGAAACGCTGCTCTATAAGGAAGGGGCTACCTTCCCAATGAAAGTCCCAGCAGGACAACTCTTTGTCCTCGGAGACAATCGAACAACGGCTGTAGATAGTCGTGCTTTTGGAACCATTCCTATACAGGATACCCATGGCAAGGTGGTAACAGTCCTAAGGCGACGGGGCTTTTGATGATAATTTATGAAAAAAGAAATTTAAAAACAAAAGGAATAATCATGAAAAAAAGATTTTTGAAAAAATTAGTTACTGCAAGCATTGCAGCTGTAACCGCCTTGTCGGTCTTTAGAGGAGTTCCAACATTTGCGGATGATAATGATGTGGCAACTGCTAAAGCAACTGGTGAAACAAGTGCAAAAGTAGCTATTAATAAAACACTGAATATTGCTGAAGGAATTACAACACCGAAAGCGACTTTTAGGTTTACTTTTACTCCACAACCTGGAACTTCTTCAAATGATGCTCCTTATCAAATGGCTTCAAATTCGGAAAGTAATAAGGGATTCATTCCTGATCGTACGGTGACTTATTCGGAAGCTGATCGCTTAGCCAGTGGTCAATCAAGCATTAAAAAAGATACAGGTGACATTTTTGCTGGAGTTTCTTATGATCATGCAGGCGAGTATGTTTACCTCGTAAAGGAAACAGATAAAACTTATACACCTATTAAAGATAAAAATGATCAAGATATAGATGCTGTGAAATATGATACTCGCACTTATAAAATGCATGTAATTGTCAAAAATAAAGAAAATTCAGGTACCTTTATTTCTTCTGTTTACTTTAGAGAAGAGAATAAACCTGGCGCTGCTAAAGTTGCTCCATCTTCAAATTCAAATATTTTCAAATATGATTTATTTGAGAACACATATACTAAAAACGGAGGGAAAATTGATCCAACAGATCCTAAACACCCAAATGAACCAACAAAAGATATAACAGACAATGCAAAAAAATCCTTAACTATTCTAAAAAAAGTTGACGGAGGGACTGCGGATCGTACAAAAGATTTCCAATTTGAGATAACTGTAAAATTACCCAAAACAAATGAAACAGCAGTATCTCCTGTAACACAAATTACAGTTCATTATGGTGATAAAACTGAAAATGTTGATGTTGCTACCGATAAAGTCACATTTACTAAAACTTTTACTTTGAAGCATGGTCAAGAGTTTGCCATTGCTAATCTTCCAGCAGGTTCTCGTTATACTGTAAAAGAAACCGGAAGCAAAGGATATACCGCTACTTCTAAATATACTGAGAATGGTGAAAGTAAAACCAAATCAGATGGTACTCAAGCCCAAGATTATACAGTTGAAAATGTTCTTGTCGGTGAAAAATTGAACGACAACACTTTTACCAATAAATTCCAAGACGTTACCCCTACTGGTCTCTTGATTGACAATCTTCCCTTCATCTTGATGATTGGTCTTGGTTTGGCTGGATTTGTTGCTTTGTCTAAAAAACGCAGACAAGCTTAAGCAAGTGGTTTGACCGATGAAAATCAAGCGTGAGAAACCAAAAAAGAGTTTGTCTAGGCGGCTGGTCCTTGCTGTAGATGCATTGATGAATCATATCTTGCTCCTCTTGGCAGCCTTAGTCTTTCTCTTTGGTTTCTACGCCCTTTGGGATGCCAATCAGGTTTATTCTCAGGCTTCATCAAGTGAGTATGAGGCTTATAGACCTGTTAGTACCAGTGAGAAGGATGAGCTTGATAGTTTTTCTGGCTTTCACAAGCTACAGCAAGTCAATCCAGAGGTTCTCGGTTGGATCAATGTCTATGGCACCAATATCGACTATCCCTTAGTCCAAGCCAAAGACAATGAAAAATACCTGAACAAGGATTCCAAGGGAGAATTTGCAGCTACAGGAGCTATTTTCCTTGAGGCTCGAAATGAATCCAAATTCGAAGACTTTAATACCATCATCTACGGACACCATGTAGAAAATGGGGTTATGTTTGGAGATGTAGCGAAGTTTTCTGATAAGGAATTTTTTGACCAGCATCGCTACGGTAGTATTTACTATAATGGTGTTGAAAAAGGTCTTGAGATCTTTGAGATGCTCGAGGTGGACGCCTATGACTTTAACATCTACGATCCAGGTATTAATGGGGATAATCGGCGCCAAGAATATATCGATCACTTACTCTCGGTTGCCATCCACAAACGAGACATTACACTGGGGCCAAATGACCATATCATCCTTCTCAGTACCTGTTTCCTAGACGTAACAAATGGGAGACATATCGTAGTTGCCAAGATTACGGATACGGTTCCAAAGGACACCTTCCATACGAAAAAATCAAAACCATTCCCTTATAGTGTCTTTGATGATTCGTCGCTCGGACGATTTCTCTCATCGATTCCTTTGTGGATATGGTACATCATCTTGTTTATCTTGCTCTTGCTATTGATCTTCTTGCTCATCATCCTCTACTTGATCTTGCGTCGTAGAAAAGAAGCAAAGGAAGAAGGGGCAGATACCATTACTGACTAAACTACCAATAAAAGAGAAAGGGACAGCCTCTCTTGCTCTTTTATTTTCAAGGCTAGAGAGGAGAAAGAAGGAAATATGAAAACAAGTACGAGTCGCAAAGTTATAAAGGTCATTCTATCCCTCTTTCTAGCTTTTTTCTGTCTTTTTACAGCTGATAGAGTTCTTGCGAGTGACTACGATCATTATAATCCCATTGAAAAAGATGCCAGCAGTACGGGCTTTGAAACCTTGCAGCACCTCAACAAGGATGTTTGTGGTTGGATTAGCCTTGATGGAACCAAGGTAGACTATCCCCTCTTGCAGAGTCAGGACAATATCAAATACCTTGACCGCAATGCTTTTGGTGATTATACTGTGTCAGGCTCTATATTCCTAGACTATCGTTTTAACCCAAACTTTACTGACTTTAACACTATCATTTATGGTCACTCCATGGCTTCTGGAGCTATGTTTGGGGAGATTCAAAAATTTGCGGATCAAGATTTTTTTGAAAAGCATCGCTATGGCTCTATCTACTACAATGGTCGAGAACGTGGTCTTGAGATATTTGGGATTTTAGAAGTAGATGCATATGACACGGAGATTTACCGAACCTTGAGTTCCAACGACGAGGAACACCAGGCTTACTATCAATATCTGCTAAGTAAAGCTAAGTACAAGCGAGATGTTTCTTTGACTTCAACGGACAAGATTGTTTTGTTAAGCACCTGTTTCCTTAATATTACCAACGGACGACATATCCTCTTAGCTAAAATAACAGATGCACCAGTAAAAACAGCACAGGATAAAAGTGGAGAAGCAGTGGGGACGCGGTATTTCGATCAAGGGATTCCAACGCATTGGATTTATATCCTTGCCTTTCTTCTCCTGATTATCGTTATTTTGCTTCTTGTTGTTATCATCCTAATCATGAGACGAGATAAAAAGACTAAAGAACAAAAGAAATAGTAGACGTCGGAAGCGTTTACTATTTTTTTCTTTCATGATAGAATAGATAGTGAAAATAATATCATAAGGATGATAACATGAAAAAAGCTATATTAATGATGACCTTTGGATCACCAGAGGAGATTAGTTTTGAAGGAGTAGCAGAATTTTTTACAAATATTCGTCGTGGTGTTAGACCCCAAGACCACGAGATTCAGACCCTCTATGACAACTACGTCCTTATCGGTGGGACGCCCTTGCAGCCGATTACAAGGGAAGAAGTTGCTTTAGTAAGAGAAAGCTTAGGGGTGGAGTACGGTATCTACTTTGCCAATAAATTTTCTCGTCCCTTTATTCCAGACGTGATCAAGCAGATGGAAACTGATGGTGTTGAAGAATGTATCTGCTTGATTTTGGAACCTCATTATTCTTTTTACTCAGTCATGGGGTATGAAAAGTTTCTGGAAAGCCAGCAGATCCGATTTTTAGTTATTAAGAACTGGTATCAACAACAGCCTTTGCTGGACTTCTGGACAGATGAGATTAGAAAAATTTTACGAAATCAGGTGGGAGAAGAATCTTTCAAGGTAATCTTTTCAGCTCACAGTGTTCCCATTTTTGCCTTAGACTATGGAGATCCTTATATCGATCAGATTTTCGATAATAGCAAGCTAATTGCTGAACAACTCGGCCTAACAGCCGACCAGTATACCAATACTTGGCAGAGCGAAAGCGATATTGGAATCCCTTGGATCAAGCCAGATGTCTTAGAATATTTACGAGAACAAAAGCAACATCCAGAACATTATATTTTTATTCCGATTAGTTTTATCAGTGAGCACATCGAAGTCTTGTTTGATAATGATGTGGAATGTTATGATTTGTGTCAAAAAATAGGTGTCACCTACCATCGTCCACCTATGCCCAATACGGATAGCCGTTTAATTGACGCTTTAGTTGCTACTGTAAGAGCCAATGAACACAAAGAATTTAAAGCTTTTCTTCCAGAAGAAGAAACCTTCGATGAGTTAGCACCGTCAGCAACTACAAAGGATATTATGGAGGAGACAGACGACCTTCAGATGCCAGAATTTGTCAAAAAACTCATTGAGAAAAAAGGCCGTGAGAATGTGAAGATGCCTTACTTGATTAAGAAAATGCTCGAAAAGGCTGGGAAGTTACCAAAAGAGTAAAGAAAAAAGGATTTAGCTTTAAGCTAGATCCTTTATCTGTTTTATTTTTTCTCAAGAAGAGCTTTGATTTCTTGAAGAACTTCAAGTTCAGTTGGAGCAGCAGGTGCTTCCTCAACCACTTCCTCTTTCTTACGAAGGTTTTGCGCTTTTTCCATAGCTTTAATAACGAAGAAAAGCACAGTACCTACAACGAGAAAGTTGATAATAGCACTCAAGAATTTACCATATGTAACACCATTCCATGCAAGCTCAGCGATGTTTTGTACTTTCGCAGCTTCCAAAGCTGGGTTCAATAGAAGTGGAGTGATGATATCATTAACAAATGAAGTAACGATAGCACCAAAAGCAGAGGCAATGATTACACCGACAGCAAGGTCAACAACATTACCACGAAGCAAGAATTCTTTTAAATCCTTTAACATTTTCATAATGTCCTTTCCTAAATTTCTAATTTATTATATCCTAAAATGTGACAAAAAGCAACTTGAATCCTCAAAGTGGTCAGTTGCTCCTTTTAAAAATATAGATTTTACTGAAAATGTAGTTTAAAATGATGATCAAAATTTGTGCTAGAATAGTTTCAACAGTATTAACCCTATCTATATTCTGTTCGACAAACTGGCCAATAATATCAGGAAAGGTTGTAACAAAGATATAAGTTAAAAGAACGTCAAGACCAAGAGTAGAGAGACGAGCTAAGAAAAACTTAGCCAGACGGGTTAGCCAATTTCTTCTCTCTTGTTTAAAGACGATTGTATCATTTGTGAGAAAGGCAAAGAGAATCCCGATAAGATTTGCGAGTACGGTTGCCAGGATTTCCTGGTGGCTGATGTGATAAATAACCAAACGCGATAAGATAGAAACCAGAGTAGTAGCAGCACCGAAAAATAGGTAGGAGAGGATTTCGTTATCGAAGAATGCCTTTATTATTCTTTTCATGGTTTTAGTATAGCATAAAGTCCTATATTGTGCTATACTGGTAAGGTTGATAGTCTCAACCCTTGGTGCTTAGCTTCTTTCACCAAGCATATTTTACGCGGGAAACCGCTAAAGGAGAAAACATGAAAAAATTAACTGTTCGTGATATGGCGGATATCGCTATTGTCGCTGCTATTTATGTGGTTTTGACCATTACCCCACCGCTGAATGCCATTAGCTACGGCGCCTACCAGTTCCGTATTTCAGAGATGATGAATTTCTTGGCCTTTTACAATCCTAAATATATCATCGGTGTGACGATTGGTTGTATGATTGCAAATTTCTTTAGCTTTGGTCCAATAGATGTCTTTGTCGGCGGGGGCTCTACCCTAGTTTTCCTAAGTCTAGGTGTATGGCTTTTTAGCAAGTACAAGAAAGACTATCTGTTTAATGGTTTGATTCGAAAAGATCATTTCTTCTTTTCAATCCTCTTTTCTATTTCAATGATTACCATCGCAGCAGAACTCTATATTGTTGCAGAAGCCCCATTCTTCTTTACATGGTTCTCTACGGGGATTGGTGAGTTTGCATCACTTATCGTAGGTGCTATTTTAATCGGAAAATTAGGGCGCCGAATCGATCTAACAAGATAAGAAGTTTATAAGCTAGATTCTTGCTAAATCTAGCTTTTTTCATTCCATAAAATTAAAAGAGAGCGCTTGACAAGAACATAGAACTATAGTATACTTTTTAGGTAAGCTGATTTAGCTCAGTTGGCAGAGCGCATCCATGGTAAGGATGAGGTCGCCGGTTCAATCCCGGCAATTAGCATGAAATAGACAGAAAAGCCCTTGATTTACAAGGGTTTTTGTTATGTCTGCCTCAAATCTGCCCCAAATTTTTCAAAGATATTTCTTAAGCACCTATATAAATGAAGCAAAGAGTTTTGGCTGTTGACAAAAGTGACTCTATCTAGTAGAATAGTAGATGCGATGAGTCGATAGGTAGTCTTCGGACTGCTATTGAGCATAAGGAGGTCATAACGCAGGAGCGGATCTTGATGAGTTGTGTGAACCTGCTCATCACATGAAGATGCCTCTTAGTCCCTGGTCGAATGGCTAGGGATTTTTAGTTTTCAGAAAATATAGTCTAAAAATACTTTTCAATTTCTGTAAAAAGTAGTATAATACATCTATTATAGAAATTTTTAGAAAATTCCGAAAGAGGTTATTTATGGGATATACAGTTGCTGTAGTCGGCGCGACAGGTGCTGTCGGAGCTCAGATGATAAAAATGTTGGAAGAATCAACACTTCCAATCGATAAAATTCGTTACCTTGCTTCTGCACGTTCAGCAGGCAAAACTTTGAAATTTAAAGACCAAGATATTACGATTGAAGAGACAACTGAGACAGCTTTTGAGGGTGTTGATATTGCACTCTTCTCAGCAGGTGGTTCGACATCAGCTAGGTATGCACCATACGCAGTTCAAGCTGGAGCGGTAGTAGTAGATAACACATCTTATTTCCGTCAAAATCCAGATGTTCCTTTGGTTGTTCCAGAGGTCAATGCTCATGCACTTGATGCCCACAACGGGATTATTGCCTGCCCTAACTGTTCAACAATCCAAATGATGGTGGCTCTTGAGTCAGTTCGTCAAAAATGGGGCTTGGATCGTATCATCGTTTCAACTTACCAAGCGGTCTCAGGTGCTGGTATGGGAGCGATCCTTGAAACACAACGTGAACTTCGTGAAGTCTTGAATGACGGTGTGAATCCACGTGATTTGCATGCGGAAATTTTGCCTTCAGGTGGTGATAAGAAACACTATCCTATCGCCTTTAACGCTCTTCCACAAATCGATGTCTTTACTGACAATGATTACACTTACGAAGAGATGAAGATGACCAAGGAAACGAAGAAAATCATGGAAGATGATAGCATCGCAGTATCTGCAACATGTGTTCGTATTCCAGTCTTGTCAGCTCACTCTGAGTCTGTTTACATTGAAACAAAAGAAGTGGCACCAATCGAAGAAGTCAAAGCAGCCATCGCAGCCTTTCCAGGTGCTGTTCTTGAGGATGACGTAGCGCACCAAATCTATCCTCAAGCTGTCAATGCAGTGGGTTCGCGTGATACTTTTGTTGGTCGTATCCGTAAAGACTTGGACGCTGAAAAAGGAATCCACATGTGGGTTGTTTCAGACAACCTTCTTAAAGGTGCTGCTTGGAACTCAGTTCAGATTGCAGAAACGCTTCACGAACGTGGATTGGTTCGTCCAACAGCTGAATTGAAATTTGAATTAAAATAGTCATATCGTTTAGGAGTTCAGATGAACTCCTTCTTTGAATAGAGAGGTGTTTTCATGTCTTATCAAGATTTAAAAGAGTGTAAAATCATCACAGCCTTCATTACCCCTTTCCATGAGGATGGTTCCATCAACTTTGATGCCATTCCAGCCTTGATTGAGCATTTATTGGCCCATCACACAGACGGCATTCTCCTAGCTGGAACGACTGCTGAGAGTCCAACTTTGACTCACGATGAAGAGTTGGAACTCTTTGCAGCTGTACAAAAGATTGTCAATGGACGCGTTCCTTTGATTGCAGGTGTAGGTACCAATGATACACGTGACTCCATCGAGTTTGTCAAAGAAGTCGCAGAATTTGGCGGTTTCGCAGCTGGACTTGCGATCGTACCATACTACAACAAACCTTCTCAAGAAGGAATGTACCAGCACTTTAAAGCGATTGCAGATGCTTCTGACTTGCCTATTATCATCTATAACATTCCAGGGCGTGTAGTAGTGGAATTAACTCCAGAAACCATGCTTCGCTTGGCTGACCATCCAAATATCATCGGTGTTAAAGAATGTACCAGCTTGGCAAATATGGCTTACTTGATTGAGCACAAGCCAGAAGAGTTCTTGATCTATACTGGTGAGGATGGAGACGCTTTC
The DNA here is from genome assembly GCF_011714815.1 of Streptococcus sp. CCUG 71758. NCBI lineage: Bacteria > Bacillati > Bacillota > Bacilli > Lactobacillales > Streptococcaceae > Streptococcus > Streptococcus sp. CCUG 71758. The sequence continues at coordinate 570,342 of NZ_RXXO01000001.1, read as the reverse complement.
CATGCTATGAATCTTGGTGCGGATGGGGTTATTTCTGTTGCCTCCCATACAAATGGAGATGAGATGCACGAGATGCTCACTGCCATTGCAGAAAGCGATATGAAGAAAGCAGCAGCTATTCAACGTAAATTCATCCCTAAAGTCAATGCCCTCTTCTCTTATCCAAGTCCTGCACCTGTTAAGGCAGTTTTGAACTACATGGGATTTGAAGCTGGTCCAACTCGCCTACCTCTTGTTCCAGCACCAGAAGAAGATGCTAAACGCATTATCAAGGTTGTCGTAGATGGCGACTACGAGGCGACTAAGGCAACTGTAACAGGCGTCCTTAGACCAGATTACTAATAAAGACAATAAAATCCATGACCGCAAGAACGATCATGGATTTTTCTTATTTTCCTAAACAGAATTGGCTAAAGAGTTGGGTAATGAGTTCATCAGGTGCGGCATCTCCAGTGATTTCTCCGAGAATTTCCCAAGTACGAGTCAAGTCAACTTGCAACAAATCAACTGGCATCCCCAGTTCCAGACCTTCATTAACAGCTTGTAAGCTTTCAACGGCCTTTTCAATCAAGGAAATATGACGGGCATTTGACAAGTAAGTAGCATCTTGCTCAACCAAACCAGCATTTTCAAAGAAGAGGTTGTTGATTCTCTCTTCAATCTTATCGATGTTTTGATTTTTAAGGACTGAAATACGGATGACATCTTCTGGTAGTTCAGAAGTTTCAATCGCTTCAGGAAGATCAGTTTTATTAAGTAGAATAATACGATTGGTGTCCTGACTGATTTCTAAGAGTTGTCTGTCTTGTGCTGTTAGTGGTTCACTAGCATTTAGCACTAGTAGTACCAAGTCAGCTTCCTTGAGGGCTTTTCTCGAACGCTCGACACCGATTTGTTCCACGATGTCATCTGTTTCCCGAATACCAGCTGTATCAATCAATTTGAGAGGAACCCCGTTAATGTTGACGTATTCTTCGATAACATCTCGTGTCGTACCAGCGATGTCTGTTACGATGGCCTTATCTTCACGCAGGAGATTGTTGAGAAGACTGGATTTCCCAACGTTGGGACGGCCAATGATAGCTGTTGAAATTCCTTCGCGAAGGATCTTACCGCGACGAGCTGTTCTAAGGAGATTGGTTAGCAATTGTTCAAACTCCATAGTCTTATCGCGGACAACAGCAGTAGTAGCTTCCTCAACATCATCATACTCAGGATAGTCGATATTGACCTCTACTTGGGCAAGTGTATTGAGGATTTCTTGGCGAGTATTATTAATGAGGTCAGAAAGAGAACCGTCCAATTGTTTGACTGCAATATTCATGGCCTTATCTGTCTTGGCACGGATAATGTCCATTACCGCCTCAGCCTGTGTTAAGTCCACACGACCGTTTAGAAAGGCACGCTTGGTAAATTCACCCGGTTCAGCCAATCGAGCTCCTTCACGGATAGCTAGCTGGAGAATCTCATTGGTCACCGCAATCCCACCGTGGGTGTTAATCTCGATAATGTCCTCACGAGTGAAGGTCTTTGGAGATTTCATGGCCCCAACCATAACCTCGTCCATAACCTTACCAGTTTGAGGGTCAACAATGTGACCGTAGTTAAGAGTGTGGCTGGCAACCTTACTCAAATCCTTGCCTTTAAAAATCTTTTGCGCAATGGCAAAACTGTCAGTTCCGCTCAAACGGACAATACCAATGGCTCCTTCACCTAGTGGAGTAGAGATAGCAGCGATGGTATCAAATTCACGTGTAATCATACTAATTCCTTTTGTATTTCTTTTCTTAGGATATGGTATCCAAGCATCTCTTCAAATTGTAACAAATTTAAACTATTTCTTCAATGGATGCTACTTGTAGATTGAAAAAGCCTAAGCAATTCTGCTTAAGCTAGCTTATTTGGTGCGCATTTCCCCTTGTGGGAAGTAAGTTCCTTCTGGCATATCATTGATGATGACATGGACGGCAGATTGAGGTGCTCCAGTGTTGCGGACAATAGCTTCCGTTACTTCCTTAGCAAGGGCTTTCTTTTGCTCGAGCGTGCGTCCCTCAAATAAATCGATGCGTACAAATGGCATAATAGCTTCCTCCACTAGTTTTTGATTTCTTCTATTTTACCACATTTTGCCGTTTAAAGCTTCAGAAAATTATGATATACTAGAATGTAGCAAAAATTTAGAAATGGACGTGAATTAGAAGCATGGCACAGTTGTATTATCGTTATGGGACCATGAACTCTGGTAAGACGATTGAGATTCTCAAGGTGGCCTATAACTATGAGGAGCAAGGAAAGGGAGTTGTGATTATGACTTCGGCTCTGGATACGCGTGACGGTGTTGGCTATGTGTCGAGTCGAATCGGCATGAAACGCCCAGCCATTGCGATTGAGGAAACGACGGATATCTTTGGTTATATCCGAGACTTACCTGAAAAACCTTACTGTGTGTTGGTCGATGAGGCCCAGTTTCTCAAGTGTCACCATGTTTACGACCTAGCTCGTGTTGTTGATGAGTTAGATATACCTGTCATGGCTTTTGGTTTGAAGAATGACTTTCGAAATGAGTTGTTCGAAGGTTCAAAATACCTCTTGCTCTTAGCAGACAAGATTGAAGAAATCAAGACCATCTGTCAGTACTGTAAGAAAAAGGCGACCATGGTGTTGCGTACGCAGGATGGTGTGCCAGTCTATGATGGCGAACAAATTCAGATCGGTGGAAATGAAACCTATATCTCAGTTTGCCGTAAACATTATTTTGCGCCTGAAATCAATAAGGAGAATGAAGAAAAATGAACATCTATGATCAACTACAAGCTGTAGAAGACCGTTATGAAGAACTAGGAGAATTGCTGAGTGACCCTGATGTCGTTTCAGACACCAAGCGTTTTATGGAGCTTTCAAAAGAAGAGGCTTCAACTCGTGATACGGTAACAGCCTACCGTGAGTACAAACAAGTCATTCAAAACATCGTTGATGCTGAAGAAATGATTAAAGAATCAGGCGGAGATGCGGACTTGGAAGAAATGGCCAAGCAAGAGCTGAAAGATGCCAAGGCTGAAAAAGAAGAATACGAAGAAAAACTGAAAATCTTGCTCCTTCCAAAGGATCCAAACGATGATAAGAACATCATCCTTGAAATCCGTGGAGCAGCCGGTGGAGACGAAGCAGCACTTTTCGCCGGAGACCTTCTAACTATGTACCAAAAGTATGCGGAAGCCCAAGGCTGGCGCTTTGAAGTCATGGAAGCCTCTATGAACGGTGTCGGTGGTTTCAAAGAAGTGGTTGCTATGGTTTCTGGTCAGTCTGTATACTCTAAACTCAAGTACGAATCAGGTGCCCACCGTGTGCAACGTGTCCCTGTAACAGAGAGCCAAGGCCGTGTACACACTTCGACAGCGACAGTCCTTGTCATGCCTGAAGTGGAAGAAGTAGAATACGATATTGATCCAAAAGACCTTCGTGTTGACATCTACCACGCATCTGGTGCTGGTGGTCAGAACGTCAATAAGGTTGCGACTGCCGTGCGTATCGTTCACTTGCCAACCAATATCAAGGTTGAGATGCAGGAAGAACGTACCCAGCAGAAAAACCGTGAGAAGGCCATGAAAATCATCCGTGCGCGTGTTGCTGACCACTTTGCACAAATTGCCCAGGATGAACAAGACGCTGAGCGTAAGTCTACTATTGGTACTGGTGACCGTTCAGAACGTATCCGTACTTACAATTTCCCACAAAACCGTGTCACAGACCACCGTATTGGCTTGACCCTCCAAAAACTAGATACGATTTTATCCGGTAAATTGGATGAAGTTGTGGATGCTTTGGTTCTTTATGACCAAACACAAAAATTAGAAGAATTAAACAAATAATGAAATTAGCTCAATTATTTTCAGATTTTGAAGAAGAGTTGATAAGACAAGGAGAGGAAGCAGAAAGCCTCTCTTTTGTCTATCGTAGCTTAAAAAATCTCTCTTTTACGGACTTTGTCTTTGCTCTTCAACAAGAGGTAACAGAGGAAGAAAAACAATTTGTAGAAGAAATTTACCAGCAGTTAGTGGCTCACAAACCGGCACAGTACATCATTGGTCACGCAGATTTTTTTGGAATGCAGTTAAAAGTAGATGAGCGGGTTTTGATTCCTCGTCCAGAAACAGAAGAGTTGGTGGAACTCATCCTAGCCGAAAATCTTGAGACGAACCTTTCAGTTCTTGATATCGGAACAGGTAGTGGCGCCATAGCTCTTGGATTAGCAAAAAACAGACCAGATTGGTCAGTGACAGCAGCAGATATTTCCCAAGATGCCTTAGAGGTTGCATCAGAGAATGCTAGAAATCAAAATTTTAATATATTTTTTAAAAAATCTGATTGTTTTGCAGAAATTTCTGAAAAATATGATATAATTGTATCCAATCCACCCTATATCTCTCGTGAAGATGAGTCAGAGGTTGGTTTGAATGTTTTACATTCGGAGCCTCATCTAGCTCTCTTTGCAGATGAGGATGGCCTAGCTATTTATCGTAGAATTGCGGAAGATGCAAAAGACTATTTCACAGATGGTGGTAAGATTTACCTTGAAATTGGATACAAGCAAGGTCAAAGTGTTCCTGCGCTTTTTAGGAAACATCTTCCTGAAAAACGAGTACGAACACTCAAGGACCAATTTGGTCAAGATAGGATGGTTGTAGTTGATGATGGACAGGATTAGACAAGAGTTGGAAAAGGGCGGAGCTGTTGTTCTACCAACCGAGACAGTTTATGGTCTTTTTGCTAAGGCCTTAGACGAAAAAGCTGTTGACCATGTTTACCAACTCAAACATCGTCCTAGAGATAAGGCGCTCAATCTTAATGTCGCTTCTATAGAGGACATCTTGCACTTTTCAAAGAACCAGCCAACTTATCTACAAAAACTTGTAGAGACCTTTTTACCAGGTCCCTTAACCATTATCCTAGAAGCCAATGACAGAGTTCCCTATTGGGTCAATTCTGGTCTTGCAACGGTGGGATTTCGGATGCCCAGTCACCCCATTACACTGGATTTGATTCGAGAGACAGGACCCTTGATTGGGCCGTCTGCCAATATCTCGGGTCAGGCAAGTGGAGTGACCTTTGCTCAAATTCTAGAAGATTTTGACCAAGAGGTTCTGGGTCTGGAGGATGACGCTTTTCTAACTGGACAGGATTCGACTATTTTGGATTTGTCTGGAGACAAGGTGAAAATCCTACGCCAAGGGGCGATTAAGCGAGAAGATATTCTTGCACAGTTGCCAGAGATTTCTTTTGAGGAGGAATGAGATGCTAAGAGATTTGCAAGAAACAGATGTGAATGCTATATGTGAGATTAACCAAGAGGCTTTGGGCTACTCTTTTAGTCCAGAGGACACAGCTAGTCAACTAGCTAGACTGTCTCAGGATTCCCATCATTTCCTACTTGGTTATGAGGATGCAGCTAGTCATATCTTGCTTGGATATGTCCATGCTGAAGTTTACGAATCACTCTATTCCAAAGCGGGATTTAATATCTTAGGCTTAGCAGTTTCTCCTCAAGCACAAGGGCAAGGTATCGGTAAAAGCTTACTGCAAGGGTTGGAGGAAGAAGCCAAAAGACGTGGCTATGAGTTTATCCGCTTAAACTCTGCTGATCATCGTCTGGGAGCTCATGCATTTTATGAAAAAGTTGGTTATACTTGTGATAAAGTGCAGAAACGGTTTATTCGCATCTTTTAGTTTATTTTCTTATTGGAAAAAAACTAAAGGACCAGTTACACTATAAAGGAGAAGACCTATGATTTTTGACAAAGATGATTTTAAAGCATACGATGCTGATCTCTGGAATGCTATTGCCAAAGAAGAAGAACGCCAACAAAACAACATCGAGTTGATTGCTTCGGAAAACGTGGTTTCCAAGGCTGTTATGGCAGCTCAAGGGTCTATCTTGACAAACAAATATGCCGAGGGTTACCCAGGACGCCGTTATTATGGTGGAACTGATGTAGTAGACGTGGTAGAAACTCTAGCTATTGAACGTGCAAAAGAAATTTTCGGTGCTAAATTCGCCAATGTTCAACCTCACTCAGGAAGCCAAGCCAACTGTGCGGCTTACATGGCCTTGATTGAGCCAGGTGATACCGTTATGGGGATGGATTTGGCAGCGGGTGGGCACTTGACTCACGGAGCTCCTGTCAGTTTCTCAGGTCAAACATACAACTTTGTGTCATATAGTGTGGATCCTGAAACGGAACTCTTGGACTTTGATGCTATCTTGAAACAAGCTCAAGAAGTAAAACCAAAATTAATTGTAGCAGGTGCTTCAGCCTATTCTCAAATTATCGACTTCTCAAAATTCCGTGAAATCGCAGATGCTGTTGGGGCTAAGCTTATGGTAGATATGGCCCATATCGCTGGTTTGGTTGCAGCTGGTCTTCACCCAAGTCCAGTGCCATACGCTCATATCACGACAACAACGACCCACAAAACTCTTCGTGGACCTCGTGGTGGCTTGATCTTGACAAATGATGAGGATCTAGCTAAGAAAATCAACTCAGCTATTTTCCCTGGTATTCAAGGTGGTCCTTTGGAGCATGTTGTGGCGGCTAAGGCGGTTTCCTTCAAAGAAGTTTTGGATCCAGCCTTCAAGGAATATGCTGCTAATGTCATCAAAAACAGCAAAGCTATGGTTGAAGTCTTCTTGCAAGACCCTGATTTCCGTATCATTTCTGGTGGTACTGAAAATCACCTCTTCCTAGTGGATGTCACTAAGGTTGTTGAAAACGGAAAAGTTGCTCAAAACTTGCTGGATGAAGTCAATATTACCCTAAATAAAAACTCAATTCCATACGAAACCTTGTCACCATTCAAGACAAGTGGGATTCGTATCGGATCTGCAGCCATCACTGCACGTGGATTTGGTGAAGAAGAAAGCCGTAAAGTGGCTGAACTCATCATTAAAACTCTTAAAAATGCAGAAAATGAGGCTGTCTTAGAAGAAGTGAGAAGCGCAGTCAAAGAATTGACAGATGCCTTCCCATTATATGAGGACTAATACTTTTATGGACATTTATATTAAGAAAGCCATTATCCATCAGTTCAGCCCGGATGATACCGAGTTGTTTCTAGCGGATAAGTTTCTCAATATCACACCAAAAATCGAAGAATACTTGCGCAAAAAAATCGAACGTGTGTATTCAGATGAAGCCAAGACTGGGATTTTCGAAGAAGAAAATCCCTTCTTCAATCACATTACTGACGATTTGTTGGAGACATCAGTAACACTGGCTAATCTCTGGAAAGAGGAGTTTAGCATTTCTGAAAATCTCAAGACCAATGACTTGATTTTTGTGCAGTTTTCTAAAGAAGGCGTTGAACATTTTGCTTTCTTGCGAATTGCCTTGCGGGAAACCTTGACCCACCTCGGTGGAGAAGATGACAACCCAATTAAGCTAACTCAGAATAACTTGCCTGGATTTGGAACGGGGGCTGATGAGGCCTTGGTGGTCAATCTTCAAAGTCGCAAGTACCACCTGATAGAAAAAAGAATCAAGTATAATGGCTCTTTTTTGAACTACTTTTCAGAAAATCTCCTAGCTGTCGCGCCTAAGATCTCTCCCAAGAAATCCATCAAGGAATTGGAAAAAACGGCTCAGAGAATTGCAGAGTCCTTTAACACAGATGACTTTCAGTTTCAATCCAAGGTTAAATCAGCTATTTTCAACAATCTTGAAGAAAGCAATGAATTGTCACCTGAAAAATTGGCTAATGACCTTTTTGACAACAATCTGACAGCTCGTCTAAGCTTTATCGACCAAGTCAAGGAAGCTGTACCAGAGCCAGTCCAGTTCGATGAAATTGATGCCAGTCGTCAGCTCAAGAAATTTGAAAATCAAAAACTTTCCTTGTCAAACGGAATCGAACTCATCGTTCCCAATAACGTCTATCAAGATGCGGAGTCTGTTGAGTTTATTCAAAATGACAATGGAACCTATTCTATCTTAATCAAAAATATTGAGGATATTCAAAGTAAATAATGTTTAAATTTATACGAAGAATGCTAGTGCTAGCAGTCCTCCTTTTTGCTGGTTATAAAGTTTACCGAGTTCACCAAGACGTCAAGCAAGTCATGACTTATCAACCTATGGTTCGAGAAATCTTGAGTGAAAAAGATACTCCAGCCAATGAAGAGCTTGTGCTCGCCATGATTTATACTGAAACGAAGGGAAAAGAAGGGGATGTTATGCAGTCTAGTGAGTCTGCAAGTGGCTCAACCAACACTATCAATGATAATGCCTCCAGTATTCGTCAAGGTATTCAAACTCTAACAGATAACCTCTATCTGGCTCAGAGCAAGGGGGTAGATGTCTGGACCGCTGTTCAAGCCTATAATTTTGGACCTGCCTATATAGACTTTATCGCTCAGAATGGCAAGAAAAATACACTAGCACTGGCCAAGCGTTATTCCCGAGAAACAGTCGCTCCAATCCTTGGGAATACCACGGGGAAGACCTACACCTATATCACCCCTATTTCTATCTTTCATGGAGCCGAACTCTATGAAAATGGTGGAAATTATTACTACTCGAGACAGGTACGCTTTAACTTGTATATCATGAAATTCTTTAATTTCTTCTAAACATCTGGTTTTACCAGGTGTTTTTCACTATAAGCTTTCTTTAAGATTGTTTTATTACCCTAGAAAGGTAAAGGAGGGAATACCCTATGAGAAAGAAATTCTTTCTAACAAGCGCTGCAGTTTTGTGGGCAGCAACAGCTATGACTAGTGTCCACGCAGCAACCGATGTTCAAAAAGTAATCGATGAAACCTATGTACAACCTGAATATGTTCTTGGCTCTTCACTAACGGAAGACCAGAAAAATCAAACACTTAGAAAACTTGGCTATGACGTATCGAAAGATACCAAAGATATCAAAACCATGACACCTGATATCTATTCGAAAATCATGAATGTGGCTAATGATGCTAGTTTACAGCTCTATTCGTCAGCCAAGATTCAAAAGCTAGGTGATAAATCACCTCTAGAGGTCAAGATTGAAACGCCTGAAAATATCACCAAGGTGACGCAGGATATGTACCGTAACGCAGCAGTTACCTTGGGAGTGGAGCATGCCAAAATCACAGTTGCAGCTCCTATTCCAGTTACAGGTGAGAGCGCTCTAGCTGGAATTTACTACTCGTTAGAGGCCAATGGTGCTAAAGTTCCGCAAGCCAATAAAGATCTGGCTCAAGAGGAGCTAAAAGCCTTGTCCGATATCAATGCTGAAAACAAGGACAAGTCAGGTTACGATGCCAATAAGCTCAATGCGGCTATGACAGATATCAAGGCAGGAATCGCAAAGGCAAAAGAAGCCAAAGGTAATTTGACAGAAGAGGATGTTCGCAAAATCGTTGAAGACACGCTAAAAAACTACAAACTCGATCAGGTTATAACAGGAAATCAGGTCAATATCATCATCAATTTTGCACTTAATCTCTCAAAGAGTGACATTTTGAACAATGCTGATTTCACTAAAACTCTAAATGACCTCAAGGAAAGCATCGTTTCCCAAGCTGGAGATAGTTTTAAAAATATCAACCTCAACTTTGATGCCAATAAAGCGCTAGAAGAGGGGGGCAACTTTTTGAGCTCCCTTTGGCAAGCCATTGTCAACTTTTTCAAGAGTTTTGGTGCTTAGGTCATTTCATGATATAATAGATGGTAACAGAAATGTTGCCGTCTTTTTTTGTCGGCCGATAGAAAGTGAAAAATATGTTAAAGAAAAATGATATTGTAGAAGTTGAAATTGTCGATTTGACCCATGAAGGTGCAGGGGTTGCTAAGGTAGATGGTTTGGTTTTCTTTGTAGAAAATGCTCTACCAACTGAGAAAATCCTCATGCGAGTCCTTAAAGTCAATAAAAAGATCGGCTATGGAAAAGTTGAAGAATACCTTACTTACTCTCCACATCGTAACCAAGACCTTGACCTAGCTTATCTACGCTCAGGTATCGCTGATTTGGGGCATCTTGCTTATCCAGAGCAGCTCAAGTTTAAAACCAAGCAAGTCAAAGACAGTCTCTACAAGATTGCTGGTATTACAGATGTAGAGGTTGCTGAAACACTTGGTATGGAGAATCCTGTCAAGTATCGAAATAAGGCACAGGTGCCCGTTCGTCGAGTGAATGGTATCTTGGAAACTGGATTTTTCCGTAAAAATTCGCATGACCTCATGCCTCTTGAAGATTTCTTTATCCAGGATCCTGTTATTGACCAAGTCGTAGTAGTTCTACGCGATTTGCTTCGTCGTTTTGATTTAAAACCTTATGACGAAAAGGAACAGTCTGGCTTGATTCGAAATCTTGTGGTGCGTCGTGGTCACTATTCAGGACAAATCATGGTCATTTTAGTAACAACTCGTCCGAAAGTTTTTCGAGTAGAGCAGTTGATTGAACAACTCATCAAGCAGTTTCCAGAGATTGTGTCTGTCATGCAAAATATCAACGATCAGAGCACCAATGCGATTTTTGGCAAGAAGTGGAAGACTCTTTATGGTCAAGACTATATTACGGACCAGATGTTGGGAAATGACTTCCAAATCGCTGGCCCAGCCTTTTACCAGGTCAATACTGAAATGGCAGAGAAGCTTTATCAGACAGCTATTGATTTTGCAGGATTAAAAGTAGATGATGTGGTGATCGATGCCTACTCAGGGATTGGAACGATTGGATTGTCCGTTGCGAAGCATGTCAAAGAAGTCTACGGTGTTGAAGTGATTCCAGAAGCAGTGGAGAATAGCCAGAAGAATGCTACATTAAATAATATCACAAATGCCCACTATGTCTGTGATACTGCTGAAAATGCTATGAAGAATTGGCTCAAGGAAGGTATCCAACCAACCGTTATCTTGGTTGATCCTCCACGTAAGGGATTGACTGAGAGCTTTATCAAAGCAAGCGCTCAAACAGGAGTAGACCGTATTGCTTATATCTCTTGTAATGTCGCAACCATGGTGCGTGATATCAAACTCTACCAAGAATTGGGTTATGAATTGAAGAAAGTCCAGCCGGTGGATCTATTTCCGCAGACGCATCATGTTGAGGCAGTAGCGTTGATGTCAAGGGAGGATAAATAAAGGCTGAAAAGTGGCGTATTTTCGTTTTTTGTAAGGTTGTTATCATCAGAGAAGCCTGACGGGAAGCTCGGTTTTCTTATATGGAAATATATCTACTAATCGAATTTGCCGAGGCTCAAAAATAAGTGGTACGGTTTAGGCTGTGGATTAGATGTCAGGAGTTGTGATAGTGATTTGGATAACAAGGCTGACCGTAGTTCAAGCCACTCTATATTAAGGGGTAGCCTCGGCAGTGGAATAGATGACAACAAAATTTTAAAAATGTTCACCCAAAACATATAAATAGTGATATAATAAATAGTTATAAAGGAGGGAGGTAGAGACAATGAGCTATAAAGTTTTAGATGTATGTCGTCATGTGATTAATTATAGCAATGAGCACGACTACGGAATCTCAAATTTAAAACTTCAGAAGGTACTTTATTTTATTCAGGCTTATTTTCTGACAAAAAAGAAAGACCACACTCCTTGTTTTGATGAGAAAATTGAAGCATGGGATTTTGGACCAGTTGTGCCAGAAGCATACCATGAATATAAACAGTATGGAAGTGGAGATATTCCTACGATAGAATCTTTTATTATGTTTGATGAAGATGATGTTTGGAATTCTAAAAGAGTTGAGTTTGAGGACACAGCAATTTCGGATGATGATAAATCTCTTATTGATAAAGTCGTAGATAAATTTGCAGATTATTCAGCGACAGACCTTGTGTCATTGACGCACAGACAATCGCCATGGATCGACGCATACACTCCGTATCAGAATAACGAGATAACAATCAAGACAATAAGGGAGTATTTTAATGGCTGATGCTAATTTGGATGTATTGCTCCGAACGACAGATAATACAATAATATCGCTGGAGCAGTCAAAAAAATTTACATACACCAAAAGAAAAATTAACAGTATTTGTAAAGCATTGTCTCTAAAGACTCAGAATTACGAGCCACAAAAAACAGTCGAAAATATAGAATCATATATTTCATCAAGCAACAAGTTAGACAGAATCCTTTATTCGGAGATAAGTAATTATGTCTATTCATTGGAAATGTCAGAACGAGGGATTTTTGCTACAAATTTAGAAAAGTTGTTGCTTTATTCACTTGATGATAAAAATGATGTAAATGATGACTGTAAGAAGATGATTGTAAAGATTTACGACCATTTTCAGCTGGCATTACATCAGATTGAAAACGTTAATAATATTTTTGCTAATAGTATTGAAGAGGCAAAAGAGAACCTACAAAAGCAAATAAAAGGTGTTGAAAAAGAATATATCTCCATACTTGGGATATTCGCCGCAATTGTATTGGCATTTGTTGGAGGAATAACATTTTCAACATCCGTTCTGCAGAATATTTCTGTGGTAAGCGTATTTAGACTACTGCTGGTAGTTGATTTCTTGGCATTTGTTCTTATTAATGTAATATATATTTTGGTAAAATTTATTTTTACAATTAACGAGAAGGATGCAAAGCTCTTTAATATTAAGGCGTTGAATATTGCATGTTTAGCTATTGCTATAATTATTGTGATTTCATGGACACTCAATGCAAACCAGATTCGAGACTTTATTTCTCAGTTTTTACCTTGGAGTAAATCATAACCATTCGTCTATGTACTGACCCCAAAAAGTTAGAAAAATAATAATTGAAAGGATTCAGTTCTGTATTGTACAGGGCTAAGTCCTTTTAGTTTTACCTTAATTTGTTTATTGTTGTAGTAATCAATATAGTCTACAATAGCTTCTTCAAGGTCTTCTAAAGACCTAAAATTCTTCTCATATCCATAAAACATCTCAGACTTAAGAATGCCAAAGAAGGACTCCATCATACCATTGTCTGAGCTGTTGCACTTGCGTGACATAGATGGTTGGATTCCCTTACTCTCTAGGAACCGATGATAAGAATCGTGTTGGTATTGCCAACCCAACCTTGGTCACTATGGAGAATCATATTCTCGTAGTGTTTCTCTGTAAAGGCCTGTTCCAACATCGTTTTTACTTGTTCTAAATTAGGAGAACAAGAAAGATTAAAATCAATAATTTCGCTGTTAAAGCCATCTAAAACAGGCGATAAATACAATTTCTGCGTGCTATTTGGAATGGCAAACTCTGTCACATCCGTATAACACTTTTTCCTTGGTCTAGATGCTTCAAACTGGCGTTGAATGAGATTCTCTGCTTTCTTGCCAATCTCTCCTTGGTAAGAGGAATACTTCCGTTTCCGGCGAATTCGAGCACTTAAACCAAGGATTTTCATCATACGTTGGACCTTCTTATGATTCATCACAAAGCCACGATTTCTTAGTTCTAAGTGGATCCGACGATAGCCATATTTGTCCTTATGCTCACAATAAATGGCCTGAATTACAGCTTCAAGTTCCTGATTCTTATCCGTTTGCCCTAGATGTTTTAAGTGGTAATAATAGGTCGAACGGGCAAGCTTAATAATCTTTAGAAGAATATCTAAAGAAAACTCTGTTACAAATCCTTGAACAATTTCCGTTTTTCTTTTTCCTCCTTCAAGTAAGACCTTATCAATCATTTCTTTTTTTAGTTCTGGAGAATAATAACAATTCTTACCTTTCTTGACGATTTTTATCCCATAACGGTCAATTAATTTCATCATGTATCTTAACCCAGAAACATCTAAATCAAATCTTTTTGAAAGCTGCTTGAATCTTTGACCTAGCTTTCTAAGTTCATAGATTTGAACTATATACTCATAACTCAATTTCATAATAAAACACCCCAAAAGTTAGATTTTTTCTGTCTAACTTTTATGTTGCAGTTTTTCAATTTATACATGGTATAATTAAAATAATAAAAGATTGAGGATTTTTTATGAGTAAAGAAGCAGTATTTCAAAATGTAGAATCACTACAACAAGTTGTAAACATAATTAATGAAGCAGCGGCAGCTCTTAATGATAAAACACGTACAATAAGAGAGAGTCCAATTCCAGAAGTGTTAGCTGGTGCATTGGGGGCAGGTATTGGTGGGATAGGTTCATTTGCAGCTCTTTATGGTTTAGGTACTGTAGGGTTATCAGCGGCTGGTATTACTTCGGGTCTTGCAGCTATTGGCGGTGTCGTTGGAGGTGGTATGGTAGCTGGAGTGTTTGTAATGGCTGCTCCAGTTGTTGTATTAGCCGGAGGTGGTATATTATTAGCTTCTAATCTAAAAAATAAACAACTTAAACAGGAAAAAGAACGGTTATATAAAGAAGCATTGCAAAAACACGAAGCTATTATACAAGCTCTGAAAACCGAGGCAGATGCTGATAAGGAACGGCTAGATTATCTACAGAGTTTAAATATCCTCCTAACTCAAGCAATAAAGGATCTGAAAAATGATTTAGGTGACTAATAATGAGTAAATTCACTTATTCTGATGAAGAACAAAAATTCAATAATATTTTAACTTATCAAACCAAAGAGTTAGATTTAATAAACAGACCCGATATGTCTATTGCAGAAGAACGTATAGAGGAAAGTGAAAAATTATTGAGAGAGCTAGGCTATACTCTGACTGATCTACCAATAATAGATACCAAAACTAAAAAACAAACTATCGTTGTACCTAAATGGGAAGACTTAGTAGTAAAAGCGGAGTGCGAAGTTGGTTCAATGAATGAACTAGATGCACTCTTCACAAATGAAGAATTGGAACTTAATCAGACAGTTATTCAATCATTGCAGGATGATTTTAACAACATTCATAAACTTGATAAAATTGATATATCGATTTGTGCAGGAGCTGGGATATTAGCAGCGATTGTTGATATTCTTTTAATTGGAATACCTGAGAAAACTCCAAATGGTTTAAAAGGTGGCCCTTTATCTAATTATGTAAGAGATTGGTTCAATCAACGATTCCCTGAAGAAGAAATGGAAAAGTTGGCAAATTCAAAGGTCAGTAAAGTCCCTTTTGACGCTCAAGATAATCGTCATACCAAAGTAAATATTAATGGACTATCTGCTTACTATCATAGATTGTTATCTCTTGGACATGATCCACTTCTTGGTTTAGTGATTGGTGTATGTGATATTCTAAATGGTAAGATGACTACTATTGATAAAACTGGGAAAATAGTTTCTCAATTTATGGAGAACTACACAGATAGAAAAGAAAGTGATATTTTTGCAGCAATAGCGAAGCAGATAATTCATTTTAAATCTGATATTACGACATCAATGGGATTACCTGCACCATTGATGGGATTATTTAATTTGCTTCAGTTTGGAAAAATTGGTGACGAGGATCAAACAATAGCAGAAATAGTACAAGGAATGTATTACGAAGGCTATGATTTCATTCATTTTAGTAGTATGGCTATTTCCACAATGATTATTGAAGTTATAATTAGAATTGGATACGCCCTTAAGAAAATCAACGAAGGACATTCAATAAAAAATTCTATTCCTTTTTCGTTGGATAGAGAGAAACATCCCAAATTACATACGATGCTATTTATTGGACATTCTATAGCCGCATCTGCTAATGCAGGGAAAATCTACTTTACAAAAAATCCAATGACAATAAATTACGCACAATGGATTGCTTTTGCAAAATATTCATACTCTCAGTTAAAGTGGGTGCTTATTGAGAAATCCGAATTGAGAGCTTCATATGTTTCTGATAAGATTTATAAGGAAACTCAGGAAGTTTATGATAAAGTAAATCTTACCTTTAATAACTTCAGTAATGATAGGGTAGTTATATTTGATTAAATTAATAAACTTAGATAAATGGTAAACAATGAAAAAAAGTCTATACAATCTATTGTCAATGATTCCAATATTTGGAACATTTTTAAAATTTTCAAGTAAGGGTGAAATGAGATTATGTAGCTTACTGTATCAAGATTTATTAGATGAAGGGATTAATCCAAATGATATATTCTTACTTCTTGAAAAAAATATCCTGGTGAAGTAGTTACAAGAGACCGTTTCTACGAAGGTTATGGAGAAATACTGGAATCTTTGAACAAAGAGTAATAAGGGAAAGATTATCTGTTATAGATATAATATTAGTTAGGTTGTAACATCCATAGCAGAATGGCGTTGTTTTGTGTTAGATGGTCAAGTATTAGATGTTCGACCCTATACAGGTGAATATCATGCACAATTTGATCCTAGTGTAGTTGATGAAGTGATATCATGTTGGAAAGATGCGCCTATAGCTTATGGGCTAGAAATAGGTGTTACTCGTGATGGAAGAACATTTGTTGTTGAAGTAAATGATGGTTATGCATTGGAAAATTATGGCCTATCTCCTTTAAACTCAATCAATTTTCATAAAGCTATATGGAAAGAAATGGTAAAACCTTATTTTGAAAAAAACGATGTCTTTACTATGCCTGAAAATGAAAATATAAGTTTCTAAAAGGAACAGAAGTAGATCTGTGTGTAACTATACCTAGTAAGTCACTGTTTTTTATTAGTGTTTGATAAAAGAATTTTTTAGTTATCAGACATGTGTACGCGGGAATTATTTTTAAAAACCGGAAAAATTACTAAATAATGTTGATATTGTTTCTTCTTTATGATATATTTGCATTATTAAAGAAAAGAGATGCGATAAACCAATTTTATTAATCCAAAAAGCAAATATAACTAAAATAATCTTATCTTTGAATTCAAATCCGGCATGACACTTGAATTAAAGAGATAATTGAACAAGAACTACGATACGGACACCTTGCAGCAATGCAGGGTGTTTTTCTTATTCATAAAAAATTTACAAGCGAAAAATGTAGAAATATTGAATTTATAAACCAAATGGTTTATACTAAGCTATATGAAGGTGAAATGAATATATAAATATATTGTGGGGAATGATAATGGGATTTGTAAATGAAAATCTAACATATAGAGATGTTTTTGAATTTGATATTGATTTAATGAACTGTATTTTGAATAAATACGAAGATAGCGAAAAAGCTTGGGAAGTATTTTATGAATTTTATAAAGACCCTGATGGATACCCTTTGGAATCTCACAAGTATAAAACTATCGATGGTGTGAAATGTACTTGTGATGCTTTGTTATCTGTAAAACGAATAAAGGAACATGAAGGTTTTAATTCTAATTTTGTAGAAACATTTAAGAATTATCGTAGTAAACCGATTTTTTTCTTTCCTTGTGAAATGGGAGGATTAAACACGTCAAGATACTATAAGTTTTATGACCGGATAGACCATATGTTATTTGATTTGAAAAGAAAATGTGAAGGTAAAACTGATTGTAGATTAGAAAATATTTATACTAAAGCTGGAACTGCAAAATGGCTGGAACACTTTGCGTACGATTTTAATAAAATAGTTGAATGGTACGGATTAGAAAATTCCTTTGTAAGAAAAGAAAATGGAAAATATAGAGTCTTCGATTTGGAAAAAAATGATGGTACATACATAGACAATTATAGTGCTTTTTATTCAAAATCATGGACAGAAGTTTACTATAACAATATAAAAAACAGAATTGATAATTGGATTGAGAAACAATTATAAATGCTTTATTAGTTAAGTGGATGTAGGTCAGCACGTGAAAACATCCGATATGATTAAAGAGTTATGTAATAAAAAGAATATAAGTATATCTGAACTTGCCAGAAGGATTGGACAGACTCCTCAGTACTTTGGAAAGAAACTTAAAAGGGATACGGTTTCACTTGAGGAAATGAAACAGATAGGGGATGTGTTGGAAGTTACATTTGAGCAATCTTTTATTCTGCCTGATGGTGAACAGATAAAAACAAGTAACGAAAGTGAATGTTAGGAGGCAGGAATAATGGCTAATGAACTTCAACCACTATCTCTGTTATTTCAAAACAGATTATTCAGAATACCAGATTATCAGAGAGGGTACGCATGGCAGCAGTCACAACTTGCGGATTTCTGGGATGATCTAATTAATTTGCAGGACGGTAGATATCATTACACGGGCTTACTGTCTCTAAAAAATCTGAAATCGTCCGAGACAACATCATGGGGTAGTGACCTGTGGATGGTGTCGAAAGGATATAAACCTTGCCACATTGTTGATGGACAGCAGAGACTTACCAGCTTTGTCATTCTTCTAAATGAAATCGTAAAGTACTCCAGAACCTTAAAGGAAAATGAAGGTTTATCTGACCGAGACATTGTACTTGGATACGAAACATTAGAGGATGTCATTTCCAAGTATATCTGTCAGCACAGACCACCGAATAAACAGATTACTACATACCTGTTCGGCTATGAGGTGGATAATCCAAGTTCCGATTATCTGCAGTATAGAATTTTCAATGAACCATATTCTGGGACTGTAAATGAAACGTACTATACAAGAAATCTTAAATTTGCAAAGAACTTCTTTAGAGAAAACCTGGTTGCTCT
The DNA here is from genome assembly GCF_011714815.1 of Streptococcus sp. CCUG 71758. Classification (NCBI taxonomy): domain Bacteria; kingdom Bacillati; phylum Bacillota; class Bacilli; order Lactobacillales; family Streptococcaceae; genus Streptococcus; species Streptococcus sp. CCUG 71758. The sequence continues at coordinate 551,839 of NZ_RXXO01000001.1, read as the reverse complement.
TTACGAGAACGAAGGAATGGATGGCATCAATGAACTGTATCTGAAATTAACTCAGAGATTGATGTTCAACATCCATGAAATCGATGATGATTATGACGTGTTTGTTGCTTTTGAAACCATGAACAATCGTGGTAAGAAACTTACGAATTTGGAACTGCTGAAGAATCGTTTGATATATCTGACAACACTTTATGCTGATGACAAGTTCGATAAGATGGACAAGGATAATCTTCGTAAACAGATCAACGATACGTGGAAGGAAGTTTATTATCAGCTTGGAAGAAATGAAAAGACTCCTCTTTCTGATGATGAGTTTTTAAGAGCACATTGGATAGCTTACTTTGCCTATTCTAGAAGAAAAGGTGATGATTACATCCACTTCTTATTAAATAAGTTCTCAGTAAAGAATATTTTTGAAAAGAAGACCGTTGTTGTATCAGGCGAATTTCCGGCAGTTGTTGGGGATAGTGAGTATGACCCTGATGTTGATATTGAGGACGAACCTGGCGAAGCAGATACCGTTGAGGTTTTTAAATTAGAACCATCAGAGATTTTGAACTATGTATACAGCCTTAAGGACATGGTGAAGTATTGGTATGATACCTTCTTCCCAATGCAGAGCGATAACCTTACTGATGATGAAAAGGTATGGGTTGACCGTTTGAATCGTATAGGAATCGGACACTTTAGGCCTTTAATAATGACAGTGATTGGTCGAAGGGACTTGCCGCCGGAGAAAAGAATCGAACTGTTTACAGCGGTTGAGAGATTCATCTTTATCTGTTTCCGTCTTGGTTACTTTAATGCCACATTCAGAAGCAGTGAGTATTATCGTGCTGCAAGAAGCATTTACCTTAAGGAAATGGACATTGATGATTTGATTAATGATATCAATGATACTACGGAAGCTAATATCGAGTATGCACTTCCGAACTTTATAACAAAGATTGAAAAGCACTTTGACAATAAGGGCGGTTTCTATTATTGGAATTCCATCAAATACTTCTTATATGAGTATGAGTATCAACTTGCCAAGAAGAATAACCTGGATAAGGTAAGCTGGGAGATGTTTACAAAGACGGAAAAGGATAAGGTTTCTATTGAACATATCCTTCCACAGACTCCATCAAAATACTACTGGCGTAATCAGTTCCGCCAGTTTAGTAGTGAAGAGATTGATTTTCTGTCCGGTGCTCTTGGAAATCTTCTTCCTCTTTCACAGAGTATCAATTCTGCATTGCAGAATGACAGCTTTGAAGATAAGAAGACATCCAAGAATGGAGGACGAAGAGGATATCAGAATGGATCGCATTCCGAAATTGAAGTGGCACAGGAGATTGACTGGACAGCAGGTAATATCTATAAAAGAAGTAAAAAACTTCTGGAGTTTATGGAAAATCGATGGAAGTTCAGTTTTACCTCACAGCAGATGGATAAACTTATATATGTTACATGGGTAAACGATGGAAGAGCAATTCCAGCCTCGCTGCCTGAAGAAAAGGAAAAACCTGCTGAGTCATCTAAAAAGGAAAAACAGGTGACAAAACCTGTGGGTGATCTGGGTGAACTTCAGCTTCAATTTTGGGCAAACTTTGTGGATTACTGCAAGGCAGATGGTCGAGATAACGATATTGCACTTAGAAAACCGTTAGCACAGAACTGGTATGATGTTCCTGTGAATGGAGCAGATTATCATCTTTCGTATACAGTGACACGAAGTAAGTACCTCACTTTACTGATCTATGCCTATACCAAGAATGCATTTGAAAGATTGGAAAGTAAGAAGAGTGAGATAGAAGAAATCTTCGGTGACAAGCTAGACTGGTATTCCAGCCGGGAAGGCAGCGAGGCAAAACGCATCATTTACAAGCGTGAGGCTGATGTGTTCAACCCATCAAAGCAGGAGGAATATTTCTCCTGGATGGTCGATAAATGTGATGAACTCAGTAATGCACTTGTTCAGGTCGGTGAAATGGACGAAGAGCCAGTAGAAAAGGATAAATTTTCAAAACTGAAACAGTACCTCGAAGAATGTGGAAAGACTGAACTTACATTATCCTTCGCAGATATTGAGTGCATTATTGGATGTACTCTCTGCAAGTCAGCATATAATTATTCAGCTTACTGGGCACCGTCACCGACACACACGATGCCAAATACAATCCTTGCAGCGGGTTATAAGGTTGCATCAGTAGACTTAATAGGAAAGTCATTGATGCTGCAGAGACAATAGAAAAATCGCATTAACGAAGATTCGCAAAATTTACAAGGTTTATTATGAAGGAGGTAATCATAGTGAATGAATTTAATGAATTTGTTCGTGAGATTTTTTCTGCAGTAGGTGATATTGTCATAAGATCCATGATGGGTGGCTACCTTATATATTTTAACGGTAAGCTGATAGGTGACATTTGCGATAATGAACTATTTTTAAAGAGAACGCCGACATCGGACAAACTTCTTGCAGACTCAGAATTGCGTTATCCGTATGAGGGTTCAAAGACATTGATGTATGCATTCGACAGATTTGAGGATATGGATTTGATTACTGAACTACTGAAAGGTATGTATGCGGAACTGCCAGAAAAGAAACCCAAGAAAGCTAAATGAGACAAACAAGCTTCAGTTTGTTGAATTTAGCAAGGTACAAGTTTTTATGAGATGAAGCCTATAAAATTTGTACGGATACTGTAGGGTAAGAAAAGAAAAAATATTTTCATTCTAAAGTTTAAGTTTAAACATTAACTCTATCACTTTCGTTCTATAATATAGATGCTTGCTAGCACCACATGTTGAGGCAGTATCACTGCTTGTACGAGCTGAGGTATCAGCGAAGTAGAAGTAGATGCTCCGCCCATGGGATAGGACTCGTAGAATGAGGAGGGGAATCGACGAAATGATACGGTAAGTCCGAACCGCTGAGTGTGTAGCTTTGCTGGTAAAAGCGTAAAAACCTTGTAACAGAGGGATAAGAAATGCCTTGAAGGTAAGACCTTTTCTCGTTTAGAGGGGAAGTATTAGAGTAACTGCTCATATTTTTTACTAGGTTTAATAACTTATTGGAGATGAATTCTATTTCTAAAAACACTGTGGGGATGCTTTTGTTTCTAAAGATAAGAAGTAAATGGGAATAAATGTATCCTCCTATCACTAGTTTAATAGAGGAGAAGATAATGTGGACTAAAAGAATACATTATTTAACCGAAGTAAATGAGCTTTCGGATTATCTAAAAAAGGTAAATAATTTCACTGACTGTATCATTAGCTCTTTCAGTTTCTATAGTGAAAAGAAATTATTATATCTAACAATTGAAGAGGATAAAGCCTCAAGTGATTTTACAAACTCTTCTTCACTAGTTTGGGATTTAAAGTGTGAATGTGTTAGTGATTTCCTCATGAAAGATATGGGTGGATTATCTAAATGGTGGCTTCATGCTCTATACTTTGAAGACAATTACCTTCATTTTCATCTGTTAGATGGCTATTTTTCATTTAAGGTAACTGATTTTAAATTGGGTATTCCTTATAGCTCTAAAACTTCAATTGGGAATGACATTCAAAGTTTACATATAGATTATCTACTTCAGGAATTTAAGGCTGGAAAGAATATAGACGAAACTTGCTTCTCGTTTGAAAGTGATCCTATAACAGAGTTTCGCTTTATTGGTTATTCAGAAAATGACCCCTTGCCATATTGGGCTGGTTTATGTGACTTACCTAATGGTGCTAGATTTCGAACGGCTGATGAACTTTTTAATGCTAAAATATATGATGGTAAGTCACTAAGAGAAAGATGGTCTGAGGTAACGCTATACAGCATATATGGATTTACGCTTGAAGAATGGCTAAGTTTTGTTGATCATTCAATCGAAACAGATGTTTTAGAGGTAGAAGATGAATATATTTTATGCATAAATGGTGTAAAATTAGATGGTTTTATAGATGATGACTTAGTATGTTTAAATTGTCATGCAAATCAATGTTATTTGGACGATTATGATGAGTATTTTTGCCCCTATTGTAATATATGGATGTATAAAGATTTTTGGGATAGGGACGAAACACATTATTTTAAAAAAAGACCTTTAGAACCAGAGTTGTTATGGAAACCATGTAAAGAATTGAATTTTTGTAATGTTCGATTCTTTTCGAATGACAAAGAATATGTTTATTATTGTTCTGATGAGTCAATAGAGAAATTTGATTGGATAGAAGTTCCTGTTGGAAACAACTCTAATCTAAAAGAAGCACAAGTTACTGAAGTTTTCAAAAAACAAGCCAACAAACCGCCGTTCCCTCTTGAAAAAATAAAAAAAGTAGAACGAAAATTATCTACTATAAACGAAAAGATAATAGAAACCAACAACAGTTTAATAAGTGAAGGAGTAATCTGCGATTTATCAGAAGCTAAAGAAGTGATGAATTCTAAGCAAGCTTATGATATCCTAAAAACACCAATCGGAAATTTTTGGTTAGAACTTAATGGTTCCCCCATAAAAATTTCCATTGGTGCACATTATCCAAATAATGATGATGAATACTATGTGGAGGCTTCCTATTACATAAAACCCTTCAATTCTGATTTTGAAAAGTTTAAATCGTTGACAATCTGCTCAGATATTGATTTAAGAAGTTCTAGATTAATAGATAATTTAGGAGGTGAGCATAAAGAGGGTTATAATTGGCAAGTCGATAATATTGATCTAGGTATTGTGGCTCATCCATATTCTTATCTAGAACAGGAAGTCTCTGAAACACCTGTTGGAGTTCCATATTATGCGGAATGGATTGAAAAATATAAGGAACTCTATGGATTTACAGTTGCTTGGAAATATTTTGTATCTGATGAGGATTTGTCAGTTTGGTTTAATACATAACATTTTTTATGTGTGTAAGTATCTAATAAATCAAAATACGAAGTTTTTCTTATTTCTAATTTTATTAAGTTACGTCAAGTGTTTAGAATTACTGGTAAAAGCGTTAAAAACTTGTATAGAATAATACTTAAAATTCTATGAGGAACCGAAGTTACATGAAAGAATATATTTTAAATTTAGAAAAAGAATTCTCTTTAATAGAAAATGGATTTAAAGAAGAAGAAAAAAGAGCTCTTTCTGACTATCAATCAAACGATATTGCGTATATCAAAGAATTAGCATTTCTAGCCTTTAAATCCAATGTATATCAAGTTAGAATGTACAGTGTATTTCTTTTTGGATACTTATCAGAACAAGATGATATTTTAGCATTTATGCGAGATAAAGTTTCAAAAGATGATAATTGGAGAGTTCAGGAAGTATTGGCGAAAGCATTTGATGAATTTTGCAAAAAAATAGGATATGAAAAAGCACTTCCAGTGATTGATGAATGGTTAAAAAATACCAATCCTAATACAAGGAGAGCAGTAACAGAGGGATTAAGAATATGGACGAGTAGACCATATTTCAAGGATAATCCAGATGAAGCTATTAAACGAATCGCAACATTAAAAGAAGATTCTAGTGAATATGTTAGAAAATCAGTTGGTAATGCTTTGAGGGATATTAGCAAAAAATTTTCAGAGTTGATCAAAGAAGAACTTGATAGTTGGGACGTTAAAAGTAAAGAGATTCAAAAGGTTTACAAGTTAGCAAGTAAATTTATTGAGTGACAATTATCAGCTATAAAGTTTGAAAAATGCTAACTATAAAATATTTTCATTCTAAAGTTTAATTTTAAACAACAACTCAGTCACTTTCGTTCTAAATATAGGAGTTTGCGATCACCACATGTTGAGGCGGTGTCACTGCTTGTACGAGCTGATTAAACAAGGGTGTAGCTAGTGAAAGTCCTACAATAAGGAGTTTAAACATGAAATTCCATGAATTTGGTGATAAGAATTTGCCTCCTATTTTACTGATACATGGTGGTGGAAGTTCTTGGTGGAATTATCTTCGTCAAGCACGAATCTTGTCAGAAGAATATCGTATAATTCTACCCACTTTGAATGGCCACGGCGAGGAATATCAACTTGATTATGTTTCTACTGAAGATTCTGCTTTGGAGATTCTAGACTATATCAAAGCAAACTGTGGTGGGAAATTGTTTGCAATCGGTGGTGTTTCACTTGGTGGTCAAATTGCCATGGAGCTTTTGTCTTTAGACAGTGAAATTGCAGAGAAGGCCATCATAGATGGAAGCCTCTGTATTCCTCAACCAAGGTTAGCTAAAATCAGCATCTTTCTAGTGTCTCTATTTGGTAAACTGATGTTCAATAAATTCTCTTGCAAACTTCAGTTAAGCATGATGAACAAACTCTATCCTAAACTGGCTTATCCAGAGGAAATAAAAGCTTATTATTTGGAGGATTTGCCAAGGACCCCTGTCAAAACATTGGTGACCATTTACAAAAACTATATGGGATGTTACAAGCTGAAAGATATGATTTCTGCTAGCAAGGCTCAGGTTCTGTATATTTATGGTGAAAAAGAATTGAACTGTGTGAAAGAATCAGCGAAATTATTTCATCAACTACATTCAAATACAATTTTGTATGAAGCAAAGGGCTATAACCACGGCTATTTATCAGCTTACCTGCCTTATGAGTGGATTGATTTGGTGGTGCCATTTTTAAAGAGTGACTCATTAGAAATGTGTAACGAATCTGATATGCCATAAGGAGGAATACCATGCTAGGAGCAATTATTGGAGATATTGTAGGTTCAGTTTACGAATGGAACAATATCAAAACGAAGGATTTTCATTTATTTCGGGAAGACTGCTTTTTTACAGATGATACGGTAAGTCCGAACCGCTGAGTGTGTGAGTTTGTTAGTGAAACGTAGTTAATCCTCAAAATAAAGAAACTAAAACTCCATTATTTTGAGATGAAAACCTAAACTGACTTTAAGGAGTGTTATATTGATAGAAAGCAGACCTGAGTTTGATAAAATCACATCCTTTGATGAATTTAATAAATACTATTGGTATCGGGATGAACTTTCACAGATATGCAAGTCATTAGGGCTTGAATATAGAGGTACAAAACAAGAACTGAATGATATTATTGAGCAGTACTTTAAGGGTAATTTGATTAAAAAATCATCAATAAAAAGGAATAAGAAACGAGTCGAAGTCCTTACCTTAAATACTCCCTTACTTGAATGTGGATTCTCCTTTAATGCATACTTTAGAGAATATTTCTCAACTTTAACAGATGTTTCGCCCTTTAAATTTACTGCTGATATGGCTACAGCTTGGAGAAAAGTAAAAAGAGAAAATGATTTGAGTTTTACAATCCAAGATATGCTAAAAGTTTATTATGGAAATTCAGATTATGCTAAGTATGATCATTCGGTTTGTCAATGGAATCAGTTTTTAAAGGATTTCTGTGCAGACGAAAATAGTGGTAACTACTCGAATAAACTAAAAGTAGCTTCTATTCTTTGGAAAGAAGTTCGAGACTCAAAGAAAGAAAAAGTTTATTCAAAAAAACTTTTGACTGAATATGCTGATAGAATAGACGAGTATGAAAAGTAGAAATGTCAGTCTCAACCAATAGTTTGTAAGGAGGAATACCATGCTAGGAGCAATTGTTGGAGACATTGTGGGTTCAGTTTACGAATGGGACAATATTAAAACGAAAGACTTTCCATTATTTCGTGAGAATTGTTTTTTCACTGATGATACGGTTAGGACCTGTGCTGTTGCAGAAGCTATTATGAATGGCGGTCAGAAGGATGACTTTATTGACGCCATGAAAAAATATGGTAGGATGTATCCCGATGCAGGTTACGGTGCAAGATTTGGGAATTGGGTTGATGGCGACGATCGAGAACCTTATAATAGCTTTGGAAATGGCTCAGCAATGCGTGTTTCTCCATGTGCCTGGACCATGGATTGTAGTTTCTGTGCACGAACGGGAGTCTGGCCGTCCAGAAGAGCAGTTGCACGACTTTCTGCAGAGGTGACTCATAACCATCCAGAGGGTGTCAAAGGAGCTATGGCGACGTCTGATACTATCTTTATGTGTCGTTATTACTTCGGAGGTTACAGTGGTGACTATGGAAAACCGATCAACGATAATCCTACAGAGTGTAAGAGACTTATCAAGGAGCATATAGAACAAGAGTATGGATATAATCTTTCACAAACACTAGATGAAATTCGTCCTACTTATCGTTTCAATGAAACTTGCCAGAATACGGTACCTCAAGCTATCATTGCCTTTCTTGAAAGTACAGACTTTGAGGACGCTATCAGAAATGCTATCTCTATTGGTGGGGATAGTGATACTCTTGCTGCCATCACAGGAAGTATTGCAGAAGCTGCTTATGGTATACCTGATTGGATTAAAGACAAAGCCTATACCTATCTAGATGAGCCTTTAAAAGATGTGCTCAGACGATGGGAGAAAGAAGTTTCGATATCATAACGGATACTAATTAGTCAGTATTAAACTCTGAAAAATAAGATTAAGGAAGTTGAGCAAATACTAGGGTAAAGAGTTATCACCTTTTGAGAAGAAAAGGCAGAAACAAACTTAACCAAGTCATGAGCTTGACCACTGAAAAACAGCAAAGCGACGAGATAACAAATAAACTCGTCACTTTTTTCTTTTAAATTAATGGTGTAATTAATCCATTTTGCTTTATTCAGCTATTTACTCAGATTTTTGTTTATTCATTAGTAAAATGCATGTTATTACTGCTATACAAGTTAGCAGAATCAAATACCATAGATTTGCAAGTCGAAGCCCTTTATCTAACATCAAGAAGAATCTCATAAAAAATATAGACTTGATGAATTGGTGAGCTTGTTTTCTATTTCAAAAGGTTATTTGGTCCAATAATAAATATCTGATATGTGAGTGGAAACGTGTTATAATTGAGGATGAGATAAGAGGAGGTAAGCCGGTGAAATTTTTAGCAATCAATCCTATTTAGTAAAAAAGAATGCTTGAACCTCTATCCTCACGTGTTAAATATATTAGTTTGCTAAAAAACTATCATCTATCCAAATATTGGAAGGATTAATGATGTATCTATTAGAATTGTACCAAAACAATTATTCAAAGGATTTAGTCTTATTTGAGACTTTAGAAGAAGGACGGGAATTTGTAACTCGAATCCCTGGGTATACATTAGAAAACGAAGATGGTTTTGAAGTGGAATATTTTAATTCAAAAAATCTACCGGATTATATGGAGATTGTCTTTAACGGGAATATTGTCCCTTTATCTAGGTTTTCGTTTAATTCTGAGGAAAATGTGGACATTATTTGGAAAGAGGTTTCGAATCTATCCTTTAAAAACGATAAAGTGATCGAAGGAGCTACAAAAGTAGACGCGTATGTCGTTAACAACGATGAAGTGAAAGCTTACGTCGAAGTCAGAGAAGCAAACTTCCGCAAGGCAAAAGCTTTCTTAGAAAGCAAAGGGTACGAAGTCGACAGAAGCTTTTTCGGAAGTGAAGACGGTGAAGCGATTGTCTACAGAAAACGCGACACCGAAGATTGGCACTTCCTATGTCACTTAGACCCGTTGTTTGTAGAGATTGAAGATGTCGAAGGATATGTGAAAGAAGCGATGTAAGATATTCAATAGTCAACCAAAGTTCTTTGTGAGTGTATGCTACTGCTTTAGTAGACGGATTGAGCAGTAAAGAGAAAACATCTAGCACTATCTAGCTTCTTAAGGAGAAATATCTATCATGAAAATGGAAATCGGGAAAACCTATCTTGTAAAAAAAGATATTTTTGGTTTAACAAAAGATGAACTTTGGACCTTAGTTGACAAGGGTTATCAGGCTTATTTTGGTGAACATAATTTCGTATTTGTCAATGATGATAAAGTGAAGGTATTTGCAGTTTTGAAAGATGGTTCAGAAGAAGATATGCAAATCTACCATCATCTGGATGACTATTTTGAAGAAGTTAATCGTGAGAATTTCTAAAGAATGTGAGATGAAAGTTGTATCTGTGAGTTTTAAACTTTGCTTAGACCCAATCTATCACTACCAAGTACAGGGAATTAATTTTGGGATAGACGTCCTTACAGAGGTTTTTCCGATTATCAAAAAGATCTAGACTGAGATAAAGGTAAGGGCCCGTTGGTTAGGTCTTTTTTCTGTTTATGTAGTATAATAAAAGGTGTAGGGATTCAATTTTTTAATAGGATTATTCTAAGAACGAAAACCATCTAGAAAGAGAAAAAATATGAAGCAATCACTTGAATTTTTAAGAGAAAGAATCACCGATAAGATGCCCTTAGAGGAAATGGTAGCAATCTTTGAAGACTTGTGTCGTGAGCCCATTGAGGATGAGATGATTTTATTTGAAACGGGGACATTTACAGCTATATCTGATAAGCCAATGTTTCAACTATCCTTAGTAAGACAAGCCTCAAATGAAGATGAAGAGTTTTATCAGGTTCACCTCGATATTTTCTATGAAGCATGTCAAGAGAATGAAATATTTCATGAATCGATCTGGGATGAAGATTTAGAGGAAAATATCTTTGATTACATTAGAGCTTCAGAGGTGTTTGCCTATGCTAAAGAGCAGGAATACCAAGCGATCAAAATTTATATGGACCAAACTTGAGATGGTTAGTTAAAGTAAGAAAATCTAATGACAGGAGAACAATAAATGAATAAAATTATGGTGATTATTAATCCAACATCTGGAGGTGAAAAAGCTCTGGATTATAAGGTGAAGCTGGAGAATAAAGCTAGAGACTACTTTGATGATGTAGAGATTAAAATTACGGAAAAAGCGCAAGATGCAACAAACTTTGCAGAAGAAGCTGCTCGAGAGCAGTATGATGCAGTTCTTGTTTTTGGTGGAGATGGGACTGTCAATGAAGTAATCTCTGGTATTGCTGAGAAAGACTATATTCCTAAACTGGCGATTATCCCAGGGGGAACTGGAAATCTCATTACGAAACTATTAGAAATCTCTCAGGATATTGATAGTGCTATTGACGAGCTTGATTTCAGTTCTACCAACAAGATTGATATTGGAAAATCAAATGGAAATTATTTTGGTTATATCTTTAGTATTGGCTCTTTGCCAGAAGCTATCCACAACGTTGGGATAGAAGATAAAACAAAGTTTGGTATGCTCGCCTATGCGATTAATACCATGAAGTCTGTGGTTACAGATCAAGCATTTAACATTAAAGTTGAGACTGATAATGGTAATTACATTGGCCCAGCCAGTCATGTTTTAGTTCTCCTCACAAATTATTTCGCTGACAAAAAAATCTTTGATGAAGACAAGGATGGTTATGCTAATATTTTGATTCTAAAAGATGCGTCAATTCTTACTAAATTGTCAGTTATCCCTGATTTATTAAAAGGGGATGTTGTCGTAAATGACAATATCGAGTATCTGAAAGCTCGACATATAAAAATCTCTTCAGATAGTGAATTGGAAACGGATGTTGATGGTGACAAATCCGATAATCTACCTGTAGAAATCAAGGTACTAGGTCAGCATATCGAAGTATATTCTCAACCGAAAGAATAAGAATTTTTTAACAGAGGGAAACATACACGGGAGTATCTAGATAAACCATTTTCATGAATAGTTAGAATAGCTCTCATACAAAAACAAGTTGTTGAAGATAAGGAGTAGATATATGGAATTACAAGATTTTACCGAAAAAGAACAAGAAATGATTAAAGAGGGACTAACTTTCTCTAAGCTTAACGATAAGGAAACTGCCGATAAGATTATCGCCTTACTTCCTCAAGATATGATTAAACGGATTCCGTTTTTTGTTAGAAAACATGCTATTACACGTACAGTCAAGAGAATTTCTCTTGAATATCCGGAATTGTACGCTGTTGCTAAACAAGAAGGTCAACTTCCAGAAAAGGAAGCTCAAGAATTGCGACAAATTCTTACAGATATTTTCCAAGAAAAAATGAACAAGCATAAGATTAAGTAGTTTTTAATCATTTACTTAATCTTATACTTGCTCGTATTGAAATGATACTATCTTATTCCCACATACTGTGTTGAGCTCTAACACCATAACGATCTATGGAACCATCTGAATTGAACTTGGCTTCAATCCTGTATCTTTTCCAGAGGTCGTAATCTGCCGTTTGAATGGTTAGGATGTAGTTTGAGTCAGTCTCAGCGACATTGTAATCAGCAGGATTGACTTCAAAGATATCGATTAATTTTCTTGTTTGAAAATCTTGGAGCTTGAGATTTGCTAAACTGACATGATTGATAGAAATCCCCTGCAATTGATGGGCATCCTTAGGCGTTCTATAGTAGGTAATGACACAGTTTTTGAGTTGATCAGTATCTTTGCCAGTAGGAGTAAGGATCATAAAACCATAGGACTGATCTTCACGCTTGATTTCGAGAAGCTGGCCGTAGTAGAAATGGTCGTTTTTTGGATTGGTGATGAAACTCTCTGCGCCTTTATCTCCAAAGGTAAAGCCTTGGTCTAAAAGCTCGGAAGCCTTGGTCTCCCCGATAATGACAGTGGTATCTTGAATGGTTACTGGAACAGGTTGAGCTGGAAGACCACTCATCATCATGCAAAACATAAAAACATAACTCGTTAAAAAGGCTGTCCCGACAAAAGCGTTGGTTGATGCATAGGCATGACTGTTTTGAAAGTTTTTTCTTATAGCTAATACGATTAATTTGCCGATACTTTTTAAAACCATACTAACAAGTACGATAAAAAATTGTTTTTTCAAACATTCATAAATTGCTTGCGGAAAGCTATTGCCACGATAGTAGAAGCCAGCCAATACCAGTAGATTTACGATTAAATAGATCAGCAAGAACCAATGAATCTCTTTAAGGGCATTAGCATCTGTGATTTCTTCATAGTCAACGTGAATTCTACCTTGAATGGCATGGCCGAGTTTATAGATCCATTTTGGGACATCTTTCCCTTGTCTGACCGCAACTACAAGTCTGATATAGAGATAGATAGTAAAGGACAAGGATAGAAAGAAAAGAGCATAAAAACCCAAAACAATACTAGTGAACATTACTATTTCCCCCTATTTAACATTCAATAAAACAATTTCTTAGCTCCATTATAGCATTTTCTAGGGAAATAGAGCTAGAAAGATCCGTATAATACTAACTGATTCAAAGGAGTAAAATCATGGGAATGATTGCCAATTATCAATATTTACCAGACGATGAATTAGATCAAATAAAAGGTCTTTCCAATCAAGAAGATGACTTGTTAGATTTTGCAGAGGATTCCGCTGATAGTCATGATATCTTACTAGATATTGACAAAATGTGGGATGCCTTGATCTTTGTCTTGACAGGATTTAGTAGTTCAGAATTTTTGGATGACAATCCCTTGAGAGAAGCGGTTTTAGGAGTGACTCCTTTAGAAGAAGTGTCTGAGTACATAGCCTATACTGAAAAAAATAAGATAGCCGAAATCATAGAAGCTCTAGAAAGTTTTGACATGCACAGAGCCTTGGAAGACTTTAGTATGGAAGCTTGTAAGAAGGCCGATTTGTATCCTAATATTTGGGATTATCTTGAGGAAGAGGAAGAAATAAAGGATGATATTTCAACCTGCTTTGTCAAAATGAAAGACTTTTACAAAAAGATTCTGGAGCTCAATGGAAATGTCCTAGTTACTATTTGTTAAGATTTTATGTCATCCATTAGGAAGGCGGCCAGATGAATCCATATTTACAAGAATATATCACCCGGACAAGGGAATACCATGCTAAAGATGGAAAGCCTTCAAGTGTTGCGGCACTCTATGATTTGGCTGATGAATTAGCTAAGTCTGATGATTTAGAAGCTAAAAAAGTCTTAGTTGACCTCTATGAACAATTGGGTCTCTACACTAGTGCCTATAGCTTATTTACCGAAATCTTAGATAAACCAGATCGAAAACAGAAAAAGAAACTGAGCCGTTTACAAGAAATGAATCAGAGTCATGGTGATCGTTATGCCCTTCCTCGTCCCCTAAGAAAAGAAGAGAAGAAGCAAAGACAGAAGTTATTACAGTCTTTGCCACATTTTCTCTATCATCCAGATCCCTTAGCTACAGGTTCATTTGTTGAAGGAGAAGCTAAGGTTTGTCCATCTTGTGGGAAAGAAAGCAATGTTTATTATGCTCTTAGACCCTACAGTATTGAAGAGGTAGAACATCTCTGCCCAACTTGCATTGCAAATGGTCAAGCAGCTAAAAAATTCGATGCAGAATTTATCCAAGATGCCGAGTGGCAGGGTGAATTGGATCCAGAAAAGAATCAGCTACTTTTTTGTCAGACCCCAGGATACTCTAGTTGGCAGGGAGAATATTGGCTTTCTTGTTGCCAAGATTACTGTGCTTACTTGGGTACAGTTGGAACTCGAGAATTGAAAGATTTGGGAATCGCTGAGCAAGTCTTGGCAGACTATGAAGCGTGTGAAGAATATCAAGAGGTAGAAGACTACTTGGTCAAAGACGGGCCTATCTGTGGTTATTTGTTTAGATGTCTACATTGTCAAAAATACCAGATCTGGGTTGATGCAGATTAAATCGAAATGTGATTAGCTATGAAAATTAAAGAGAAGACTATGGAAGAACTAGAATTATTCGAAGCTGCCTCCAAAGATTTATTTGATACTATGCAGGGATTTAAAGACAATCTATCTGTTCAATTTCCCCTATTAGATAGTGATAACTGGCAGTATGATAAGGGATCGATAAAAGTTTGTAAGGCTGATGAGTCAGGATTCAAAAAAAGATGTAGAGTCGGAATCAGCTACAACTTGAAAGTCTCCCTATTAAACGAAGATGCCGAGCAAATCTGGTTACTGTTTAAAGACTGGTTCAATACTAGCAGATTGGGTCAAGTTGAAAGAAATCCTAATAATGAGGATTTGGGAAGATACGTCTTCTCAGCAAGTTCCCCTCTAGGTGACCAGGTAGATTGTTCGATTTATTTGCCTAATGAGTGGAATATCCCTCAGATTAGCTTTTCAGGCTATCTAACAGCTCGTTACAGAGCTTGTGATCTTGATAAATCGAAGAATAAGATGGAGGTTTTTAGAGATGAGAAAGATTGATTGGGACAAGATAAAGACGCGCTTAGATGCCTTGCTTGTCATTGAAGAGTATCGAACAGATCCAAATAAGACCTGGCTTCGATTGATCGTTAAGACTGAGGAAAGCTACGGAATCCGTTACCTTATCGACAACGGTTCTGGTGATTCTCTAGATGTGATCTTTACTGATAAAATGATCCTTATAAAGGGCTTTGATCATGAAAGCAGTTTGAGTCAATTTGCTGCGGATGAGTGGAATCAAGACATCATAGACGGATTTTATAAAGGTCTGGATGAAAAGTATCTCTCACTTTATTCAAAAGACCAAAAGGATGAAACAACCTTCTTTATCTGGTATGACGATCACGCGCATCAACAGACTTACCAAGATCAGGATGGCGGAGAATGGTTGCTCTCTTACCTTTTTGATAGCTTTGAGAGATTTCATGAGTTTGTGACTGACTATTATGAAATTACCGTAGATAAAGATTTACTTAGGAAACTCTACATGGATGGACAACTTTCAGACATAGAAGTAAAGCAATTAATCCAGGAGTGTTAAGAGAGGAATCATGAGAGTGAACTATAAAAATACCCCTGAAAACTATCGAGCTATGGCGGAAATAATCATCCCACCCTTGCTTGATTTACTCAAAAGTTTAACCTTGTTAGAAGAGGAGATTTTTGAGCGTAACAGAGCACTGGATAAGGAAAAAGAAGGCCTTGGCATCCCAGCAAATCAAATTCATCCCAAGTGGAATGAACTTATGGATGACTATTTTCAGAGGCAAATGCAACTTCTAACTGGACGAGTGACTCAAAATTACTTGGAAGGAGGAGTTCGAATTTCTTATAGCTCCCCAAGTGAGTATAACTATGTTAAAAGGAATGATTTTTCTGTAGATTTCATCATGACAAAGGCTGAAGAAGCAAGAGTCATCACCCATTATCAAGAAGCTTTAGAAATGAAGCATCAGTTTGTACTTAGATTGGTGGATGGAAATTGGCTACTTGATGAGAAATTTTACGGTTTTGAGGATGAGGAAACTTGGTATGGCGACTTACTTTGAGTAAGAGAGCTTTGCTTTCCAACTGATATGAGAAAAAGGAGAAGTCCTGTGAATTTTTTAAAAAATCTATTTACAAGTAAGAAAGAAAAGTCAGAGAAGAAAAAACAACTGAACTTGTCCATGCCTCTCTTCAAAGGCAAGCAGGCCTATTCTTTAGACCAGGTCGTTCAGGAATTGAAATCTCACTGGGCGCTTGAAATTTCTGAAGTTTCTGGGGATGATTCTAGTGCAACATTTGTGATTGATGGTGCTCTCGTTGCGCTGGCTTTAATGGATTTGCCTATCCCAAGTCAAGAATTTGAAGAATTGTATGCCTATTCTTACCTCTGGCAGGATGTTGAGAAGGATACACAGGAGCACACACAACACGCCATTGTTTCTATTTTGTCTGACAATCTTTCGCCAGTAGAAACTTATTCCCTATTAACTAAAGTCAATGCCTCTATCCTAAAAACTAGTCAATCAGCTATTGGTATTTATCAAGGTTCTGCTACATTGCTTTTGCCTAAAGATCTTTATCTAGACCTGGCAGACCTTTTGAAAGAAGAAATGCTTCCCCTTCAACTCTGGATCTATATGGGGATTATCAATCAGAAAGATAAGACCAGCATTTACACTTATGGTTTGAAAGAGTTTGGAAAAACTGAGATTGAAATTATCGAGTCTCCTATGAATAGCGATGACTTATATTATTTCCTCCTGTCTATTCTTCAGTATGTTTTAGGCAGTGATGTCACCTTAAAGGATGGTGAAACCATTGGCTTTTCAGAAGGTCAAAAAATCAAAATCACTGAGTCAAAAGCTGTCTATTTGGAAGGCAATTCCTTGAAATTAGATATTTAAACCATGATTTATAAATAATTATCCTTCCTAGATTGGAGGTTTTATGAAGCATGATATAAAAAAGTATTATCTCTACCGATTTCTGGCCTTTAGATTTGAAAAACTCTCTTGTAAGAATCCAAGTCTCAAGGAAATAAAACCAGAGAAGAGAGAAAAAATCGTTCTAGAGGCTACTCGAACTAGTCAAAAGATTATTCTAGTCCTTGGAATTCTTTATGTTTTGCTAAATTCTGCTTTGTTCATTTACCTTAGGGCTAATGATATTCAAAATCCCTTATTGGCTTGGTTTACTGACTACATCGACTATTTAGGGTCACTGATAAACGGAGAATGGGGCGGTAGTTGGCGTCAGAAGAAAGCTAGTTTTTTGATGATTGCTCTAGTGGCTTTACCCATTGTGCTGATAGAAGGCGGCCCCTTCTTCTTGCTGGTTTTATTGATTGGGAATTGGGTACTAAAGAGAAAGATAAGATTTGTGAGAGAACATAAAGGAGTAGAGAGCCATGGCTAGAACGGCGATAATAGGTACTTTAATAGTTTTTGCAATCTTTAATCTGCTACTTGGTCTGGGCTTTTATCTCTTTCTAAAAAAGAGGAAAGAGAATGGGCAGTCATTGTACGAAACGCCTGTAAACCAACAGACTCGAACTGAAAAGCTGGGTCTAGGTGAGATTTTGGTCTACCTGTCCCTGATTGCTATTGCAGGAGTCTTTGCTTTTCAGACCTTAAATAGAGGTGGTGTGGGGAATTCTATTTTAGCCAAAATGATCCTCCTACCTGCTCTAATGGCTCTTTTCAATGCAAGAAAAAGGACTGGAAAGTCTTTACTTGCCCTCCTTATAACTTTGATGGTCTTTCTGGTAGGAGTCATGTTTAATCTCACGATTGGTTTGCCACCTCAAGCACCAATTTTGCAAATTAATGAAAGTAAAATCATTTTAGCAGAAACTAAAGCCAGTGAGCTGATGGATGCTGGTTTTGACATCTATGTAAGACAGGGCGATGGTGGTAGCGACTACGAAGAGCTCCTGACAGATGGCAGTTTCCAAAAGTATCCTGGAGATAAAACAGTTACCATCGAAAAAGGCTTCAGGCTTGATAGCAATGCTGTTCCTTATGCTCCCTATCTCCTAGCAAAAGATGGCATAGTACTGGGCAGTATTTCCTTTTACGGTGCTGAGGACCATGATGTGGCTATAGAAGATTCTAAGGTTATTCAGGTTCGATTTAACAAGGACAGTATTGAGGCAGCGAAAAAACATTCTATTACTTTCAAATTAAATGAACTTGACTTGACTACTAGACTAGATGTTCCGCTTGTTCAAGAAATTTTCAAGAAGCATCTATGGTCAATTCCACCATCAAATACAAATGATGTCACTCAACTATGGTATGGATTAAAGTGGTCCAGCAACAGTGATTCGCTATTTTGGAATGAGTACTATGGTCTCATCCGCCTAGATGAAAATTATATGATGACTGATTTTGAACTAGCTGTTCAAGTAGCACGAGATAAGTAGATAAGATTTTGAATAACTGACTATACTTATGATTCAACAAAGGAACTAATCAATTTAGTTCCTGTTTTTGTTTTTTGATTTCAATTTTAAACGGTTTCTTTTTATTGTTGAGTAATATTTCACGAACAAAAAAAGAAATTGTTTAAAAAAGTTTCACAAAATCCTTTACAAGCTCTTATAAACATGGTATAGTTATAAGGCTTAGAAAATGAGATGATGTTTTCTAGCAAATATAAACCCGAGTAAAAAATGCCTACGGACAGGCAGGGTTGAATGCCGAAGCGTGGTTGAAAGGCCACATTATTGATAGGGTTAAAAGCCTACTTTTATAAGTTGATGTTAGGACGTTTGTCCTAATTCATAAATTTTTAGTGTGGTGAAAGCACACGTCATCTTGTGAAACGATCAATAAAGTACGTAATATTTGCTACTAGAGAGTTAGGAAACATCAGGAACAGACATACTCAACAGAAACCAAAATACACACGTCAGAAGATTGCAGAGCAGGTGAAGACCTGCTCTTTTTTCATAAGTCAACCTTTAGTCGCCTCTATCTTCTTGAGGTGCTAAAAATACGGTGAAGGAGTATGTCTTGAAGAAGTTAGATCAAAACCAAGCCCCAATTTACGAGGCCTTGGTCAAACTACGCAAGAAAAGGATTGTTCCCTTTGATGTGCCGGGTCACAAGCGTGGACGGGGAAATCCAGAATTGGTCGAACTGTTAGGGGAAAAATGTGTTGGTATTGATGTTAATTCGATGAAACCATTGGATAATCTTGGTCACCCCATTTCGATTATTCGGGATGCGGAGGAATTAGCTGCGGATGCTTTTGGTGCAGCCCATGTCTTTCTCATGATTGGCGGTACAACCTCATCAGTTCAAACCATGATTCTTTCCACCTGTAAGGCTGGAGATAAGATTATTCTGCCACGAAATGTCCACAAATCTGCTATCAATGCGTTGGTTCTATGTGGAGCCATTCCCATCTATATCGAGATGAGTGTGGATCCTAAAATCGGCATCGCTTTAGGTCTTGAAAATGACCGGGCTGCCCAGGCCATTAAGGAACATCCAGACGCTAAAGCTATCCTAATCAATAATCCTACTTACTATGGGATTTGTTCGGATCTGAGAGGATTAACAGAGATGGCTCACGAAGCTGGCATGCTGGTTTTAGTGGATGAAGCCCATGGAGCGCATTTGCATTTTACAGATAAATTGCCATTATCTGCTATGGACGCTGGAGCGGATATGGCGGCGGTTTCTATGCATAAGTCTGGTGGGAGTTTGACCCAGAGCTCCATCCTTCTTATCGGGGAGCAGATGAATCCTGAGTACGTTCGTCAGATTATCAACCTGACCCAGTCTACATCTGCCTCTTACTTGTTGATGGCTAGTCTGGATATTTCGCGTCGGAACTTAGCTCTTCGAGGCAAAGAATCCTTTGAGAAAGTCATTGAGCTATCCGAGTACGCTCGTCGTGAAATCAATGCTATCGGTGGCTACTATGCCTACTCAAAAGAGTTGATAGATGGTGCATCGGTCTGTGATTTTGACGTGACCAAGCTGTCAGTTTATACTCAGGGAATTGGGCTAACAGGTATCGAGGTTTATGACCTCTTGCGAGATGAATACGACATTCAGATCGAATTTGGTGATATTGGTAATATCTTGGCATACATTTCAATTGGTGACCGCATCCAAGATATCGAACGTTTGGTCGGTGCTTTGGCTGATATCAAGAGACTCTACTCAAGAGATGGAAAGGACTTGATAGCTGGAGAATATATCCAACCAGAGTTGGTCCTTTCTCCTCAAGAAGCCTTTTATTCAGAGAGAAAAAGTTTGACCTTAGACGAATCAGTCGGACAAGTCTGTGGAGAATTTGTCATGTGTTATCCTCCAGGGATCCCGATTCTAGCACCAGGTGAACGTATTACACGAGAAATTGTGGATTATATCCTATTTGCCAAAGAACGTGGTTGCTCCCTCCAAGGGACGGAAGATCCAGAGGTCAATCACATCAACGTTATTGATAGAAAGGAGAACTAGATGGATTTATGGTTTTCTGAAGTTCATACTCCAGATGTGAAATTGTCCTTGAGAACAGCCAAGCAACTTTACGCTGGAAAAAGTGAATGGCAGGATATAGAGGTATTAGATACACCAGCTTTTGGGAAAATATTAATCTTAAATGGCCATGTCTTGTTTTCAGATGCAGATGATTTTGTTTACAATGAAATGACCGTCCACGTACCCATGGCTGTCCATCCAAATCCAAAGAAAGTATTGGTTATTGGGGGTGGTGACGGCGGTGTTGCCCAAGTATTAACACTCTATCCTGAACTGGAACAAATCGATATTGTGGAACCGGATGAGATGTTGGTTGAAGTCTGTCGTGAGTATTTCCCAGACTTTGCTGCAGGGCTAGATGATCCTCGTGTTACCATTTACTACCAAAATGGTCTTCGCTTTTTGCGAAACTGTGAAGATGACTACGATATTATCATCAACGATGCGACAGATCCATTTGGACATACGGAAGGGCTCTTTACCAAGGAATTTTACGGCAATAGTTATCGCGCTCTTAAAGAAGATGGTATCATGATTTACCAGCATGGTAGTCCTTTTTTTGACGAAGATGAGTCAGCTTGCCGAAGCATGCACCGTAAGGTCAATCAAGCCTTTCCAATCAGCCGAGTCTATCAGGCCCATATCCCAACCAGTCCAGCTGGCTATTGGCTATTTGGATTTGCATCGAAAAAATACCACCCTATCAAAGATTTTGACAAGGAAGGCTGGAAAAAACGCCAGCTTTTCACAGAATACTACACTGCAAACTTACATGTGGGGGCCTTTATGTTGCCCAAGTATGTTGAGGACATTTTAGAAGAAGAGGAAGGAAAAAAATGAGTCGTTTATTAGTTATTGGATGTGGGGGCGTTGCCCAAGTTGCTATTTCAAAGATTTGCCAAGATAGCGAAACTTTTACAGAAATTATGATTGCTAGCCGTACAAAGTCAAAATGTGATGACTTGAAGGCTAGATTAGAAGGTAAAACAAGTACAAAGATTGAAACAGCTGCTCTTGATGCTGATAAGGTTGAAGAAGTGATTGCTTTGATTGAAAGTTACAAGCCAGAAGCTGTTTTGAACGTAGCACTCCCATATCAAGACTTGACCATCATGGATGCTTGTTTGGCAACTGGAGTCCACTATATCGATACTGCCAACTACGAGGCTGAGGATACAGAAGATCCTGAGTGGCGTGCCATCTACGAAAAACGTTGCAAGGAACTTGGTTTTACAGCCTACTTTGACTACTCATGGCAGTGGGCTTATCAGGAAAAATTCAAAGAAGCAGGCTTGACCGCTCTGCTTGGATCTGGCTTTGACCCAGGTGTAACCAGCGTCTTTTCAGCATATGCCCTCAAACACTATTTTGATGAAATCCACTATATCGATATTCTAGACTGTAATGGTGGTGACCACGGTTATCCATTTGCAACAAACTTTAACCCAGAAATCAATCTCCGCGAGGTTTCTGCTCCAGGTTCTTACTGGGAAGATGGAAAATGGGTCGAAGTCGAAGCTATGTCTATCAAGCGTGAGTATGACTTCCCTCAAGTTGGACAGAAAGACATGTATCTCCTTCACCATGAAGAAATCGAATCACTTGCCAAAAACATTCCAGGTGTTAAACGCATTCGTTTCTTTATGACTTTTGGCCAATCTTATCTAACGCATATGAAATGCTTGGAAAACGTTGGTCTTCTTCGTACGGATGCTATTAACTTTAATGGACAAGACATTGTACCGATTCAATTCTTAAAAGCCTTGCTTCCTGATCCAGCCAGCCTTGGCCCACGTACAGTTGGAAAAACCAATATCGGCTGTATCTTTACAGGTGTCAAAGATGGCGTTGAAAAGACTATCTATATCTACAATGTTTGCGACCATCAGAAATGTTACGCAGAAGTTGGTTCACAGGCAATTTCTTACACTACTGGAGTTCCAGCTATGATTGGGACAAAATTAGTTATGAACGGAACTTGGAAACAACCTGGAGTTTACAACCTTGAAGAATTGGATCCAGATCCATTCATGGAAGCTTTGAATGAGTACGGCTTGCCTTGGGTTGTGGTAGAAAACCCGCAAATGGTGGACTAATGAAGTTAGAACAAGTACCAACACCTTCTTATATCATTAACTTAGGAAAATTAGAAGAGAATTGTCGCATTCTACAAGAAGTCCAAGAAAAAGCCGGTTGTAAGGTGTTGCTAGCTCAGAAAGCTTATTCCCTCTATAAAACCTATCCCTTGATTAGTCAGTATCTGTCAGGTACGACGGCTAGTGGACTCTATGAAGCGAAGCTTGCTAGAGAAGAATTCCCGGGAGAAGTCCATGTCTTTGCGCCAGCTTTCAAGGAATCAGATATGGAAGAGCTACTGCAAATATCTGACCATATCGTTTTTAACTCCGAGAGACAATTGCGTAAACATGGTGCTCGTTGTCGAGCGGCTGGTATCAGTGTCGGTTTGCGTATCAATCCTCAATGTTCAACGCAGGGTAACCACGCGCTCTATGACCCTTGTGCACCTGGATCCCGTTTTGGAGTTACTCTTGACAAGATACCGAGCGATTTGCTGGACTTGGTGGATGGCTTTCACTTTCATACCCTTTGCGAGCAAGGGGCAGATGATTTAGAGACAACCTTGAAAGCGGTAGAAGAGCAGTTTGGAACCTATTTACATCATGTTAAATGGCTCAATATGGGTGGAGGACACCACATAACGAGAGAAGACTACAATGTGGATTTGCTGATTTCTGAGATTAAAAGAATTCGAGAAACTTACAATCTTGAAGTCTACATCGAGCCGGGTGAAGCTATTGCGCTCAATGCGGGTTATCTAGCAACTGAAGTATTGGATATTGTAGAAAATGATATAGAGATCTTGGTTTTAGATGCCTCCGCGACCTGCCATATGCCAGATGTACTTGAAATGCCCTATCGTCCACCTTTGAGGAATGGCTTTGAGGCACAGGAAAAAGCCCATACCTATAGACTTTCTTCCAATACTTGTCTGACAGGCGATGTGATTGGTGATTATAGCTTTGAAAATCCAGTTCAAATCGGAGACAGACTTTATTTTGAAGATATGGCTATTTACTCATTTGTCAAAAACAATACCTTTAATGGTATTGGATTGCCAAGTCTCTATCTTATGGACGAGCAAGGTGACTGCAGCTTAGTCAAATCCTTTGGCTATCAAGATTTTAAAGGGAGATTATCATGATGGACAGTCCCAAAAAATTAGGCTATCGCATGCCAGCAGAATACGAGCCCCATCATGGCACCCTCATGATATGGCCAACTCGACCAGGTTCATGGCCCTTTCAAGGAAAGGCTGCCAAAAGAGCATTTAGCCAAATTATAAAAAACATAGCAGAAGGGGAAAGAGTCTATCTCTTGGTGGATCAGGCCCATCTATCTGAAACCCAATCTTATCTTGGAGACAAGGTTGTTTATTTAGATATTCCGACAAATGATGCATGGGCGCGTGATACGGGTCCGACCATTCTCGTCAATGATAAAAGAGAAAAGTTGGCAGTAGACTGGTCTTTCAATGCCTGGGGTGGTGCAGTCGATGGCCTCTACCAAGATTATGAAGATGATGACCAAGTAGCCAGTCGCTTTGCTGAGGCGTTGGAAATGCCTGTTTACGATGCTAAACCTTTTGTACTGGAAGGCGGAGCCATACACAGCGACGGTCAAGGAACCATTCTTGTGACTGAAAGTTGCTTACTTAGTGCTGGTCGCAATCCTCATCTCAGTAAAGAGGAAATAGAGAGAAGATTATTGAACTATCTTGGCGCTGAAAAAGTTATCTGGCTGCCTTATGGTATTTATCAGGACGAAACCAATGAACACGTTGACAATGTTGCCACTTTCGTTGGTCCTGCAGAACTTGTCTTGGCTTGGACAGATGATCAAAATGATCCTCAGTATGCCATGTCTGCAGCTGACCTTGAGCTTTTAAAAAAAGAAACAGATGCAAAAGGGCGTCCCTTCACCATTCATAAATTGCCAATCCCAGCGCTTCATCAAGTTGTAACCGAAGAGGATCTGCCAGGCTACATCTATGAAGAAGGTGAAGAGGAGCGATATGCAGGTGAACGTCTTGCGGCCTCCTATGTAAACTTTTATATTGCCAACAAGTCTGTCTTAGTGCCACAATTTCAGGATGTCAATGACCAAGTGGCCCTAGATATCCTCAGCAAGTGTTTCCCAGACCGTAAAGTTGTCGGAATTCCAGCCAGAGATATTCTATTAGGTGGTGGCAATATCCACTGTATCACCCAACAAATCCCAGAATAGGAGAAAAAGATGAGAAATGTTAGAGTTGCAGCAATCCAGATGCAATGTGCTAAGGATGTAGCAACAAATATCCAAACAGCGGAACGTCTAGTACGTCAAGCTACGGAACAAGGCGCACAAATCATCCTCTTACCCGAGTTGTTTGAACGCCCCTATTTCTGTCAGGAACGCCAGTATAACTACTACCAATATGCTCAGTCAGTGACAGAAAATACCGCCATTCAGCATTTTAAAGTGATTGCTAAGGAACTACAGGTTGTTCTACCGATTAGTTTCTATGAAAAAGATGGCAATGTCTTGTATAATTCTATCGCCGTCATTGATGCTGATGGAGAAGTGCTGGGTGTTTATCGGAAGACCCACATACCAGATGACCATTATTATCAAGAAAAGTTCTATTTCACGCCTGGTAACACTGGTTTCAAGGTCTGGGATACTCGCTACGCTAAGATTGGGATTGGCATCTGTTGGGATCAATGGTTCCCTGAAACAGCGCGCTGTCTTGCGTTGAATGGGGCAGAATTGCTCTTTTACCCAACCGCTATCGGTTCAGAGCCAATTTTGGATACAGACAGTTGTGGTCACTGGCAACGTACTATGCAAGGGCACGCAGCAGCTAATATTGTCCCAGTCATTGCAGCCAATCGTTATGGTGTGGAGGAAGTCACTCCTAGTGAGGAAAATGGCGGACAGAGTTCCAGTCTTGACTTCTACGGTTCCTCCTTTATGACGGATGAAACAGGAACTATTCTAGAGAAAGCTGAAAGACAAGGTGAAGCTGTTCTGTTAGCGACCTATGACCTTGACAAAGGAGCAAGTGAACGCCTCAACTGGGGACTGTTTCGAGATAGAAGACCAGAAATGTACCAACGAATTACGGACTAGAAGGTAACTTTCATAATAAATTTTTGATATTCATGCCTGTCTTACAAAAATGTAAGATAGGCTTTTTAAATGTAAGATAGGTGTACGATTATACGCGGAAATGTATGCTATACTCTATGTAGATCAAAAAGAAAGAGGTTTATTATGAAAAAATGGAATGCAACGCAGTTGAAGTATCTGATGGCGGCAGTAATGGTTCTAGACCATATTCCGCATATTACAGGAATCGTTTCTCCTTTGTGGGAAAGTATCTTTCACGCCTTGACCCGTTGTGTGGGAGTTTGGTTTGCCTATATGGCTATGGAAGGCTTCATCCATACTCGAAATTTGAAAAACTACCTCATCCGCCTCTGGTCTTGGGCGCTTATCATGTTTGCTGGAAATAGCCTTCTCAATACTCTGTTTGCCTCTAAGGGTGTAATGGTTACTAATAATATTTTCTTGACTTTGGCCATCGGTGTCACCATGCTTTGGATTGGTTTTCCCAGAAAAGAGTTGGATAAAAAGGAGAAGTTGTGGCGTCGTATTGGGCTTGCTGGGCTCTTGATTTTCGGGTGTCTTTTTACTGAGGGTGGCATCACCATGCTACAATTTCTCTTGATTAGTTACTCTTGTCGAAATCGCAAGGGCTTGCGAAATCTCCTATATGCCTTTCTGTGGGCCTTCTTGTTAGTGACTTCCATCCAAATCTACGACACATGGTACCAAACACTGGAAATGATGCTTTACAATTCTGACTGGCTCTTTATCACCGTATTTCCTTTTATGGCACTTTATAATGGACAGCGAGGAAAAGAAACCAGTTGGAGTAAATATTTCTTTTATATTTTCTACCCAGCTCATCTATGGATTATAACCTTGATTGCTTATTTGGTTAAATAGCAAAAAAAGCAAATAGCAGTAATTTCTGTCTATTTGCTTTTCTTTTTTATAAAATATACTTCTCAATCGCACGCGCAACGCCTTCTTCTTCATTGCTGGCTGTAACGTCATTAGCAAGGGATTTGACATGGTCGCTGGCATTTCCCATAGCAATGCCAAGTCCTGCAAACTGAAGCATTTCGATATCGTTATTAGCATCGCCTATGGCCATGATTTCTGAGGAATCAATCTTCAAAATCTGAGCTAGACGTGAAAGAGCAGTAGCCTTTGTCGTTCCAAGTGGCATAGCTTCATAAATGACAGGCTGCGAACGAACTCCGCTAAATCGTTGGCAGAGTTCCTCAGCAAATCGCTGCTCAAAATCGTCTGTTTGCTCTTTTGTTCCTAAAAACATGCCTTGGAACATGCGATACTTACCACTGGTAGCTTCCTCAAGGGAGATTTCAGTCAGGTCTGAAAAGACAAGCTTGGCATCATTTTGAACGATTTGATTAGGCTTACCACCGAGGACAAAATAGTGTTCCTCATCAAAAAGAGTCAACTGAACATCACTTTTTTCAGCTAGGTCATAGAGGTATTCGATGTCAGTTGGACTGAGTTCTTGCCAGTCAACTAGCCCCCAGTCACTGGTCTGGTGGGTTGAACAACCGTTATTGACGATGACGTACTCGTTCTGGAGGTCAAGTCCTAGTTTTTTATAGTAGGGGAGGACACCGAAAAGCGGGCGACCTGTACAGAGAACCAGTTTGACACCTTTTTCAATGGCTTGGTGAATGGCAGTAATGTGGGCTTGTGGAATTTCCTTGGCTTCGTTAAGGAGGGTTCCGTCCATATCCAAGGCTAGTAGTTTAATCATAAGACTTCCTTTTCTAGGTGTTTTGCTTTTATTATAGCATATAGACTATGAAATGTCTGACAGAATTGTAAAATTCAAGCTTCCTTTTCTTGAAAAACAAAATAAATTCTTATATAATATGTATACTTAATATTTAAGGAGAAAAAATGTCAAAGTATCACTTTAATTCAATTTACAAAAATGATGAAACAGAGTCTACAGGTCTTCTTTTCATCAAAGTCTACAACAAGTGGGAAAGCAATTTGAAAAGAGTCTTGAAATCGGTTGGACTCACTTTGCCCCAATTTATCGTTTTAACCTCGCTCTTGTTTTTGTCCAATAGAGAGGAATATGTAACGCAAGTTGATATTGCTCGGTTCACTGGAATGGATGTCATGACGGTTTCCCAGATTGTTAGGCTACTGGAGAAGAAAGACTACATTGGACGAGATCAACATCCAAAGGATAGTCGGGCAAAACTGGTCTCAGTGACGAATTCTGGCGCGGAGAAGGTCAATCAAGCTTTGCCTTTAGTAGAAGGTGTTGATGAAGAATTTTTTGAAAAACTATCTAACGATAGAGAAGTTTTTAATCGCTTTTTAGTAGAGTTGGAGGATAAAAATGCCTAGATATTGGGTCGGAGTTGTTTCAAAGAACCATGTTTTAAGAGGAGTTGAAGGGAATTTTTGTCAGGTCTGTCATGGAAAGGGCGGCCCCTTAAACCGTATGAAAAAAGGAGACTACCTTTTATACTATAGTCCGAAATACGATATGAATGGTCAAGATAAGTTACAGGCTTTTGTGGCCGTAGGTAAAATTATAGACGACAAGGCCTATCAAGTAGAGCAGTTTGAAGGATTCTTTCCCTTTAGACGAAATGTCGAGTATTATCAACCAGTCAAAGATTGTTCCATAGAAATAGCCAGACAACATCCTGAATGGAAAGACTATACTTCTCGCCTCCGCTATGGGCATTTTGAAGTTTCCAAAGACTTTTTCCTCTATATCTTTCAGCATATGAAAGTGGATGATGGAGGATTGATTTCCTAGTTAAATGATTGTCAACTAGAATTTTGGATTTGGACTGTGAAGCGAACTTTGCTATAATAGAGTAAGAAACTTTGATAAACCAAACGAGGCTGAGATGGAATTACTTTATACTGATATTCGGACTTCTTTGACTGAAATTCTAACGAGAGAGGCAGAAGAGCTAGTTGCTGCAGGCAAGCGGGTTTTCTACATCGCCCCCAACTCTCTTTCATTTGAAAAGGAACGCGCCGTGCTGGAATGCTTGTCCCAGCAGGCTTCTTTTGCGATTACCGTTACGCGTTTTGCTCAGATGGCTCGTTATCTGGTTTTAAATGATTTGCCTGTCAAGACCAGTCTAGATGACATCGGGCTTGGGATGGCTTTTTATAAATGTCTTGTGGAACTCGATCCCAAGGACTTGCGAGTTTATGGTGCTATTAAGCAGGATCCTCAATTTATCCAGCAGTTGATTGAACTTTATCATGAGATGACGACTGCTCAGATGAGCTTTTTGGACTTGGAAAGTTTAACAGATGAGAATAAGCGAGCAGACTTACTCTTGATTTTTGAGAAAGTAACAGCCTATCTCAATCAAGGTCAGTTGGCTCAGGGAAGTCAGTTGTCCCATTTGATTGAGGCTATTGAAAATGGCAAGGTAAGTAGTGATTTTAGTCAGATCGCCTTAATCATTGACGGATTTACCCGTTTTTCTGCTGAGGAAGAGCATGTGGTGGATCTGCTCCATCGAAAAGGTGTCGAGATTGTTATTGGGGCTTATGCAAGCAAAAAAGCCTATACCAGTCCGTTCACTGAAGGGAATCTCTATCAAGCCAGTGTGGAATTCCTCCATCATTTGGGTGCAAAATACCAAACACCTGCTCAGGATCGTTCTCAGACACATGAGAAAATGGATAGTTTTGACAAGGCCTCTCGTTTGCTGGAGTCTTCTTATGACTTTTCAGAATTAACATTGGAGGTTGATGAGAAAGACCGTGAAAATCTGCAAATTTGGTCTTGTTTGATGCAAAAAGAGGAGTTGGAGCTGGTGGCTCGCGCTATTCGTCAGAAATTACATGACCATCCAGAATTAAGTTACAAGAATTTTCGTATTCTCTTGGGTGATGTGGCTTCTTACCAGTTATCGCTGAAAACCATTTTTGAGCAGTACCAGATTCCTTTCTATCTTGGTAGAAGTGAATCCATGGCCCATCATCCCTTAACCCAGTATGTCGAATCTATTTTGCGTTTGAAACGCTACCGTTTCCGTCAGGAGGATTTGATTAATCTCCTCCGAACTGGTCTGTATACTGACCTTAGCCAAGCGGATATTGATACTTTTGAGCAATATCTCCGCTATCTTGGCATCAATGGCTTGCCAGCTTTTCAGCAAACATTTACTAAATCCCACCATGGAAAATTTGATTTAGTTCATTTAAATACTCTTCGTTTGCGTATTTTGTCACCACTTGAAACCTTATTTGCCAGTCGGAAGCAAAAGACTGAAAATCTCTTGCAAAAGTGGAATACTTTTCTAAAAAATGCTGCTTTAAGCAAGCAGATGCAAGAATTGACAGCTACCATGGAAGCTCTTGAACAGGAAAGACAAGCCGAAGTTTGGAAAGCGTTCTGTCATGTTTTAGAACAATTTGCGACGGTTTTTGCTGGTTCACAAGTTAGTCTGGAGGATTTCCTAGCCTTGCTCCATTCTGGAATGAGTTTGTCCCAGTATCGCACCATTCCAGCAACTGTTGACACCGTTCTGGTGCAGAGTTACGATTTGATTGCGCCCTTAACGGCTGATTTTGTCTATGCCATCGGTCTGACTCAGGATCATTTACCAAAAATCGCGCAAAATACCAGTCTTTTGACAGACGAAGAAAGACAAAGTCTAAACCAAGCAACTGAGGAGGGAGCACAATTACTGATTGCAAGTAGTGAAAACCTCAAGAAAAATCGCTACACCATGCTTTCCTTAGTCAATGCTGCTCGTAAGCAGTTGGTGTTATCCGCTCCAAGTCTCCTCAATGAAAATGAGAGCAAGGAATCGGCCTATCTTCAGGAACTGGTGAGTTTTGGATTTAGCCGGATAGAGAAGAAGATTCATCAAAAAAGTCTGACTAAGGATGATATGGGTTCTTATCACAGTCTCTTGTCTAGTCTAGTTGCCTATCATCAGCAGAGTGAAACGAGTGATACTGAGCAAGATTTGACCTTTGTCAAGGTTTTGGCTCGTGTCATGGGGAAAAAACTTGACCAAAAAGGTCTTACAAATCCAGCTATCCCAACTAGTCCAAGCAGCAAGCCATTAGAAAAAGATACCTTGCAGGCACTCTATCCAGTTGACAAGGAGTTTTACTTGTCTACCTCTGGTTTGACGGAGTTTTACCGCAATGAATATAGTTATTTCCTCCGTTATGTCTTAGGCTTGCAGGAGGAATTGCGCCTGCGTCCTGATGCTCGAAGTCACGGGAATTTCTTGCATAGTATTTTTGAACGTGCCTTGAAACTGCCTGATGAAGATTCCTTTGACCAACGTCTGGAACAAGCTATTCAAGAAACCAGCCAAGAACGTGAATTTGAGGCTATTTATCAGGAAAGTCTGGAAGCTCAGTTTACAAAGGAAATTCTGCTTGATGTTGCGCGAACTACGGGCCACATCCTTCGTCATAATCCAGCTATCGAAACCATCCAAGAGGAGGCAACATTTGGTGGCAAGGATCAAGCCTTTATTCAATTGGATAATGGTCGCAGTGTCCATGTGCGAGGCAAGGTTGACCGTATTGACCGCCTGAAAGCTGATGGAGCGTTAGGAGTGGTAGACTACAAGTCTAGTTTAACTCAGTTCCAGTTTCCGAATTTCTTTAATGGCCTTAATTCCCAGCTGCCAACCTATCTTGCTGCCCTAAAAAGAGAGGGGGAGCAGAACTTTTTCGGTGCCATGTACTTGGAAATGGCTGAGCCTGTCCAATCTTTATTAGCTGTTAAAAGTCTGGCAGGAGCAGTAGCAGAAGCCAGCAAGTCTATGAAATACCAGGGACTCTTTTTAGAGAAAGAAAGCAGTCACTTGGGCGAATTTTACAACAAAAACAAGGCCAATCAGCTGACAGACGAGGAGTTCCAGCTCTTATTGGACTACAATGCCCATCTTTACAAGAAGGCTGCTGAAAAGATTTTAGAAGGCCATTTTGCCATTAATCCATACACAGAGAATGGCAGAAGTATTGCCCCATACGTTCAGCAACACCAAGCCATTACTGGATTTGAAGCCAATTACCACTTGGGACAAGCCCGTTTCCTTGAGAAATTAGACTTATCTGATGGCAAGCGTCTGGTAGGAGAAAAACTTAAGCAAGCTTGGTTTGAGAAAATGAGAGAGGAGTTGAACCGATGAAGCCCATTTCCTTTTTAACTGAGGAAGAAATTCAAAAATTACAAGAAACAGAAGCGAGTTCAAGCAAGGAACAGAAAAGAACTGCCGAGCAAATCCAAGCTATTTATACTGCTGGGCAAAATATCCTAGTCTCAGCGTCTGCTGGTTCAGGGAAAACCTTTGTCATGGCAGAGCGTATTCTGGATCAGTTAGCACGTGGTGTGGAAATCAGCCAACTCTTTATCTCGACCTTTACCGTCAAGGCTGCTGCTGAACTCAAGGAACGTTTGGAGAAAAAAATCAGCCAACAAATCCAAGAAACCGATGATGTCGATCTCAAACAACACTTGGGACGTCAATTGGCAGAACTGCCAAACGCTGCCATCGGAACCATGGACTCCTTCACGCAAAAATTCCTTGGCAAACATGGCTATCTGATTGATATCGCACCGAACTTCCGTATTCTACAAAATGAAAGTGAACAGTTAATCTTAAAAAATGAGGTTTTTCATCAGGTTTTTGAAGATCATTACCAAGGTGAAAATAAAGAGAGCTTTAGTCGATTGGTCAAGAATTTTGCTGGTAGAGGCAAGGATGAACGTGGTCTTCGTCAACAAGTCTACAAAATTTATGATTTCCTCCAATCCACCAGTAGCCCCAAAAAATGGTTGAGTAACTCTTTCCTCAAAGGGTTTGAAGAAGCTGACTTTGTAATTGAAAAAGACAAATTAACTGAGCAAATCAAACAGGCGCTATGGGATTTGGAAAGTTTCCTCCGTTATCATCTGGATAACGATGCCAAGGAGTTTCCAAAAGCTACCTATTTAGAAAATGTGCTGTTGGTTCTGGATGAAATTGGTTCCTTAAATCAAGAGTCCGATAGCCAGGCTTATCAAGCAGTGCTTACGCGTGTTGTCGCCATCTCGAAAGAAAAAAATGGTAGAGCTCTAGCTAATTCTAGTCGTAAAGCCGATTTGAAACCACTGGCTGATGCCTACAACGAAGAAAGAAAGGCCCAGTTTGCTAAACTTGGACAACTAGCAGACCAGATAACAATTCTCGACTATCAAGAACGTTATCATGGAGACACCTGGGAGTTATCTAAAACTTTCCAAACATTTATGAGTGATTTTGTGGAGGCTTATCGTGAACGTAAACGCCAGGAAAATGCCTTTGAGTTTGCTGATATCAGCCATTACACCATTGAAATTTTAGAGAATTTCCCACAAGTTCGTGATGCATATCAGGAGCGATTCCATGAAGTCATGGTCGATGAGTATCAGGATACCAACCACATTCAAGAACGGATGCTGGAGTTGCTGTCGAATGGTCACAATCGCTTTATGGTTGGAGATATCAAGCAGTCTATCTACCGGTTCCGTCAGGCAGACCCGCAGATTTTCAATGAAAAATTCCAACGCTATGCGCAAAATCCTAAAGAGGGTAAATTGATTCTCCTCAAGGAAAATTTCCGTAGTAGTTCAGAAGTGCTGTCTGCAACCAATGATGTTTTTGCACGCCTTATGGATCAAGAGGTCGGGGAAATCAACTATGACAGCATGCACCAGCTTGTTTTTGCCAATAGCAAACTAACTCCCAATCCAGACAACAAGGCAGAATTTCTCCTCTACGATAAGGACGACAGTGGACAAGAGGAGGAAGAGAGCCAAACAGAAATAAAACTCACAGGAGAAATGCGCCTAGTCATCAAGGAAATCTTGAAACTCCATCAGGAAAAAGGTGTTGCTTTTAAAGAAATCGCCCTTTTGACCTCCAGTCGCAGTCGAAATGACCAGATTCTCCTCGCCCTGTCTGAGTACGGAATTCCTGTAAAAACAGACGGAGAACAAAATAATTACCTCCAATCCCTAGAAGTGCAAGTCATGCTAGACACTCTTCGTGTCATCCACAATCCCCTCCAAGACTATGCCTTGGTTGCCCTTATGAAGTCTCCAATGTTTGATTTTGATGAAGACGATCTGGCACGCTTGTCCCTTCAGAAAGTAGAAGATAAGGTCCAAGAAAATCTCTATGAGAAACTTGTCAATGCTCAAAAACAAGAAGCTAGCCAAAAAAACTTGATTCACACAGAACTAGCTAAAAAACTCAATCAATTCATGGATATTTTGGATTCTTGGCGCTCGTATGCCAAAACCCACTCTCTCTATGACTTAATTTGGAAGATTTATAATGACCGTTTTTACTACGATTATGTTGGTGCTTTACCAAACGGTCCTGCTAGACAAGCCAATCTCTATGCTTTAGCTTTGAGAGCAGACCAGTTTGAAAAGAGTAATTTCAAAGGCTTGTCTCGTTTTATTCATATGATTGATCAAGTTTTGGAAGCCCAGCACGATCTAGCAAGCGTGGCTGTCGCACCGCCAAAGGATGCTGTGGAACTTATGACTATTCACAAGAGCAAAGGTCTGGAGTTTCCTTATGTCTTTATCCTCAACATGGATCAGAACTTCAATAAGCAAGACTCGATGTCTGATGTTATTCTCAGTCGTCAAAATGGTCTTGGTGTCAAATACATTGCCAAGGTAGAAACAGGAGCAGTAGAAGCCCACTATCCTAAAACCATTAAACTCTCCATTCCTAGCCTCACTTATATGCAAAATGAAGAAGAGCTGCAACTGGCTAGCTATTCAGAGCAGATGCGTTTGCTGTATGTTGCCATGACACGGGCTGAGAAAAAGCTTTATCTTGTCGGTAAGGGCTCTCGTGAAAAGCTGGAAGCCAAGGAATATCCAGCTGCTGAAAACGAAAAACTAGATAGCAATACCAGACTGCAAGCCAAGAATTTCCAAGATTGGGTCTGGGCTATCACTAAAGTGTTTGCCAAAGATCATCTCAACTTTAGCTATCGCTTTGTCGGTGAAGACCAGCTGACCAGAGAAGCTATCGGAGAATTGGAAAACAAGAGCCCTCTACAAGATAGTTCTCAAGCAGACAATCGCCAGTCAGAAACTATCAAAGAAGCTCTGGAAATGCTAAAAGAAGTAGAAGTCTATAATACTCTTCACCGTGCGGCTATTGAACTTCCTAGCGTCCAAACTCCTAGCCAAATCAAGAAATTCTACGAACCAGTAATGGATATGGAAGGGGTACAAATTGCTAACCAAACCAAATCAACAGAGAAGCAAATCAGCTTCGATTTACCAGATTTTTCAACTAAAGAAAAAGTAACTGGTGCGGAGATTGGTAGTGCAACCCACGAACTCATGCAGAGAATTGACCTCGGTCAGCAACCAACACTTGCTAGTCTGACAGAAACTCTCAAACAAGTTCAAACGAGTCCAGCTGTCAGAGACAAGATCAATCTTGCGAAAATCCTTGCATTCTTTAACACAGAACTCGGTCAGGAGATTCTTGCCAATACAAACCATCTCTATCGAGAGCAACCTTTTTCTATGCTCAAACGAGACCAAAAGAGTCAAGAAGACTTTGTTGTCCGTGGAATCTTGGACGGGTATCTGCTTTTCGAGGATCGTATCGTTCTTTTTGACTATAAGACTGACCGTTATGATGAAGCAAATCAGCTTATTGAACGCTATCGTGGGCAGTTAGCCTTATACGGAGAAGCTTTATCACGAGCCTATTTGATTGAAAACATAGAAAAATACTTGATTTTACTCGGTAAAGACGAGGTTCAAGTTGTAAAAGTATAACCTAGAAAGGAGACCTCATGACACTTCCGGTTAGAAAATCCCTGCACGATGCGGTTTTACAGGCTTCAAAAGCCGATACTTGGGATCAAGCTACCAAGGAATGGAATGAAGTTTCCTTGATTTTTAATGGCATTGGTCGTAGTAATTGTGTTTGCGGGAACGCCATAAAATACGCCTACGAACTCTTTAATGGTGTCACAGGCCAACGCCTCTTTCCAATCGGCAGTGACTGTGTTCGTCATTTTCATCGAGTGACTTTAGACCAGCAACTGGAGGAGGAAGAAAGACTACTCAGAAAAGTTGAAAATCTAACTAAAAAGGCTCAGAAAAAGGAAAAAATCAAGGTTAATAAAAGCGACTTTGACGAACGACTTCTAAAATGGTTTTGGGAGAAAGGTGTTTTCAAAGCCAATCGTGGCAATCAATTCTCGCCTGAGAAAGATTATCGGCTCTTCCTAGAAGTCTTTCAAGGAGGAAGTTGGACCAAGGCAGAGCCAAAGAAGAAGGCCCGTATGGAAGAAGTGCTGGAAAAGTGTATCAAACCTTTTCTACTTGGTAAGTCCGATGACCAACTCTACCTTGTCAAATTAGGCAAGGAGAAAATCGACTACGAGCAGCATTTACGGATTCAAGCAGAGAAAGAACGTAAGAAAAGAGATAAAATCGCCAAGCAATACGCTGACAACCTCATTCTTGCCATGGGACCTGCAGAACGCGCTTATCAAGATTACTTTGGCTTTACAGAAACCTTGACCCAAGAAGAACGAAAATGGGAGAAAATCCTCTTTGGTAAAAATAGAGACGAACGGGCTATCAAGGCTAAACAAAACCAAAAGGAGCTGGAAAAGGATCAGCGTATTGCAAATCAAGATCCTATTGAACGAAAGCAGAAACAGACTTGGCTTCTTAATTCCTATTTTCGTGATTTGCCTGATGAAAAAGCCAGATTTTCTCGACTCTTACTAGAGTATCGAAAAAGTGGAGAAGTACCCTTTTCAGATGGTTACTTATCTGAGCATCTCATTGACTTTTTCTACAAGATGAAGGCCTTTGAGTTTGAGATTGCTCCAGAACAAGTCCGCGATTTTCTAAAAGAATGCCTTCAAGCAGAGGATCTATCATCAGCACAAGAAAGCTGGATTAGAGGGATTCTCCTCAATTGTCTTCATCCGTTCTTAAATAGGTTACTCATATAGAAAAAATCCTACCTTGTCTATGCATGGTAGGATTTAAGTATCTCCAAAGATGTACTGGTAAAGTTGGACGACTTTCTGAAAACATTGTGTGTCCATTCTTGTTATTTTTTGAGCATTTCGCATCCGAAAATCAAAGGTATACAGTTGAAATGGATTGACAGCGCCATCTACCTTATCCGACGAGACAGGAACGAGCAAGCCTTTTTCTGCCAAACGTTGTTGGCCATGAGTGATGGGACAGACAGCCACAAAACCAGTTTGCAAGGCATATTCTCTCCTAGAAACAACCAAGGCTGGTCGCCTTTTCTGAATTTCTCGACCGACTGATGGATCAAAGTCCAGCCAAATGATATCCTGCTTTTCAGGAATATAGTCAGATTTCGCTATCAAGTGACCTTACCCCTTCAAAATCATTTGTCATTCTCAAATCAGTAATCCCATCAAAAGGATCTTTCATTTTTGGAGCTAAGACAATGACTCCGTCAATCCCTTTGTAGACAACCATTTCTTGACCTTCTGTCATCCCCAAATTTTTCGGAATAGTCACAGTGAGAGAATTTCCTACCTTCCGAGTCTTTACTGTATTCATTGCTCTACCTCCACGAATTA
This sequence comes from Streptococcus sp. CCUG 71758, assembly GCF_011714815.1. NCBI lineage: Bacteria > Bacillati > Bacillota > Bacilli > Lactobacillales > Streptococcaceae > Streptococcus > Streptococcus sp. CCUG 71758. Next base: position 514,526 of record NZ_RXXO01000001.1, on the reverse strand, counting down.
GTATACACTAAGTATATACCTGTTAGCAAAAAAAGTCAAGTAAATCGTGACTGGCATCAAAGATGTTTCGGACCAATACTATTTGTCATTTATTGTGGTCAAAGCCTGTGCAAAAGCACCTAATTTATGATAGAATAGATGGTGAGAAAGAAAACGTTTTATTACGTTTTTTTAGTCGGAAAGGGAAATTTATGGCTACTATTCAATGGTTTCCGGGCCACATGTCTAAGGCTCGGCGACAAGTTCAGGAGAATTTAAAATTTGTTGATTTTGTGACAATTTTGGTGGATGCGCGTCTACCTTTATCTAGTCAAAATCCTATGTTAAATAAAATTGTTGGTGATAAACCCAAACTCTTAATTTTAAACAAGGCAGACCTGGCTGATTCAGCAATGACAAAAGAATGGCGTCAGTACTTTGAATCACAAGGGATTCAAACTCTAGCAATCAACTCCAAAGAGCAAGTTACTGTAAAAGTTGTGACTGATGCTGCTAAAAAGCTTATGGCTGATAAGATTGCACGCCAGAAAGAACGCGGTATCAAAATTGAAACCTTGCGGACCATAATTATCGGAATTCCAAATGCCGGTAAGTCAACTCTCATGAACCGTTTGGCTGGTAAAAAGATTGCGGTGGTCGGCAATAAACCAGGTGTTACCAAGGGGCAACAATGGCTAAAAACCAATAAAGACCTTGAAATCCTAGATACACCAGGGATTCTCTGGCCTAAGTTTGAGGATGATGCTGTCGCACTTAAACTAGCCTTGACGGGAGCTATCAAAGATCAACTACTCCCAATGGATGAAGTGACTATTTTTGGTCTCAATTATTTCAAAAAACATTATCCAGAAAAGCTAGCTGAACGCTTCAAACAAATGAAGATAGAAGAAGAAGCACCTGTTATCATCATGGATATGACACGTGCGCTCGGTTTCCGAGATGATTACGACCGTTTTTATAGTCTCTTCGTCAAGGAAGTCCGTGATGGAAAACTCGGTAACTATACCTTAGATACATTGGACGACATTGATGACGACGATTAAAGAAATCAGAGAACTTCTTGCCACTGTTAAAGAATTAGACAATCCTCTTTTTCTAGAATTCGAAAAAGATACTCGTTCTGGAGTTCAAAAGGAAATCAGCAAGCGTAAAAAAGCCATTCAGGCTGAACTGGATGAGGATCTTCGTTTGGAATCCATGCTTTCCTATGAAAAAGAACTTTATAAGCAAGGAGTGACCTTAATAGCAGGCGTTGACGAGGTCGGCCGTGGTCCACTGGCTGGACCTGTGGTCGCTGCAGCCGTTATTTTACCAAAAAATTGTAAGATTAGAGGGCTCAACGACAGCAAGAAGATCCCTAAAAAGAAACATCTGGAAATTTATCAAACCGTTCAAGACCAGGCCTTGGCAATAGGTATTGGTATCAAGGATAATCACATCATTGACCAAGTCAATATCTACGAGGCGACCAAACTGGCCATGAAGGAAGCAATCTCCCAGCTCAGTCCACAACCTGAGCACCTCTTGATAGATGCCATGAAACTGGAGTTGCCGATTTCTCAAACAGCAATCATCAAAGGAGATGCAAACTCTCTCTCTATTGCAGCTGCATCTATAGTGGCCAAGGTGACACGGGATAATATTATGAAGGACTATGACAACCAATATCCTGGCTATGATTTCACGGCTAATGCTGGCTATGGAACAGCTAAACATCTAGAAGGATTGGAAAAACTAGGTGTCACCCAAATTCATCGAACCAGTTTTGAACCAGTCAAAACACTGGTTTCAACTAAGAAAGATAAGTAAGAGGAAATGATTATGGAGGAACAGTCAGAAACACTCAGTTCCAAGAAAGAATTTGCCTTTGCCTCAAGCACCATATTATCCCAAGTTGGGCGAGGAGTCATTGTTGGTCTTGTCGTCGGGCTCATCGTCGGATCCTTTCGTTTCTTAATCGAAAAGGGCTTCCACCTGATACAAGGACTCTATCAAGGTCAAGCGCACCTAGTCCGCAATCTTTTTATCATTGGTCTATTTTATCTAATTGTTAGCTGGCTCAGTGCGAAATTGACTCGATCGGAAAAAGATATCAAGGGTTCAGGAATTCCTCAAGTCGAAGCCGAATTAAAAGGACTCATGACTCTTAACTGGTGGAGTGTCCTCTGGAAAAAGTATATTCTAGGGATTCTTGCTATTGCCAGTGGCCTTATGCTAGGTAGAGAAGGGCCAAGTATTCAACTTGGAGCAGTTGGTGGTAAAGGCATTGCCAAGTGGCTCAAATCTAGCCCAGTAGAGGAACGTTCCTTGATTGCCAGTGGTGCTGCAGCAGGATTAGCAGCTGCCTTTAATGCACCAATCGCAGGTCTTCTCTTTGTTATAGAAGAAGTTTACCACCATTTTTCACGCTTTTTTTGGGTCTCAACTTTAGCAGCTAGTCTCGTAGCAAACTTTATTTCTCTGCTCATATTTGGCCTAACCCCCGTACTGGATATGCCAGATAACATCCCTCTCATGACCCTAGACCAGTATTGGATATACGTCCTTATGGGAGTTTTTCTCGGGCTTTCTGGTTTTCTCTATGAGAAGGCTGTACTCAATGTTGGTCGAGTTTATGATTGGGTTGGCCAAACAATCCATTTAGATAGAGCTTATTATCCAATCCTAGCCTTTATCCTTATCATACCAGTCGGGATTTTCTTGCCACAAATTCTCGGTGGTGGAAATCAGGTCGTTCTTTCCTTGACTGAGCAAAATTTTAGTTTCCAAATTCTATTAGCTTACTTTTTGATTCGCTTTGTTTGGAGCATGATTAGTTATGGAAGTGGTCTCCCAGGAGGAATTTTCCTTCCCATTCTGGCTCTCGGTTCCTTACTTGGTGCCCTGGTTGGTGTTATTTGTGTCAATCTTGGACTTGTCAGTCAGCAACAATTCCCTATATTTGTCATTTTAGGAATGAGTGGCTACTTTGGGGCAATATCCAAGGCTCCCTTAACCGCTATGATCCTCGTAACTGAGATGGTAGGGGACATTCGCAACCTCATGCCACTTGGCTTAGTGACCTTGGTCGCCTACATCGTCATGGATCTACTCAAGGGTGCTCCAGTCTATGAGGCCATGCTAGAAAAAATGTTGCCAGAAGAAGCGACAGATGAAGGAGAAGTCACCCTCATTGAAATTCCTGTATCAGATAAAATCGCTGGAAAACAGGTTCATGAACTCAACTTGCCACATAACGTACTCATCACCACCCAAGTCCATAATGGCAAAAGCCAAACAGTTAACGGCTCAACTAGAATGTATCTGGGTGATATGATTCACCTGGTGATTCCAAAAAGTGAAATTGGAAAAGTCAAAGATTTGTTGTTGTAAGTTTTGTTTACATAATTTATATTATGCAACAAAAATATTTCTTAATTAAATACATTTGAAAACCGATTCTCTGCAATGAGATCGGTTATTTCTTACTGATAAGGTATTTCAACATACAAGTAATTGAACTTTGTAAAAAATAAGACTATAATTAAGTTAGGAATGATAAAGCTAGAAAGGAGTTTACTGTATCAAATCTGTACAGTAAGATTAAAAATCATGAAAAAGAAAACAATAGCAATTATACAATGTATTTTGTATCTCATAGCTCCTTATATAGCTCTTCAGTTATGTAGAATGAACAGAAGTATCGTTACTGATAATCTCTTTTTTATTTTCCTTATTCTGCTGACTATTTCATTCTGGTTTAGTATTTGGAAACTAGAAAAAGCACTAGATAATGATTCACAATAGAAAAAAGATTTAGTTCTGTATTTCATAGATCTAAGTCTTTTTTCTATTCTTTGAAAACTCCCATAACATCTTTCCGAAAAACTATAATTTTCTTGAAAAATATATAAGTCTATGCTATACTACTGGTAGACTTAATTATGGAGAAAATGCATGAAACGTGAGATTTTACTGGAACGAATCGACAAACTAAAACAAATCATGCCTTGGTATGTTCTGGAATACTACCAATCAAAGCTTGCTGTTCCCTACAGTTTTACAACCTTGTACGAATACCTCAAGGAATACGATCGATTTTTTAGCTGGGTTTTGGAGTCTGGTATTTCAAATGTTGATAAAATGTCCGACATTCCTTTATCTGTCTTGGAAAATATGTCTAAAAAAGATATGGAAGCTTTTATCCTATATCTACGAGAACGACCTTTGCTGAATGCCAATACAACCAAACAAGGTGTCTCTCAGACGACCATTAATCGGACTTTGTCGGCACTTTCTAGTCTTTACAAGTATCTAACAGAGGAGGTTGAAAACGACCAAGGGGAGCCTTATTTCTATCGTAATGTAATGAAGAAAGTTTCAACCAAGAAAAAGAAAGAAACACTTGCTTCCAGAGCTGAAAACATCAAGCAAAAACTCTTTCTAGGTGATGAAACAGAAGGTTTTCTGACTTATATCGACCAAGAGTACCCACAACAACTCTCAAATCGCGCTCTCTCGTCATTTAATAAGAATAAAGAACGTGATTTGGCCATTATTGCCCTTCTCTTGGCGTCTGGTGTCCGCCTATCTGAAGCTGTTAATCTGGATCTAAGAGACCTTAATCTCAAAATGATGGTCATTGATGTCACTCGAAAAGGTGGCAAACGTGATTCTGTCAATGTCGCAGCCTTTGCTAAGCCTTACCTAGAGAATTATCTCGCCATTCGAAATCAACGCTATAAGACGGAAAAGACAGATACAGCGCTCTTTCTGACCTTATACCGAGGTGTTCCCAATCGTATCGACGCTTCTAGTGTTGAAAAAATGGTTGCTAAGTACTCAGAGGATTTCAAAGTTCGTGTAACTCCCCACAAACTACGCCATACCCTGGCTACTAGGCTCTACGATGCTACTAAATCGCAAGTTTTGGTCAGCCATCAGCTAGGACACGCCAGTACACAAGTCACTGACCTCTATACCCATATCGTCAACGATGAACAAAAGAATGCTTTAGATAGTTTGTGAATTACATAAAATAAATTATGTAAATAATAGTTCAAAAAAGAAGCTGGTCATACAACCAACTTCTTTTTCTTTTTATCCCACTACCGCTTCAGCGATTTCTTCACGGCTAATACCAGCAAAGTAGCGTGTGATGTCAATAGTTTCTAGTGCCTTAAGAACATCTTCGCGTTCATATTTTACGCCACGAAGGACATCTTCTACAGCTGCAACGTCCTCGATACCAAAGAAATCACCGTAAATCTTGATATCTTGGATTTTTGATTCAATGACGTTGGCAAAAACTTCAACCTTACCACTGGTGAATTTTGTTCCACGACGGACGTTAAATTCAGGTGATTTACCGTAGTTCCAGTCCCAAGTACCAAATTTGGTATCCTTGATGCGATTGATTTCCGCTAATTCTTGCTCAGAAAAAACGTATTCAGTCATCTCTGGGTACTCTTTTTTCATGTATTCCAATAGCAAATCACGGAATTCTTCAACTGTGATTTTTTCAGGTAATTCATTGACAATATTGGTTACACGGGCACGAACGGATTTCACACCTTTTGATTCAAATTTGTCTTTTGAAACCTTGAGGGCATTAGCAAGGACTGACAAATCAACGTCAAATAACAAGCAACCGTGGTGCATGATACGCCCATTGATATAGGCTTGGGCATTGCCACAGAATTTTTTGCCATCAATCTCAAGGTCATTACGGCCTGTAAACTCAGCTTTAACGCCTAGTTGAGCCAAGGTGTTGATAACTGGAGTTGAGAAGCTCTTGAAGTCAAAGGCCTTGTTTTCATCTTCTTTTGAAATGATAGTATAGTTGAGGTTGTTTAAATCGTGATAAACAGCTCCACCACCACTGATACGGCGGACTACCTCAATACCATTTTCTCGAACATAATCACGATTGATTTCTTCGATAGTATTCTGGTGACGTCCAACAATGATAGAAGGTTTGTTAATCCAAAGAAGGAAGATTTGATCCTCATCTAGTAGGTGTTTAAAGGCATATTCTTCCAAGGCGATATTAAAAGCAGTGTCGTTTGAATGATTGATAATGTATTTCATGATATCCCTTTATACGATAGAGACTGGAAAACATCTTTCCAGTCTAGTCTATCTTCGTTTTATTTTTTCTTAGGTGAATGGATAGCCATTCCTAAAACATCTGCAAATGCTTCGTACATCACTTCAGAGTAGGTTGGGTGTCCGTGGATGGTCTTCAGCATTTCCTCAACAGTGATTTCCATTTCGATAATGCTTGATGCCTCGTTAATCAGTTCTGCGGCTGCAGGACCAATGATGTGCACACCAAGGATTTCCCCATATTTCTTATCAGCGATAACTTTTACGAAACCTTGAGCAGCATCAGATGCAATGGCACGACCGTTGGCTGCAAAGTTGAATTTACCGATTGCAACATCGTATTTCTCACGAGCTTGTTCTTCAGTTAGACCTACTGCTGCTACTTCAGGAAGAGTGTAGATGGCTGCAGGAGTCAAGTTCAATTTGGCAACAGCATGATTTCCTTTAAGGGCATTTTCAGCGGCAACTTCACCCATACGGAAGGCCGCGTGCGCCAACATCTTAGTACCGTTAATGTCACCTGGTGCGTAAATACCTGGAACAGAAGTTTCCATATATTCGTTAACCTTGATGCGACCACGATCCAATTCAAACTCAACATCGCCAATTCCTTCAAGATCTGGCACACGACCGATTGAAAGAAGAGCTTTGCTTGCGATGATATCGTCTTTTCCTTCAACCTTGATACGAAGTTGACCATTTTCTTCGATGATTTCTTGCAATTTTGTACCTGTTAAGATAGTCATACCTTTGCGTTCCAAAATCAAGCGAAGATTCTTAGAAACTTCCGCATCCATAGCTGGAACGATACGGTCCATCATTTCAATAACAGTCACTTTTGAACCAAATGTCATGAAGGCTTGACCGAGTTCAATACCGACAACACCACCACCGATGATTACGAGGCTCTCTGGAACTTCGTTCATTTCAAGAATGTCATCACTGGTCATGACAAGTGGAGATTCCATACCAGGGACGTTAATCTTGCTAACTTTTGAACCACCGGCAAGGATGATTTTCTTGGTTTCAAGCAATTCAGAACCATCTACCAAGACATTCTTGTCTTTAGTGATGGTACCAACACCCTTATGAACAGTAACTCCGTAGCTACGAAGAAGACCCGCAACACCACCTACCAAGGTATTGACAACTTTAGATTTAGTTTCTAAAAGTTTATCCATATCAACAGTGAAGTTTGGATTTTCGATGACGATACCACGGTTTGCTGCATGACCGATGTTTTCGATGATTTCAGCGTTGTGAAGGTAGGTCTTAGTTGGGATACATCCACGGTTCAAGCAGGTTCCACCGAGTTCTGATTTCTCAACAAGGGCAACCTTACCACCAAGTTGGGCTGCTTTAATAGCCGCTACATATCCAGCAGGACCCCCACCAATCACAACGATATCAAAGGCATCGTCGCTCTTGCCGTCGTCGTTTGAGGCACTAACTGAAGGCGCTGGACTAGCTTCTGGTGCTGCTCCAGCCGTTGGGATATTTTCCCCTTCTTCACCAAGGTAGCCAATGACTTCCGTTACTGGGACAGTTTCACCATCTCCTTTGAGGATAGCAATCAAGTAGCCATCTTCTTCTGCTTCCAATTCCATGCTGACTTTGTCAGTCATGATTTCCAAAAGGATTTCTCCTTCTTTTACAAATTCTCCGACTTTTTTATTCCATTGGACGATTTGTCCTTCTGTCATATCCACGCCGGCTTTTGGCATAATTACTTCTAAGGCCATGTCTTACTTCCTTTATCTATATCTTTAAAAATAAATACTGTATTTTTAAACCAACATTGAGATTGGGTTCTCAATTAAGGCTTTCAAGTCTTTCATAAACTTAGCACCAGCCATACCATCTACAACACGGTGGTCAATGGTTAATCCAAGGCTCATGATAGGGCGAATGACAATCTCACCATTGACAACTACAGGTTTTTCAACTGTTGAGCTAACCCCGAGGATAGCTGAGTTTGGTTGGTTAATAATAGGACCAAAGGACTGAACGCCAAACATTCCCAAGTTACTAATTGTGAAGGTTGAGTTTTGTAACTCACTTGGAGCCAATTTACCATCCAAGGTACGACCAATCACATCCTTAAAGGCTACAACCAACTCTGACAAGCTCATTTTTTCAGCATTATAGACAACAGGTGTCATCAATCCGTTATCCATCCCAACCGCCATCGCAAGGTTGACATAGTTATGAGTGATAATGGTCTTGCCGTCTTCTGTCAATGAAGCGTTGATGTATGGGTGTTTCATAAGGGTCTTCACAACAGCGAGTGAAAGAAGGTCTGTTACAGTAGTCTTCTTACCAGTTGCTTCCATAATCGGCTCAAGAACCTTCTTACGAAGAGCCAACATTTCTGACATATCGACATCGTAGTTGAGCGTGAAGGTTGGCGCAGTTAGGTAGGATTCAACCATACGTTGAGCGATAACCTTACGCATTGGTGTCATTGGAATACGCTCAATCTCACCATAAGGAGTGATATTGTCTGGAACTTCTTCCACTTTTTCGATTTGAGCAGGAGACTTGATGGTGTCGTTTTCGACATTTTCAGGAAGTAAGGCCAAAACATCCTTCTTCATGATTTTACCACGATGACCTGTTCCTTGGATTTCCTGCCAAGCAATGTTATGTTCGAGGGCAATTCGTTTTGCAAGTGGCGAAATGCGAACCACGTTTGTGTCTTTATAAGTTTCCACGTCTTCTTTGTGGACACGACCGTTTGCACCTGAGCCAGAAACATCGTAGAGATTGATCCCTAAATCATCCGCTAACTTTCTAGCCGCAGGAGTCGCTCTTAGCTTGTCATCAGCCATGACCTCTCCAATTCTATTTATGATATAAAGGGCGTCAAAAGCGACTGAAAAATAGGAAATCGACGCTGGCTTCGATGAAGCCAAGGAGATTTATCTTTTTTCCGAGCTTTTAGCCCGTGTTCAACTCTACAAGTAACTTGGACACGGAACGTATCTCAAGTTACTACGGTTGCCGCTATCTGGCGACCAACCTAGTAGACTTACTAAGTTTTTTGTCGAATATTATCGATTCGTCAAAAAACTGTCGCAAATTTACATAATTTAATTTATGCAATTCTATTCTTTGTTATATGTCTTACGGATTGCATCTTTGATGCTTTCAACTGTTGGAATCATTGCATTTTCGAGGTTTTGCGCGTAAGGCATTGGCACATCTTCTCCGGCGCAACGGCGGATTGGTGCGTCTAGATAATCAAATGCTTCTGATTCTGAAATAATAGCTGAAATCTCTCCGATATAGCCACTTGTTTTGTGAGCATCGTTGACTAGCACCACCTTACCAGTCTTCTTAACTGAGTTAATGATGATATCCTTATCAAGCGGTACAAGAGTACGTGGGTCCACAATTTCAACTGAAATTCCCTCTTCTGCTAACTCTTCAGCAGCTTGAACCACACGACGAAGCATTTTGCCATAAGTAACGACTGTTACATCTGTTCCTTCGCGTTTGATTTCCCCAATCCCAAGTGGGATTGTGTAGTCTGGATCAACTGGCACTTCCCCTTTTTGGTTAAATTCTGACTTGTATTCAAGGATGATAACAGGGTTGTTATCACGGATAGAAGACTTGAGCAGTCCTTTCATGTCAGCAGGTGTACCTGGAGCTACAACCTTGAGACCAGGGATGTGTGTAAACCAAGACTCTAGAGATTGCGAGTGCTGGGCCGCAGAACCAACTCCGTTACCAGCTGCACAACGTACAGTCATTGGAACCTGACCTTTACCACCAAACATATAACGTGTTTTAGCAGCTTGGTTGACGATATTATCCATGGCAATAACCGAGAAGTCCATGAAGGTCATATCGACAATTGGACGAAGTCCTGTCATGGCTGCTCCTGCTGCTGCTCCCGAGATGGCAGCTTCAGAAATCGGACAGTCACGGACACGTTCTGGACCAAATTCTTCGAGCATTCCAACAGAAGTTCCGAAGTCTCCTCCGAAGACACCGACGTCTTCTCCCATCAAGAACACATTTTCATCGCGACGCATTTCCTCAGACATAGCAAGGATAATGGTGTCACGGAAGGACATTGTTTTTGTTTCCATTTTTATCTCTTTCTCCTTAGTCTGCGTAAATATCTTCAAATGCTGATTCTAGTGGTGGGAATGGGCTTTCTTCTGCAAATTTAACAGAAGCTTCTACTGCTTCCTTGACTTGCGCTTGGATTTCTTCCAATTCTTCGGCACTTGCAATGTTGTTCTCAACGAGATAGTTGCGAAGATTTTCGATTGGGTCTTTTTGTTTCCACAATTCCACTTCTTCACGCGTACGATATTTACCAGGGTCAGATGATGAGTGGCCAAGCCAGCGATAGGTTACACTTTCGATCAAGACTGGGCCATTTCCACCACGAACATGATCTACAGCTTTCTTAAATCCTTCATAGACATCGATGACGTTGTTCCCATCTTCGATAAACATTCCAGGAATTCCATATGCCGCACTACGTTGATGGATGTGTTCTACATTGGTCATTTTCTTGATATCCGCAGAAATCCCATAACCGTTGTTAATGCAGTAAAAAATAACAGGAAGTTTCCAAATAGAAGCCATGTTCACTGCTTCGTGGAAAACGCCTTCGTTGGTCGCACCATCTCCAAAGAAGCAGACCACGATTTTACCAGTTTGTTGCATTTTCTGACTGAGGGCTGCACCAACAGCAATCCCCATACCACCACCTACGATACCATTGGCACCGAGGTTCCCAGCATCCAGGTCAGCGATGTGCATAGAACCACCTTTTCCTTTACAGGTCCCAGTGTACTTTCCAAGGATTTCAGCCATCATTCCATTGAGGTCAATCCCTTTGGCGATAGCTTGCCCATGTCCACGGTGGTTTGAGGTAATCAGATCATCTGGATTAAGAGCCAGCATTGCTCCGACGTTAGCAGCTTCCTCTCCGACAGAAAAGTGAGTCATACCGGGAACTTTCCCCTTTTTCACTAACTGAGCAATTTTTAAGTCCATGCGACGGATTTCTTCCATCTTACGGAACATATCTAGCAAAAGATTCTTATCTAAAGTTGACATAATCTTGCCTTTCTAACTTTGTTCTTACCTTACTATTTTACCTTTTTTAGTATACACTGTCAAAATATATGGCTAATAAAATTTCACAATATAAAAAAATAAATCCCTGTTAAAACAGGGATTCTCTCTAGTTAGAGCATTTTTTCACAAAGTTGTTTTTTCAGGATAATTTCTTAAAATTAGCTCAATCTTTTCATTACGGTTTTCAAACGCCATTGATACAAACAACCAGAAACAATCAAGCTGGCAATTAACCCAATCCAGTAAGCAAATGCCCCTAAGTCAGTTGCTTGATCTAATAGATATCCTAGAGGTATCGCTACTCCCCAATATCCGATTAGGCCAAGATAGAAAGGAACGATAGTGTCCTTATAGCCTCTTAGAATCCCCTGGAGCGGAGCCGCAAAGGTATCAGCTAGCTGGAAGAAGAGACTGTAAGTCAGAAATACAGCCGTTGTTTCAATGAACTGAGAGTCATTCCCATATAGACTTGCTACACGATCTCTAAAAATGTAGAGAAAGGACAGGGTAAGACCTGCAAAAATGAGGGCTGTTACTCTCCCCAGACGAGCATAGGTTTTTGCATTCTCAAAACGTTTAGCCCCCACCTCGTAAGACACAACAATTGCCATAGCAGAGGAAATACTCATAGGAAAAGCATACATGAGGCTGGAAAAGTTCATAGCTGACTGGTGACTGGCGATGATGAGCGATGAAAACTTAGCCATGATTAGTCCCACCACGGAAAAAATAGCCACTTCCGCAAAGACGGTTCCTCCGATTGGTAGACCTAATCGAACGCCTTCCTTGATTTTATCTATATTTAGTGGAATGCGTTTTTCAAGATGTAACGCTTTTAATCTTTCCTGTTTGAACAAAACAAGCAGGGAAATTCCCAATAAAACCCAATAGGCTAGAGAAGTTCCTAGCCCTGCTCCTGCACCACCAAGCTCTGGAAAACCAAGAGCTCCATATATCAAAAGATAGTTAAAACCACTATTTAGCGGAAGTAATAGGAGCATCAGATACATAGATAACTTGGTCAAACCAAGAGAATCTAACAATGACCGAATGACACTAAAAAGCAACAAGGGAATAATCCCGATAGACAGGTACCAAAGATAAGAAACTGCAACTGCCGCCACTTGAGCTTCTAGTCCGATGTTGTTTAAGACAGGTGGCGCTAAGAATACTACCATTCCAAGCAAGACCAAAGACAGTCCGAAAGCCAAGTAGATAAATTGGTAAAAATCAGATGCTACTTCTTCCTTTTTGCCCCTTCCCAGATGATGGCCTATGATGGGAACCATGGCCGAAACAATCCCTGTTAAAAAGTAAAGAAAGGATTCCATAGACTCGTTGCAGTTGATACTCCTGCTAAGTCCATGGTATTGTACTGTCCAGTCATGGTTGTATCAACAAAAGAGGCAGAATAATTGGCAAACTGGTAAATCAGGATAGGGAAAAATATCTTAAGAAATAGGACAAACTTATCTTTAAATTGATGGGTTGGATACATATACGCTCTCTATTCTTATAGTTTATAGAGCAGAATCCCATCTAGTTTTGGTAGACGATTTGTCCCTTACAGATAGTATATTTAACCTGCCCTTTTAAAGTTTCCCCGATAAATGGAGAATTAGCTGATTTCGAAGCGAAGTTTGGACCAACAGTACGATCAGCCTTATCATCAAAGATAGTGATGTCCGCTGGACCATTTTCAGCCAAGTAACCAGCTTCAAAGTTGTACAATTTAGCTGGATTAACAGTCATTTTTTCAAGCAATTCCATCAAGCTTAGCTCACCAGCTTCCACCAAATAAGTTAAACCAAGAGAAAGAGAGGTTTCCAAACCGGTCATACCAGATGGCGCTTTGGTGATATCTTCTACATTTTTCTCATCTGCATGGTGAGGCGCGTGGTCCGTTGCGATAACTGTGATAACACCTGACTTGAGACCTTCGATAACGGCACGGCGGTCTGACTCCAAACGAAGCGGAGGATTCATTTTGGCATTGCTCCCTTGAGTTAAAAGAAGAGTTTCTGTCTTAGAAAAATGTTGTGGTGCCACTTCTGCTGTGACTTGGGCCCCCAAACCTTGAGCAAACTCTACTACTTTGACACTTTCCTCCTTAGACAAATGCTGGATATGAACGTGGGCCTTAGTTGCATGGGCAATCATGACATCACGCGCAATCATAGCGTATTCTGCTACACCTGTCGCACCACAGATCTTGAAGTGGTCTTTAGCGATGTTTTCGTTGAAACCAAGAATTCCATTCAAACCAGGATCTTCCTCGTGAAGACAAACAAAGGTACCTAGTTTCTTGGCGTTTTCCAAGGCTTCTTTGAGAACCTTGCTACTTTCAAGCGGGATACCGTCATCTGAGAAACCAACTGCTCCAGCTTCCAAAAGTGCCTTAAAGTCAGTTAAGTCTTGGCCATTAAAATTCTTAGTAATGGTCGCAACCGTCTTAACATTGATTTTCTCTTTAGCAGCTGACTGAAGAACTTCTTGCAAAGTCTCCACATCTGAGATGGTTGGATTGGTATTAGCCATCATGACGACCGTTGTAAAACCACCTGCAGCGGCTGCTAGAGCACCAGTATGGATATCCTCCTTGTGGGTCTGACCAGGTTCACGAAAATGAACATGAATATCCACGAGTCCAGGCGCAACTACAAGCCCAGTAGCATCAATCAGTTCTGCTCCTTCTTCCTTAATTTCAGGCGCAATTTTGACAATTTTCCCATCTTGGACCAAAACATCACACACTTGATCCAAACCAGACTTGGGATCCATTACACGACCATTTTTGATTAGTAACATCTGCTTTCTCCTTTATTCATAGAAATCAACTTGAGTATCCAACAATTTATCCCCATCATAAACAAACTTAGCTGAAAAGAAGGGTTTGTCCTCTAAAAGCCACTCAACAAAGGTGTGATCACCCTCCCAAGTCGGCTTGCTCAAAACTTCATCATAGGGAACCCATTCCAGCGTCCCCTCATTGCAGTCAATCAAGTCCCCCTCAAACTCCGTTACCTTAAAAACATAGGTGTACCAGTCTAAATCAGGCGTGAACTCAGGAAAAGTGATAACGCCTTTTAGCACAGGCTTACCTTTCAAACCTGTTTCTTCGAAGATTTCACGCGCTGCGCATTCTTGAGGTGTCTCCCCTCGCTCTAACTTACCACCCACACCAATCCATTTGCCTTCATGGACATCATTCGGCTTCTTATTGCGATGCAGCATGAGCAGTTCTTTTCCGTTATCAATGTAGCAAATCGTCGCTAACTGAGGCATATTCTCTCCTTATCTAAGCCAATCGATTGGCTCTTGTCCTGTCTCTCTTAAGAATGCATTAGTCTTGGAAAAAGGCTTGGAACCCCAAAATCCTCTGTAAACAGATAAAGGACTGGGGTGAGCTGATTCGATAATCAAATGCTTAGGATTTGTCACCAATGATTTCTTCTTGCGTGCATAAGCGCCCCAGAGTACAAAGACTACAGGTCTATCTAGATTATTGACCACCTGAATCACAGCATCTGTAAAAGGCTCCCATATCTGCCCAGCATGACCATTGGCTTGACCAGCAGGAACCGTCAAGCAAGCATTGAGAAGTAAGACTCCTTGCTCAGCCCAAGCGGTCAAATCATGTGATTTCTTAACCCCGATATCATCTGACAATTCTTTCAAGATATTTTGTAAGGACGGTGGCGCTGGAATAGCATCGGGTACAGAAAAACTCAAACCCTGCGCCTGACCTGTCCCGTGATAAGGGTCTTGCCCTAGAATCACCACCTTCACTTCTTCAAGCGGTGTAGTCAAGAGAGCCTGAAAAACTTTTCCCTTAGGCGGGTACACAGTTCCCTGAGCATAGACTTGCTCCATAAACTGATTGATTTTCCCGAAATACCCCTCAGGTAATTGCTCCTTAATCAAAGCATGCCAAGATGAGTGTTGCATCGCCAACTCCTTCGTTTTTACTGCTTCTATTATAGCAAAAAGTGGCTATTGAAACCACTTTTTACAGTTTATCCAAACAATCCAGCAAGTCTTGGTAAGAATGAGCTTCATAAGTCGGCTGGGCTTGTGTATTATTTTCCAGATGATGGGGATTGTACCAGATAGTATCAATACCAGCATTATTGCCACCTTGGATATCGGCGGTTAGAGAATCTCCAATCATCAGCGCCTTTTCTTTGATGAAGCCTTCAATCTGCTGACCGATTTTTTCATAGAATAGTGCATCAGGCTTTTGTGTTTGCAGTTGCTCGGAGATAAAGACTTGGTTGAAATAGGGAGCCAGACCTGATTGAGCCAAACGTCCTGTCTGAATGGCAGTAATCCCATTTGTCGCAGCGTATAGCTCATAATCTCTCTCGATGAGGCTGTCCAAGAGTTCATGAGCACCCGAAAGAGTTTGCCCCTGTTGGGCTAAGTAAAATTGATAACGCTGGGCAAGTAACATACCGTCTTTTTCCTGTCCGAAATAGGCAAATAAACGAGAAAAGCGCGTGTTGACCAGCTCTTGTTTACTAATTTTCTTTTGCTCCAAGTCCTTCCAGAGAGCATTGTTCATGGGAACGTAATAGTCTTTGTAGGCTTGAATATCCGCAACTCCTTCTTCTTTTAGAAGTTGCGTCAGAGCCACATCCTCAGCAGTATCGAAATCAAGCAAGGTATGGTCAAGGTCGAAAAGTAAAAATTTGTAGGGCAATTTGAAGTTTTCCTTTCTATGTGAGAACAAGTTACTAGTATTTATTAGGGAAATATTCTTTTCCCAACTGCCATAAATACTGATCAATCTCTTTAAGATTAAATTCTTCTAATCCGTAGTATTCTCTAAAAGCAATAATTATATTTTTAAATTCTTGATAATCTTTTAGGTCTGCATTCTTAAGGTTGAAAAATTTATCTGTTTTTCTAAAATATTTTAATACCTTTTCTACATAGCTATCATAAATAGGGTATTCGTTAGGATTATGATGAGAACAGTATTTGGTAGAAAAAGAATAAAACTTTCTAGTGACTCCATTAATAGTAACATTTTGAATTTCCTTGACTAAAGTTACATCACCTTGTCTCAACCTCTCATCAATTTTAAGACTTAGAATATGTTCTGCAACTGGATAAACTGAAAAAATATTGGTAAAAGCTCAAAAAATAATTTATCTAAAGCATCTTCTTGCAACTGATAATTTTTAAGATTTTTCCACGTTTTCAAGTATTTTCCTACTTCAATGGCTGACGGTTTAGAAATAACAATATCTGATTTCTGTTTTCTATTGTAGTTTATTTGCATATCTATCTCACTTCAAGTAGTTATTCAAAAAATTTGATAGATTAATTATAGCATATTACAAAACGAATGGGTAACCTCTTTATTCTCCCTTACCCCAACTCCTTGGCTATTCTGCTTTTTTCAAGTTTTCCCTTGGTAATTCGTTTCCATAAAACAAGTGGGTTCAGACTATAGGATAAGCGTAGGAGGAAATAATTTACCCATTCGATAAGGGCAAAAAGCTGTATTAGTGTGGCTATAATAGTCACTTGGACACTCTGGGTGTTCCAGACTATAAAAGGAAAGCCTGAAATAAGTAAAACAAGGTCTAGTATTCTGAAACCAACATATAGTTTGGGAACACTTCCACTTCCGAACTGGGGATTCGACAGTCTTCTAATCAAAATTGCCCAATAGATTGAACCTTGAAGCAAAATAAATGTCAGTAAAGACAAAGGATAGAGAATAGTGACTAGACTCTTCCAATCAGCAAGTCGATTTTTCAAAAGGAAAAAACACAACCAAAAGGATAGGACGGCTGTGAACTCTCCCAAACAAAGGGACACCAACTCTTTTCTAACTTTCTCTTTTTGTGTGTTCATCATCTCACCCATCTATCTATCAACCTATATCAGAAAAAAGCCATTCGAGGCATTTTCTAGTCAAGATTTCTCAGAATCAAGACATTCTAAGCATCGAACAGCTCTATTACTTTAATATCATTGTAATTCTAAACTTAGAATTACATTAAAATAAATGTTTTAGGTCTATTCTAAGTCTATGATAACCTTAAATTTTAATTTTTGAAGGATTCTAAAGCCAGAATAGCTCAAAATCACGAGAATGAAGCTATTCGAAGCTTAGAAGAACCTTTGGTAAATTTCAATAGCACTTCAACTAGCTATTCTTACAATTTCGCTGATGAGCTTTGAGTTTTTTCAGAGCCCAATCATAGTGACTGGAAGTGGCACTCACAAAGTAGGAGCCTAGACTTGTTCCTCCCGTCCACTTATAGACACCTTTTGTGAACAATTCGTCATTGCTGAAGCCTTCCATCAACTCTAAAACCTCTTCATGCGATTGATTGAGGAGTTTGGTTGCTTCTTCTAAGGACGTTCTCTGGTGCATCTTCCAAAAAGCGACATTCATTTCCCCATAAGTTTTCCAATTATAAGGTTCCGGGAGAAAAGGTCTTTCATGACCCTTTTGATTGGAATGTACCCAGGTCAAAAGTAACTGATGCCATTCATAGAGATGGATCAGAACATCTCTTAGATTTTTATCTCTTTTCCAGTGAGCTTCTTTTTTCTTTTGGTCTTTTGAAAAATCAAAAGGAGTCTGTAGTTCCTCTTCACTTAATTTAGATATAAAGTGATTGAGCTTTTCATAGTTTTCCTTAGAGGCTAACACTAATTCTTCTTTCGTTCTTGGTCTAGGCATAGGAGTTCTCCCTTCATTTTTTAGTTGGATATGCTATTTCCTCACTTCATTATACCATAATCAAAAAGCAGTTCTTTACGAAAAACTGCTTTTACTGACTAGTTATTTTATGCTTATAGTCACTACTTTACATATAAACCTCTAAAGCGACGGTCCGCTTCAGCTATCTGATAGAGCAAGTGGGCTAGTTCTTGGTAATCTTCTTTTAAACATGAAAAGTGGGCTTGACCAAATAGAGTAGCCAATTCTTCTTTTAATCTTGCCCCTTCGGGATCATGGTCTTTTAAGAATTTACTGAGATAGAGATTTCGAACAGCAGCAAGTTTAAAGCTGAAATACTGATGCAATTGCTTTTGCTCCGTATTTAAGCCATGTTCAGCAACTGCTTTTGCATAGAATTCCAAGACATTACTTTGTCCATCCAGATATCTGTCCCTCATAATTCTTGCCGTTTCTTGATAGATTTGAGTTTGACTAGGATTCTTGACCTTCTTAAAATTTCCCCACATGGAGTAGGCTCCACGCTTATAGTCAATAGCCTTCGCTTTCCAAGCTTCTAAAATATCATTAAAAGCAACCTTCATACAGGCAAAACCGGCTGGATCATGCAAATAGAGATACTGCCCATCAACAGCATAAACTGTTACAAAGTGATCTACACCATAAAGGATTGTGTTATTGGGATTGTAAGTCAGATGCCCCATATCAAGAGGTCCCAGTACGACAGGCCCATTGGACAGAAAGGTTTCCAACTTTCTTTTAACCTCTTCCAAATCTACTTCTGCTCCATCTTTTACATAGAAATCCTCATAGTCAAACCCTAGTATTTTTAAGGAATGGGTGATGGAAAGATCTGGCATTCCGTTATCAAAGAATACTAGAGGGTGCTGCTCATCTTCCTTTACGATACTAGCACCATTTCCCATCACCATAATTGCCTCTAAAAACTCTGCTTTAAAGTCATAACCATAGGCGTCGAGTGCCATTGCCAATGAATAACTGTAGCAAAGTGACACATCTCCAAAATACATCTGCATATTCTTGCCTCCTTATCTTCTATGGGACTATTATACCGAGAAAACTATTCTCATGCCCCATAAAATCCAAACAAAAAATATGGGTATTTGTAATCTATAGTCATGAACTTCAACAAGAAAACTGGCTGTTTCTCTCAACATCCAGTTTTCAATTTTTAAGCTAATTCTTGACTATTCTTCTTATGAAAGAAAAGCGAGGCGATAGCCAAAATAGCAAATGCTAGGCCAACATACCAGTAAGGTTGGTCTAAGGTCGTTGAACGACCTGATAGATTGACAATACCTCGAAAGAGCATTCCAGCTGTTAGGACTGCAACTGCCGAGTTCCACAAGTTTAGGTTGATTCGTCCTACGTTTGGCATGATTTTCAACAACAATGCCAGAACGATGCCTCCTAGTAGAGGAACTGCAAAGAGATAGTGCATATGAAGCGATGTCTCCCCAAAACTAAAGGACTCGTAGATACGGCTAAATGCAAAGAAGAAAATAGTGAGAAGACTATAACTTACGAGTGTCTTTTTGAGACGTTTGTTTTTGTTTTTAGTAACCGATGTAGACAATATCACTCACCGCCCTTTCTGATATCTTGCTTCCACCTGTAGTCGGTTTATTGATTACCTGACCGTTAAAGTAGAGAGTTGAGGATCCACCACCATCAAGGTTATAGGCTGTCTTCACTCCGTATGATTTCATCACTTCTGCCATCTGGTAAAGTGATAAGCCTTTGCTTTCAGAGGTACGACCATCCGAAACGACGATGATGTAGTGATTTTCATCGATAATCCCGATAGCTGTACGAGGATTCGAGGACATGGCCTGACCGACTTCTGTATTGGTATCAACAGATATTTCTCCATTCTCAACTAGAGACGGACCAAATGCCAGTAGATTGACGACACCGTCCTGAACCAACTGATCGGCTGAAACTTGGTCCTCGTAGATGATTTTAAAGGAGCCGTCCTTGTAAATAGCAAGGTCACCGTTACTAGTATCTTCACGGACACTGTCCCGATATACAACTCCATTACGGATAACATAACCAGAGCTATTGGCTCCATAGTAGTCACCGTTGACAGCTAAAATAGCATTGTTTTCAGCAGCTGTCACAGAGGTTTTAGCCGTGACATTGGTGCCATAGGAGTTTTGAGCTAGGGCTGTTTTTAGATAATCCGATGAACTGAGGGTTATATCTGCCACATAGACCTGCGTTTCATTCACAGTCTTTTCAGTGAGGGTGACACTGATATTTCCATCTGAATAGCTAGTATCCGTCACTTGAGCATTTTTTGCTGCCTGACTTGCTGCTGCGGTGTTAGAGATTGAGCCGGTATTAGATACAGTGGAAATCGTTTCAGCGAGTACAAAGGTCTTCAACATCGAATAGGTAAAGGAGCTTGTCAGGAGCAAGCCCAAGACCGAGGCGTATAGATAGGGTTTCTTAAAAACTTTCATAATGGGCTACAAGTCCTTTCTTTGAAAATATAGAGAGTTTGAACTGTCCAAGAGAGAATAAAGAGCATGATTCCGACAAGTATCTTCGCAATCAGCAAATTGACTCCAAGACCTGAATTAAAGAGGCGAATCAGGACGGTGTCTAAGATAAAGAGGCCAACTGCTAGTCCGAAATAGCCTGATCCTGTTTTAAAACTGCTCGCCTTGTTCTTGAAGATCAATTTTTTGTTGGTAGAAAAGTTAAATACAGAACTAGTCACACGTGCCAAACCATTTGAGAGAAGGACACGCAAACCTGTCGGAATAAAGCTCAAGCATAGAATAGAGAGAGCGTAGACCACATAATCTACGATAAAACTACTAAAAGACGAGAGCGCAAACTTTAAAATATTTTTATAAATCATCAAACCATCTCGAATAGGTCTGAAGTGAGAAGCTTGGTTGTCGTTGATATAGACCGTTTCAATTGGAACTTCTAAGATTGGGTAGGCTTGGCTTGCTTCTAGGAGCATATTCATCTCGTATTCATACCGTTGTCCTTCTATCTTGAGCATAAAAGGAATCAGATCCGTTGAAAAGGCACGTAATCCTGTCTGTGTGTCGGATACAGCAACACCTGTTTGCAGTTTAAACAAGATACGAGTCAAGCTATTTCCAAAGCGACTACGCAAGGGAACCTTACCAGTAAAGGCACGAACACCAAGAACAAGTGTATTAGGATTTTCATTTGATTTGGTCAAGCTACGAAAAATGTCCCAGATCCTGTGCTGTCCATCTGCGTCTGCTGTAACCACGGTTCCTGGTTTATTGAGAGACTGAATGTACTCAAAAGCTGTTTTCAGAGCTTGACCTTTTCCTTGATTGCCCTGGTGGTGAAGCACCGTCGCAAAGTCCTCCGCTCGAGCAAAAATGTCTTGGCATTCTGCCGAACTTCCATCATCAATGACAATGATGTAAAAATTGCTCCTATGGTGAATCTTTTCAATCAATTTAATAAGATTGTAGTCAGGTTCGTAAGCTGGGATAACTAGATAATTCATATTTACACCTCTTTCTTTGATGATTGGAAAAGTATACAAGTAAATGCTTAAAAATTCCTTATACTTAAATTTAAGTAAAATCAGATTTATTGTTATTCTTAGAAAATTCCAAATTCAAACAAAGAAAAGCTCTGTAAAAGCTATCTTCTACAGAGTTCGATTTGCATCTTTATAAAAAATCAGAAAATGATCTAGTTCTTAATCACCGGAATCCAGAGTTCCATTTGATAGTCAGGTGACGACATGTCACCTTCAGTATAGACTTCGAAATCTGGCGCTCCTGAGTGGCGATATCCTGTTTCAGGGAAAAAGACCTCCAAGACATATTTCCAAGCATTGTGAATGCTAGCTGGTACTGAACCTTTGACTGGGACGATAGCATATTCAGCCACTGGGATATCTTTGATTGATAGACCTAGCTCTTCTGCTTTGACTTTATCCGTCACATCATAAGCAGCCATATAGTTGATGATTTCGCCTTCTTTGACATCAGAGCAGAGACCAAAGGATTGGCCACTACCCAGACTTTCTAGATTTTCAAAGCTGTGTTTCTCATAGAGTTGTTCCCAAGCAGATGGGCATTGGCTATTGTCAATAGCTTCCAATAGGACACCTGCCACGGTAAATGAAGGCTTCTTTTGAATCTTGATATCCATAGTCTTTCCTCCTGTGATTTTTAAGGATAATTGAAGTCTAGGAAAGACCCGATAAGGTTTTCCATTTCGAACTTCTGAGGGAGTTGCCCCATGGAATTTCTTGAAGGCTGAGCTAAAAGCATCCGCAGAGTCATAGCCATATTTCAGTGCTATGTCAATGACTTTCTCAGAGCCTTCTCGCAAGTCTGTCACAGCTTCTGATAACCTGCGATTGCGCAAGTATTCTGCTAATGTCATATCTGCCAGGATAGAAAATAGCCTGCTAAAGAGCGGGTAAGAATAGCCCGATAGCTGCTGAAATCTTTTCATATCCACTTCGCCAGTCAGCTGCTGCTCCAAATAATCCATGGTTTGATTGAATTGATGCATCATATTCTTTTTCACCTCATAAAAGATACTAAGGCCGTTAAAAACAAAGTGAAAATTGGAAAATTGACGGAGGGGCTCCTGCTCCGAGAAAATTTCATCTTTTTCACACAGCTTTAGGCCATGTTCAATTCTATCTATATTCTAACAAATACAAGATACTTCCACCCTAGAATCTTTGTACAAGATTTAAAGGTGTAAAATCTATAACTTATCTTTTAATTTCTCAACAAAGAGATAGGCTGCTGGGCAGGTCAAGGTATTCTTAATCGTCAAATGGTTGATTTGATGGATCTTTTTCCGGTCTGTATGGGGAAATTCACGGCAAGCCTTGGGACGAACGTCATAGATGGAACAGAGATTATCTCCTCCTAGAAAGGGGCAAGGCATGGATTTGAAAACCTTGTCCCCGTCTTCATCTACCTGTAAAAACTCTGCTTCAAAGGCTGGTAATTTCATCTTAAAGTACTTAGCGATACGGGTGATATCTGCTTCTTTAAAGTCGGGCCCCAAAGTCTTGCAACAGTTAGCACAGGCGGTGCAATCAATCTCAGCAAAGACTTCTTGGTGAATCTGCTGCGCAATCTTGTCTAGATTTTTTGGTGGCTTTTTCTTTAGGTTAGCTAACACTTTGCGGTGCTCTTTCTGCTTTTGCAAGGCTAGTTGATGGTAATACTCAATATCAATCTCTTTAGACATAATTTCTTTCTAATTCAAGTGTTTTTGTCTATTATACCATAAACACTGCCCCCTTTTTGCCCCCTGAATAGAAAAAAAGCCCTTCGGAAAAAATCCGAGGGGCTAGAAATGTTGTTAAATCAACGATTATTTATTAAGGTTATCTTCCTATTATTTAGAGTATCAAACTACACTTGTTTTTAATCTTCCTTTTAACTAATAAACCAAGTAGAAAAGGATGCGATACTTTTAAAGGGTAAAAAATAAGGTAATAAAATTGACAAATTCAGCAAGCAAGGATAGTACCCATCACAAGGTGCTATTTTTTGGCAATGACGTACTAACTTTTGATTGATGAGTTTTATTAGTAGGTATTTCTTTCATTTCTCGATATAAATCAATAAAACTTTTTCCAACATTATTTTTAGAACTTACTGTATTTATTTTTGTATTGATCATTTTTTTATTATCAAATGAATGTTTGAAGAAATCCATGATTAATTCTCCTTTCTCATCCTATAATCAATATTCTTTTCAATATCAAAATAGTATTTTCTATCAATCCAAACAGGACCCTCTCCTTTAGAAATAGCAAGTACATCTACTGGGCCTCCAACTGTTTCAAGAGTATTGACAATTTTTCTTTTAAACGAAGTTAATTCAATAAATGTTTTAGCTGTACTAGCCATTTCATTAAGTGGCTGCATTCCAATCAAATCTATTATAGGATTAATATAATAGCTTTGTTGTATAAATGATATATTTTCAAATATTTTCTCAATTTCATCACCTAATCCCCTCTTTTCCATAACAGATGATATTTGTTCTGCTATAAATACATTTAGGTTAGGATCTATACCATTCATAATTGTTTCAACCATCTCTGACTGTGCAAAGGGGATTATATGACAATTTTTATGATGATTTATTTCGCTTTCATTAATAACTCTCCAAATTAATCGCTGCGAAAAAATTCCATTCAGCTCAATTTGCCTAATGGAAGGAAAAATCTCTTTACTCCCATAACCTGCAATAACTAGTCCAGTGACGTTTGATGAGTCATATCCAATGAATATTGCTTTATATAAAGATTTAGAAATAATCTCAACCTCACTGGGTGTATGTGGAAAAGTTTGAAAAAAATCTTCTACAATTTCCTTGATTATATCTAATTCAGCATCAAAAAATTCTAAACCATCTTCTATTTTTATTTCAGAAATTTCTAATTTAAAATTAGTAATACTATCTAGTAAGATATTATTAAAATCATCTTGGGATATTGTTTCACCATTAGAAACTCTAGAATCTGCTGTTTCTTGTGCTTCAAACGCAATTTTGTCCAAAATACTTTTTGTACTTCTGACAAGATAATTTATTAATAACTCCTCAACTTGAAGGTGTTTAAAAGAAATTAAGAATCTTATTAATTCATCAACATATTGAGCAGTATTTTCTAAGGTATTTTTTCCAATAGTATTCTTAAACTCATTTAGGATTACTTCCCAAGGAATTTCCATAAATGAGGCATTTCCGTATATCATGATTCCAATAGAATGTTCTTTCGACAAGGTGAACAACTTTCGAGCACTATTAAAAACCTTTGAATTTTTTCCATCCGATAAGGTTACAGCACTATCAGAAGCTAATACAACACCATTTTTATTTAATATTCCAATTTCTGCAGTCAAAAATAGCACCTCACCTTTCTAAACTTGCTCGTGTTCTAAACAGCACAACAGCCAATATTTTACCAAGACTTGCAAACACTTTTAAAACAGTATCAAGTTGTGAGCTAGTCTTACCAGTTTCCATTCTTGCAATATCTATTTGGCTTACTCCGCTAAGCTCCTCTAGTTTCCTCTGACTAATACTATTTTCATTTCTATCCTCGATAAGTTTGCTCATGATATCCATACGCATATCACTTTCTAAATCCTCTTCTTTGCTAAGAAGCTTAGCTCTAACATCTTTCTAGTTACTACTGTTTGTACCACTTTTCATTATCTAACCAATTCTTTTAAATCTTTTAATTCATGCTTCTTAGCTTGTTCAATTTCTTTCCTTGGGATCTTTTGTGTCTTTTTCATAAAATGGTGCAATAAAACTACCACTAATCCAAGCTATAAGTAAAAAACTATCCCTTAGTTATTTTGAATCGCAAATTCACTCATATAAATATTCAATATATAGGTCACCTGCACGTGTTCAATGTTAACTAACAATTCGATATCATCATGTATTTTATTGAGTTTCATTCTACTATCTTTCCCATTTTTACTAGCAAGTTCTCTCATATGCTCTAAAACCGGTTCAATGCTATTTTTATCCTAGTAAAAATAGATAATATGTACCTTTTCACCTATTTCTAAAAACAATTATATGCTAAAAATTTTTATTTGTAAATACTTTCAAGTTATCAAAATATAAAAAGCACTAAGGGAAAGCGCCCCAAAGTGCTTAATATCAAGGCTTTACGCCATCTAATCTAGAAATTAGATTATTTCTTAAGGTTGTAGAATGATTTCAATCCACGGTATTCAGCTACTTCACCAAGTTGGTCTTCGATACGAAGCAATTGGTTGTATTTAGCGATACGGTCTGTACGTGAAAGTGAACCAGTCTTGATTTGTCCTGCGTTTGTTGCAACTGCGATGTCAGCGATTGTTGAATCTTCAGTTTCACCTGAACGGTGTGATACAACGGCAGTGTAACCAGCTTCTTTCGCCATTTCGATAGCATCGAATGTTTCAGTAAGAGTACCAATTTGGTTAACTTTGATAAGGATAGAGTTAGCACATTTTTCTTCGATACCACGTGAAAGGTAGTCAGTGTTTGTTACGAAGAAGTCGTCACCAATCAATTGAACTTTACCACCAAGACGTTCAGTAAGAGCTTTCCAACCGTCCCAGTCGTTTTCGTCCATACCATCTTCGATAGTGATGATTGGGTATTTGTTTACCAATTCTTCAAGGTAGTCGATTTGTTCAGCAGCAGTGCGGACAGCAGCTCCTTCACCTTCGAATTTAGTGTAATCGTAAACTTTGCGTTCTTTATCGTAGAATTCTGATGATGCACAGTCAATTCCGATAAATACGTCTTTACCTGGAACATAACCAGCAGCTTCGATAGCAGCGATGATAGTTTCTACACCATCTTCAGTTCCGTCGAAACGAGGAGCAAATCCACCTTCGTCACCAACGGCTGTTTCAAGACCACGACCTTTAAGGATTTTCTTAAGAGCGTGGAAGATTTCAGCACCCCAACGAAGAGCTTCTTTGAATGTAGGTGCACCAGCAGGTACGATCTTGAATTCTTGGAAAGCGATTGGAGCATCTGAGTGAGATCCACCATTGATGATGTTCATCATTGGAGTTGGAAGAACTTTAGTGTTGAATCCACCAAGGTAGCTGTAAAGTGGGATTTCAAGGTAGTCAGCAGCAGCACGAGCTACAGCGATAGACACACCAAGGATTGCGTTTGCTCCCAATTTACCTTTGTTAGGAGTACCGTCAAGAGCGATCATTGCGCGGTCAATACCTTGTTGATCACGTACGTCGAATCCGATGATGTGTTCAGCAATAACGTTGTTTACATTATCAACTGCTTTTTGAGTACCAAGACCACCGTAACGAGATTTGTCACCGTCGCGAAGTTCTACAGCTTCGTGTTCACCAGTAGAAGCTCCTGATGGAACCATACCACGTCCGAAAGCACCTGATTCAGTATAAACTTCTACTTCAAGTGTTGGGTTACCGCGTGAGTCTAGGACTTCGCGAGCGTAAACATCAGTAATAATTGACATTTCTTACTCTCCTTATTGAGTTATATTTTTTACTCCTCTATGATACCTTAAATACACGCCTTTTTCAAGGAAAAACGTTATCTTTGTGCAAATTTTCCTTAACTTTATAAAGTAATCGCTTTCTTTAGTCTGTTTTCTCACAGCTTTTGTGATATACTAATTTTATGACAGATTTATCAAAACAACTACTAGAAAAGGCTCATGGTGGGCCAAAATTAAACCCGGATGAGCAACGTCGTTTTCTCGGCACTTTCGAGGAAAGAGTTCTAGGCTATGCGGATGTTGAGACAGCCAATAGCCTTCAGCTACAAAAGGGGTTTTTAACGATTTTGGAACATTTTCAAGAAAAGACAGAGACTCTTTTTGTGAAGATTTCGCCAAATATTGAGTTTGACAAACAAGTATTCTACTTAAAGGAAGCTAAGAAAACCAATAGTCAAGCTACGATTGTATCAGAGAATCATACTTCTTCTCCTTTAGGCTTAGTTATCCATTCGAACGAACCTGTTCAAATAGAAGAAAAAGACCTTAGACTTGCTTTTTCAAGCCTCTGGGAAGAGAAAAAGACAGAAACTCCTAAAAAATCAATCTGGAAAAAATGGTTAGGCTAATCCCTCCTCATATTTAATAAATGACCGATATTAGTAGCTGTATGCTCCAAATAGAGACTTGCATTTTTCAGACTGTCTTCCAAAGGTTCACTTTTTTCTAAAATAGAAAAGGCTGCTTGTATATTTTCGAATGGTAGGGAAGGTAAATCCTCGGAAAGACTACCACAAATAGCGATAACTGGAACTCCTTCAGGAGTTCTTTTTGCTACACCAATAGGAGCTTTTCCAACAAAGCTTTGACTGTCCAGTCTGCCTTCTCCAACGATAACCAAGTCGGCCCCTGTAACCTTCTTGTCAAAGTCAATCAAATCTAAGCAAGTGTCAATCCCAGATACGATAGTGGCCTCAGCAAAAGCACATAGCCCAGCAGCAATCCCACCGCCGGCTCCTGCTCCTTTAAGAGAGAGGGTTGATGGTGAAAATTTTTCATAGAACCGCTGTATAGCCAAATCTACTGTTTCAAACAAAGCAGGATCCAAGCCCTTTTGTTTTCCAAATGTATAAGTTGCCCCTCGATGACCACATAGAGGGCTCACGACATCTGCTAAAATGCGAATTTTTACATCTTCAGGAATCCTATACAACTTGCTATTTGAAACTAACTCGAACTCAAGCAAAGTCTGACCACAAGCTGGCAATTCTTTTCCATTCTTATCATAAAAGTGATACCCTAAACCAGCAGCAATACCTATTCCACCGTCATTACTAGCCGTACCACCAACTCCGATATAGATTTCTTTCATCCCTTGATCAACGAGATGACGAATCAACTCTCCGATACCTCTGGTTTGGATGTGGAGAGGGTTTCGTTTCTCCTGCGGAATCTTTCCTAAACCAACCAAGTCAGCAACTTCAAAGAGCACTATTTGGGCTTTTTGAAAGTAGCGCATGGATTCTTTTTGGCCAAAAGGTCCTGTCACTTGGAACCATTTTTCTTCTAGTTCAAGAGAATGTCGGATAGCGTCTACAGTTCCTTCCCCACCATCACCTACAGGGCAAAGCAGACATTCTACATCTGCTATCGATTTTTGGAATCCTCTTTTCATAGCTTGAGCGACCTCTTCTGCCGTCAAATTTTCTTTAAAAGAATCGGGTACGATTACAATTTTCATAGTTCCCTCTCATTCTAAGAAATCAATCAAAGGTAGAACTTCCAAAAAATCCCTCGTATCTATATGACAAGCTATCTCTGTTTTTACGACCTCTTTGGCACAAAATGCAATACCACGTCCTGCTGACTTTAACATCAAGAGGTCATTGGCACCATCACCGATAGCAATCGTTCTTTCTTTGGGAATTTCTAATTCCATTCTCCATTTCTCAAGAGTAGCTTGTTTCACTTGACCTGTTACAATTTCACCAACTAATCGTCCTGTTAAAAAGCCGTCTTTGACTTCTAACTGGTTGGCGGTGAAATAGGAAATACCTAGGTACTTTGCTAGTCTCTCAACAATCGGACTAAATCCACCTGAAACGAGACCAACTAGAATGTCATTCTTTTGGAGAATGGAAATAAATTCCTGAGCATTTTGGGAAAGATGAATAGATTTGGAAACTGTATCAAAAACTGAAATGGGTAGACCTTTTAACAAAGCGACTCTTTCTCGCAAACTCCTTTCAAAGTCTAGATCTCCTCGCATTGCTTGATACGTAATCTCTGAAATTTCTGCTTCACAACCTGCTTCTCTTCCTAAAAGATCAATCACCTCTTCTGCTATCAAGGTGCCATCAACATCCATGACACACAAGCCTTTTACTTGAGACATCAGTTCTCCTCTTTTCTAAACAGCCCAAAAATCGTATGAAAGAATCATACGATTTTATCTATTAGTTGACTAAACTATGGTACAAGTCCAGGTAAGATTTGCAGGCTGTATCCCATGAGAAATCGCATTCCATAGCTTGTTTTTGTAGATTTTTCCAAACGTCCGGCTGGTACTTATAAACATCCAAGGCTGTTTGGAAACTCCAGTTAAGCCAGTAAGGTGTTAAATTGTCAAAGCTAAATCCAGTACCAGTTCCTTCGATTGGATTGAAGGATTGAACCGTATCACGCAAGCCACCCACTTCATGAACCAATGGTAGAG
The DNA here is from genome assembly GCF_011714815.1 of Streptococcus sp. CCUG 71758. Taxonomy (NCBI): domain Bacteria; kingdom Bacillati; phylum Bacillota; class Bacilli; order Lactobacillales; family Streptococcaceae; genus Streptococcus; species Streptococcus sp. CCUG 71758. The sequence continues at coordinate 484,898 of NZ_RXXO01000001.1, read as the reverse complement.
TTCCATAGCGCATAGCCATCATTTGTGACAAGCCACATGGTTCAAAACGACTTGGCATGAGGAAGAGGTCACAAGCTGCATAAATTTCTTGAGCGAGCTTGACGTCAAAAGTGATATTTGCTGATAGTTTGTCAGGATAGACTTGCGCAAACCAGGAGAAGGAATGTTCAAAAGCCGGGTCACCTGTTCCTAAAAGGACTATTTGAACGTCCTCTTGTAAGAAACGATGCAAGCTCTCTACAACAACATCAAAGCCTTTTTGACGGGTCAAACGAGAGACAATCCCAACTAGAGGAACATCTGCTCGGACAGGTAACCCAACTCTCTCTTGCAATTTTGCTTTATTTTGTGCTTTTCCAGACAAATCTTCCTTATCAAAATGATAATCTAAAAGTGGGTCTGTTTGAGGATTATAAAGATCTGCGTCAATACCATTGACAATACCTGAAACCTTACCTGACTCCATCCGAAGAATCTGGTCCAAACCGCAGCCGAACTGACTGGTCATAATCTCGTGCGCATAGCTAGGAGATACGGTTGAGACACGATCTGCGTAGAGAATCCCTGCTTTCATCCAGTTGAGACAATCATTCCAGCGAAGGGTGCCATCAGCATAGCGTTCAAAGCCGACACCGAACAAATCCCACAACATTCCTTCAGAAAATTGACCTTGGAATTCCAAATTATGAATAGTTAAAACTGTTCTGATTCCTTGATATGCTTGAATCCAATGATACTTTTCTTTCAACAAGAAGGGAATCATGGCTGTGTGGTAATCATGAACATGGAGAAGGTCAGGAATAAAGCCGATGCGTTCCATGGCTTCAAGAGCAGCCAGTTGGAAAAAGGCAAAGCGTTCACCATCGTCAAAATCACCGTACACATGGCCACGGAAGAAATAATATTGATTATCAATGAAGTAGAAGGTAACCCCATTCAAGACCGTTTTCTTAATACCACAGTACTGTCTACGCCATCCTACACTAACTTCAAAGTGGAGAACATCCTCTATCTGGTCGCCGAACTTAGCTTCTACCATATCATAATAAGGCAAGAAAACTGCAACTTCGTGCCCCGCTTTTACAAGTGATTTAGGAAGTGCGCCAATGACATCGCCCAAACCACCTGTTTTTGAAAAGGGTGCTCCTTCTGCTGCTACAAATAAAATTTTCATGAATAAATGTCCTCTGTTACTGTTTCACCCTTCTTCACTACAACTGGATGTTCTGCCGTTCCTCGAATGACAACACCGTCCGCAACTTCAACGCCCTTGTCCAAGATAGCATATTCAACTTGGGCACCCTCACCAATCACAACTCTAGGAAATAGAATGCTGTCCTTCACCACACTATCTTTGTGAACATAAATGTTACGAGATAGGACTGACTGAACTACTTCACCCTCAATGATACTACCAGAAGCAAACTGAGAAGTACTTACTTTTGAAGTATTCGCATAGTAGGTTGGTTCTTCATTCTTAACCTTGGTATAAATCTTTTGGTTAGGTGAGAAGAGAGAGTAGAATTTTTGAGACTCCAACATATCAATATTGGCTTGATAATAGGATTTAACGGAGTGAATATTGGCTAGATAGCCCGTGTATTCGTAAGCAAAAGCACCTTCTTTTACAGCTAAATCGCGGAGTACATAGCGTAATTTTTCTGGATATTCTTTTTGAACTTCTTCTTCAAGTCGTTCAATCAACCACGGAGTATCAACGACGAATATATCTGTAGACATGTTGAAAAGTTCATCTGTTGATTTGGCATCAAAAAGTTTATGAGAAAGAACATGGTCTGTTTCATCCACTTCCAAGATGGCATTAACATCTGAAATATCCTTTTTAGGTAATTTCTTATAAACAACTGTAATCGGACGACCGGCAGTAGTATGTAAATGGAATACTTGATTGAGGTCAATATTCACCACGATATCACAGTTAAGTGCAACCGTCTGATTTGATCCTGAACGTTTCAAATAAGTGAGAAGCTGTTGGTAATATTCTTTCCCAACTGTGCTACTTTCAACACTCGTATTATAAATACCTAGATAGTAGTGGCTGAGAAGGGTAGATAAGCCCCACTCACGTCCTGAACGAATGTGGTCAAAGACTGAACTGATATTGTCTTGTTGGAAAATTCCAAAGACACTACGAACACCAGCATTTGCAAGGCTAGAAAGAGGGAAATCAATTAAACGATATTTTGCTCCAAATGGCAAGCTAGCCACCGGACGGTGTTCTGTTAACGTTGACATATCATGAAAACCAACTGTGTTTCCTAAAATGGCTGAATATTTATCAATCTTCATCTGATGCTACCCCCACTACTTCATTGTATCCTACTACTTGTACTTCGTCTGTTCCATCAATTTCGACACCTTCAGAAATAACAGCACCCTCACCAATAATGGCACGTTTAATTTTTGCACCTTTTCCGATAATGGCACCACTCATGATTACAGAGTCTACTACTTCAGCACCCTCACGTACTTGCGCTTCTGTTGAGAGAATAGAATGCTTAACAGTTCCATCCACGAGACAGCCATCCACAACTAAAGAATCTTCTACATGAGCGTGTTTTCCAATAAAGTTTGGTGGTGAAATCAAGTTCCGTGAGTAGATTTTCCACTGACGATCACGACTATCCAAAGCGTTGTTTGGATCAATGTATTCCATATTGGCTTCCCATAGAGACTCGATAGTACCAACGTCTTTCCAGTAGCCTTTGAATTCATAAGCATAGACGCTTTCTCCAGACTCAAGGTAATTTGGAATAACGTTTTTACCAAAGTCTGACATATCTACCTTGTTCTTTTCAGCAGCAACAAGCATATTGCGGAGACGTTTCCAATCAAAAATATAAATCCCCATTGAAGCCTTTGTAGACTTAGGTTGAGCAGGTTTTTCTTCAAATTCAACGATACGGTTATTGGCATCTGTATTCATGATACCAAAACGGCTAGCTTCCTTTAGAGGTACGTCTAGAACAGCTACAGTCAGACTGGCATTGTTATCCTTATGTGATTGGAGCATATCATCGTAGTCCATCTTGTAGATATGGTCACCAGAAAGGATCAAAACATACTCAGGATTAATACTATCAATGTAGTCGATATTTTGGTAGATAGCGTGACTGGTCCCTTCAAACCAACGGTTTCCCTCACTCGCAGAGTAGGGTTGAAGGATAGAAACACCTGTGTTAATACCATCTAGTCCCCAGCTAGAACCATTCCCAATATGGTTGTTCAAAGCAAGAGGTTGGTACTGCGTAATAACACCAACATTATGAATCCCAGAGTTTGCACAGTTGGAAAGAGCAAAGTCAATGATACGGTAGCGCCCACCGAATTGCACCGCCGGTTTGGCAATGCTTTGAGTGAGTTTTCCGAGACGTGTTCCTTGCCCACCCGCAAGGATCAAAGCTAGCATTTCATTCTTCATTTTCTACTCCTTTATAAAGACATGTGAACGTTAAAATCGAAAGAAGGTCGGAAGTCAAACTTTTTATAAAAATAATAGGAAATCCATTTCTCTTGTGTTTCAAGTCCAATACAAGTACATCCGTTTTTAAAATATTAAAAATTGTAATCAACAGCCTGCTATTCTTTTTTCTTAGCTGGTTTCAAACGACGCTTGATCTTCCAAATGCTTGCTCCCATAGCAGGCAAGGTGAAGGTCAAAGTCTGCTCGTAATCTTTCCATAAGCCTTCTTGAGTCTGAACTGTTTGATTGTGTTCTTTCCACACACCTCCCCATTCTTCTAATTCTGTATTCCAAACTTCTTCGTAAATACCTGCAACAGGTAACCCAATCGTAAAGTCTTTACGTTCAACTGGTGCCATATTAAAGACACAGACTAACATTTCGTCCTTCTTTCCCTTACGAATAAAGGAGAGAACACTCTGGTCTCTATTATCCGCATCAATGATTTCAATGCCGTCATAACTAGTATCAATTTCCCAAAGACAGCGATGTTCTTTATAGAATTGATTCAGTTGAGAAGTGAAATGCTTCATCTTCGCATTCATTGGATCTTCTAGATTAGACCATTCCAACTGCTCCTCAGACTTCCACTCTAAGAATTGCCCGTACTCACTGCCCATAAAGAGCAATTTCTTACCTGGGTGGCAAATTTGATAGGTGTAAAGATTGCGCAAACCGGCAAATTGGTTATAGCGATCTCCCCACATCTTATGCATCATACTCTTCTTGCCATGAACCACTTCATCATGTGAGAAAGGTAGGAGATAGTTTTCATTGAAAACATACATAAAGCTGAAAGTCACAAGATTAAAGTCATACTTGCGGTAAATCGGATCTTCCTCGTAGAAACGGAGAATATCATTCATCCAGCCCATATTCCATTTATAGTCAAATCCAAGGCCACCCATTTCTTTCATACCAGTAATCTTTGTCGCTGATGAACTTTCTTCTGCAATCATCATGATATCTGGATGAGCTAACTTAATCACTGTGTTCAACCGTTGAAGGAAATAATAACCTTCGTAGTTAAGGTTTCCACCATCTTTGTTTGGAGTCCAAGGAGCATTATCATAATCTAGATACAGCATATTGCTCACTGCATCAACCCGAATACCATCTAAGTGGTAAAAATCAATCCAGAATTTAATACTTGAAATCAAGAAAGACTGGACCTCATTTTTTCCGAGGTCAAAATTCAGAGCACCCCAACCATAGTTATGAGCCTTGTTGTGATCTTGGTATTCAAAAGTTGGTGTACCGTCATAATATGCCAAGGCATCATCATTAATAGTAAAATGACCTGGAACCCAGTCTACGATAACACCGATATTATTTATATGACACTCTTCAACGAAATCCTGGAATTCCTCAGGTCTACCATAGGAATGTTCAAAAGCAAAGTAACCCATAAGCTGATAGCCCCAGCTCAATCCAAGTGGGTGAGCCATTAAAGGCATGAACTCAATATGTGTATAGTTCATCTCAACTAAGTATGGAATCAACTCTTCCTTCAGCTGTGAAAAACTATAGGGACTACCATCTAGATTTCTCTTCCAAGATCCTGCATGGACCTCATATATATTAACCGGTCGATCGAAAAATCCCAGACGTTTGCGACGCGCTAGCCAAAGTCCATCTTTCCATTTCTTTTCACGGATATTGGTCAGAACTGCTCCTGTACCCGGTCTAGCTTCAAAATAAACTGCCAACGGATCAATCTTCATAATCTGGTGACCATTTGCACGCGTAATATGATATTTATAAATCTGACCTTCCTGAGCTTGAGTCGTAAAGACTTCCCAAACACCTGCTTCATTACGAACCATGGGAATCTGATTCTCAACCCAATCAGTAAAATCTCCAACTAGATGAACTGCTTGTGCATTTGGGGCCCAAACCCTAAAAGTATAACCAATTTCTCCGTTTTTCTCCTCTCTATGTGCTCCTAAATAATGCTGGAGGTGAAAGTTTTCACCTGTAGTAAAGGTTCTTAATGCTTCTTGATTATTCATCCAATCCCCTTTCTCTTTGTAAGCGTTTTCTATATTTTCATTATACACTCTTTTAAGATAACTTTCAAGTAATTTACGAAGAAAATCATATTTTTTTATGAAAGTCTTCAAAAAATTACCGAGCATTTTAAAAATGATATATCCTGAAATAGAACACGAAACAATTTCCATATATTTTTTTATTATAATACCAAAACATTCGTTTTTTATCAATTTTCTACTGTATTTTTTTGAAAAAATAAAACCAGGAAGTTATTTTCCTGATTTTATAGATTATTTCACATCAAAAACAATGGATTTAACATTTGTCATCGCTTCGATACTATATTTAATTCCTTGTACTCCTGCACCAGAACCTTTTATACCAAGGAATGGGAAATTATCTGGTCCACGTTGTGTTTTATTATTAATATGAACGGTTCCCACTTCAAGTTTTTCAGCAATTTCAAACGCCTTCTTGAAGTCATTTGTAAAGACAGAGGATTGAAGACCAAACTCAGATTCATTGGCAATTGCTACTGCTTCATTCGCATCTGCGACACGGATAATTGGGAGAACAGGTCCAAACGGTTCTTCCCAGGCTACTTTCATATCTCTTGTAACTTGGTCAAAAAGCACTGGCCAGAGAAGATTGCCTTCACGCTTGATTGGTGTAAGAGCCTTAGCACCTTTTTCTTGTGCATCTTCGATCAATCCCCAGATGAAATCAGCTGAAGCATTGTCAATAACAGGTGTGATATCAGCATTGTCAAATGGATCACCGACTGTTAGCTTAGCGACTTTAGCCTGGAGCAATTCGGCTAACTTGTCTGCTACGCTTTCTACAACTAAGACACGTTTAATAGCGGTACAACGCTGACCAGAGTAGCTAAATGCACCACTCACGATTTGATTGGCTGCATTCTCTAAATCTGCATCTTCTAAAACGATTGCTGCATCTTTCCCACCAAGTTCAAGCATAATCGGGCGCATACCAGCTAAACGACCAATACGCTCACCAATCGGTGTTGAACCCGTAAAGTTAATGAAGTTGACTTCCTTGTGTTCAATGATGTAGTCTCCGATCTCAGAACCTCGTCCAGTGATGGTATTGAAGACACCTGCTGGGATTCCTGCTTCGTCAAATGCTTTAGCTAGCAAGAGACCAGAAATAGATCCTTGCGTTGGTGGCTTAAACATAACAACATTCCCTGCAATCAAAGCCGGAGCAATCTTGGATCCAGAAAGGTTGACTGGGTAGTTAAATGGCGCGATAGCTAAGACAACTCCAACTGGCTCACGACGGACAACGGCTAGTTTGTTTTTACTTGCAGCTTCAAAACCGCCACCTTCCATTGCTTGTCCAGTAATACGGAGACCTTCCTTAGCAGCAAAACGGATCAAATCTGCTGTACGTACTACTTCTCCAATGGCTGCTTTAATCCCTTTTGCAACCTCTTTGGCAAGAATTGTACCAATTTTTTCTTTATCACGTTCCAAAATATCTGCTGTCTTATGTAAATAGGCTGCACGCTCAACGGGTGCTAAATCACGCCATGCTGGGAGAGCTGCACGCGCAGCTTTCATAGCCTCATCTACTTCAGACTGACTCATAGCGGGTACTGTACCTAGTTTTTCTTGATTGATAGGAGAATAGATCGTAATCTTGTTCTCTGATGATTTCCATTTTCCATTCACTAAATTCTGATAATTTGTCAAATTCTCTTCCTCCTGAAAATGATTAAAACTTATTTTATCAAATTTTCAGAAAATTACAACCCTTTTTGTGAAAATATTGATATTTTTTTCACAAACTTGATTCTTCAAATTATTTGAATTTTATTCCTATTAGATATTGGTTTTTCAATAAAAATCAAAAAAGGTCTAGTTAATCTAAACCTTTTCAGAACATTAATTTACGAGAGTACTTTTAAGACTACGACACTGGTATCATCAATCACATTTGATTCTTTAGAACGACTATTAGACACCAGCATTTCAAGATTTCCTGCATTCTCAAAGTAGAAGGAAGTCCCTTTCGCATTAAAGACTACCAATAAGTGCTCTGGTCCACCGTGAATTTCGTAAACAATCCACCCACTATTTTCAGCAGCTGTATGGACGAAGACATGGCGATAGACCTCATCATATGTAGGATAAGAGAAGGCGCTGGTCTGTGTTTTTAGGCGAATAATCTGACGGATAAAGTTAATGCTCTCTTGTCTCTCATTGATTAAATCCCAGTTGACCTGGTTGACACTATCTGGAGCATTGTAACTATTCATGGCACGTTCTCTATCTGCCGCAGTCAGCTCCCCGTTTTCACCAGTAGCAAGGAGTTTAGTGCGGCCAAATTCTTGCCCCATCTCTATAAAGGACATTCCTTGCATGAGAATGCTCATCGCTGTTGCCGTCTCAACCTGACGCATAATCTTATCTGAACTGTGATTTGGATGAAGGGTCACCAATAAATCATGCAAGTTGTAATTATCATGGGCCTCCACATAGTTAAGGACTTGGTTTGGGCTAAGATATGAGCCCAACTCTCGACTACCAAGAATAGCTTTGGCTACGATTGGTTCTGTAGCTGCACCACTAACAAACCCTGCCTTGATGGAGCCATAAACTTCTCCTCCTTTGATGGCATCACGCTGATCATCATTGAAGAATCCAATATTTGGCATCTGGTAGGCATTGTCCTTCTTGGCCTTGTCATAAGGCGCAAGACCGGTCCCCATATCCCAACCTTCTCCATAAGTGAGAATACGAGGATCAACTTCATCAAGTGCCCAACGAATCGCCTGCATGGTTTTGACATCGTGAATTCCCATCAAGTCAAAACGGAAACCGTCAATATTGTATTCTTTCACCCAATAAAGGAGTGAGTCAATCATATACTTGCGGTACATTTCGTGTTCGCTTGCGGTTTCATTTCCAACACCTGTTCCGTTTTGGAAGGTTCCATCTGGATTCATACGATAGTAATAATCAGGAACAGTTGTTTGGAAAGGTGCATCAACTGTTGAGAAGGTATGGTTGTAAACGACATCCATAATGACACCGATTCCTGCATCATGATAAGCCTGAATCATGGCTTTGAGATCTCGAATAACCTGTCCTGGATCATCTGGATTGCTAGAGAAACTTGGTTCTGGCGCATTGTAGTTTTGAGGGTCATAACCCCAGTTATAGGTTACATTCCCGTCCTCGTCGTATTCCTTATGGCGATCAAAGATTGGTTGGAGCTGAACATAATTACAGCCAAGTTCTTTGATATAGTCAAAGGCAGTTGCTTGACCATACTGGTTAACTGTTCCAGTCTGGGCAGCCCCAAGGAAGGTCCCTCGAAGGTTTTCTGGAACTCCAGATGTCGGTGATTTTGTAAAATCGCGAATGTGCATCTCACAGATAACGGCTTTACATGGGTTTTCCAAACGCCAAGGAGCGTCTGTCCCATGTTTGACTTCGAACCCTTCTACCTGTCTATCTTGCTGAGAAAGGATGACTGAACGTTTTCCGTCAGGGCTTGTAGCGATAGTGTATGGGTCGCGTGTCAAGGTCTGGTGGTGCGGAAACTCAATCTGATACTGATAGGCTTTACCTGCAAGATTTTCATCCAGGTCTACACTCCAAACACCAATGGTATTGTACTTATGACTATATGAATAGCTATTCCCACGCTCAAGATTAAAGGTTTTCCAAATCGGCGCGTCGTTACTTGTATTTTCATAAACGACTACCTGGACTGCTGTAGCTGTTGGAGCCCAGAGTTTAAAGCTTGTTTGGTAGTCTGAGATACTATAACCTAACTCTCCTTGGTATCCCCAATGATGATCAAAACTTTCACTGTGAAAGGCTTTATCAAAAGCAAACGGGTTTCGATCTTTATAGCAAGGACTTGCAATGGCTGGATTTTCAGAATAATAAACTGTCTCATCACCATCCAAAATCCAAACCTCAGTCAACAGTGGATAATGGTTAAACCGTAGGAGATAGTCTTTTGTCTTTCCATCGTTTTCGACAGAAAAGGTCAGAGTATCGAGCCTTTCTGCACTTGTAACTGTAAAGGAGAATTTTGCTCCAAAATAGTCATTTTCATAATACAAATTTTCTTTAATATCCGCCTGTTTTCTACTGAATGAACAAGCGGCATAATCCTCATTTTTTCGGTGAAAATGGATGACTACAGGGTAACTATACATTTCTTTTCCTAATTTCTAATTTCAATTTAAATTTTTTATGTGGTGCTGAAGAATTTAACAGGAAATTCAGCACAATAGAGAATAGTTTTAATAGATATAAAAACACATCAGGAGAGATAGTTCCAGACTATCTAGCATCTAGTTTTCAACTATTCTTTACAAACTTTCTAGCCAGGCCTCATCTCGAACCTCGATACCAAGTTCTTGCGCTTTTTGGAACTTGCTTCCTGCATCTGCTCCTGCTACGACAAGATTCGTTTTCTTAGAAACACTGCCTGTTACCTTGGCACCCAGACTTTCGAGTTTACTTTTGGCTTCAGAGCGCGTGAGGCGTTCCAATTTCCCCGTTAGCACAACAGTCAAACCTGACAAGGCCGCATCTGCCACTAGTGTCTGCCCTTTGTAGTCCAAATTGACTCCAGCTTCTTTCAACTCGTCTAAGAGAATCTTCGACCCTTCTGTAGCAAAATAAGTCTGAAGACTTTGAGCAATCACACTACCCAAACTTTCAATACTTGCTACTTCCTCAGGATCAGCTTGGGCTAGATTTTCAATAGAGTGGAAATGTTGGAGCAAGAGTTGGCTAGCCTTGCTTCCGACATGGCGAATTCCCAGACCAAACAAGAGCTTTTCAGCAGAGTTTTCCTTGGATGATTGAATGGCTTGATACAGTTTAGAAGCAGACTTTTCCTTGACGCCTTCTAAAAGGAGGAAATTGTCTTCTTTCAAACGATAAATATCCGCCACATCCTTTACTAGATTGGCAGCAAAAAGCTTTTCAACGATAGATGGACCAAGTCCTGTAATATTCATGGCATCACGAGAAGCAAAGTGAATCAGACCTTCCATGATTTGAGCAGGACAGCGAGGATTGATACAACGAAGAGCCACTTCATCTTCAAAATGAAGCAATTTACTGTCACAACTTGGACAATTAGTCGGAATATCTAGTTTTTCTTCAGAAACACGCTTGGACGCTACCACACGCAAAACAGCAGGAATGATGTCCCCCGCCTTATAAACGATAACTGTATCATCTTTGCGGATATCCTTTTCAGCAATATAATCTACATTGTGCAGTGTTGCACGGCTAACAGTTGTCCCAGCAAGCTGAACAGGTGTTAGATTGGCAGTTGGAGTCACAACACCCGTACGACCTACTGTCCAGTCAACTGAAAGGAGCTGGGCTTCTTTTTCTTCAGCAGGAAATTTATAGGCGACTGCCCACTTAGGCGCTTTAACAGTAAAACCGAGCTCTTCTTGACCTGCTAGGTCATTGACCTTGATCACCACTCCATCAATGTCATAAGGTAAATTATCCCGTTCTTGTCCAACTTCTTGGATGAAATCCCATATCTCATCTATGCTTTCAGCCAGAATTCGTTTAGGATTAACTACAAATCCAAGCTGTTCAAGATGCTCCAAGACTTTTTCTTGGCTATCACGAGTAGAAAGGCTAGCTTCTTGATAGAGGAAAGTGGCAAGATTGCGCTTGGCTACTACTGCTGTATCCAGCTGACGCAAGGTTCCCGCTGCCGCATTACGAGGATTGGCAAATTCAGGCTCCCCATTTTCTTGGCGAGCTTGGTTGACCTGATCAAACGAAGCGCGTGGCATATAACACTCTCCACGAACGGTGATATCTAGTTCTTCTGGCAAGGTCAAAGGAATGTCCTTGACACGCTTGAGGTTCTCTGTGATATTCTCTCCAATAGAACCATCCCCACGTGTCGCACCGACAACCAAAATCCCCTTTTCATACGTGAGCGAGATAGATAAACCATCGATTTTCAGCTCACAGATATAGATTGGATGGGGTAATTCCTTTCGAACACGCGCATCAAAAGCTTCTAACTCTTCACGTGAAAAAGCATCCTGCAAACTATAAAGAGGATACTGATGACTGTATTTTTCAAAACCATCTAAAACCTTACCACCAACACGATGGGTCGGACTGTCCGCTAAAACTTGATCTGGATAGGCAGCTTCCAACTCGACTAACTCTCGGTAGAGACGATCATACTCGCTATCTGACACCGAGGGATTGTCACTCGTATAGTACTCGGTCGCATAGCGGTTGAGCAAGGCAACTAACTCATTCATTCTTTCATTCATAAAACTATTCTACCATAAATCAAGCCCTCCTCACAATAGAGAAGGGCTGAAAAATGGATTGTAGTGTAATATTTTCTAAAAAAGAGAAATTATAACTCTTTTTCAAAATGACTTCTCACATAAACGAGTGATAGACAAGACAGGATGACAACCCCACTTCCAATTATCAGAAAAGAAGAAAGATGTACGCTTGGCAGCACCGTCATAAAGCCTTTTGCAATTGGCATAAATAGAATTGCTAAAGTAAAAATTGTACTTAGCACTCTCCCCAAGTATTCTCCCTCAACCTTGGTTTGAACCTGAGTAAAAAAATGAATATTAAAAATTGTCATAAACAGTTCACAAACTAAATTTCCAGAAAAGGAAAGAAAAGTTGGCAGTGGTAACCCCATCATAAAAACTCCTACTCCAGTCAAAGCCAATAGAATCAAAAGATTATAAACATTTGCCTTTATTTTACTGGCTAGAAGAGCTCCCACAATGGAACCAATTGCGCCCATAGTCAAAATACTTGCATAAGCTCCTTCTGCCCCATAAAGCCGATTTGAAAAGGGGAGGAGAAATTCAAAAGCAGCAAAAAAGAAATTAACACTGGAAGCTACTAATAAAAGAAAGAAAATCTCTTTCTGATGCCAAATATAGTGTAGTCCAGCTTTCATATCAACAAAGATGTCTTTCCAACTAAAACTCTTTTTCTCATGTACTTGGATTTCTTTTTGGGGAAGGAGAGCCACTAGACCAAACGCGATGAAAAAACTAATGGCATCTAAGACAAGTGTCATATGGAGGCTGGCGAATTGTAAAACGATGAAGGAGAGTACAGGAGAACTTACAGCAACAACCTGCAAGACTAACTCTAAACGAGCATTATAGTTCACAATCTCGTCTTTCTCAACAACCTCAGTTATAATGGCTTTATTGGCTGTACGAGAAAATGCAAAGGCAATCGCCTGAACAATATTGGCAAAAATCAAGGCGGCAATCATCAAGCTATCCTTTCTGATGAAAGAAATCGCTAAACAGAGAATGCCGCAAATCAAGTCAGTTGTCATTAAAATTTTGCGACGCGAAAAGCGATCTGAAATCACTCCACCAAAGGGATTGACTAAAATAGATGTAACCAACTCAGAAATTTGATAAATCCCAAGAACAGTCTGCCCTATCGTTCCCATTGATGCCAACCAAACACTATTTCCATAATCATAGAGCATATTTCCTATTTTATTAATAGCCCCACGACTAATCAACTGGATTGCATGCCGATTCATATAAAAAGCTCCTCTCAAATTTTGAAACTATTGTATCAAAACTGAAAGGAGTCTATTCGTTTTTCCCTTATTTGGGAAAATTAAGCATTTACAAATTTTTCATAATGTTCCTGATAGTAAGCCACTTGCTCTGGAAGTCCAAGCACATCAAAAATATGCATGGATTCCTGCATCTGACAACAACCCTCTTCTTTCAAGTCTCTCTGGTAGAGGGCAAAACCCTTTAGATAATGAAAGATATTGCGCTCATAAAGCTTGATACCATTTCCAATCAACTTCTCCACATAGCCCTCAAAATAGTCCGCATCCGCAAAGGAACGGTTTTCCAAACAATGCTGGTAACAGTTAAGAGCTAAAATCAAAACGAGTTTTCGATGGCGACCAATTTCTTTGTAGTACTCTTCTCGCTCCATGACTTCTCTGCCAATCCGAGCCACATAGTCCACATTGTAGAAAGTATAGAGATTTCCGAAAAGAATCAACTCATACATAGTCCATTCTTCTGTTTGAAAAAGATAATCTGCTACCTTTTCCAAATCTCTCTGCCTCATCGTGTAATGAGCATCCCTTTGACAAATCAGACCTTGTAGCAAAATCCAATTCAGCTCAAAATAGAGGGGATTGGTCGAACCCTTAGCTTTCTGTAGTTGTTCTTTTTGAAGCTGTTGAAAACCTGCAATATCATTTGAGTAGTAAAGCGGAATAATCTTTGCCATTAAGGCAACGTGTTCATGATTTTGAAAATCCCTAGCCTTATCCATAAAATTTTCAACAGTCACATGAATATTATCCAAAATCTCAAAGAAACGGGAAACTGCTAGATCAGACTCACCAAGCTCGAAACGAGATAACTGAGAAGTCGAGCAAGAATCGCCCGCTGCTTCCTTTAAAGAGTACTTTCCACTAGTTCGAAAGTCACGAAATACCTTTCCAAGATGTTCCATTTCTTACACCTGCTCCGATAATTCTTCCCACTCAAGCATAGCCTCTTCCTGACGATGAGTGATTTTGTCCAGTTCAGCTTGGAGTTGCATCAGTTCACTTGCATCATTTGTTGTTTGCATCTGCTCAGAAATAGTTTGGCTTTGACTTTCTAACTCTTCGATTTCAGCCTCTAAACTCTCGATTTGTCGCATGAGTTTGCGAACTTCTTTTTGACTTTCTTTCTGAGCCTGGTAGTCATTGACTGGACTTGCTTCTTTTTCTTGGTTGCTGGTTGATAGTTCGTCAAACTGACTCGTTTCTACTTCTGCTTTCTTCTCAACATAGTAGTCATAGTCTCCTAGATAGAGGGCCGAACCATTTTCGGACAATTCCAAAACATGTGTAGCCACACGGTTGATAAAGTAACGGTCATGACTGACGAAAAGAAGGGTTCCATCAAAGTCTATCAAGGCATTTTCTAGCACTTCCTTGCTATCAATATCCAAGTGGTTGGTTGGCTCATCCAAAATCAGGAAGTTATTGTTTTCCATTGAAAGTTTGGCAAGAAGTAAACGAGCTTTCTCGCCACCTGACAGCATCCCGACTGACTTTTTAACATCATCTCCTGTGAAAAGGAAGGCACCAAGGCGGTTACGGATTTCAACTTCAGGTGTCAATTTAAAATCATTCCAGAGTTCATCCAGAACAGTATTACTAGGTGTTAACTTACTTTGAGTCTGGTCATAGTAACCAAGCTCAACATTTGCTCCAAAACGCTTCTCGCCTTTGATAAAGGGAATCTGATCCACAATAGACTTGATAAAAGTTGACTTCCCGATGCCATTTGGTCCAACGATGGCAACAGCGTTCATCTTACGAAGGTCTAGGTTGATAGGTTCTGACAATATTTCCCCATCATAGCCAATAGCCGCATTTTCAACAGTCAAAACGACATTACCAGACGTTTTCTCAGACTGGAAGGTCATATTAGCTGATTTCTTACCAGCTTCCGGCTTGTCCAAACGCTCCATTTTTTCCAGTTGCTTACGACGAGATTGGGCACGTTTGGTTGTCGAAGCTCGTACTAGATTGCGATTGACAAAGTCTTCCAGAGAAGCAATTTCCTTCTGCTGCTTTTCATAATTTTTTGCCTCAGTAGCTAGTTTTTGCTCCTTTAATTCGACAAAACGAGAATAATTTCCCACATAGCGATCCAAAGAATGCTTGGTCAAATCGAGCGTAATCGTCGCAACCTTGTCCAAGAAATAACGGTCGTGGCTGACAATAATGAGAGCACCGTTATAATTTACCAAGTAATTCTCCAACCAGGCTATCGTTTCAATATCCAAATGGTTGGTAGGTTCATCTAAGACCAAGAGATTCGGCTTTTCAAGGAGCATTTTGGCCAGAGCCAGACGGGTGTTTTGACCACCAGAAAGCTCGGCAATTTTCATCTGCCACATAGACTCATTGAACTTAAATCCATTTAAAATCGATCGAATGTCTGCTTCGTAGGTGAAGCCACCTGCTTGACGAAAATTCTCAGACAAACGGTCGTAATCCGCCATCAGTTTTTCCAACTCAGCACCAGATTTTTCACCCATTTCCAATTCCATCTGGCGCAATTGTTTCTCTGTACAACGCAAGTCATCAAAGACATGAAGCATTTCATCATAAATGGTATTCTCAGACTCAAAACGGCTATCTTGAGCTAGGTAAGAGAGAGAAATATCTTTTCTCTTATTGATTTCTCCACTAGTTGGTTCCTCTTCTCCAACCAAAATCTTTAAAAGGGTGGACTTACCAGCACCATTTTTCCCAACTAGAGCAATGCGGTCTCGTTCATCAACTTGCAGATTGATATGATCAAAAAGAACCTCTCCAGCAAAAGAACGTTCAATTTTATTAGCTTGTAAAATAATCATACATCTATTTTACTATCTTTTTCTCTTTTGCACAATTGCAATGAAAAAAGTTCGAGTCAAAAATCCGAACTATTCATCTTCTTTTTCATTAGAAAGCGTATAGGGCTGTTCTTCTACAATGAAATAAAAGTAAATTTCCTACATTTTAAGTTATGCTATCGTTTTACTAAAATATCAAATCGTGATATAATGAAAGCGATTAAAGCAATAGATAAAGGAGATACTCTATGACTTACCAAGAAAATTATCAAAAATGGGTCGATTTTGCCGACCTTCCCGACTATCTTCGTCAAGATTTAGAAAACATGGACGAAAAAACAAAAGAAGATGCTTTCTACACCAATCTTGAATTTGGTACTGCAGGTATGCGTGGCTTGATCGGTGCAGGTACAAACCGCATCAACATCTATGTTGTTCGTCAAGCAACTGAAGGTTTGGCTCGTTTGATTGAGTCAAAAGGTGGAAATGAAAAAGAACGTGGTGTTGCGATCGCCTATGATAGTCGCCACTTCTCACCTGAGTTTGCCTTTGAATCTGCTGCAGTTCTTGCTAAACACGGTATCAAATCTTACGTATTTGAAAGCCTTCGTCCAACTCCAGAACTTTCATTTGCAGTTCGTCACCTCAACTGTTTTGCAGGTATCATGATTACTGCCAGCCATAACCCTGCTCCATTTAATGGTTACAAGGTTTATGGTGAAGACGGTGGACAAATGCCTCCACACGACGCGGACGCTTTGACAACTTACATCCGTGCAATCGAAAATCCATTTGCTGTGGAAGTTGCTGATGTCGAAGCTGAAAAAGCTTCTGGCTTGATTGAAGTTATCGGCGAAGCTGTTGATGCAGAATACCTCAAAGAAGTAAAAGATGTAAATATCAACCCAGCCTTGATTGAAGAGTTTGGTAAAGACATGAAGATTGTCTACACACCACTTCATGGTACTG
This sequence comes from Streptococcus sp. CCUG 71758, assembly GCF_011714815.1. Lineage (NCBI taxonomy): Bacteria > Bacillati > Bacillota > Bacilli > Lactobacillales > Streptococcaceae > Streptococcus > Streptococcus sp. CCUG 71758. The sequence continues at coordinate 468,041 of NZ_RXXO01000001.1, read as the reverse complement.
GTGAAATGTTGGCTCGCCGTGCTCTTGCACAAGCAGGATTTGACTCAGTTCAAGTCGTTGAAGCCCAAGCAACTCCAGACCCAGACTTCTCAACTGTTAAATCTCCAAACCCAGAAAACCAAGCAGCCTTTGCACTTGCTGAAGAACTCGGCCGTCAAGTTGGTGCTGATGTTCTTGTGGCGACTGACCCAGACGCTGACCGTGTTGGTGTTGAAGTTCTTCAAAAAGATGGTAGCTACCTCAACCTTTCAGGTAACCAAATCGGTGCTATCATGGCTAAATACATCTTGGAAGCTCATAAGAGTGCTGGAACCCTTCCTGAAAATGCTGCTCTCTGCAAATCCATCGTATCAACTGACTTGGTAACGAAGATTGCTGAAAGCTACGGCGCAACTATGTTCAACGTCTTGACAGGTTTCAAATTTATCGCTGAAAAAATCCAAGAATTCGAAGAAAAACACAATCACACCTACATGATGGGATTTGAAGAAAGCTTCGGTTACTTGATTAAGCCATTCGTACGTGATAAAGATGCTATCCAAGCCGTTCTTGTCGTTGCTGAGCTTGCTGCTTACTACCGTTCACGTGGTTTGACTCTTGCTGACGGTATCGAAGAAATCTACAAAGAATACGGCTACTACGCTGAAAAGACTATTTCTGTTACCCTTTCTGGTGTTGATGGTGCCGAACAAATCAAAGCGATTATGGCTAAATTCCGTAACAATGCTCCAAAAGAATGGAACTCAACAGCTATCACTGTCGTAGAAGACTTCAAGGCTCAAACTGCTACTGCTGCTGACGGTACTGTTACAAACTTGACAACTCCTCCAAGTGATGTTTTGAAATACACACTTGCTGACGGTTCATGGATTGCTGTTCGCCCTTCAGGTACTGAACCAAAAATCAAGTTCTACATTGCCGTTGTGGGTGAAAACAACGAAGATTCACAAGCTAAGATTGCTAACATCGAAGCGGAAATCAATGCGTTTGTGAAATAACACTCTATAAAGATGAGATAAACTAGTCTCATCTTTTTTTCGTATCAAATCTAAGCAATTTTAGGAACTTTGTGGCATACTAGACATATCAATGAAAGCGAGGTAAACTCATGGAACAATTTTTAGAAAATATTAAAGATCTTGAAGTCACAACTGTTTCCCGTGCTCAAAAAGCACTTGATAAGAGAGAAACTGCAACCTTCTTTATTGGTCGTAAAACTTGCCCTTACTGCCGTAAATTTGCTGGCACTTTGGCTGGTGTCGTTGCTGAGACAAAAGCGCACATCTACTTCATCAACAGTGAAGAACCAAGCCAACTCAATGAGTTGCAAGAATTCCGCTCACGTTATGGAATCCCAACTGTGCCAGGTTTTGTCCACGTTGCAGATGGACAAATCAAGGTCCGTTGTGACTCTTCAATGTCAGCACAAGAAATCAAGGAATTTGCTGGATTGTAAAAAACATATAAAAAGAAGGCACTCGCCTTCTTTTTATATATCTGTCAATGGTGTTGCTGTATCTGGTGAGGTGTCGTAAACTTTAAAGTCTACTCCTACTCCCAGATCAGCCTGTGCTAGCTGGTTGACCATAGTCATATGAGCCAGCTCCTTGATATTGTTCTCTTTGGACAAATGCCCGAGGTAGATTTTCTTGGTTCGATTTCCCATTGCACGAATCATGGCCTCAGCACCATCCTCGTTAGAGAGGTGACCGAGATCCGATAGGATTCGCTGTTTTAGACGCCAAGCGTAAGATCCTGATCGCAAAATCTCTACGTCGTGGTTGGACTCGATGAGATAACCGTCTGCATTTTCGACAATTCCTGCCATTCTATCACTAACATAGCCTGTATCGGTCAACATGACGAAGCTCTTGTCGTCTTTCATAAAGCGGTAAAACTGTGGTGCTGCTGCATCATGGCTAACCCCAAAACTCTCAATGTCGATATCACCAAAGGTTTTGGTTTTACCCATTTCAAAAATATGCTTCTGCGATGAATCCACCTTGCCAAGATACTTGCTATTTTCCATAGCCTGCCAAGTCTTTTCATTGGCGTAAAGGTCCATACCATATTTGCGAGCCAATACACCAACTCCATGAATATGATCTGAATGTTCATGCGTAATCAAAATCGCATCCAAATCTTCAGGTTTGCGATTGATTTCGCTCAAAAGACTGGTGATTTTCTTACCAGACAAGCCCGCATCCACTAAGATTTTCTTTTTTGGGGTTTCCAGATAAAAGGAATTTCCACTGGAACCTGATGCTAAAATACTGTATTTAAAGCCTTTTTCACTCATTCTAGTCTTCTATTTCGTCCTCCCATATTTCTTCTTTTACGGCATCCTTATCATAAGGGAGCACTATGGTAAAGGTTGAGCCCTTACCGTATTCGCTTTTTGCCCAAATAAAACCATTGTGTTGTTTGATGATTTCTTTCGCGATAGCCAGACCCAGACCAGTTCCACCTTGAGCACGACTTCTTGCGCGATCCACACGGTAAAAGCGGTCAAAAATCCTAGGCAAATCTTGTTTTGGAATCCCAAGACCCTGGTCAGAAATTGATAAGATCATCTGGTCATCCGTGGTTTTCATGCTGACCGTAATTTTCCCACCATCTGGGGAATACTTGATGGCATTGTTAAGAATATTATCAATCACCTGGGTCATCTTATCCGTATCAATCTCAATCCAAACTGAAGTTATTGGATAATCTCTCACTAGCTCATATTTTTTCTCTTCATCCTGATTTCTCATCTTATCAAAACGGTTGAGGATAAAGGTGATAAAGGCTGTAAAGTTAATCAACTCTATATCCAGTTTACTAGTCGCATTGTCAATACGAGAGAGATGCAAGAGATCTGTCACCATACGCATCATACGGTTGGTTTCATCGAGTGAAACCTTGATAAAATCAGGAGCAACAGGATCATACAGGGCTCCCTCGTCTAAGGCTTCGAGATAAGATTTAACACTGGTCAAAGGAGTACGCAACTCATGACTGACGTTCGAAACAAAGAGTCTCCGCTCACGCTCTTCCTTCTCCTGCTCGGTTGTATCATGCAAAACGGCAACCAAACCAGAGATGAACCCAGACTCGCGGCGGACAAGGGCAAAACGTACACGAAGGCTCAAATATTCACCATTAGCATCCTGGGAGTCAATCGTCAACTCAGGAATCTGTGTAATCAGGTCACGCAGCTCATACTCATCTTCTATCTTGAGTAATTCGAGGATGCTGCTTTTATTCAGAACATCTTCTTTCTGCACACCGAGCTGTTTCTTGGCCATATCGTTGATCATAGTAATCTGGCCACGGCGATTGGTCGCAAGGACACCATCTGTCATATAAGAGAGAATGCTATGCAACCTTTTACTCTCTTGTTCCAAATTTTCTTGGGTCAAACGAATAACTTCTGACAAATCATTCAGGTTATTGGTGATGTTGGTGATCTCTGTACTACCTTGCAAGTCCAAAACTTGAGAATAATCACCTGCAATTAAGTCCTTAACCTTCTGATTTATCTCTTTTAACCGGATGTTATCCCGACGGTTTTCCAGCAAGAGCAAGGTCACCACTAGGATAAAGCCAAGTAAAATCAGGATAAAGATAAAATCACTGGTCAGAATAGTTTGTCTAATATCTTCAATCATTATTTTTCATATAGTAGCCAACACCACGACGTGTGAGGATATACTCTGGACGGCTTGGTGTGTCTTCAATTTTCTCACGCAAACGTCGGATAGTCACATCCACCGTACGAACATCACCAAAATAGTCATACCCCCAGACAGTCTCAAGCAAGTGTTCACGCGTAATCACTTGTCCAATATGAGAGGCCAAGTGATACAAGAGTTCAAACTCACGGTGGGTCAAATCTAATTCCTCACCATATTTCTTAGCCACGTAAGCATCTGGAACGATTTCCAAATCACCAATTTGTAAGGGCTGCGTCTTCTTCTCATCAGACTCTTGGTTATCTACTGAAACTAGATCTGTACGACGAAGCAGAGCCTTGACACGTGCTTGCAACTCACGATTTGAGAAAGGTTTTGTAACATAATCATCTGCACCTAACTCCAAACCGATAACCTTGTCAAACTCGCTATCCTTAGCTGAGAGCATGATAATCGGCACACTGCTAGTCTTACGAATAGCTTTAGCAACTTCTAAACCATCAATTTCAGGGAGCATCAAGTCGAGGATAATAATATCCGGTTGCTCAGCTTCAAATAGCTCAATTGCTTCACGACCATTAAATGCGGTTACAACTTCGTAACCTTCCTTGGTCATATTAAACTTAATAATATCCGAGATTGGTTTCTCATCATCTACAATTAATATTTTTTTCATTTTATCACCTTTTCTCTATCTATTATAACAAAAAAATACAAAGAAGGCACAAATGGCTACTGTAAGCCTTCATATTCGAGAGTTGTTTTTATAAGCCTGCCAAATTTTTTGTTGAGGTTTAGCCAGTGGATAATCAGAAAACTCCTGAGGAGAAACCCAACGAACTTCTCTGTCAGAAAACTGTTTCGAATCTGTCACTTGACCTGCTAGGATTTGAATATGCCATTTCCGATGACTAAATACATGCTTGACCTGGTCAAATACTTGCTGGGACCAATTCACTTCTAAATCATAATCCTGCTCAAAGTTTTCTTGAGGGCTTGGTCCAAAAGCCCTGTTTTCCTCTTTGACTTGAGAAAAGAGATCTAGTTGATTATCATCGCTAGAGAAATCGTCAACTTCAATCAGTGGGAAATGCCAAAAACCAGCTAACAGTTTCTCACTTTCATTTTTCTCTAGTAAATATTGACCACGGTCATTGCACACAACCAAAGCCTTGAGATAGATTGGGAGGGGCTTTTTCTTGGGTTCTTTAATCGGATATACATCCATAGTTCCATTCTGATAGGCTGCACTAAAGTCCTTAACAGGGCTTTCTTCTGGTCTAGGATTAACTGGCGCCTCTATGTCAGAACCTAAATCCATCAGAGCTTGGTTAAAGTCTCCTGGCCGTTCTGGGTCAATCAATATTTCCATCATGGCTTGGAAAATCTTTCGATTACTGGGAACTCCGATATCATGATTAACCTCAAACAAGCGTGCCAAAACCCGCATGACATTGCCATCGACCGCTGGCTCGGGCAAGTTAAAAGCAATACTGGAAATTGCCCCCGCAGTGTAAGGGCCAATTCCTTTCAGGCAAGATATTCCTTCATAGGTATCTGGAAATTGCCCCCCAAAGTCAGATATAATCTGCTGAGCTGCGGCCTGCATATTGCGTACTCGAGAATAATAGCCCAAACCCTCCCAAGCCTTCAACAGACGCTCTTCAGGGGCATTCGCCAAACTTTCTACTGTTGGAAACCCGTCCAAGAATCGTTCGTAGTATGGAATAACTGTATCCACTCTGGTCTGCTGGAGCATGATTTCAGATACCCAGATGTGATAAGGATTTTTACTTCTCCGCCAAGGCAAATCTCGCTTGTTTTCATCATACCAGTTGAGGAGTTTTTCACGAAAAGACATAATCTTCTCCTCCGGCCACATGATGATACCGTATTCTTTCAAATCTAACATATATCTAGTATAACATAGAAGCTTCTAACTGTCCTTTTCTCAGTACTAAAAAGCCTCTTCCCATGGGAAAGAGGACTAAATCTTATTGATGAACTGCTTGAGCTGCTGTGATAAGGGTCAACTTGTACACATCATCTGCATTACATCCACGAGAAAGGTCGTTAACAGGTTTGTTCAAACCTTGCAATACAGGACCTACAGCCGCAAAACCACCGAGACGTTCTGCAATCTTATAGCCAATATTCCCCGCTTCGATACCAGGGAAGATAAAGACAGTTGCTTGCCCAGCAACGTTACTTCCTGGAGCTTTCAATGCTGCAGTTTCAGGGTGGAAGGCCGCATCAAATTGCAATTCTCCATCGATTTCAAGGTCAGGACGCAAATCGTGTGCAATTTTTGTTGCTTCAACAACTTTATCAACACTATCACCAAAACCTGAGCCTTTAGTAGAGTAGCTCAACATTGCAATTTTAGGTTCGATGCCAAACATTTTAGCTGTAATAGCTGAGTTGATAGCAATCTCAGCCAAGGCTTCCGCATCTGGATTGATATTAATGGCACAGTCACCAAATAGGTAACGTTCCGTACCACGAACCATGAGGAAGGCACCTGACGTACGAGTAACGTTTGGACGAGTTTTAATGATTTGTAGGGCTGGGCGAACTGTTGAGGCAGTTGAGTGAATAGCTCCTGACACCATACCGTCAACCAATCCCAAGTATACTAGCATCACACCAAAGTAGTTGACATCTTCAACCAAAACTTTACGCGCTTCTTCTTCAGTCATTTTGCCCTTACGACGCTCTACTAAGGCAGCAACCATTTCTTCGAATTGAGGATAGTGTTGGGGATCAATTACTTCATAACCATCCATGATCCCTTCGATTTCAAGATAAATTTTGATTTTTTCTGGGTTCCCAAGCAAAACAGGAACAACTTCTGTTTCTTTTACCAAGCGTTTTGTTGCCTGAAGAATACGAGGTTCTTCCCCTTCAGGGAGAACAATACGAGCATTTTTGCCAACTAGGTTGGCTTTGAGATTTTCAAAAACTTCCATGAGTTTTCTCCTTTAAGAAAATAAATTATACTCCAAATAGATTTTAAAGAGTATTAGTTGATAACTGAGTAATAAGATTGCTGAAATCATCCGGTAAGGGGCTTTCTAGTTGCAAATCGTGCTCTAGAAAGGGATGATAAAAAGATAAATAATGACAATGCAAGGCCTGACGCTGAATGCCGTCGTCTAAGCTTCCTCCATAGAGATCGTCTCCTAAAAGAGGAAAACCGATGTGAGAAAAATGCACTCGGATCTGATGAGTTCGTCCAGTATGCAGTTGAATATCGACCAAGTGAATATTTCCGTAAGAAGCTACAACTTTATATGATGTATGGGCGTATTTCCCACCCTTGGCAACTCGTCTCGTGATAATGGAATCTTCATCACGCGCAATCGGGGCGATAATCTCCCCTTCAGTCTCCAAGACACCAGCTCCTTTAACCAAAGCAAAGTAGCGTTTCTCGATAGACTTTCGTTGCAGTTGCTTGTCTAAACGTGCATGAGCGTAGCCGTGCTTGGCAAAAAGCATCAAACCAGATGTATCTCTATCTAGCCTAGTCACGATGTGAACTTGCTGGTTTTCATAATTTTGCTTGACATAGTAGCCCTTGATAAAATTGGCAATGGTATTGGAGTGATTGACACTTGGGATGGATGCTACTCCATAAGGCTTATTTAAAACCAGAAAATGGTCATCCTCATACAAGATATCTAGAGGACGATCAATGGCTTCAAGAGTTTCAAAGCCTTCCTCTGCTGGAATATCAATGATAACCCTGTCTCCAACATCTAAGAGATAAGTCGCATTTTGAGGTTGATCATTGACCAAGATAGCCCCACCTCGAAACTTTATCTTAGCCAACAGTCCTTTAGAAACCTCGTGTTTCTTAAGAAAGGTTTTGACTTTGACATGTTCATCTGCGATAAATTCAAACCTCATTCGTCCACCTCGCCGATGAAGGCATCTTTGACACGATTCCAGAAACTAGTGTGACTTGGAGTCGCTACGAAGTGAATCTTATGATGGTCGATTTGATACTCAACCCGTTCGATATTACGGAAGGAATAGATACTATTGTCAACCGATAACGTGTGATAGTCATTACGAGTCGGTAAGAGTTCAATCTTATCTTTTTTGGGAATAATGATTGATGATCCCAGAGTGCGATAAACTCGGTTATTAAGACTCGCTATTTCTGTCAGTTGCAAGGCTTCAATAGTAGGGTGTAAAACAGCTCCCCCCAAGGACTTGTTATAGGCAGTGCTTCCCGTCGGCGTTGAAACAGTCACTCCATCTCCACGAAATCGCTCGAACGGAACATGGTTAATGATGATATCCGCAACCATGGTCCGGTCTGATCGACGGATACTCGCTTCATTTAAGGCCCGGAAGATTTTCACTTCTCCATTTTCAAGCGTTACCTTGACATTCAAAACAGGATAGGAAACTTTGGCTCCAGTATCTAGTAGGAGATTGGTAACCAACTGATCCAACTCAAAATCGCGATAATCTGTATAAAATCCCAAGTGTCCTGTATGTACGCCAATAAATCGAACTTTATCTAACTGATTCTCATACTTATGAAAGGCAGACAAAAGCATCCCATCCCCGCCAATCGAAATGACGATGTCGGGATTTGTATCATTAATTATAAAATGCTGTTTTTTGAGTTTTTCTCTCAGTTTATGTAAAACTTTCTGACTCTGTGGCTTTCTATTAGCTATGAGGTCAACTCGTTTACCTGTATTCTTCATCTGTATCGTCACTATTTCCTACACCGTCGTTTAGTTTTCTACTCAAAGGATCAAAGAGAGCCTGCGCTTCCTGAATGTCATCTCGAATCTTCCCCATTTCTTCATCTAGTTGATGAGCAATTTTGGCCGTGATTTCTAGTCTTTTTTTGATTTCTTCTGGGAAATCCCCCTGATACTTATAATTGAGCGAATGCTCAATGGTAGCCCAGAAATTCATAGCCAAGGTCCGGATTTGAATTTCAGCCAGAATCGTCTTGACACCACTGATGGTGTCAACTGTATACTCTACCACCACATGATAGGAGCGATAGCCCGAAGCCTTCCGATGGGTGATATAATCCCGTTCCTGAACGACTCTCATATCATGGCGTTTGCGTAAAATTGCAACAACCTCCTGAACATCATCTACAAATTGAACCATGACACGCAGCCCTGCGATATCTTGCAGGTCATTTTCCAGAGTTGCATAAGTAATTCCTCGACGAGCCATTTTTTCTTTGATACTTTCAATCGGCTTCACCCGTCCAGTAACAAACTCAATCGGAGAGTGCTTGTTTTGTTTACGATATTGTTTTCGAATTCCACGAAGCTTAATCTTCAATTCACCAACAGCTTGAATGTAAGGATCTAAAAATTCTTCCCATTCTATGGTCATATTTTCTCCCTTGTAATGTTTGATTGCCCTGTCGAAAATCTTTGATTTTTTCAGTACATTCGTATACAATAAATACATTGTACATTATACCATAAATCGCTTTCAAAGATATAGAAAAGGTTAAAAAAATGAAACATTTAGAAATTGAACTGAAAACACTACTGAAAAAAGAGGATTACGATCATTTAAAAGAACAGTTTTCCCATATCCAACCCGTCCTACAGAAAAACTACTACATTGATACACCTGATTTCCAATTGCGTGAAAAAAAGGTTGCCATGCGCATTCGCATCTTTTCAGATTGGGCGGAGTTGACCTTGAAAGTGCCACAAACTGTAGGAAATATGGAATACAATCAGAAACTGAATCTTCCAGAGGCTGAATCTTACCTAGAAAAACAAATACTTCCTCAAGGACTCGTTCTAGAGAAGCTCACTAAGATTGGCATTGAAAGTCATGATTGGCTTATTCTAGGTTGCCTTTCAACCCTTCGTTACGAAATGGAAACGTCGATTGGTCTAATGGCACTAGATGAAAGTCACTACTTTGATCATACAGACTACGAACTGGAGCTAGAAGTCACCGATCACGAGGAAGGAAAACGAGATTTTCAGCAATTTCTTTCAGAAAATGGTATTACTTACCAAAAAGCTCCTTCAAAATTAATTCGTTTTATTAAAAGCATGAAAAAATGCTGAAATAATCTCCATTTTTTGGTAAAATAATGAAGATAAAATATTTAGAGTTTACAGAGGACGGTCTATAATGTCAGATAGAAACAACATGAAACTTTTTGCACTTAATTCCAATCATGAAATTGCACAAAAAATCGCGGAAACAGTTGGGGTACCTCTCGGAAAATTATCTTCTCGCCAATTTTCTGATGGTGAAATCCAGGTCAACATTGAAGAGAGTGTCCGTGGTTACGATGTCTACATCATCCAATCAACCAGCTACCCCGTTAGCAACCACTTGATGGAGTTATTAATCATGGTTGATGCTTGTGTACGTGCAAGTGCTCATAGTATCAACGTTGTCCTTCCTTACTTTGGTTATGCTCGTCAGGATCGTATCGCTTCTTCTCGCGAACCCCTCACTGCAAAACTGGTTGCAAATATGCTTGTCAAGGCTGGTGTAAGTCGTGTTCTAACACTTGACCTCCACGCTGTTCAGGTTCAAGGTTTCTTTGACATTCCAGTAGATAACCTCTATACAATTCCTCTCTTTGCTAAACACTACAGCGATAAAGGGTTGCTGGGATCAGATGTCGTTGTTGTTAGTCCAAAAAACTCTGGTGTCAAACGTGCCCGTAGCTTAGCTGAATATTTAGATGCACCAATCGCAATCATCGACTATGCTCAAGACGATTCAGAGCGTAGCCAAGGCTATATCATCGGTGATGTTGAAGGCAAGAAGGCCATTTTGATTGATGATATCCTAAATACTGGACGTACTTTCTCAGAAGCAGCAAAAATAGTCGAACACGGAGGTGCTACTGAGATCTATGCCGTATCTAGTCACGGACTCTTTGTAGAAGGAGCTGCTGAACTTCTAGACGCGACTAACATTAAAGAAATCCTTGTGACAGACTCTGTAGCAACCAAAGAAAGAACTCCAGAAAATGTATGTTATATCACCGCTAGCGAATTGATTGGTGATGCCATCGTCCGTATCCACGAAAGAAAACCAGTTAGCCCACTCTTTGCATATAATAGAAAGGAATAAGGTGATTCTTTGATCTATTTGGACAATGCTGCTACTACTCCAATGTCAGCAGTAGCTCTCGCAGAAATGACCAAGGTCATGCAAGAAACCCATGGGAATCCTTCAAGTATTCACAGTCATGGTCGCCATGCTGGTAAACTACTCCGTGAAGCCCGTCAGGAGTTAGCTCACTTACTAGGAACCAAGCCACAACGAATCTTTTTCACATCTGGGGGAACAGAGAGTAACAATACAGCCATTATCGGCTATTGTCTCCGTCATCAAGAACGTGGCAAACACATCATCACCACAGCTATTGAACACCATTCTGTCCTTGAAACCATTGATTATCTGGTTCAACATTTTGGCTTTGAAGCTACCATCATCCAACCAGTAAATCAAGAGATTACGGCGCAGCAGATTCAAGAAGCTTTACGTGACGATACCATCCTCGTTTCTACCATGTATGCCAATAATGAAACAGGTAGTCTCTTACCTATCGCTGAGATTGGACAGGTTTTAAAAGAACATCCTGCTGCTTATCATGTTGATGCTGTTCAAGCTATCGGAAAAATCCCTATCCATCCAGAAGAATTAGGAATTGATTTCCTCAGTGCTTCCGCACACAAATTCCATGGACCAAAAGGAATCGGCTTTCTTTATGCATCTTCCGCGGACTTTGATTCCTACCTTCACGGTGGAGACCAAGAACAAAAGAAACGGGCTGGAACAGAAAATCTCGCTGCCATTGTAGGCATGGCTGCTGCCCTCAAAGAAGACTTGGATCATCAGGCTGACTATTACCAAAAACTAGAGGGTTTAAAATCTGCTTTTCTTGATGAAATTGCGGAACTCAATTTTTATCTCAATGAGGGTCAAGATCAACTGCCTTATGTTTTCAATATCGGTTTCCCTGGTCAAAAAAATGATTTGCTTTTGCTTCGGTTAGACCTAGAAGGAATTTCAATCTCAACCGGTTCCGCCTGTACTGCTGGTATTGTGCAGACCAGTCATGTACTCGAAGCTCTTTATGGATCGGATTCCCATCGTTTAAAAGAGTCTGTCCGTATCAGTCTTTCTCCTCTTAATACCGAAATAGAACTGAAACAACTGGCACAAACCTTAAAAAATATTATTGGAGATTAACCTAATGGCATTCGAAAAAACCATTAAACTACAAAACTGTCGCTACGACTATACACTCAGTCCATCTGTAAAAAAGTTTACACTCAAAGACAATACTTTCTTTGAAACAAAAGTCGGAAACTACGAACTGACTCGTTTACTTGAAAAAGTTCCTAACAGTGGTGAAGGTTTCCAACTGAAAATTATCATCAATAAAGAGCTTACAGGTGTTAAAATTAATATCACTGACAAATCCGGTCTTCGTTTGGTGAATATCTTTAAATCTGAAGAACACCATATCCACCAAGAGAAGTTCTACTTCCTCATGGACAGTCTTGTAGAACGCGGAATCTTCACAAAAGAAGAAAGATAATTTGCTATGTATCATCTCACATATAAAGATAGCTATCAAGTAGAACGCACACTTGAATTTGCCGATTACGAAGAGCTTATGCTAGCCCTATCAGGCTGTGTCACCCTGCCCGACACTCTCCTAATTAGCTCCTTAACACTGAATGATAAAGTGATTTATCAAGGATTAGTTGGCGATCTCTACCGTTTTTTATCACAAACTAATTTTTCAGATTAAAACTAAGAATTCTCTTAGTTTTTTCTTATTTTCGTTGATTTTTGTTGATTTTTTCACAATGTTTCTATAAAATAGAAGGATAGAAAGGTTGTGATTTTGTGAAAATTAAACAGTCTGCTATTCCAAAAGCAACAGCAAAAAGACTCTCTCTTTACTATCGAATTTTCAAGAGATTTCATGCCGAGAAAATCGAACGTGCCAACTCCAAACAAATTGCAGAGGCTATCGGTATCGATTCTGCGACCGTTCGTCGAGATTTTTCCTACTTTGGTGAACTTGGACGTCGTGGATTTGGCTATGATGTCAAAAAATTGATGAATTTTTTTGCTGATCTCCTAAATGATAACTCCATCACCAATGTTATGTTGGTTGGGATTGGAAATATGGGCCATGCCCTTCTCCACTACCGCTTCCACGAGCGAAACAAGATGAAAATCATCATGGCCTTTGACCTAGATGATCATCCAGAAGTTGGCACCCAGACACCTGACGGGATTCCAATCTATGGTATCTCTCAGATCAAGGAAAAAATTAAAGAAGCAGATGTCAAAACTGCTATCCTAACAGTTCCAAGTGTTAAATCACAAGAAGTTGCCAATCTTTTGGTCGATGCTGGTATAAAAGGCATTCTCAGTTTTTCTCCTGTCCACCTGCACCTTCCAAAAGATGTGGTCGTTCAGTATGTCGATTTGACAAGTGAACTCCAAACCCTCCTCTATTTTATGCGGAAAGAGGATTAGAAAGCGAAAGCATTTATGAATAAACCAGTTATTGGGATTACAGGAAACGAAAAAGCTCATCCAGATGATGATATCATGATGAGCTATGCAGCAAAAGGCTTTGTTGAAGGAGTCAAGGACGCTGGTGGAATTCCCATCATCCTACCGATTGGTAATCAAGAAATGGCAATCCATTACATCACGATGATTGATAAACTCATCCTAACAGGTGGGCAAAATGTTGATCCAAAATTCTATGGTGAACCCAAAACCATCGATAGTGATGACTACCACCTTCAAAGAGACCTTTTTGAATTAGCCCTTATCAGAGAAGCGATTAAGCAAAAGAAACCAATTTTCTCAGTTTGTCGAGGTACCCAGCTTTTTAACGTTGCCATGGGAGGCACACTTCATCAAGATATCGAAGACCACTGGCAGGATTGTTCAGCCGAATACACGACCCAGCGTCTCCTTACTGAACCAGATACCGTTCTCCGAGAAATCTATGGAGAAATCTCGCATATCAATTCTTTCCACCATCAGAGTATTAAGGATCTAGCTCCTAATCTTAAGGTTGTGGCCTATGATCCCAAGGATAAGATTATTGAGGCAGTCACAACGACAGATGATATCGCCTTTCTCGGCGTCCAATGGCATCCAGAATTTTTATTTGAAAATCGTCCCAAGGATAAAACATTGTTTGACTATGTTGTTAATGAACTTTAAATCAGATCTGTCTTTTCACGGTAACTAAAGTAATCCGAGTGCGAGACAATCAGATGGTCCAAGAAAACAATTCCCATCAGTTCGCAGGCTTCCTTGACTAGTTTAGTGACATGGTCGTCGTTTCGACTAGGAGATACAGCACCAGATGGATGATTGTGAACGAGAATCACTGAGGTAGCCATATGCTTGAGGGCATAGTGAAGAATTTCCCGTGGTTCAGCGATGCTGCGTGTCGCAGATCCGATAAAAATAGTTTGCTGATGGATGATTTGATTTTGAGTATTGAGATAGAGCGCCACTAGGTGCTCTTGTTTTTTGTCACCAAGTTCCTGTTGCATTTTCTTGGCTAGCTTTTGACTACTGAGAATACTTTCCATCTCAAGAGTTTCGTGTTTGTGAATACGATGCCCTAGTTCAATCACCGCTTGTAATTCAATGGCTTTTATTCGCCCTATACCAGACAGACTCTGCAATTCCTGTAGGGTCATTTTTTTCAAATCGGTTAGACTGTTAAGACTATTCAAGACTTTTTGGGCAATTTCAAAGACATTTGCCTGACGCGTTCCCGTTCTGAGCAAAATAGCTAACAACTCTTGATTGCTTAGAGCCTCTACTCCCTCTTTGACTAGTCTTTCTCTAGGCAAGAGTGAATCTTCTTGGAATGAAATACTGTACATAAAAATCCTCCTCACTTTATTATTCGTGAGGAGGATGAAAAATTAGATTTTTTTCTCAATTGGGGCAACGCTGGCTAGGAGTTTTTTCAGACCGACTTCTGGGAAAGTGATTTTCAACTCCTGAGCATCACCGCTACCAGAGACTTCCAGAACAGTTCCCTCTCCCCACTTCTTGTGGAGAGCAATATCTCCAATAGACCAGTTGGTATCGCTTGAATCTTTTTTATTTCCTCCTGCAAACTGTCCAAATGGAAGACCACTTGACTGGATAGAGCTTGGTGCGGCATTACGTTTCCGTTCTTGAAGCGCCTGAGCCAAACTCATTCCTTGACCGAAAGCAATCCCACCACTGCTATAAGAGGCTTTAAAGCTAGTATTCGCTGGACGGGCCAAACCTTGATACTCAAGCAAGTCCGAACTAATTTCATTGATAAAACGAGTTGGACGATTGTAGTTGGTACGCCCAAAAAGCAAGCGAGAGTTGGCATTGGTCAGATAAAGGATCTTTTCTGCGCGTGTGATACCGACATAGGCCAAACGGCGTTCTTCTTCTAGCTCATCTGGATCTTCAGCTGCACGGCTAAGGGGAAAGACATTTTCCTCCATTCCGATGATAAAAACAACTGGGAACTCAAGTCCCTTAGCTGCATGGAGTGTCATCAAAGTCACCTCAGATGTCTCTTGACTGCCCGAATCCGTGTCTGCAATCAAAGCCAAGTCATTCAAGAATCGACTGAGTTTGTCCAAACCTGTTTCCTCTTCTTGACTATCAGGATTGTCGTCAAAATTCTTGGTAACAGATAGGAACTCTTCGATATTTTCAACTCGCGCCTTGCTTTCTAAGGTCGCTTGGGCATTGAGAATATCGATATAACCAGTTTTTTCTAGAACAGCCTCAACCAGCTCGGTGATAGTTAATTGATCCAGTTTTTCCCGCAAATCCAGAATCATATTGGCAAAATCCCAGATAGACTGGGCTGCCTTGCCTTTGATACCAGATAACATGATATTGGCTGAAGCATCTAGCATGGACATATCTTGCATATTCGCAAAATCACGGATTTTTTCAACGGTTCCTGGTCCAATTCCACGTTTTGGCTCGTTGATAATGCGCTCAAAACTGATATTGTCACTCAAATTAGCAATAAGATTAAGGTAGGCAATAATATCGCGAATTTCCTTACGGCTGTAGAACTTGGTCCCACCAACCATAGTATAAGGGATATTGGACTTGAGGAGGGCCTCCTCAATAGTACGAGATTGCGCATTGGTTCGATAAAGAACTGCAAAATCCTTGTGGAGGAAGTTTTGACTACGACCAAGTTCATCTATGGTTTTGGCTACAAAAACAGCCTCATCTTGTTCGTCATTTGCACGATAGTAAATAATCTGTTCCCCATCAGCATTCTGGGTCCAGAGATTCTTAGGTCGACGATTTTTATTGTTTTTGATGACATCGTTGGCTGCTTGGAGAATGGTTTTGGTTGAACGATAATTTTCTTCCAACAAAACGACCTTGGCTTGAGGGTAATCTTTCTCAAAATCCAAGATATTCTGCATATCAGCACCACGCCAACCGTAGATAGACTGGTCCGCATCCCCAACAACACAGATATTTTTAAAGCGTGAAGCCAAAAGCTTGACCAATTGGTACTGGGCATGGTTGGTATCTTGGTACTCATCAACGTGAATGTACTGGAACTTCTGCTGATAGTAGGTCAAAACATCAGGATTCTGATCAAAGAGACGCAGGGTCAGCATAATCAAATCATCAAAATCAACAGACTCTGACTGACGAAGCTCTTTCTGATAGGCTGTATAACACTGGGCTACGATTTGCGTATACATATCACCAGCCTGAGCAGCATAAGCGACATCATCAATCAGGTCATTCTTAGCATTGGAAATGGTTCCCAAAATAGTCCGTTCATTCCATTTTTTAGGATCCAAGTTCAACTGCTTGAGAATGCGTTTCATGAGAGTACGTTGCTCACCAGGATCTACTATGGTAAAATTGCGGTTGTAGCCAATATGATCCGCATCGCGACGTAGGATACGAACACACATGGAGTGAAAGGTCGCAATCAGACAGTCCTGGGTTGCTGGATTGAGCCCATAGGCACGCTCCTTCATCTCACGCGCAGCCTTATTGGTAAAGGTAATGGCCAAAATATTCCAAGGATTGACCATCTTCTCATCAATCAAATAAGCAATACGATGGGTCAAAACTCGGGTCTTCCCAGAACCAGCCCCCGCCATGATTAACAAGGGCCCTTCTGTCGTTTGCACCGCCTCAGCCTGACGGTCATTCATTCCATTCAATAATGCGTTCATTTTCTCTTCCTTACTCTTGAAGTCAATGTTTCTATTATATCAAAAATTAGGGAAAATATCTTTAGCTAGACTGATTGCGTGTGGAATTCTACTCTTTCATATCATCAGGAGGAGTCAATGACTTTTGCATCCAAACGATATCATGCCATTTTTCAAACTTATAGCCTATCTTAGGGAAATGAGCTACTTGTTCATAGCCCCTCTTTCGGTGAAGAGAAATGCTCCTATCATTTGGCAAAGCGATACAAGCTAAGAAGCGTAAGTAACCCCTTGACACTAATTCTTCCTCCAGACAGTCATAGAGTAGACTCCCTAACCCTCGACCTTTGGCTTCTTGGTGCAAGTAAATTGACACTTCAACTGACCAATCATAAGCTCTCCTATCATAATAGGTGGAGGCATAGGCATATCCCAAAATTTTGCCTTCTTCCTCTAGCACTAGATAAGGATATTTAAGCAAGGTCTTTGAAATTCTTCAACACTTGGCACCTCATATTCAAATGTAATGGCTGTATTAAGGACATAGGGAGCATAAATAGCAAGTAGGTCTGGAATATCAGACTCCCTTACTGTTCGAATCGTTGGCATATATTTCTCTTTCTAAAATCGAAAATGAGCTTGGATAGCTTTTCCAAACTCATTTGAAATCAATTGCAATATACTAGAACAATCCTAAAACGGTTCCATCGCTTTCAACATCCATGTTGAGAGCGGCAGGTCGTTTTGGAAGGCCTGGCATGGTCATAACATCACCAGTTAGGGCAACGATGAAGCCTGCACCTAATTTTGGTACCAATTCACGGATGGTAATTTCAAAGTTTTCTGGTGCTCCAAGTGCATTTGGATTGTCAGAGAAACTGTACTGAGTTTTCGCCATACAGATTGGCAATTTGTCCCAACCATTCTGAACGATTTGAGCAATTTGCGTTTGGGCTTTCTTCTCAAAGTTCACTTTGCTACCACGATAGATCTCTGTAACAATCTTTTCAATCTTTTCTTGGACAGAAAGGTCATTGTCATAAAGACGTGTGTAGTTAGCTGGATTTTCTGAGATTGTATTGACAAGCGTTTCGGCAAGTTTTACACCACCTTCTGCGCCATCAGCCCAGACACTAGCCAATTCTACTGGTACATCGATTGAGGCACAAAGTTCCTTCAAGGCTGCGATTTCAGCCTCTGTATCAGAAACAAATTCATTGATAGCTACAACTGCTGGAATACCGAACTTACGGATGTTCTCAACGTGGCGTTTCAAGTTAGCAAAACCTGAACGAACTGCTTCTACATTTTCCTCTGTCAAAGCGTCCTTAGCTACACCACCATTCATCTTAAGGGCACGAAGGGTAGCGACGATGATAACTGCATCTGGAGATGTAGGCAAGTTTGGTGTCTTAATGTCAAGGAATTTCTCAGCACCAAGGTCTGCACCAAAACCAGCTTCAGTAACCGTATAATCAGCCAAGCGAAGGGCTGTGCTTGTTGCCAAAACAGAGTTACATCCATGAGCGATATTAGCAAATGGACCACCATGTACAAAGGCAGGTGTACCATAAATTGTCTGAACCAGATTTGGTTTGATAGCATCTTTCAAAATTAATGCTAAAGCACCCTCAACCTGCAAATCACCAACAGAAACAGGTGTTCGGTCATAGCGATAGCCGATAACGATGTTAGCCAAACGGCGTTTCAAATCCTCGATGTCCGTAGCCAAGCAAAGAATAGCCATGATTTCAGAGGCAACTGTAATATCAAAACCATCCTCACGAGGAATACCATTTAGAGGACTACCAAGTCCAACGGTTACATGACGAAGGGCGCGGTCGTTCAAGTCCACAACACGTTTCCAGAGAATACGACGTTGGTCAATTCCCAGCTCATTTCCTTGGTGCAAGTGGTTGTCAATCAAGGCTGAAAGAGCATTGTTGGCAGTTGTAATGGCATGCATATCCCCAGTAAAGTGGAGATTGATGTCTTCCATTGGTAGGACTTGGGCATAACCACCACCAGCAGCACCACCCTTAATCCCCATTACTGGGCCAAGAGACGGTTCGCGAATAGCAATCATGGTTTTCTTGCCGATTTTGTTCAAGGCGTCTGCCAGACCAATGGTAATAGTTGATTTCCCCTCACCTGCAGGTGTTGGGTTGATGGCAGTAACCAAGATCAATTTTCCAACTGGATTGTTCTCAACTGCACGAATTTTATCAAAGCTGAGCTTAGCCTTGTACTTTCCATACAATTCCAAATCATCGTAAGAAATACCAAGTTTCTCAACAACATCAACGATTGGTTTCAACTCAATACTCTGTGCGATTTCAATATCTGTTTTCATTCAAAACTCCTCTAACCTCTAATATGATAACTCATTATAACACAAAAAAAGTTTTTTCACATACAAAAAGCTTAGTAAAGTTTATAAACATAAAGTTTTAAGGCCAATTTTAGTCGTCTTTTTTACTTTTTATAAGTTTTTATAGCTAAAAACTATAATCTTGCTGGAAAATTAGATAAAAAAACAAACGCTTTCTTTTGATTCTATTTTATTTTTTGGTACAATAGTCCTATGAAAATTTTAGTTACGTCAGGCGGTACCAGTGAAGCTATCGATAGCGTCCGCTCTATCACTAATCACTCGACTGGTCGCTTGGGGAAAATCATCACCGAAGCCCTACTTGCTGCTGGTCATGAGGTTTGTTTGATTACTACTCCTAGTGCTATTAAGCCAGAACCTCATCCCAACCTAAGCATTCGAGAAATTAATAATACCAACGACCTTCTAGTTGTGATGCAAGATCTTGTTAAGGATTATCAGGTCTTAATCCACTCAATGGCTGTGTCCGACTATACTCCTGTTTATATGACGGGGCTTGAGGAGGTACAGGCTAGCTCCAATCTAGAAGAATTCTTAAACAAGCAGAATCATCAAGCTAAGATTTCTTCAACTGATGAGGTTCAGGTTTTATTTCTGAAAAAAACACCCAAAATCATCTCTCTAGTCAAAGAATGGAATCCTGATATTCATCTGATTGGTTTTAAACTGCTGGTTGATGTCTCTGAAGATTATCTCATAGAAATTGCTAGACAGAGTCTTATCAAGAACCAAGCAGACTTGATCATTGCAAATGACCTGACTCAAATTTCAGCAAATCGACACCGAGCTATCTTTGTTGAGAATGATCATCTTCAAACCGTTCAAACCAAAGAGGAAATTGCAAATCTCCTCCTTAAAAAAATTCAAGCATACGATTCATAGAAAGGAAAGCCATGGCAAATATTCTCATCGCAGTGACAGGTTCCATTGCCTCCTATAAATCAGCTGACCTAGTCAGTTCCTTGAAGAAACAAGGCCATCATGTCACTGTCTTAATGACTCAGGCTGCTACAGAGTTTATCCAACCGTTGACACTACAGGTCCTCTCTCAAAATCCTGTCCACCTTAATGTCATGAAGGAACCCGCTCCTGATCAAGTCAATCATATCGAACTAGGCAAAAGGACTGACCTTTTTATTGTAGCCCCTGCTACTGCTAATACCATCGCAAAGTTAGCCCACGGATTTGCTGACAACATGGTGACAAGCACAGCGCTTGCCCTGCCAAACCACGTCAAAAAGTTAGTCGCACCAGCCATGAATACAAAAATGTATGACCATCCGGCAACTCAGGCTAATCTAAAAACATTAGAGACCTATGGTTATCAGATTATCTCCCCAAAAGAATCTTTACTAGCCTGTGGCGATCACGGCAAAGGCGCCCTAGCTGACCTGAATACTATATTAGAAAGAATAAAGGAAACCCTCGATGAACAAACGCTCTAACATTGCCCCAATTGCTATCTTTTTTGCAGTTATGCTCGTTATCCACTTTTTGAGCTCTCTCCTATTTAATCTTTTCCCATTTCCAATTAAACCAACTATCGTTCATATTCCAGTAATCATTGCTAGTATCATTTACGGCCCACGAGTTGGTGTTACACTTGGTTTCTTGATGGGACTGCTAAGCTTAACGGTAAACACGATTACCATCCTTCCAACCAGCTACCTCTTTTCTCCATTCGTACCGAACGGAAACATCTATTCTGCGATTATCGCTATTGTCCCTCGCATTTTGATCGGTCTGACACCTTACTTGGTCTATAAACTGATGAAAAATAAAACTGGGCTAATCCTAGCTGGTGCCCTTGGTTCCCTTACCAACACCGTCTTTGTCCTTGGTGGAATCTTCTTCCTTTTTGGAAATGTCTTCGATGGCAATATCCAAAAACTCCTAGCAACTGTTATCTCTACAAACTCAATCGCCGAATTGGTTATCTCAGCCATCTTGACTGTAATGATTGTCCCACGTCTCGAAACCTTGAAGAAATAAAAAAACAACTCCACTTTCGTCCTGAAGGTGGAGTTTAGTAGTTAAAACATAAGAATTAAGTTCCCAGTATTCTTTACCACATTTAATCAAATATCCCTTAAAAATTACTAATGCTTCTTGACTTGATTGGTGATTTATTGTACTATACTTATGTATATACAGATAAATGGAGGTTCTTATGGATATACGGAAAAAAACGCAGTTTATGACTATGACTGCCCTACTCACTGCAATAGCGATTTTGATTCCAATCATTATGCCTTTTAAAATCGTTATCCCACCGGCTTCTTACACCTTGGGAAGTCATATCCCCATCTTTATCGCCATGTTCCTATCACCTTTGATGGCTGCTTTTGTGATTATTGCTTCGAGTCTCGGTTTCCTGATGGCAGGCTACCCTATGGTTATTGTCCTACGCGCCTTTTCTCACATCGTTTTTGGTACTTTGGGGGCTTTGTACTTAAAGAAATTCCCTGAAACCTTGGATAAACCAAAGGCATCTTGGATTTTTAACTTTGTTTTGGGTGTTGTTCATGCTATCGCTGAAGTACTAGCTTGTATCATCTTTTATGCTACTTCAGGAACAAATGTTGAAAATATGTTTTATGTTCTCTTTGTCCTAGTTGGTTTTGGCACAATCGTCCATAGTATGGTTGACTATACATTAGCACTAGCTGTCTATAAAGTGCTTCGAAAACGTCGCTAAAAGGAAAAACTATGACAACGGATCGCAAACAAGCTCTTCTCAAACTATTAAAAGAGGCGCCAAAAGCTCTCAATGGTCAAACCTTGGCTGAACACTTTCATGTTACGCGCCAAGTCATCGTACAGGATATCGCTATTCTCCGAGCAGATGGGGCTCCTATCCTATCCACCAATCGTGGTTATATCTACAAAGAAAATGATGCCAGTCCCTACGTCCACAAACTCTTTAAAGTGAAACATGAACTGGAAGAAATCGGTCAGGAACTACTAGCCATTGTAGATAATGGCGGACGCGTTCAAAATATCTTAATCGATCATCCCGTTTATGGAGAAATTGAAACCCATCTCAAACTCACCTGTCGCCGAGATGTCCAGCACTTTCTGGAACAAGTCGAGAATTCAGACTTTAGACCCCTTTCTGAATTGACAGACGGCATCCATTACCACCTTGTTGAAGCCGAGACACAACAAGACCTCCACTATATCGAGGAGGCCTTGGATCAGTTAGGTTATTTAGTAAAAGACTAGAAAATTTCTTTTTCCCAGCCGTCCTCTGTACGATGGCGATAGAAAAATTCAGACTTGTCAGGTGCTTCCATCATTTCCATCAAAGGCAACATATCATAGGCCAGTTCCAAATTTGGAATCTGGTCTTTTTGCACCCAAGATACTTCTCCTTCTTCGGACGATTGAAGACTTCCAGTAAACTCTGTCGCCTTGTAACAAAAGACGATGTAGCGTTCACCTGTATCTAAGGGCCAATTTTTAATACCGACCAGTTGGGGATTATGAATCGTCAAACCTGTTTCTTCGTAGATTTCACGTATGACAGACTCTGCGAAAGCCTCGCCATTCTCAACATGACCTCCTGGAAAGGCGTAGCCAGACCAGCGATTGTTTTCAGGAGAGCGATATTGCATGACTACACGTTGATTTTTAAGGTCTTCAATTAGACAGATATTGGTTAAAATAGTTGATTGGGCACGGGACATGAATTTGCTCGCTTTCTAAGTTATTAAAATATATTTTTGGGGATTTCACGATAAAAGCATTAACTAAGTCATGGTATTATGATAAGATACTCTGACAGTGATAATTATATATAATGACCTATATTGACAAGAATAGATGAAAGAGGTATTACAATCATTTCTTCAATTTCTTCTTTTCTAAATGTTTAGCAAGAAGTAAAAGGACCAATCCCAAGAAAAAGAATAGCATATAAGTTGCGATAGGAAACCAGATATAGCGGTAATCTAGTGATAAGAGAGATGGTAAAATCCCTTTACTGTTTTTCCCACTAACTCCGAAAAACAGATGGACCACTAAACCGATACTATTAAGATAGATGAATAATCCAGCAAATCTGGTTAGAGTCATCCTTAACCTGGATAAATCTAGAAACCAATAGTCAAATATTCTGTAGACCAGACAAAAAAGATTTGCATATAATGGAAAACTATAGTTAATATCTCTGTATAGTAAAGGAAGTGGGAGGCTTTCAAAAATAAAATTAATACCTAGTCCTATTCCTAAGATTAGAAAAAGGACTAAGAAGAAACCTATAATTTTATGAGAATCTAGCCAATGCTGAAAACTTTCTTTCCTTGATAGATTCTTTTTTGTATTTGAATTTCTTTTATTCATTTTCACCGTTTTCTTCATATCTAGACTACTGAAACAAGGAAATAGCAATTTGGCTAATTAAATTTGACTTAAGGGCCTCTCTACCCCAACGCCTTCACTTCCAACATCATATCACGAATCTGGGCTGCCAGTTCAAAGTCAAGCACTTCGACGGCTTCTTGCATTTGTCTTTCTAGTTTCTTGACGAGTTCCTTGCGTTCTTGTTTGTTGAGACTATTGATATCGACTTCCTTGTCCTCTTCCTTGGCAACTGCCTTGGTCACGGCAATAAGATCACGGATTTCTTTCTTAATGGTTTGTGGTACAATACCATGTTCTTCATTATAGGCCATCTGGATTTTCCGACGACGAGCCGTTTCATCAATGGCTTTTTGCATAGACTGAGTCATCGTGTCCGCATACATAATCACATGCCCTTCGCTGTTACGAGCAGCACGTCCAATGGTCTGGATAAGTCCACGTTCGTTACGAAGGAAACCTTCCTTGTCAGCATCTAGAATAGCAACCAAACTTACTTCAGGTACGTCAATCCCTTCACGGAGCAAATTGATTCCGACCAAGACATCAAAAACACCCAAGCGTAGGTCTCGGATAATCTCCGTCCGTTCCAAAGTCTTGATATCCGAGTGCATATACTTGACCTTGATGCCCATTTCCTTGAAGTAGTTGGTCAAGTCTTCTGCCATCTTCTTGGTCAAGGTGGTAATAAAGGTTCGTTCATTCTTTTCAACACGGGCATTGATTTCACCTAGGAGGTCATCAATCTGTCCCATAGTTGGACGAACTTCCACTTCAGGATCTAGAAGTCCTGTCGGACGAATGATTTGCTCAATCACTGTCTCGGTCTGTTCATTTTCATAGTCGCCTGGTGTCGCTGAAACGTATACAATCTGGTGCACATGACTTTCAAACTCCTCCCGACGGAGAGGACGATTGTCCAAGGCGGACGGCAAACGGAAACCATAATTAACTAGCATTTCCTTACGCGAACGGTCTCCATTGTACATTCCCTTGATTTGCCCCATAGTCATGTGACTTTCATCAATCATAATCAAGAAATCATCTGGGAAGAAGTCAAGAAGCGTATAAGGAGGCTCTCCCTCGCTTCGACCATCCATATGACGAGAGTAGTTCTCAACCCCATTTGTATAACCCATCTCACGTAACATCTCAATATCATACTCTGTTCGCTGTTTCAAACGCTGGGCTTCTAGCAGTTTACCTTCCTTCTCAAAGACAGCTAACTGCTCTTCTAACTCTGCTTGAATCTTGGCAATAGCAACTTCCATATGGTCGTCATTGGTCACAAAGTGAGTGGCAGGGAAAATCGCCAAATGATCGACCTCTCCCAATACCTGACCTGTCAAAGCCTCAACTTCACGGATACGGTCAATCTCATCCCCGAAAAACTCTACTCGAAAGGCATGTTCATCTCGGGAAGCTGGGAAAATCTCCACTACATCCCCACGAACGCGAAATCTTCCCCGTTGGAAATCAATATCATTGCGTTCAAACTGAATATCCACCAAGTCATTCAAGAGTTTATCACGAGAAATCTCCAGACCTGGACGGAGACTAACGACACTATCAGCATATTCCTTTGGCGAACCCAAACCATAGATACAAGAGACAGAAGCTACGACGATGACATCATTGCGCTCCAGAAGGGCTGAAGTCGCTGAGTGACGGAGCTTGTCAATCTCATCATTAACCGAGCTATCCTTCTCAATATAGGTATCGCTCGAAGGGACATAGGCCTCTGGTTGATAATAATCATAGTAAGATACGAAGTACTCAACAGCATTTTCAGGGAAAAATTCCTTGAACTCCCCATAGAGCTGACCAGCTAGGGTTTTGTTATGGGCAATGACCAAAGTTGGTTTATTGACTTTGGAAATGACCTGACTCATGGTATAGGTCTTCCCTGTACCCGTCGCCCCCATCAGAATCTGAGCCTTTTCTCCACCTTCGATATTATCAACCAACTGCTCAATTGCCTGAGGTTGATCTCCTGAAGGTTCATATTTTGATACTAGTTTAAATTTATTATCTGTAATTCGATTAATCATGATTGCCTCATCTGCATTTTTCTATCTTTCTATTTTACCATAAATTTGCTTTTCAGACTCTTCTCCAAACTGATAAGAACGAGCAATTCATGTTATATTTTCTTACATAAAATTCATAAAATTTGCCTTTTCACCTTTTTTCTGGTATAATGGAAAAATATTCGGAAAAGGAGACTAAAAATGAAGAAAAAAATACTAGCATGTTTGCTCATTTTATTTCCCATTTTCTCACTAGGTATGGCAAAAGCTGATACTGTTAAGATTGTGTCTGATACAGCTTACGCGCCTTTTGAGTTTAAAGATTCAGATCAAACCTACAAAGGGATTGATGTTGATATTATCAATAAAGTCGCAGAAATCAAAGGATGGAACATCCAAATGTCTTATCCTGGCTTTGACGCAGCTGTAAATGCAGTGCAGTCAGGTCAAGCAGATGCCATTATGGCAGGTATGACAAAAACAAAAGAACGTGAAAATGTCTTTACCATGTCTGATACCTATTATGATACAAAAGTTGTCATTGCTACCACTAAGGCAAATAAAATCACCAAATATGAGGAACTCAGCGGGAAAACAGTTGGTGTTAAGAACGGAACTGCCGCTCAACGTTTCCTCGAAAGTATCAAAGATAAATACGGTTTCTCTATCAAAACTTTTGATACAGGTGATTTGATGAATAACAGTCTAAGTGCTGGTGCTGTAAATGCCATCATGGATGATAAACCTGTTATTGAGTATGCGATTAACCAAGGACAAGATCTCAGCATCAATATGGATGGTGAGGCTGTTGGAAGCTTTGCCTTTGGTGTCAAGAAAGGGAGCAAGTATGAACACTTGGTTACCGAGTTTAATGAAGCCCTAGCACAAATGAAAAAGGATGGTAGTTTGGAGCAAATCATCCAAAAATGGACAGCTTCTACAACTACGGCAACTCCAACGACAACTACTGCTGCTGGACAAAAAGCTACTCCTGTGAAAAGCAAGTACATTATTGCCAGCGACTCATCTTTCGCCCCATTCGTCTTTCAAAATTCAAGCAATCAATACACTGGTATTGATATGGACCTTATCAAGGCCATTGCTAAAGACCAAGGTTTTGAAATTGAAATTACCAACCCAGGATTTGACGCAGCCATTAGTGCTGTACAAGCAGGACAAGCAGATGGTATCATTGCTGGTATGTCTGTAACGGATGCCCGTAAGGAAACCTTCGACTTCTCAGAATCATACTACACAGCAAATACGATTCTCGGTGTAAAAGAATCAAGCACCATTGCTTCTTATGAAGACCTCAAGGATAAAACTGTCGGTGTTAAAAACGGGACTGCTTCTCAAACGTTCCTTACTGAAAACCAAAACAAATACGGATATAAGATTAAAACCTTCGCAGATGGCGCATCTATGTATGACAGTCTGAATACTGGATCTATTGATGCCGTGATGGATGATGAGCCAGTTCTAAAATATTCTATCAGCCAAGGTCAAAAATTGAAAACGCCAATCACTGGAACTCCAATCGGTGAAACAGCCTTTGCGGTTAAAAAAGGAACAAACCCTGAATTGATCCAGATGTTCAATAATGGACTCGCGAACCTCAAAGCTAACGGAGAATTCCAAAAGATTCTTGACAAGTATCTAGCTAGCGAAACTTCAACTGACTCTACAAGTACGGTTGACGAAACAACTATCTGGGGCTTGCTTCAAAACAACTACAAACAACTTCTTAGTGGACTTGGAATCACTCTTGCTCTAGCGCTTATTTCATTTGCAATTGCTATTGTCATCGGGATTATCTTTGGTATGTTTAGTGTTAGCCCATACAAATCTCTTCGTTTGATCTCTGAGATTTTCGTTGACGTTATCCGTGGTATTCCCTTGATGATTCTTGCAGCCTTCATCTTCTGGGGTATTCCAAACTTCATCGAGTCGATTACAGGCCAACAAAGTCCAATTAATGACTTTGTAGCTGGTACTATTGCCCTCTCACTCAATGCTGCTGCTTATATCGCTGAAATTGTTCGTGGTGGGATTCAAGCTGTTCCAGTTGGGCAAATGGAAGCCAGTCGCAGTCTTGGTATCTCTTATGGAAAAACCATGCGTAAGATTATCTTGCCACAAGCGACTAAATTGATGTTGCCAAACTTCGTCAACCAATTCGTTATCGCTCTTAAAGATACAACCATCGTGTCTGCTATCGGTTTGGTGGAACTTTTCCAAACTGGTAAGATTATCATCGCCCGTAACTACCAAAGTTTCAAGATGTATGCAATCCTTGCTATCTTCTATCTTGTAATTATCACGCTTTTGACTAGACTAGCCAAACGCTTAGAAAAGAGGATTCGTTAATGGCAAAACTAAAAATTGATGTAAATGATTTGCATAAGTATTATGGAAAAAATGAAGTTTTAAAAGGCATTACAACTAAATTCTATGAAGGAGATGTTGTTTGTATTATCGGTCCTTCCGGTTCTGGTAAATCCACTTTCCTCCGTAGCCTTAACCTTCTCGAGGAGGTGACGAGTGGCCACATCACTGTGAATGGTTATGATTTGACTGACAAATCAACCAATGTCGACCATGTCCGCGAAAACGTGGGAATGGTTTTCCAACATTTCAACCTCTTTCCTCACATGTCCGTTCTAGAGAATATCACTTTTGCTCCTATTGAACACAAACGGATGACCAAAGAAGAAGCTGAGAAATTGGGGATGGAGTTGCTTGAAAAGGTTGGACTAGCAGATAAAGCTAATGCCAATCCAGATAGCCTTTCAGGTGGTCAGAAACAGCGTGTAGCCATCGCTCGTGGACTTGCCATGAATCCTGATATTATGCTCTTTGATGAACCAACTTCCGCTCTTGACCCTGAAATGGTTGGAGATGTACTAAACGTTATGAAGGAATTAGCAGAGCAAGGCATGACCATGATCATCGTAACCCACGAGATGGGATTTGCTCGTCAGGTGGCCAATCGTGTTATCTTTACGGCTGATGGTGAGTTCCTGGAAGATGGAACTCCAGATCAAATCTTCGACAACCCGCAACACCCTCGTCTAAAAGAGTTCTTGGACAAGGTCTTAAATGTATAAAACAAAAGTGTAAGGTTCTCCTTACACTTTTTTAATTGCGTATTGGATTTTTGATTTTTTTGAAAATTATGATAAAATAAAATCTATGACAATGAGAAAATCTCATCCCTAGTCCAACTAGGAAAAAATATAGAAATTAGGTAGCTAGATGTCATCAAAGGTTATTGTTACAATTTTCGGTGCGAGTGGAGATTTAGCTAAACGCAAACTCTACCCTTCCCTTTTCAGACTCTATAAATCAGGCAATCTCTCTGAGCATTTTGCTGTTATCGGAACAGCTCGTAGACCTTGGAGTAAAGAATATTTTGAATCTGTAGTTGTCGAGTCCATCCTTGATTTGGCAGATAGTACCGAGCAAGCCCAAGAATTTGCTAGCCACTTCTACTATCAAAGCCATGATGTGAATGATACGGAACATTACATTGCTTTGCGCCAATTACAAGCTGAGCTAAACGAAAAATACCAAGCTGAACACAACAAGCTCTTCTTCTTGTCTATGGCACCTCAGTTCTTTGGAACTATTGCCAAGCACCTCAAATCTGAAAACATTGTTGATGGCAAAGGTTTTGAGCGCTTAATCGTTGAGAAACCATTTGGTACAGACTACGAAACAGCTAGCAAACTCAATGAAGATCTCCTTGCAGCCTTTGATGAAGAGCAAATCTACCGTATCGACCATTACCTAGGTAAAGAGATGATTCAGAGTATCTTTGCTGTTCGTTTTGCCAACATGATCTTTGAGAATGTTTGGAACCGTGAGCACATTGATAATATTCAAATTACCTTTGCGGAACGCTTGGGTGTTGAAGAACGCGGTGGCTACTATGATCAATCTGGTGCCCTTCGTGATATGGTGCAAAACCATACTCTCCAACTCCTCTCTCTTCTGGCCATGGACAAACCAGCTAGCTTTACAAAGGATGAGATTCGTGCTGAAAAGATAAAGGTCTTTAAAAACCTCTATCATCCAACTGAGGAAGAATTGAAAGAACAGTTTATCCGTGGTCAATATCGCTCTGGTAAAATCGATGGCATGAAATACATTTCTTATCGAAGCGAACCAAATGTCGACCCAGAATCTACAACAGAAACCTTTGCATCTGGTGCCTTCTTTGTAGACAGCGATCGTTTCCGTGGTGTTCCCTTCTTCTTCCGTACAGGGAAACGTCTGACTGAAAAAGGAACTCATGTCAATATCGTCTTTAAGCAAATGGACTCTATCTTTGGAGAACCACTTGCTCCAAACATTTTGACAATCTATATCCAACCAACTGAAGGATTCTCACTCAGCCTCAATGGGAAGCAAGTCGGTGAAGAATTTAACCTAGCACCAAGCTCTTTGGATTACCGTACAGATGCTACTGCTACTGGGGCCTCACCTGATCCTTACGAGAAATTAATCTACGATGTCTTGAACAACAACTCAACCAATTTTAGCCACTGGGATGAGGTAAGTGCTTCATGGAAATTGATTGACCGTATCGAAGAGCTCTGGGCGGAAAACGGTGCTCCACTTCATGACTATAAAGCCGGAAGTATGGGACCTCAAGCTAGCTTTGACTTACTTGAGAAGTATGGTGCCAAATGGACCTGGCAACCAGATATCGCCTATCGTGAAGAAGGTCGTTTAGAATAACAAAAATATCCTGCAAGATTGACTTGCAGGATATTTATTTTGTATTAAATCAAGCCTTCTAAGAGACCCTTCATAAAGTTTTCTGAGTTAAATTCCCCGATATCATCGATTTTTTCACCGAAACCAATTAATTTTACTGGGATATTAAGTTCTTCACGAATTGCCAGAACAACACCACCACGAGCAGTTCCATCAATCTTGGTCAACACAATACCGGTAACTGGGGTGATTTTAGAAAATTCTTTAGCTTGCACCAAGGCATTCTGTCCAGTTGAAGCATCAAGGGCAAGGAAGGTTTCATGGGGTGCCTCTGGAACGACACGTTTGATAATGCGACCAATCTTTTCCAACTCGGCCATGAGGTTGTCCTTGTTTTGCAGACGGCCTGCTGTATCAATCATAAGAATATCAATCCCTTCTGCTACAGCACGTTCCATCCCATCAAAGACTACACTAGCTGGATCAGCTTTTTCAGGCCCCCTCACAACAGGAACATCAACACGGCGGCCCCATTCAGCTAGCTGGGCAACAGCTCCGGCACGGAATGTATCTGCCGCAACCAACATGACCTTCTTGCCAGCTTGCTTGTAACGATGAGCTAATTTTCCGATAGAGGTGGTTTTACCAACGCCATTCACTCCAACAAAGAGCATGACTGTCAAGCCATCTTGGAAATGGATTTGTTCATCGTAGTTGCCATCCTTCTCATAGAGTTCAACCAATTTCTCGATAATGACACGACGGAGTGCGTCAGGCTTCTTAGCGTTTTCGAGTTTAGCTTCATAACGTAGCTCTTCTGTTAAGTTTGAAGCGACCTGCACACCGACATCGCTCATGATGAGCAGTTCTTCCAATTCCTCGAAGAATTCTTCATCGACAGAACGGAAGTTGGCAAAGAAGGCATTCAAACGAGCACCGAATCCCGTACGGGTTTTCTTGAGACTGCGGTCATATTTTTCCTGAACAGTTTCTTCAGGCTGGGGACTTTCTTCTTCTACTACTTCAGACGCTAGCTCTTCTCCAGCTTCTAGAGATTCTTGGCTCTCTCCTTCTAAAACTTCTTTAGGTTCTTGGCTTTGCTCCGTCTCATCAACTTCTAGCTCAACCTCTTTCTGAGCAGTTACCTCGACTGCTTCTGGTTCAATCACTTCTTCTGTCGAGACCTGTGAAATTTCTTCTTGAGCAAGTGTTTCTTCTTCTTTTTCTCTTGCTGTCTCTTCCTGAGAAGTTTCTTCGACTGCCGTTTGGTTTTCTTCAACCTCTTCTGACAAATCAAGATTTTCCAGAGCTTCTTTTACAATATCTTCGATTTTCGGCTCTTCTTTTTTCCCGAATAAACGGTCAAATAATCCCATATTTTAATTCTCCTTTAGCACGTATTCTTCAATAGCCCAGGCAACGGCTTCCTCGTCGTTGGTCATGGGGGTAACGACATTAGCAACTTCCTTAACTGCTGGAACTGCATTTTGCATGGCAACTCCCAGACCTGCCCACTCAATCATAGAAAGGTCATTGGCCTCGTCCCCACAAGCCATGACTTGACTTTGGTCAATACCCAAGTGTTTAATTAATTTCGCTAAACCTGTTGCCTTGTGGACGTTTTTCGGTGACCATTCCAATAAGAGTTCACGCGATTTGAAGATTTCATATTGGTCAAACAATTCAGGAGAAATCTGTTGAATGGCTGCATCCAAGGGTTCTTGGGCAAAGGCTGTCACACATTTATTATACGTCATCTGACTAGATAGCTCTTCAAAAGCGACAGGTACGAAGGTCAGGGCTGGATTGAACTTGGCATATAGACTTTCTTGGTCAGACTGGATTTGATAGACGGTTCCTTCTGAAATAGCATCTAACGGTAATCCGAGTTTTTCAGTTTCCTCGTACAATCGTACTACATCGTCGATTGAAAAGACGGTTTTATCGAGAATCTCTCCAGTATTTTTCTGTACCAGACCACCATTAAAGGTGATGGTGTACTCGTCCTCCTGACCATCAGTCCCTAGCTCATGGAGAAAGAAATCCATAGCCTTCAAAGGACGACCTGTTGTCAGAACGACCTTGATGCCACGATCACGCGCAGCTTTGAGGACCTCCTTGGTACGTTCTGTTAGCTTTTTATCCGTTGTCAGCAAGGTGCCATCCAAGTCCAATGCAATCAATTTAATATCTGCCATTATAAGCCCTCCATATAAGTCATCACTGATTGGTCCTTATGGTGGCCAATCACTGTCTCTGCTAATTCTAAAATCTCTGGTCGCGCATTTTCAGGAGCGATTGGATGCCCCACAACCTGCATCATATGAAGGTCATTGAGATTATCGCCAAACGCCATAACCTGATCCATTGTTAGACCAAGTTTTTTTGCCAACTCAACAATAGCCACACCCTTATCAACATAGTCTAAGACAATATCGATGGATTCAAAACCTGTGGTCATGGCTTTCACACCAGAAACATTTTCGTTGACCCATGCCTCACCAACTTCTATCGTTTCTTCAGTAAAGTTAGTAGTGAATTTAAAAATCTCATCTGAGATATCTTCCAAACTCGCTACTTTTTGAATGTTTTCATTGTAGTGACGACTAAACATGAGATAGGTCTCATCCACTGTATCTAATACGTAACAAGCTTTTTTCCCAGTCAAGAGCATTTTACTTTCATCAAAATAGGGTGATTTCTTTAAAGCTTCAAAAGTATTCAAGTAAAAATCCCGAGACATAGTAGCCTCATACATATCCTCACCATGAAACTCAACATAGCTCCCATTTTCAGCTATAAAAATCACTTCATCACGCACATCTGCAAACAACTTTTTCAGGGACAAGATACCGCGACCTGAAGCCACTGCAAAATAAATCCCCTTTTCCTTGTAGGAAACAAGTACGTTTTTAAGGCGTTCCATATCAAACCGACCCGCTCCATCTAGAAAGGTTCCATCCATATCGGTTGCTACAAGTTTAATCATAAAATTCTTCGTTCTCCAATTGATAAATCTATCTTCTATTATACCATAGATAAGTTTAAAAAGGTCCAGTACAGTAGGATAGCACTACTTTTTCGGAGAAACTTCAAAGGGCCTAAAAATTAGAATAGTAGAACTTTTTTCAGATAGTTTAAAAAGTTTGTATTCCCCTACCCTTTTCTCTATAATGGAGAGAAAGGAGATGACTATGACAGAAATAAAACATGAAATTGATGCTAACTTTACAGGCCGACTCAATATCCTACGCGCAGGTGTTCTAGGAGCCAATGATGGAATTATTTCCATTGCTGGAGTCGTTATAGGTGTTGCCAGTGCGACGATCAATATCTGGATTATCTTTTTATCAGGATTGGCCGCTATCCTCGCTGGTGCTTTTTCTATGGCCGGTGGCGAATATGTCTCTGTATCCACTCAGAAAGATACGGAAGAAGCCGCTGTCGCTAGAGAGCAATTACTCTTAGATAAAGACATCGAATCTGCAAAACAATCCCTCTATGCTGCTTACCTTCAAAATGGTGAGTGTGAAACGTCCGCCCAACTCTTGACCAACAAGGCCTTTTTAAAAAATCCACTCAAAGCCTTAGTTGAGGAAAAATACGGTATCGAGTATGAAGAGTTTACCAATCCTTGGCATGCTGCGATCTCTAGCTTTATCGCCTTTGTACTGGGAAGTCTTCCTCCTATGCTTTCCATTATCATCTTTCCAAGTAACTATCGCATTCCTGCTACTGTTTTTATCGTTGCCCTTTCCCTTCTCGTCACTGGCTATACCAGTGCTAAATTAGGCAAGGCTCCTACGAAAACTGCTATGATCCGTAACCTCTGTATCGGACTTCTAACTATGGGAGTGACTTACCTATTTGGACAACTCTTCAGCATTTAAGATAAAAGAAATACCTCGATAAACATCGAGGTATTTTTTTTACATTTGCACAATCTTGCGATAGCTTCTTGAGGTAATCATAAAGATCAAGACATAGACGATGAGGAAGATGGCACAGATGGACAGAGTGACAGTCAACATCATGGTTGCATCTAGTACCCCAATGACTTTTAGAATGAGGCTAAGCATATGATAGGCAAAGGCAAGGTGTAGGAAAGCAAAGAGCAATGGGAGGAAGAAAACAGTTAGGACCTGTTTATTAATGGTTTGCTTGATTTGCTTTTGATCGAGACCGACTTTTTGCAAAATGATAAATCGTTCACGGTCTTCATAGCCTTCAGAGATTTGTTTGTAGTAGATGACGAGAACCGTTCCCACCATAAAGATGATAGAGAGGAAGATACCGATGAAGAAGACTCCACCAAAGAGAGCACTCATCTGCGCACTACTATCAGCCAGATTGCTTCCGTAAACATAGCTTCCTTCTTTGCTTAATTCTCTATTAAAATCACCAAGGAATTTTGAATAGTCGTTGGCAAGTTTGAGTTGCTCTTCCTCACTAGCTGTTACATTCATACCACCGTAGTATTGATTAAAGATGGAAGAATTAGGATGCTGGTCAAGAAAGACTTGTAGGTCAGGAACAACCAGATAGTTATAGTCCGAAGTTAGAATATTGTACTGATTTGGGACATGTTCAAGAATAAAATCTTTTTTGATTTCTTCTTTGATCGTGTAGGTCTGGTTATTTAGAGTCAGTTCTTTCTGTCCTTGAAGTTCTTTGTTTTTAGTAAACAATCCAACTTCCTTTCCTGAAAGTGCGAGTTTTTGCCCCGTCATATTCTCGTAGTCTTTTTGGTCAAAGACCATAAAAACAGTTTTCGGTTGAACACGGTTTTGACCTTTGTCAAAGATTGTTAATTTCGTACCTTCTTGATTTGCCACACCAAAGCTACTGTATGTAAGAACTTCTTTCTTTGTAACAGTCAATCCCTTATCACTAGCATACTGGTCTAGGAGTTTATTTATGTCTTCTTTTTCAATATTCTGTCCTGTAATTCCAAAATCATGTGGATTCATGACTTTCTTGAAAGTTTCAGAGCCTTTAAAGATACTCGTTGCAGCAGACATAGTCACTAAGACCATGGTTGAAAGAATAGCAATCGTCGCCAGACCAACCGCATTTTTCTTCATACGGAAAATAAGATTGGATACGGAAATCATGTTGTTAGGTTGGTAATAATAACGCTTGTTTTTCTTCAAGATTTGTAGGAAAACTGTGATCCCTGCATTGAAGAGAAGATAAGTTCCCAAAATTACCAACAAGACTGCTACGAAGAAAATCAGAACAGCAGAAAGTGGATTTTCAACTGTAACCGCTAGGTAGTAA
Source organism: Streptococcus sp. CCUG 71758 (assembly GCF_011714815.1). NCBI lineage: Bacteria > Bacillati > Bacillota > Bacilli > Lactobacillales > Streptococcaceae > Streptococcus > Streptococcus sp. CCUG 71758. Next base: position 432,346 of record NZ_RXXO01000001.1, on the reverse strand, counting down.
CCCGCTCCCAAACTAATCAGACCTAGAATGGTTTGAAGACCTAAGAAACGTCCTTTTTTCTCACCACTGGCTTTTTCACGAGAGAGCTGAAGGGCATTCATGCGTGCGATGCGAAAGGCATTGATAAAAATCAAACCTAGGAAGATAGCTCCAAAGACGATGAGAACTAGGATAAAGACAATTGGTTGAAAAGTCGAAACGAGCTCTACCTTCATATTCATTAACTTCAAAAGGAGGGCAAAGATTAGCTTATCAAAGAGAGCTCCTAGACCGAGACCAGCTGTCAAGGTTAAGGAACCAAAAATAAGAAGCTCCTTAAAAACCATACTGATCAAATGGCGCTTTTCAAGCCCCAGCATACCATATACACCCAACTCCTTGGAGCGGTTCTTCATGACAAAACTATTGGCATAAAGGACAATAATTCCAGAAGCGATGGTAACAACTACCATACCGAGGGCAAGCGTCATAGAGATAGTTTCTCCCCCTCGTATCTTGCCAATATTAGGATTAAGTGACAGTGAGTAAAAGAGATAGGTGATGGTCACTGCTAAGAGAACAGCAAGGGCAAAGGGATAGTAGAGTTTGCGGTTTTTGATTAAGTTCGAAACCGCTAACTTATTGGTCAATCGAAACATACTAATTCACCTCACTTGCCATAACAGTCAAAGTATCAGAGATTTCTTGGAACATCTGACGCTCTGTCTTGTCTCCACGGTAGATTTGGTTGTAAAGAATGCCGTCCTTGATAAAGAGAACGCGCTTGGCCCTGCTGGCTGCTGCCGTTGAGTGGGTTACCATAAGAATAGTTTGACCGCGTTCATTGATTTCATCAAATACATCGAGTAAGGCTGCAGATGACTTGGAGTCAAGGGCTCCTGTTGGCTCATCCGCAAGGAGAATTTCAGGTTCTGTGATGATGGCGCGTGCTACTGCTACCCGCTGTTTTTGACCTCCTGAGATCTCGTAAGGGTACTTCTCTTGCAATTGGTTGATGCCCAGATTTTCAGCGGTTACTACCAATTTCTTCATCATCTCTGTGATAGGTTTTCGTGATAATACTAGCGGAAGCAAGATATTGTCCTTAACAGACAGGGTATCTAGCAAGTTAAAGTCTTGGAAGACAAATCCCAACTTTTCCCGACGGAAACTCGAAGCCTGTGAATTTTTAATAGTGGCTGTGTCTGTTCCGTTTAGGTAAACCTGGCCTCGAGTTGGTTTATCCAGCATAGCTAGGATGTTGAGCAGGGTTGACTTTCCTGAACCAGACTCACCCATGATGGCAACGTAGTCACCCTTTTCTACGGTAAAGTGAATATCTTTGAGTGCTTCGACTTGGTTTCCTTGGAAACGTGTTTTGTAGATTTTTTGAACGTGTTTTACATCTAAAAGTGTCATGATTTTCTCCTTCTTAATATCCCATCATTTGAAACTGTGCTTGCATCATAGCGCATCCCAGTTGAACACGCTCGATATCTTTTTGACTTGGTTTTCTTGTTTTCTTTTGTAAAATTCTTTTCATGGTTTTGCTCCTTTATTCTTTATGAGTCTAGTTTATCGCAAAAAAAGATGGCTTGCCATAACCTAACCTTACAAAAGAGACTTTAATCTTACATTTTTGTAAGATTGAAGAATATCAAGCAATTTCGCTATCAATATTTTACCATAAAAGAAAGGCAAGAAGAAAACCCTTGCGGATGCAAGGGTTAGGATTCACTACTTTTTCTAATTTCTTCAAGAAACAAGGAAATCATCTATAAACTATTTCCAAATCCGACTCACCAAAACCGTCCATCATTGTCATAAATGGCCTCAGCATCCTTACGTTTGCGTGGTCCTGTTCCGTACATTTCTGCTTCAATCTCTTCCTTAGTTGGCAGAATAGAGGCGAGGATGATGTAGATAATCACACCAATCCCAAAATTTGATATGGTAAAAATGGCAAAGAGAAAGCGGACTAGAGTTACATCAAAATTCCACTTGTCTGATAAACCAGCTAAAACTCCCGATACCATACTATTTCGTTTCATTTTATAAAATTTTGTATTCATGATTTGTTCCTCTTTCGGTATTCTTACAAGTAGTATATCATGAAACGGGGGCACAAACATCAGTCCTTAGGCCGATTTAGGATGACGAGTTTACCACGGCAGACGCCACAGCGATAGCACTTGGTATCAATCTTCCTCTTTCGTTGATAGCGTTGCTGGCAGGATTGACACTGATAAACTAGGAAATTACTTTGGGCTCTCAAAGGGGGAACAAAGCGTAGTCCATCCACTTCTTTCAAAAGTTCCTTAAAATCTCGGTCCTTATGCCGATACCCCTTTTTCTGAAAATAAAGGTGATAGTGACAGAGTTCATGGCGCACGATTTTCCGAAAAACCTCCAAACCAAGTTCATTATAGACCTTGGGATTAAAATCCAAATGCCCATCTTTAGGGAAAAATCGCCCACCTGTCGTTCGCAGACGAGAATTCCATTGGGCTTGGTGTGTAAAAGGTCTACCAAAGTCTTCGAGGGAAACGGACTGAACGTACTCAGTCAGTTTCATCTGGAGCTAGGAGCGACAGATTAACTTTTTCACGTTCAGTATCGATTTTCTTAACCCAAACCGTTACCAAATCTCCAACAGACACCACTTGGCTGGGATGTTTGATAAATTTGCGACTCATATGAGAAATATGAATGAGGCCGTCTTCGTGAATCCCGATATCAACGAAGGCACCGAAGTCAACGACATTACGGACCACACCTTCAAGCTTCTGTCCGATAACGAGATCCTTGATATCCAGAACATCTTGACGGAGAACTGGAGCATCAAAAGAATCACGGAAATCACGACCCGGTTTTAGGAGGTCAGCAATGATATCTTTAAGGGTTTCTGGTCCAAGGTCTAGTTCTTGCGCCATTTCCTTGACAGAAAGGGACTTAAGCTTATTTTGTGCTTCTTCATTTAAGTCCTTGATATCCAAGCGTTTGAAGAGCTCCTTAACTGCAGCATAGTTTTCTGGGTGAACTCCAGTATTATCAAGAATATTGCTACTTTCAGGGATACGGAGGAAACCAGCAGCCTGCTCAAAGGCTTTGGCACCGAGACGAGGAACCTTCTTGATTTGAGAACGTGAAGTGATTTTTCCTTCTTCCTCACGGTATTTGACAATATTTTCAGAAATGGTTTTATTTAGTCCAGCTACGTGGGAAAGAAGAGCTGGGCTGGCTGTATTGACATTGACACCGACTTGGTTAACTACGGTATCGACGACAAAGTCCAGACTCTCAGACAGTTTCTTCTGACTGACATCGTGTTGGTATTGGCCTACACCGATTGACTTAGGATCAATTTTAACCAATTCAGCGAGGGGATCTTGCAAACGACGGGCAATAGAGATAGCAGAGCGTTTTTCAACGGTTAATTCTGGAAATTCCTGACGCGCAAGTTCGCTGGCAGAGTAGACAGAAGCGCCACTTTCATTGACGATAACATAGCTGACTTCTGGAAAATCTTTAAGAACTTCCGCCACAAAGGCTTCACTTTCACGACTGGCAGTTCCATTTCCGATAGCAATAATTTCCACACCGTATTGACCAATCAAGTCCGACAAATCTTTCTTTGCTTCTTCAATCTGACGAGCTGATGCTGGTTTTACTGGATAAATGACTTGGGTTGTCAACATTTTACCTGTTGTATCAACGACAGCAAGTTTGGCACCTGTACGAAAGGCAGGGTCAAATCCTAGAACCACGCGCCCTTTCAGCGGAGCAACCAAGAGAAGATTGCGCAGGTTGTCAGAAAAGAGTTGGATAGCTCCTTCTTCTGCTTTCTCAGTTAATTCTGTCCGAATGCGTCGTTCGATAGCAGGCAAGACCTTTTTCTTAACTGACTGTTGAACAACTTCATCTATATAGGCATTTTTCACCTTGAAACGGGCAGCAAAGAAAGCAAGAATACGATCTGACGCGTGCTCAAAACCGACTTTTAAGACACCTAGTTTCTCACCACGATTGAGGGCCAAGGTACGATAACCCTGCATGTTGCCAACTGTCTCTGAAAAATCGTAATATATCTGAAAAACTTGTTTTTCATCGAGACTTTCATCCTTGACTTGCGAAGTGATTTTAGAGTGTCTCAGCACTTCCTGATAGGTCATAGCACGTAGATTGACATCTTCGGATAAGGCTTCGACCAAGATATCAACCGCACCAGCCAAGGCTTCTTGACCAGTCGCAAATCCTTCACAGACAAACTTCTCAGCTTCTTTCTCTAAACCATCTACATTCTGCAAGATCAAGCGGGCGAGAGGAAAGAGTCCAGCTTCTCGGGCAATAGTTGCCTTGGTTCGACGTTTTTCCTTATAAGGAAGATAGAGTTCTTCAACGTCTGCTAATTTTTCAGCTGCCAAAATAGCTTCTTCTAATTCCTTGGTTAGTTTGCCTTGTTCTTGAATCTTAGCCAAGACAGCTTCTTTACGGTCGTTGAGATTTGTCAGACTTTTATCCAAGTCGATAATGGCCTTAATCGCCACCTCATCCAGACTACCAGTCATGTCCTTGCGATAACGGGCGATGAAAGGAATCGTCGCCCCTTCTGCCGTCAAACTTAGAACGGTATCGATTTGCTTTAAGGTTACACCCAAATCTTGGGAAATTTTTTCGTATTTTTTATCCATGAATCTATTATACCATAAGGAACAGCTCTTGTTTTGCCTTACCCATTTTTACCTCTTTAATTATCAAAATAACCCCATTTCCGTAAAATAATAGTATAATAGAGGTAGAATGTAGAAAAGAGGTAGGCCCATGGCTGTTAAATTTACAAAAACGGATGATTTGGACAAGATGTTTGAAGAATTCGCCAAACTTCCTGACTTAACACAAGTCACTTTTCCAGATGACAAAAACAAAAAAGAAAAAGTTGAGAAGAAAAAATAGATGGCTGTTTTCCAATCTCTTCCTCCTAGCATCTTACAAGCAGGGGCTATTTTTCTCTCTATCATGATTGAAGCCCTTCCTTTTGTCTTGATTGGGAGTCTAATTTCGGGGTTGATTGAGGTCTATATCACACCTGATAAAGTTTATGAGTTTCTCCCTCGCAATCGTTGGGGGAGGATCTTTTTTGGTACCTTCATTGGCTTTCTCTTTCCTTCTTGCGAATGTGGTATCGTTCCGATTATCAATCGTTTTCTGGAAAAGAAAGTGCCCAGCTACACAGCGGTTCCTTTTCTGGTGACTGCTCCCATCATCAATCCTATCGTTCTTTTCGCCACATATTCTGCCTTTGGCAATTCAATAAAACTTGCCTTCTTGCGAGCTCTGGGAGCTATTGTGATTGCTTTGATTCTGGGGATTTTCCTAGGATTTTTCTGGAAGGAACCCATTCAAAAAGAGAATCCTATCGCTTGCCATGAACATGACTTTTCACACTTGGGTCCCGCTAGAAAAGTGTTTCAGATCTTTATACAAGCTATTGATGAGTTTTTCGATATGGGGCGTTACTTGGTCTTTGGCTGTCTCTTTGCGGCTATCGTGCAGGTCTATGTCCCGACTCGGATCTTGACCTCTATCAGTGCAAGTCCAGTCCTTGCGATTCTCTTGCTCATGTTTCTAGCCTTTCTCCTCTCTCTTTGTAGCGAGGCGGACGCCTTTATCGGAGCTTCTCTCCTCTCGAGCTTCGGCCTAGCGCCAGTCCTTGCCTTTCTGATCATAGGCCCCATGCTTGATATCAAAAATCTCCTCATGATGAAACACTATCTCAAAGTGCGCTTCATCTGGCAATTTATGGGTATTGTGACAGTGCTTGTCTTGCTTTATTCTTACATGTTTGGAGTGTTGCTATGATGCGATTTTTCATTTTACTGGGTTATTTTGCCCTAACTCTGTATCTGCAGCTTTCTGGCAAGCTCAGTCACTACATTAACCTCCACTATTCCTATCTAGTCTATATTTCCATGCTCCTTTCTCTTCTATTGGCTCTGGTCCAATTCTATATCTGGATCAAGAAAATCAACTCTCGCAGCCATTTAGAAAGTCGTCGAGCTAGACGAATCAGCCTCCTTTTACTGTCACTACCTCTGTTGATTGGGGTTGCCTTTCCGACAGTAAGTTTGGACTCGAGAACCGTCTCTGCTAAGGGATACCATTTCCCACTTGCTGAGGGAATCGATACTGCTATTCAGGCAAGCGAAGGAACATCCAGTCAATACCTCAAACCCGATACCAGCACCTATTTTTCCAAATCTGCTTATGAAAAGGAAATGAGGTCTACAGCTGACAAATACCTCACCCAACCAACCATTCAAATCACTGATGAAAACTATATGGAGGTCATGGAAGTTCTCTATGACTACCCTCAAGAGTTTGAAGGAAAGAAAATCGAATTTACAGGCTTTGTCTATAACGATCCTAGCCATCCAGATAGCCAGTTCCTCTTTCGCTTTGGAATCATCCACTGTATCGCCGATTCTGGTGTATATGGACTCTTGACAAAGGGGAACTCACGCCAGTATCCTGACAATACTTGGATTAGCGCTAGAGGAACCCTGACCCTCCACTACCACAAAGAACTCAAACAAAAACTCCCAACACTGGAAGTTGAGAGTTTCACAAAAGTAGACAAACCAGAAAATCCTTATGTCTATCGTGTGTTTTAATAAAAAGAGGCAATATCAGAGTTTCTGCATTACAGAATTCTAATATTGTCTTTTCATTTTTTCTTATGCTCATTTCAATCCAGCGTACTATCTTATTTTTTGATCATTTCTCTGATAGAATGTTCAGAAACCCATTTAGAGTAGCTTATCATTCTTTCATCAGTTAAAGCTTCTACCGCTATAGTCACGCACATATCAACCGCTTCTTCCACGGAAACAGTAAAGTGATAACCATTTAATTGTAAAAACTTCACCAAAACAAAGAAAGCTGTTCGTTTATTGGCGTTTGCAAAGACATGCTTCTTTATCAATTGGACAAATAATATTGTTGCTTTATCAAAAATTGTTGGATAAAGAGGCTTGCCAAAAACAAATTGTTCTGGTAAATTCACAATCATATTTAACGCTGAAGAGCTAACTGTTTGAATTTGCTCATTTGGAGAATACCGTTGAATTACTAAAGCATTGATTTTTTCAATTTGCTTTTCTGTTAGATAGACTGTCATTTTTCCACCAAAGCTTTGAAAACATCGTCGTATTCTTCAAAAATTGTATCCAATTTTAAGTTAAAGGCATCATCAGAAACATAAGAGACCTGATGATCCAATTCTTCAGGAGTAAAGATAATTTCGCCACTTGGTAACAATTTTGCTTCATATTTAACACCACTTGGAATATTGAATTCGCTTGGAATTGTAATGGTGATTGAATTTCCTTGTTTTCTTGTTTTTACGACCATCTTATTTCCTCCTTTGAAGTATTATAACAAATAATTACGGTAATTACAATGATAGTGTAAAACTACTATTTCATATCAGAGCTTAACCGGAATACTCAGCATAAGTGATTTTTTCAAGGTTTCCAATTCTTCCAGAGATTTTTGAATTGCCAATTGTGATTTTGCTCTTTCTATCATATATTCAATATTTGTTAGAGGATTTGTATTTCCTTCAGTCCACAGCATTTCCCATAGCTGATCAATTTTATTTTTTAATTCGCCTGTAATCATACTAGTCTCTTTTCTTTGGTTTTAAAGTTATGAATATCACTATTTTAACAGATTTTCAATCAACCTTCAATTATGTTTCTCGCTATAAAATTTCTTTCAAAAATAAAAAAGCAAACACAAAATATGGTTCACTTTTTTAAACTTTTCTACTCTCCATCCTTCCAGTTCCGAGCAATCTCTTCGTCTTTCTGGAGTTGGTCTACCAATTCCTCTACGGAGTCAAATTTGACCATATCGCGAACACGGTCCAGCCAGTAGACCATGACAGTCTCACCATAAATATCATCTGAAAAGTCAAAAATATTGACTTCAAAACGTGGCTCTTCTCCATCGAAAGTAACATTTTTCCCAACGCTTGCCATGCCACGATATCTCTGACGTTGTACTTCTACATCGACTACGTAAACACCATCTGCTGGCATATAAGTTCGATCTCTTAGGACTAGGTTGGCTGTTGGATAACCGATAGTACGCCCACGAGCATTTCCGTGAACGACCATTCCGCGAGTTGGAAGCGGTGTGCCGAGAAGATGATTGACTTCCCTGACATCTCCATCAAGAATAGCTTGGCGAATCCGTGTGGAACTAATCTTTCCCTTTTCGTCCTCAACCGGAGGAACAATGATGATCTCTCCATCAAAATAATCCTTCAGATCATCCGCAGTTTTCTTATCTGAACCAAACGTGTAATCAAATCCTGCTACGATAATGGCTGGTTTTAAAGCTCGAACATAGGTATCAAAGAATTCTTGACCCGTTAAACTAGCAAATTTGCTACTAAAGTCAAGTAGGAAAAGAGCCTCTACCCCATGCCACTTCATCTTGTGCTCCCGTTCCTCGTGATTGACGATATGGAGCATGAGCTCAGGTTGATAAGGTTGTAAGGCAAGTTTTGGCGACTCTGTAAAGGTCATCACGACAACTGGCAGATAATCCTTCATTGAAGCCTTACTGGCTACTTCAAAAAGTTTCTGGTGCCCCTTGTGGATGCCATCAAAATAACCTAATACAAGGACTGTTTTTCCCGGTACTGCAATGTCTTTTTCGTTCTTAATAGGTACTGTTGTAATCATGAAACTATTATATCATAGAGAAAGTCTTTTCGCTAAAAGGAAATCCCAAATGTCGTTTTTTGCGCCTGAACCGACCGTAAGAGAAAATTTAGCGCTTTAGTTTTAAAAAATAGCACCTCCTAAGAGATGCTATCGTTTAGTAACTAGTCTATTGTTTCTTCCAAATCTTTTAACTTAACCGAAACAATCTTAGAAACACCTGATTCTTGCATGGTAACTCCATAGATAGAGTCCGCTGCCGCCATCGTCCCCTTACGGTGGGTCACGACGATAAACTGACTATCCTTGTCAAAGCGATTGAGATAGTCCCCAAAGCGTTTGACATTGGCTTCGTCCAGCGCCGCCTCTACCTCGTCCAAGATAACAAAAGGAATGGTCTTAACACGGATAATGGAGAAGAGCAGAGCCAGAGCTGATAGGGCTTTTTCACCACCACTCATGAGGTTAAGAGACTGGATTTTCTTACCTGGTGGTTGAACAGAAATCTCCACACCAGCTGTTAAAAGGTCACCCTCAGTTAATATCAAGTCTGCCTGACCTCCACCAAACATCTGTCTAAAGGTCACTTTAAAGGACTCACGAATCGCCTCAAAGGTTGATTTAAAGCGTTCCTTAACCTCATCATTCATCTCTGTGATGGTCTCAAGGAGCAGGTTTTTCGCAGACAAAATATCATCTCGTTGGCTATTGAGGAAATCCAGACGGTTGTGAACCTCTTCGTACTGGTCAATAGCGTCCAAGTTGACAGGACCCAGCGAGCGAATAGCCTTCTCTAAATCCTTAACCTCTTGCTCCGCCAGAGTTAGATTTTCCAGTTCATGAGCCTTTTCTAGAGCCTCATTGTAGCTAATCTGGTACTGGTCAGTTAATTGAGCTTGTAGATAGCGCAAGCGTTCGCTGACCTTTTCCTTCTTAGCTTCAGCACGTGTTTGCTTGCGAATCCACTCTTCGTTCTGCTTACGAGCTTGATCCAAATGGCTGGCAATATCATCCAGCTGACCCTCGATATCATCCAACTCAAACTGCTTGCGAATCAAACCTTGTTGGAGATTTGTTTTCTGAGTTTTGGCCTCTTCCACCTGCTGACTTAGCAAATCCGTATCAACCTTCTCAAGATTATCAACCTTTTCTTGGAGGAGACGCTGGATTTCTTCTTGTTCAAGATTGAGGTTATCTAATTCCTTACCTAAGCGTTCAATATCAGTCACTTCATACCGCTTTTGTCCTTGCAGTTCGGACTTAAGCAAGCGTGCTTGCGCTACTTGTTCCTGCAAGTTTTGATAGCGTTCTTGAATAGCGTTTTTGTTAGACTTAATCTCTTCAATCTCAGCTTCCAGATTTTGCTTTTCACTGGCGATAGTAGCAAGGCGCTCTTGGCATTTTTCCTTATCCGCTTGCCAATCTCCTTCAGTAAGGCGATTTAATTCCTCTTCTTGAAGTTTCCAAAGCGTTTCCAGTTCTTCGACCTGCTGATTGGTTTGTTGATAAGCAAGATACAAACCTTGCTCCTGAATACGAGCTTGCTCACCCTGAGATTTGATAGCTTCTAATCTTTCTGTTAATACTACCATCTCATCTTGCAAGGTCTTCAAAGTCGCTTCTTCTGACCGTAAGTCAGCTTCTTCTTCAGCAATTTCTTTTTGTAATTGTTCCAGCTCTGGCTTGATGAAGATACTGTTATTCTGACGATTGGCACCACCCGCGTAGGAACCACCTGTGCGCAACTCTGTCCCATCAAGCGTCACCATGCGAACCTGATAGCGAACTTGACGAGCAGCTGCACGCGCATGTTCTACGGTATCAAAGATAGCCGTTGTGGCTAGCAAGTTTTTGAAAATGGCTTCTAGTCTCTTATCAAATGACACCAACTCATCTGCCATGCCAAGGAAGCCTGGACTTGCTGCGATAGCATCTTGATTCTGACTAGAAATCGTACGCGCTTTGATCGTTGTCAATGGAAGAAAGGTCGCACGACCAGCTCTGTTACGTTTTAGGAAATTAATCGCATTGGTTGCCGCATTTTCATCTTCTACGATGATATGCTGACTGCTAGCTCCAAGTGCAATCTCCAAAGCAGTTTGATAATGCACATCAAAGGTCAAATGTTCACTAGCTGCACCAATAATCCCACCTAAGCGGTCTTTTTCTTGGAGAACACTCTTAACACCCGCATAAAAATTACTATGATTTCTTAGGATGTTTTCCAAACTCTGTGCTCTAGCCTGTTTGTTTTTGAGACTATCCAGACGATCAAAGAGTTGGCTCTGCTGGGCTTGGTAAGAAACTTTCTTTTCCTCTTGCTCTTTGGCACCAGCTTGGTAGTCAGCCAATAATTTCTGAACCTGCTCCTTAGCAGTTTCAAGTTCAGCCTCTTGCTGACTTGCCTTTTCTTTAGCTGTAGCCAGTTGTTCTTTCAGTTTCTCAAGTTGATCTGCTTGTTTTTGAGATAGTTGACGGCTGTTCTCCAGTTCATTCTCGATGCGGGTCAGTTGGTTTGAGACATCCGCTTCTTCTTGTAAAAGAGCGACAAAGCGTTCGCGCAAGAGCTCGATCATCTGGTCAGGATCATCTGAAAAAGCTAGCAATTCTGCTTCTAAACGATTGAGTTCCTTGTTGTTTTCAGATAGATTTTCCTCTAACTGTGCCAAGTTCGCTTCTTTTTCAGATTTTTCTTTACTTAGCGCTTTTCTCTTGTCTTCTAAAGTCGCCAAACGGGCTTGTGCTTCTTGTTGATTGAGGGCTACTTGCTCAGATTCCAGTTTTGAAAGGGCTAGTTTTCGCTCTATGTCACTAATCAAACTAGTCAAATCCATTAAGCTCCCTTGGTCTTTAGCCATTTCAGCTTGGAGATCTTGGCGTTTCTTTTTAAGACTTTGATTTTCCTCTTCTAACTCTTCACGCTTTTGGTAATAGCTAGTCAAAAGTTCCTGAACTTGCGTTAGCTCTTCTTCTGTCAGCTCTAGTTCAGTCTTGTTTTCCTTGATTTGGGCAACCAGTACATCCAAGTAAATTGCTTTACGTTGACCATCCAAGTCAAGAAACTTACGAGCATTTTCGGCTTGTTTTGCAAGGGGCTTGATTTGATTGTCCAACTCATAGATAATGTCCTCTAAGCGGTCTAGATTGTCCTGAGTTTGTTGCAGTTTGCTCTCTGTTTCTTTTCTACGAGTCTTGTATTTTAAAACTCCAGCAGCTTCTTCAAAAATAGCACGGCGTTCTTCGGGCTTGGAGTTAAAAATTTCCTCAACCTTCCCTTGGGAAATGATGGAGAAGGAATCCCGACCCAAACCTGTATCCAAGAAGAGGTCATGAATATCACGCAAGCGCACTTTCTTGCCATCAATTCGATACTCGCTATCTCCACTACGATAGATATGGCGTTCTACCTTAATGACTTGCCCTGCATCCTTGATGAAGCCATCTTCATTGTCCAAGGTCACGATAACAGAGGCGTAATTGAGTGGTTTGCGGCTTTCAGTTCCAGCAAAGATAACGTCGGGCATCTTGCCTCCACGAAGACTCTTGACACTAGACTCTCCCAAGGCCCATCGCAAACTTTCTGTGATATTTGACTTCCCAGAACCATTGGGCCCAACGACAGCTGTCACACCTTGGTCAAAGACGACCTTTGTCTTGTCAGCAAAGGACTTGAATCCCTGGATCTCAATTTCCTTTAAATACATGAATCAAGCCCTTTCTCAACGGCATTTTTTGCGGCCTCTTGCTCTGCCAATTTTTTAGAACGGCCTTGACCTTTTCCGATACTCTTGCCCTCAACCAGAACTTCTACATCAAAAACCTTATCATGAGCAGGTCCCGTTTCAGAGGTCACCTGGTAGCGAATATCCACATCTCCATTGACTTGGAGCAACTCTTGCAGGTGTGTCTTGTAATCCTTAATCATTTCAAAGTCACCTGCTTCAACCTTGGGGATCATGACTTGATAGATAAACTCTTTTACCCTAGCAACATCCTTGTCTAAAAGCAACGCTCCCAGAAAGGCTTCAAAGGCATCTCCAAGAATGGTGTCACGATTGCGCCCACCAGACTTTTCTTCTCCTTTTCCTAGCTTGATAAACTGATCAAACTGGCAATCACGCGCAAAACCAGCCAAACTCTCCTCACGGACAATCATAGCACGGAGTTTGGACAAATCTCCCTCTGGTTTCTTAGGATATTTTTTATAGAGATATTCTGAAATCAATAATTGCAGAACAGCGTCTCCTAAAAATTCCAAGCGCTCATTGTGTGAAATTTTTAAGAGGCGGTGCTCATTGGCATAACTCGTATGAGTAAAGGCCGTTTCTAGTAAGTTTTTATCTGCAAATTCGATCGCAAAACGCTTCTTTAGTACAGTTTGTAATTCTTTCATACCAACCTCTTTCTAACTGATAACAGTCTCTTTTATTATATCAAAAAAAGCCCCCTGAGTCACTTTAAAACGGGACTAGAGGGGATTTGAGCATTTTTTAGAATAAAATTTTTAATTTTAGGGGCAAATTTGGGGCGAGATAAAGAAAAAGCCTTATTTAAGGCTTTCTTGGGCTATTTACATCCACCCTGAGGGAATCGAACCCCCATCTCAAGAACCGGAATCTTACGTGATATCCATTACACTAAGGGTGGAAACTTGTCTTATTATAACAAAAATTTGCTCTAATAACAAGTTTTTTCATGGGTAGACTAAGCGTCCATTAATGGGAAGCATCTCCATTCCAGATAGAGTTTTTTACGATAACATAATCAACGTGTTTAAGGTCAGCAAGCCTGCGTCCACCTGCATAAGAGATAGCACTTTGTAAATCTTGCTCCATCTCAGTAAGGGTGTCTTGCAAATGCCCTTTGGCAGGAAGCAAAATGCGTTTGCCTTCCACATTTTTATAGGCTCCTTTTTGATACTGTGAAGCTGAACCATAGTATTCTTTGAACTGTTCCCCATCGACTTCGATTGTCTTTCCTGGGCTTTCGATATGTCCTGCAAAAAGGGAACCAATCATGACCATGCTAGCACCGAAACGGATAGACTTGGCTATATCACCATGGGTACGAATACCACCATCAGCAATGATCGGTTTACGCGCAGCCTTAGCACACCAACGTAGGGCAGCCAATTGCCAGCCACCTGTACCAAAACCTGTCTTAACTTTGGTGATACAAACCTTACCAGGACCGATTCCAACCTTAGTAGCATCCGCACCGGCATTTTCCAATTCACGCACAGCTTCTGGTGTTCCTACGTTACCAGCAATGACAAAAGTGTCTGGTAATTCTTTCTTGATGTGTTGAATCATAGAAATCACGCTATCCGCATGACCATGAGCAATGTCAATCGTGATATACTCAGGAGCATCAGCCTTGAGTTGGCTAACAAAATCATACTCGTAATCCTTGACACCGACTGAAATAGAAGCAATGAGTCCTTGATCGTGCATGCGTTTGATAAAAGGAATGCGCCCAGCCTCATCAAAACGATGCATAATGTAGAAGTAGCCACCTTTAGCCAGTTGCTCTGCTACGTTCTCATCCAAAATCGTCTGCATATTTGCTGGCACAACAGGTAGTTTGAAAGTGTGATTTCCAAGTGTGACACTCGTGTCTGCTTCTGCACGGCTTTTAATGACACATTTATTTGGGATCAACTGAATATCTTCGTAATCAAAAATTGGAAATTCATTTAACATATCGATGTCTCGTTTCTTTTATAATGACCTACCTATGCTTGCGCACCCCTACATCTTTTCTGACGTTTCCTTGATTTATTATAAACTAAAGTACAGTTTTTGTCAAATATTTTCAATAATCAAATTATATTGTTCGGAAATTACTTCTATAAATAGCAAAAAAGCGAAGAGATTACTTTCTCCCCACTTCTTCATCAATAATCGCTTTAAAATTTTCTTCTGAATTTTCCATCATTTTACAAAATGCACTATAGGATGAAGCATTCTGAGGGATTCGAATAGACCACTTCTTCAATTGGGCTCCATAGCCAGCTATTTCCCCTATTTCACTATTTACTGACCGCTCCATACTAGGAAAAATCAGTCCAGCTTTCTCAGCTTTTAAAATATAAGAATAGGAAATCAATTGGAACAAGTCCTCGCGGTTAATTCCTCTTTCAGTGAACTCCAGTTTTTTATATTTTGCATCTAAAACAATCTTTCGTTCTCTGTCATAAAAATCTGGATATACTTTTCGTTTCCCAACAGAAAATACTGAAATTCCGTTCGTCTTATCTTTATTTCGTGGATGGATGAAACCTTTTTGCAACAAGGTATGAACATACTCTTCCCAAAGCCAGGCAACATCAAAGAGAATACCATGTACCATCTGGACTTGAGGTCCAAGACCATGCTTTTCTCTACTCAGAATCATCAAGCAGAGTTCCTGTAATTTTCTATACTCTCTGAAATAGGCGTGTCGGATGGGTTTGATTTTATTCATTCTGATAATCTTGGCACGATTAGCTAGTTTATAAGCTGGAGTTACACGAGTAATTTCTGTCATATTTTCACGATTACTATCGAGCAGAACTCCGAAACTTTTCTGATTCTTTATGTACTCAATCGTATGTCGAATCAACTGCATGAGTGGATTATCATAGGTAAATTCCCTAGTAGTATAGGCAATATTTCCCATAAAAGGGAGATTTTTTTTCAGATGATTTCCAACATCTAGTACACCTTTTACATGACTATCGTTATGGAAAAATCGCTGGTATTCCTTATAAAGACCTTTTCGGAGAGCAGCTTGCAGATATTTGGGAAAGAGGTAAATCAAAAGCTGATAGAGTTTATCCTCTGGAGATAGACCAACATCCAAACTAGTCAGATTGATATTGAGAACCTTTTGTAAAAGATAATGCAAAAAATGGTCGTTACTTTCATCAGAAAAACGAGAGGAAATCGTTAATCTTTCCTGACCATATCCAAGAAAACCAATTACATTTCCTGTCTTGATTTCCTGATTAACTGTTTCAAAAATCTTTTGGTCCCTGTCTAGATCAGGAGAATTCATCAAATCATTTGGGAAAATAAAGATACTGTCCTCTCGAGAAAGGTTATCTAGTGTTCTATCAAGAAGTGCTTGACTTAGATTGGGATATTCTGCGACAAAGTCCTCTTTAGCGATTCTATACTGATTATCAGTTATCCGCATCATTATCACCAGTCTCTTGCAGATCTGTTTGCTCGTTATTTGTCAGATCAAATGCTTTTTTCAATGTATCCAGAGTTTCAGTCTCTTCATAAGAACCTCGTAAGTAATCTTCCAAAAGCGGTTTAAGGTAATCAGACCAGAGTAATTCATAGTTAAACTCTACATCCTTCAACTTAAGGAAATAACTTGGTCCGATATGGTAATGACTGTTTAATTCCTGAACGTTTTCGATAGCAGCGTTCAAGTTTCTTAGACGAGTTTTTGCTTCTTCTGCATGGATACCCAGTTCTTTATCCAACATAGCAACTTGACTCTCGGCAGTAACTTCAACAAAACGGAAACGACGACGCATTGCAAAATCAAAGGTGTCTACCGAACGGTCAATATCATTCATAGTTCCAATGATGTAAACATTTTCTGGGATATAAAACTTTTCATCGTTTTCGTGTAGATTGGCATATTGAGTAGAAACACTCCCCTTCTGACCACGATAGCCAGGGTCAACAGAGAAAAATAGTTCTCCAAAAATCTTAGAAATCTCCCCACGATTAATCTCATCGATGATGAAAATGAATTTCTTGTCTGTGTCAATTTCTGTTGGGGAAACATAGTCTTTCAAACCAAATCTCTTTCTCAATGTTTCTAGGACAGTTTTTCCACCACTTTTGTAGTATTCTTGCTTATTATAATTTTTATCTTTATACAACTCGTAAACATATTTGCGAGGTAGTGACCATCCTGGAACACCACTATCATAATTTACTGACAAATTTTGTCTACTATTAACAGATAAGTAAGATGTTTTTGTTATATATTCTTTTTCTTCAGCAACATTTATATATTCTAAGTAAGAATCCCAAGCCTCATCAAAATTATCTTGTCCTCCAATCAATTGGGCTTCTTTTGCTTTCTGACAAAAATCTTTAAAAATACCGTCCTGTAGCCTAAACTCAATAGATCCATCCCCATTTGATACCGGTCTCAAACCCTCTACAAAATCCGTATAATCATAAGATGGGTGAAACTGTACAAAGCCGATTTGATCTTTGTTGCCATCTGTTAATTCGTTTGCAATATCAATAGCAAGGTGTGTTTTTCCTGTACCAGATGCACCTCGAAGGATAAGGTTTTTGGATTTTCTTAATATATCTAAATAATCGTTAATATTTTTATTCATAACAACTTTCTCTATATTTTTTCTGTATGTGCCATTTAGAATGGATTTATATAAATTGATACGTTCCTTGTTTCTGTCCCAGTTGATGGTTTGTCTTGCACCTTTTGTACCTTGGTATTCCCATCCACCATCTACTTTCAACCAATTAACACCAATACAATGTTTAAACTTTGATTTTGTTTCATCAAAATAATAAGGTTTCACACATTGACCAATTCCTAAAATTTTCTTAAATCCTGTGGTAGCTATTATGTAATCATCTTTTTTTATGTCATGAGCAAATTTCCAAATAAATTTATCTCTCTGTTTTCCCTGATTCAATTCTTGAGGATTTTTATAATCTAGAATACTAGACAAATTAGAATCAAAATCTATGCAAGCTATATTCTCTTCTTTAAATAAGGACCAGACATTGCCACCACGACCTGCAACTATCATCCAATAATTTACTTTATCTTCCATTTTATAGCTCCTGTTTCACATTATAGGCTGTTAAATTTAATTGATTAATTTCTATAAACATATATTTTATATATAGAATATCATATCCTATAGAAAAAGAAAAGAATTTCCAAACAAAAAGCCCAGTGTTAGGAGCTTAAATATCTCATAACACTAGACTTCTTTTTTTATCTTAGTAATATTCACCCTGACGGTAGTCCCATGAGTTAAAGGTATCTGACAGGTGCATCATGATTTTATCAATGTCAAGCCCTTTGCGGATCACAACTGGAGCTGGTGAGATTGAACGTACTCCATCTTGTTCTGGGATTAGTTTGCCGTCTTTATCAACCATAGACACCATCACACCTTGCTCGTAGCGAGTTTCAATCGTTTTGTCCGGTTGGATAGATGCCACATAGTCGTCTGCTTCGATAACAAGGTCCACTGCTCCTTCGATCCGTTCTCCGATACCTTCTACCTTACCACGGTTTCCTTTACCAGATGGGTTTGCTGATGAGGCATAGACCATTTTACCTTCTTCCCAAAGTTTAGCAGCCAACTGTTCACCAGCTTTACCAAACTTGATGACAAAACAGCTAGTACCACGAACGTCTGTCATGAGTTCTTCACGGCCATCACCGTATGCTTTCAATTTCTCAAAGGCTTCTGGTTTCCATGGAAGGATACAACCTAGAAGAATGTCTTCTTCCCAATGTTTTTGGTAGAAGGCTTCAATTTCTGGATTGAGTTGTGCTAAAGCGCGAAGCTCATCCATGCTACCACAAAGTACAACACCTGGTTTGTTACGGTTACGCTCTTTGGCTTCAAATTTGCGTTCAAGACCTGCCTTATCGCTAGTCATGATAATGTAACCAACTTTAGTAGGGCAAACGATACATCCGCCCTCACCTTTTAAAATGTCATAGCCTTCTTGTGAAAGTGTTCCGTTCCATTGAATGTGTTTTGTCATAGTTCTATAGTTCCTTT
Source organism: Streptococcus sp. CCUG 71758 (assembly GCF_011714815.1). Classification (NCBI taxonomy): domain Bacteria; kingdom Bacillati; phylum Bacillota; class Bacilli; order Lactobacillales; family Streptococcaceae; genus Streptococcus; species Streptococcus sp. CCUG 71758. Next base: position 413,848 of record NZ_RXXO01000001.1, on the reverse strand, counting down.
TCTATTTTTTCTAATCCTGCCAGTAGGCTGGTCGTTGTTTTTCATAGGCAGCAATCAAGTCTTCATACTGCAAAGTAATACCGATATCATCCAAACCATTTAAGAGTTTGTGTTTCCATTCGCTATCGATTTCAAAAGTGAATTCTCCAACTGGTGAGATGATTTTCTGTTGTTCCAAGTCCACAGTTACCTGGTCAGTCGGTTTTAGCTGGGCTAGTTTCTCTCTAACCTCCCTAGGCTGAACAATTGGCAACATGCCATTATTGAGTTCATTATTGTAATGAATGTCCCCGAAAGATCCTGCAATCACAACCTTAAAACCATAGTCCGCTAGAGCCCAAGCTGCATGTTCCCTCGAAGACCCCGCACCAAAGTTATCCCCTGAGATGAGAATACTGGCTTTACGGTATTCTGGTCGGTTAAAGACAAAGTCTGGATCCTCTGTGTAGTTATCGTCCAGATAACGCCAAGCATACATGAGGTACTTACCAAAGCCTTTCTTATCAATCAACTTGAGAAACTGCTTGGGGAGGATTTGGTCTGTGTCGATATTATCATTCATGAGAGGAACAGTCGTTCCCGTATAAACTGTAAATTTCTCCATATCCTCTCCTTACTGGGCCTCTGGCATTTGCCGAACATCTACGAAACGCCCTGCAATAGCTGCCGCCGCTGCCATGGCTGGACTGCAGAGATGGGTTTTAGCACCAAATCCCTGTCTATCCTCAAAGTTGCGGTTACTGGTTGAGGCACAGTGGACACCATCAGGTACCTTGTCGGGATTCATCCCTAGGCACATAGAGCAACCTGGGTCTCTCCACTCAAAGCCAGCATCTAAGAAGACCTTATCCAAGCCCAACTTCTCAGCAGCTCGTTTCACAGGACGCGATCCTGGTACTACAATTGCTGTTAGATTGGGAGCAATCTTCTTCCCTTTGACAAATCGCGCAGCCAGTTGCAAGTCACTGAGACGAGCATTGGTACAAGAGCCGATAAAGATATAACCTAGTTCAATATCTGCTGGCTTTTGACCAGGCTCCAAGTCCATGTAATTGTAGGCTCGCTCATCATTCATATCCTTAATTTCTGGGAAGCTACTATCAAAGTCAACCCCCATAGCAGGATTAGTTCCCCAGGTCACCATGGGTGCCAAGTCAAAGACATCCATCTGGATAACCTTATCATAGACAGCATCCTCATCACTGACAAGCGTCTTCCAGTCAGCAACCGCCTCTTCGAAATCTTCTGGAACGCATTCCCGTCCCTTGAGATAGTCATAGGTGGTTTGATCCGGATTCATGATCCCCATCTTAGAGCCAAACTCGATGGACATATTGCAGATGGTCATTCGCTCTTCCATGCTCAGTGCATCAATAGCCTGTCCACGATATTCCACTACATAACCAACACCACAAGCAACGCCGTACTTGGCAATCAAGGCGAGGATAAAATCCTTGGAGTAAACTCCTTTTTGTGGAACACCAGTGAATTCTACCAGCATTTTCTTAGGTTTAACTTGCCAGAGAGTCTGGGTAGCAAAGACATGCTCGACTTCACTGGTCCCGATTCCAAAGGCGATGGCTCCAAAAGCTCCGTGAGTTGCTGTATGGCTGTCTCCACAGACGATGAATTTTCCTGGTTGCGTCCGTCCTGTTTCTGGACCTACCATGTGAACAATTCCCTGCTTTTCGGAACCGTGGGACGCATGTTCAATCCCAAATTCCTCAACATTCTCAGCAAGCTTATCAATTTGAGCCTTGGAAATTACATCTCGAATATCATATATATTGACCGTTGGTACATTGTGGTCAAAGGTTCCAAATGTCAAGTCTGGCCGTCTCAATCTGCGACCTGCATCTCGTAATCCTTGAAAAGCTTGGGGACTAGTCACTTCATGAATATAGTGCTGGTCCACATACATGAGTTGGGGCTGCCCCTCTTCTCCTGTGATGACATGGCGGTCCCATAATTTATCAAAAATCGATTTTCCTGCCATCCATTACCTCCAAATGAAATATAGGGCTACTAGTGTGGTTACCATGCCAAGGAACCAAACCGTTTTAAAATACCATTTTCGAGTCTTGTGATGAAAGGTCATTCCTGCTAACCAGGCACCAAATCCACCACAGACAAGTGCTATCGTCAAGAGAATTTTCTCTGGGATCCGCCAAGCACCTCTCCTTGCCTTGAATTTGTCGATTCCATATATGATGAAAATTATGACATTCCAAATCAAGAGGGTAAGAGTGATTCCTTCGTTTATCTTCATAGTCTTTCAATGATGGCTTCCGTCATTTCCTTGGTCGAAGCCTTTCCTCCTATATCTCTCGTTAAAATTCCTGCTGCCAAACTGGCTTCTACAGCATGTTCAATACGCTCTGCTTCCTCAAAACGTCCAAAACTATCTCTCAACATCATGGCTACTGATAAAATCATGGAAATAGGATTGGCAATTCCCTGACCAGCAATATCAGGTGCCGAACCGTGAATGGGCTCATAGAGACTTGGGCCATTTTCAGAGTGACTAGCAGATGGCATGACTCCAAGTGTGCCAGATAGAACGCTTGATTCATCTGATAGAATATCTCCAAAAAGATTTTCTGTCACGATGACATCAAATTTAGCAGGATTGGTAATCATAAGCATAGCAGCTGAGTCCACCAACTGGTGTTCCAAGGACACATCTGGGAAATCCTTGGCAACCTCCTCAGCCACTCTGCGCCAGAGTTTTGATGTCGCTAGAACATTTTGCTTGTCGATGCTGGTAACGATCTTACTGCGATTGCCTGCAATTTCAAAGGCTTTACGAATAATCCGCTCTACTTCCTCATAGCTGTAGTCGTTGATATCACGCGCTTTTCGCTCTTCAAGGATATGTTCTCCAAAGTAAATCCCACCTGTCAACTCCCGCACCACGACAAAGTCTACACCAGCAATTCGTTCCGGTTTGAGAGGTGACAAATGCTTGAGACTATCAAAGATTTTTACGGGGCGAATATTAGCATAGAGGTTGAGTTCCTTACGAAGAACCAGCAAGCCTTGTTCAGGCCGAATCGCTGCCCCATCATACTGGGGACTACCAATAGCCGCTAGGAGAATAGCATCTGCTTCTCTACATGCCTTGAGGGTCTCATCAGGTAAGGGATGCCCCTCAGCATCAATACCTGCCCCTCCAAAAGGTCGCCCATCTATCTCATAGTCAAAGCCCGTTTTTTCAGCTAGGGCCTCCAAAACTTCCAAACCAGCTTCCATGATTTCTGGGCCGATTCCATCTCCTGCTAGAGCTACTATTTTTTTTGTCATAGCCTTCTCCTTTACACACTAGGCATATCGCGGTAGGAAACACTACGCCCCATCTCACCAGCATTCTCCTTTTGAACAAAGGTATTGGCATTGATGTAGGCAATAGCCGAAGCCTTCAGTACATCGAAATCAAGCCCTGCTGCGTTAAAGATGGTCTCTGTATCTCTATTTTCAACAGTGACCAATACCCGAGCCTGAGCATCGATCCCATCTGTCACAGCGTCAATAGTATAGGATACCAAGCGAACGGATTGTTTGAAGAACTTGTCAATAGCATTAAAGATCGCTTCAACAGAGCCTTGTCCTGTCGCATTGAATTCGACTTTTTCACCATCCATATTGGCTAGGCTAACGAGCGCTTCAATCTCATTATCTGCATGGGTTTGCAGTTGTAAATCATCAAAGTGGAATCCTTCTGGGTTTTCAACCATGATTCCAGCTACCAGAGCACGAATATCTGCATCTGTGATTTCTTGCTTTTTGTCCGCTAGTGCCTTGAACTTAGCAAAGAGTGGTTTGATGTCTTCTTCAGTAAAGTCTAGAGCCAAATCTCTTAGTTTTTCTACAAAAGCGTGGCGACCGGACAATTTACCAAGCGGAAGGCTATTACTCTTAACACCGACCAATTCAGGTGTAATGATTTCATAGGTAAGAGGATTTTTAAGAACCCCATCTTGGTGAATACCAGACTCGTGAGAGAAGGCATTTCCTCCAACAACCGCCTTGTTTTTAGGAACTGGAATACCTGAGAAGCGAGAAACCATTTCTGATGTATTGATGGTTTCGTTTAGGACAATACTGGTTTCTGCTTGGTAGTAATCTTGGCGAATATTAAGCGCCACTGCTACTTCTTCAAGAGCAACATTACCTGCGCGTTCACCGATACCATTAATAGTTCCCTGGACACGTCCAGCACCGTGTTTAATTGCTGTCAAAGTATTTGCAGTTGCCATACCGAGATCATCGTGACAGTGGACACCAAAGACAACTTTATGATCTGATTTAATATTTTCAGTCAAGTGATCAAAGATACGTGCAAACTCTTCTGGAGTCGTAAAGCCAACTGTGTCAGGGATATTGATATAAGATGCACCTGCATCGACCGCTGTTTGAACGACTTGTAAGAGGAAATCCAACTCTGTTCTAGTCGCATCTTCAGGAGAGAATTCGACGATTTCAAACTTAGAACGAGCATAAGAAACATGTTCCTTGATAGCTTCTAAAATCTCTTCCTTGCTTTTATTGAGCTTATACTTGCGGTGAATCGGACTGGTAGCGATAAAGACATGAATTTGAGGATACTTGGCATCCTTAAGAGCCTCATAACAAGCATCAATATCAGATCTTACAGAACGAGCTAATCCTGTCACTGCTGTTTTTTTCATGACTTTAGCAATTTCTTGAACGGCTATAAATGAATCTGGACTAGCAGCCGGAAAACCAGCTTCAATTACAGAAATTCCCCATTTCTCCAGCTGTCTTGCAATGGAAACTTTTTCCTTTATTGAGAAGTTAACACCAGGTGTTTGTTCCCCATCACGAAGGCTTGTATCAAAAAATTCAACTTTACGCATAAGATTTCCCCTTTTCCAAATGTGGTTTTAAAAAAACATCTCGCTCAGAAGCCCAAGCGAGATGTTGATTTACTCCCGCTTGGTAAGCCAAACAGGACTAATGCTTTTGCACTAGCCCGAGTACCTCAACAACAAAGCAAATTGATTAAACTTAGCTGTTTTCATGTTTGACTTTCTCCTTCGTTTGATATCTTGTTTAGTATTTTAGCATAGCTAAAAACACTTGTCAAGAAAAAATCCATTATTTTCTGAAAATTTCTTCAGTAAAGAATATTTTGCTAATTGAAAGTATTTGAAAACTCAAGTAACTTTCTTTAATTTTTCACAGTCAAGTTCCAACTTCTTTCGATGAGTTCTATCACTTCTTCATCTTGCAAACTATCATCAAGCGCCAGACTAAGCCAGTAGCGTTTGTTCATATGAAAGGCTGGATAAATGCCTTTTTTTGAAAGCAAGTCAGCTACTTGGTCGTGTTTGAGGTTGACTGCTTCGACTAGTCCTTCTCTGCCCTTTTCCAGCTTATTCCATGGAATTCTCATCACAACAGCATACCACTTTTGATTGCCTTCATGGCGCAATACAGCTGTATCAGGCGATTTTTCCCACAAATACTCCAATTGATTACCATACTTTTCCTGAACTTGAGCCATGATACGCTTAGTCTGAGGGCAGATAAAATCCTGTACATCAAAGCAAGCCTTCCGAATCTGGTAAAGAATCTCCAAACAAGCCTCACGGACACTTCCGACAAAACTCCCACGCATGCTTTCCATATGAACTTGAGGATAGAGATCTCCCGTTTCCTGGTCAAAAACCTGAAAGCTCACATTATCAGGAGTGATGGAGAGTGTCATGAAAAATTCACCCTGCAAAATCTGGCAACTATAGGTCCAGACTTCCCCATTTTCCACAAAACCATAGGCATGGGCTTTTTCTTTATTAAACTGATAGGATTTAAAAATTTCAAACATAAGTGAAAACTGCTACCCAAAGCTAGCAGTTCCTTTCTATTTTTTAAAAGACAACCTTAGTTCCATGCAATTGTGTCACGCCCAACTGTTCGATAAAGGTTTGACGGTTGTCCAAATCAATCCCACCACCTGGCAAGATTTCAATTTTACCTTTAGCATGTTCCAAAATTCTGTGATAATGAGCGAAACGTTTCTCTAGCGAGTCACCAGACACACCAGCACGAGTCAAGATACGAGTGACACCAGCTTGGCTGAGCCAGTCAATGGCTTCCAACTGATCTTCATCACTCAATTCATCAAAGGCCATGTGAAAGACAATTTCCATTCCTTTAGATGCGACAATCAGCTTCTCAAGATTAGCCTTATCCAACTTCTTATCAGCAGTTAATGCTCCAAAGACGACCCCTTGACTACCTGCTTGAGCAGTCAAACGAATGTCTTCTAGCATAATAGCAATTTCTAGGTCATTATAGACAAAGTCGCCACCACGTGGACGAATCATGGTCATGATGGTCGTATCGTAGTTAGCTGCCAGTTCAACAGCTGCCTTGGTTACTCCATAGCTTGGTGTTGTCCCTCCTACTGCTAGATTGTCACAAAGTTCGATTCGACGAGCTCCAGCCTGCATCGCTTTTTCAAGCAAGGTCACATTTTCAGCACAAAATTCGTAAATCATTTGATTCTCCTTGATGTTTTCTTTAAATTTATTATATCATATTATTTTAAATATGCTTTCATTTTTATCAAGGCAAATAACTACTATTTTTATCTATTCTTTGTCAGGAATGACTTTAAAGAGATAGTAGGTGATAAAGACAGTCAAGGCTCCCAGACCGATTTTGACTGGCAAAAGAGGGGCAAAATAAATAGAAATTCCCATCAAGATATAGATAGAAACGATGATTTTTTTCTTGCGTTCTCGCGCGATTGACTTGGTTTCCCGAAAATCAGCTACATAGGTCTGATAAAGCTTTGTATGATAAAGCCAGTCTTCAAAACGCTTAGAAGATTTTGAAAAGCAAGCGATAGCTAACAAAAGAAAGGGAGTTGTTGGTAAAAGTGGTAGGACAACTCCAATAACAGCTAAAGCCAGTGAAATAAAGCCAATACAGAGATAAATGATACGCATGATTTCTCCTAGATAAATTACTCTTCCTCTAGTTTCGCATACAAGGGGGAAATTTGTCAAGCATCAACAAAAAAGAGCCTGAAATTCATTTTCAGGACTCTGCATTTTATTTAATTTTCTCTTCTTCGTAGTCGCCATTACTACATACAACCTGCTTACCACCACCACGGACTTTTTTCTCCACAAGGAAGTGTCCACATTTTGGACAGTCACGGCCAATTGGTTTGTCCCAGGAAGTAAACTCACATTCTGGATAGCGATTGCAACCATAGAAGATACGATTGCGCTTGGTTTTTCGTTCGATGATTTGTCCTTGATGACAGCTTGGACACTCGACTCCAATCTCTTTGACAATAGCTTGTGTGTGACGGCAGTCTGGGAAATTGCTACAAGCATAGAATTTACCAAAACGACCGAGCTTAATCACCATTGGACTGCCACAAACCTCACAGTCAAATCCAGCTGGCTCATCTTTGATCTGGATTTTTTCCATTTCAGATTCAGCCTTAGCTACTTCTTTAGAGAATGGTTTGTAAAAGGCGTCAATAACACGTTGCCACTGCTCTTTTCCAACCTCGACATCATCCAGTTTTCCTTCCATTTCAGCTGTGAAGGTCACATTGACGATGTCTGGGAAGTATTCAACGATGAGCTTGTTAACAATTTCTCCCAGTTCTGTCGGTTCAAAACGTTTAGCAGCCAGACGAACGTAGTAACGTTTTTGGATGGTTTCAATGGTCGGAGCGTAGGTTGACGGACGGCCAACTCCATTTTCCTCCAAGGTCTTGATAAGAGTCGCTTCCGAATAGCGAGCAGGTGGTTGAGTGAAATGTTGCTCTGGCTTGCTATTGACCTGTTTGACCACATCTCCTACTGTCATATCTGGCAACATTTTGTTCTTGTCAGAGTCATTGTAGATAGCAAGATACCCATCAAACTTAACTTGGCTTCCATTCGCTGCAAACTGAACCCCATTTTGAGAAAGCTTAACAGCCATGGTATCAAAGATAGCGCCTGTCATCTGGCTAGCCACAAAACGGTTCCAGATAAGGGTATAGAGCTTAAGCTGGTCTTTGTCCAAGTACTTAGCGATGCTTTCAGGTGTGTTAAAGACACTAGATGGACGAATGGCTTCGTGAGCATCCTGAGCACCTGAGGCATTCTTGACCTTGCTACCATGCTTGGAATACTTGCTACCAAAGCGGTCGTTAATATAGCTTGCTGCTTCGTTCTGAGCCACAGGACTGATACGAGTCGAGTCTGTACGCATATAGGTAATCAAACCTTGCACGCCCGATCCGATATTGATCCCTTCATAGAGCTGTTGGGCTACCATCATAGTCTTTCGAGTACGGAAATTGATTTTGTTAGCCGCATCCATCTGCATGGTTGAAGTCGTATAAGGTAGAGGCGCATTGCGTTTGCGTTCTTTCTTATCTACCTGGTCTACTGTGAAATCTTTGCTAGTCAAATGGGACAAGACTTCTTTGACTTCTTCATTAGTGGTCAATTTCATCTTTTTGCCATTCATACCGTAGAAAGAAGCCTGAAATTGTTTGGTTCCCTTCTTAAAGACACCATCAATTGTCCAGTATTCTTCTGGTTGGAAGGCATTGATTTCATTTTCACGGTCAATGATGAGCTTAAGAGCAACAGACTGCACGCGTCCTGCTGATAAGCCTTTCTTGACCTTTTTCCACAAAATTGGCGAAATCGAATAGCCTACCAAGCGGTCCAAGACACGACGAGCTTGTTGGGCATCGACCAAGTCCATGTCAATCTTGCGAGGTTCTTTAAAGGCATTTTTTACTGCGTCCTTGGTGATCTCATTAAAGACCACACGGTTGGCATCATTCTCATCCAAATCGAGAATATGAGCCAAATGCCAGGAAATCGCTTCTCCTTCACGGTCCGGGTCACTCGCAAGAAAGACTTTATTGGCCTTTTTAGCTTCTTTTTTTAAGTCATTGATGAGAGGACCTTTTCCTCGGATATTGATATACTGTGGTTCATAGTTATTTTCAATGTCGACTGACATACTGGATTTCTTCAAATCACGGATATGCCCGACACTGGCTAAAACCTTGTAATTTCTGCCTAGGTATTTCTCAATCGTTTTCGCTTTAGCAGGCGACTCCACGATGACTAGATTTTTCTTAACTGTTGATTTTTTCTTCTTTGTTGCCGTAGCCACACTATCACACCTTTTCAAAGTAATAAACTTTATAAAGTGTAAACCATTTTTCTATAGCTGTCAAGACCTAAGTCCTATATATAGAAGAAAAGTTTATCTGAGTGAACAAATTTCTCCTTAAAATTCAAACTCTGCCAGCACATCTTGACCACTTGTGACTAACTTTGCCCCCTCTTGGATCAAGTGGTGGCAACCATCTGAATGGCCATCAAGAATGTTCCCTGGAATGGCAAAGACATCACGCCCTTCTTCCATAGCTCGCTCACAGGTAATGAGACTCCCTGAACGCATTCTTGCCTCTGCTACAATGACCCCTCGACATAGTCCTGCTATGATTCGATTACGAGCTGGAAAGTGAAATTTCAAGGGTTCCTCTCCAGGTCCGTACTCGCTAAGTACCAAATGGTGATTGCCAATGTGTTCCTGCAAACGTTTATTGGCTCGGGGATAAAAAACATCCAATCCTGTTCCAATCACTGCAATTGTTCTTCCTCCATTCTGGAGTGCAGCCATATGGGCAGCCGTATCAATCCCTTTGGCTAAACCACTGACCACAATTAACTCGTTTTCCAAACCTTGAATGACTTTCTGGACCGACTTTGCTCCCTGACTAGAACATGAACGACTCCCTACAACAGCAACCTTTGGAAACTTCAACAAGTCCAGATTTCCTTTATAAAACAAGAGCACTGGAGCATCATAAATCTCACTCAGATCCCAAGGATAACAGTCATCAAGAATAGAAAAGGATGGAAATTTCTGAAACTCCTTCTCCAAGTGTGCATCATCTATCTGGAAATAGCGTTCCATAAAGACAGCAGGATTACGGCACCCCGATATTTCTGCAATATCACCTAGCAAGAGCTCCTGATCTACGGTCTCATCATATTCAAGAACAGTTAAAATCTGTTGATTGCTCAGCCCAGCTTTTCTCAATTTGTAAATCTCATAGTTTGTGATCTTCATATACAACTCCATTTCTTCTTTTCTACTCATCTATCTATTCGTAAAAAAAATAAAAAGAAGACCAAGAATCTTCTTTTTTTCTTTTATTCAGATTTAGTAGTTGACCAGCTACTTTCAACCATCGGTAAGATTGTTTTTAAAGTTTCCCCATCCCCTTCAAGTGAAACATAGCGGATTTTACCATCATTTGATCGGAAGACCCAGGTAACGAGGTATTTCCCTGACTTAGCAATTGCATTGACAACATAAGCTTCATAACCTCCAATGGTCGATTTGGAGCCCCAAACCTTACTGAAATCAGAGCTTTGTTCTTTGGAAGTTAAAATACTAGATGAGACAGTCACAACATCCAGTTTAGCATATTCTTCTTCGCTGATATTAAACTGCTCAGCCTTGAAGGTATTCAGCGTAACAATGTTGATATCTGTTCCATCGCAATACTGTATATCATTTCCACCTTCTACTTCATGGAATCGAACCCATGATTTGGGTACCTTGACAAAACCATATTCATTCGAACCGATGATTTGAGTCTCTTCCTTCTTCGCTTCGGAAACAGTAGAGCTAGAGCTACTCGTTTCCTGACTGCTAGAAGAACTAACAGCCGCAGTCGAACTTTCTTCGGTTGCTATTTGCGATTTATTAGAGCATGAAGCTAGAAAAACACTAGCAGTAACAACAGTTCCTAAAATTAATAATTTTTTCATCCTACCACCTTTCCATCTGCATTATAAGAAAAATCAGGACTCCTGTCAAATTTTAACTTGATCAATTCTGTCAGTTGACGATTTTTCTCATTCTCCTTTAAAGCAAAAACTCTTGAAAATTTCTCAAGAGTTTTGTTTTCTATTCTTCATCCATGCTTAAGACGCTAAGGAAGGCTTCTTGTGGGACTTCTACTGATCCGATAGCTTTCATCCGTTTCTTACCTGCCTTTTGTTTTTCAAGGAGTTTGCGTTTACGAGAAACGTCACCACCGTAACACTTGGCAAGTACGTTCTTACGAAGGGCCTTGATATCAGTACGGGCCACAATCTTGTGCCCAATTGCTGCTTGAATTGGAACCTCAAATTGTTGACGAGGGATGATTTTCTTGAGCTTATCAACGATGAGTTTCCCACGTTCGTAGGCAAAATCCTTGTGAACGATAAAGCTGAGGGCGTCCACCTTATCACCATTGAGAAGGATATCCATTTTGACCAGCTTAGATGGGCGATACTCTGACAATTCGTAGTCAAAGCTTGCATAACCACGCGTCGAAGACTTAAGCTTATCAAAGAAGTCAAAGACGATTTCAGCAAGTGGGATTTGGTAGATAACATTGACACGATTGTCATCAATATAGTCCATGGTCACAAAGTCCCCACGTTTGCGTTGAGCCAATTCCATTACTGCCCCAACAAACTCCTGTGGTACCATGATTTGCGCCTTAACATACGGCTCTTCAATAGTCGCAATCTTGGTTGGATCTGGAAACTCTGATGGGTTAGAGACATCCATAGACTCACCGTCAGTTTGGTTAACCTTATAGATAACAGACGGAGCTGTCATGATGAGGTCAATATTGAACTCACGCTCCAAACGCTCTTGGATAACATCCATATGGAGAAGTCCAAGGAATCCACAACGGAAACCAAATCCCAGCGCCTGAGATGTTTCTGGTTCAAACTGCAAACTGGCATCGTTGAGCTGCAATTTTTCTAGGGATTCACGAAGGTCATTGTATTTATTTGACTCGATTGGGTAAAGTCCTGCAAAGACCATAGGATTCATCTGCTTGTAGCCATGTAATGGCTCTGCCGCAGGATTGGTTGCCAAGGTAACTGTATCACCCACACGAGTGTCTTGAACTGTCTTGATAGAAGCCGCAATATAACCAACGTCACCTGTCGCTAGGAAATCACGCCCTACTGCTTTCGGCGTGAAAATACCAACTTCCGTCACATCAAAGGTCTTGCCATTGCTCATGAGTTGAATCTTATCGCCAGGTTTGACAACTCCGTCCATGACACGGACTTGAAGAATAACACCACGGTAAGCATCGTAGACAGAGTCGAAAATCAAGGCCTTGAGAGGAGCAGTTACATCACCAGTAGGAGCAGGAACTTTTTCCACGATTTGCTCGAGGATTTCTTCGATCCCAATACCAGCCTTAGCAGAAGCTAAGACCGCTTCACTGGCATCCAGTCCAATGACATCCTCAATCTCTGTACGAACACGCTCTGGATCAGCTGCTGGTAGGTCAATCTTGTTAATGACTGGCAGAATTTCCAAATCATTGTCCAAGGCTAGATAAACGTTGGCAAGAGTTTGTGCCTCAATTCCTTGTGCAGCGTCAACTACCAAAATCGCCCCTTCACAGGCAGCTAGCGAACGTGAAACTTCATAAGTAAAGTCCACATGCCCAGGCGTGTCTATCAAGTGGAAAATATAAGTTTCCCCATCTTTCGCAGTGTAATTCAGCTCAATGGCATTAAGTTTGATGGTAATCCCACGTTCACGCTCAAGATCCATACTATCCAGAAGTTGGGCTTGCATTTCACGACTAGAAACCGTCTCTGTCTTTTCCAAAATTCGGTCTGCAAGCGTTGACTTCCCATGGTCAATATGGGCGATAATGGAGAAGTTTCGAATCTTCTCCTGTCGTTGTTTCAATTCTTCTAAGTTCATGATGCTCTTCCTTTCAGGGTATCTATTAATTATAAATTGTTTTTAACATTTTGACAAGACCATACCCTGTTAGGAGTACTAATCTTCGGCAACAAAGCCATCATTTTCGATAAAGTGGTGTTCTGTCATTCCTTGGTCTGTAAAGACGATCCCATGAAGGACACCACCATAGACAGCTCCTCCATCCATGCCAATCTTGCCATCATCTGTTATCCAAAGCTCAGCTGTACCTCGGTCTTGCTTGAGCAAACCATAAACCGGTGTATGCCCAAAGACAATGGTTTTCCCAGTATGATTTTCGGCTTCGTGGAATGGTTTTCTGAGCCAGACTTTCTTGTAATCAGTCGTTTCATGCCAATCATCCAAGGTCAAATCAATACCAGCATGAACAAAGATATACTTGTCTGTCTCTACTACAAATGACATTTGACGAATAAATTCGACCAAATCTGCTGCTTCAGTCGCAACACGTTTAGCGTCTTCAACTGCATCCACAGGTGCATCTAAGGGACGACCTAGAATAGAGTTAATAGTTGTATCGCCACCATTTCGACGATAGTGGTCATAGCTTTCTTCAGGATTGTCCAACCAAGTTAAAAACATATACTCGTGGTTTCCTGATAGACAGATAGCCCCTTGATTGTCCACCAAGTCCTTGACCATTTCTAGAACACGGCGACTATCTTCACCTCGGTCAATCAAATCCCCTAGAAAAAGCAACTGGGTGTGACCATCCCATGTTTTGAGAAGGTCTTCCAACATACCTGCTTTTCCATGGACATCTCCAATTACATAATAATCTGTCATTTATTTCTCCCTCTTTTGCAATAATTCTCTGGCTTGGGTAAGGGCCGCCTCTGTTACATTCTCCCCAGCCAACATTTTAGCTACTTCCTCTACGCGCTCTTCTAAAGTCAAGAGACGAACCGTCGACACCGTTGAGTGCTCATCACTAATCTTCTCAATAAAGAATTGATAGTCCGCGATGGCAATCACTTGTGGAAGGTGAGAAATAGCAAGAACCTGACCATGTTGGCCAATCTTGTGAATCTTCTGAGCAATAGCTTGAGCCACACGACCTGAAACTCCCGTATCCACCTCATCAAAAACAATACTAGTCTTCCCTTCCTTACGAGAAAAGGCGGATTTAATAGCTAGCATAAGGCGAGATAGTTCCCCACCGGACGCAACTTTGACCAAGGGTTTAAAGTCTTCACCTGGGTTGGTAGAAATGAAAAACTCGACCGTTTCATTCCCCTCACGACTAAATTTACCCTTGCTAAAACGAACCTGGAACTGCGCCTTCTCCATATAGAGGTCTTGCAGTTCTTGTTTAATCTCTGCTTCAAGCTGCTGGGCCAAGTCATGGCGTGCTGATGCAAGTCGACCTGCCAAGTCGACAAGAGTTACTTCCAATTTCTTAAGCTCTGCTTCCATGTCTTCGGAGGAAAGGTTATTTCCAGTCAAGAGATTGTACTCATCCGTGATCTTAGCAAAGTAAAGCAAGACCTCATCCACAGTTCCACCATACTTGCGTGTAATGGTATTTAGAAGGTCTAAGCGATTTTCAACCTGCATGAGGCGATTGCCATCAAAATCTAAATCTTCAATGATATCTTCCAAACGCTTAGTTATATCTTCTAAAACATAGTAGGTCTCAGATAGAGAACTTGAAATTTCACGGTATTCAGGATCGTATTCTTCAACACTTTCCATGTCATTCATGGCTGAACGAACATTAGCTAGGCTAGAAAACTCCTCATTGTCCAACATAGTGTAGGCATTTGTCAAGGTATCCGCTATATTCTTGTGATTGAGGAGTTTATCTCGTTCTTGGTTGAGGGCCAAGTCTTCACCTGCTTGCAAATTTACCGCCTCAATCTCTGCCATTTGAAATTCCAACATCTCAATGCGAGACTTGTGTTCCTGCTGATTTTTCTTGACTTCAAGAACTTGTTTACGCATTTTGCGATAGGCGTCAAAGCTTGTCTGATAGGCTTGTTTAAGCTCAAAAAAGGCAGCATCACCAAACTCATCCAACATTTGGATATGAAGTTGGGGACGCATCAACTCTTCTTGGTCATGCTGACCATGAATATCCACAAGGTGTTGCCCAATGGCACGCAAGACAGACAGATTGACCATCTGGCCATTTACGCGACTAATACTACGTCCGTTTTGGAGAATTTCACGGCGAATGATGATTTCATCGCCCAATTCCAAACCTTGCTCATCAAAAAGTTCCTGTAAAACGCGACTGTTTTCAACCGAGAAAAGTCCCTCAATCTCTGCCTTAGGAGCACCGTGACGAATAACGTCTGTCGTTGCTCGAGCCCCCAACATGAGATTCATAGCATCGATAATGATCGACTTTCCGGCACCCGTTTCCCCGGTCAAAACAGTCATACCCTTTTCAAAATTGAGCGAAATCGCCTCAATAATGGCAAAGTTTTTTATTGAAATTTCAAGTAACATACTGACCTACCATTTTTTGACTTGTTCAACAATTTCTTCAGCTGCCTCTGCTGTTCTAGCTACAATTAAGATAGAATCATCATCAGCTAGACAGCTAAAAATCTGTTCAGGAAATGCTTCAACCAACTGACTCTTCACAAAAATAGTATTTCCAGGAATAACAGAAAGGTTGATCATATTTCCCATTAGCTCGGAACTCACAATATTATCCTCAGCCAACTGCAAACTTTTGACGATTGATTTTGGTAACTCATAAATATAGGTATTGTTCTTCAAAGGAATTTTAACAATACCAAGCTCTTTGATGTCCCTTGAGACAGTGGCTTGCGTAGCAGAAATACCTGCTTCCTTCAAATGCTCAACGATTTCTTCCTGAGTCCCGATTTGATAATCCGTGACAAATCTTCTAATTTTTTCAAGTCTCTCTTTTTTATTCATCTTTAAATTCTCTATGTGCTCTCTCTACAACTTTTTCTATTTCGGGAGCAACTTGATTACTTGCTCCCTCTTCCTTTTTCAAATATGCCAGAAATTCAATGTTTCCATGTCCACCTTGGATTGGTGAATAGTCTAATCCAAGCACTGAAAAACCTTGCTCAACTGCCATAGCAGTGACAGATTCAAGGACAGTTTGATGAACCTTGGCATCGCGAATGATTCCATTCTTTCCAATCTGCTCACGACCTGCTTCAAACTGGGGCTTAACCAGAGCCACCACCTGCCCTTGATCTGCCAAGACACGGTGCAAGGCAGGCAAAATCAGACTGAGGGAAATGAAACTCACATCAATACTGGCAAAGCTCGGTTCCTGCTCAAAATCAGTCTTTTCAGCATAACGAAAATTAAACTGCTCCATGCTGACAACCCGTGGGTCTTGACGTAATTTCCAAGCCAACTGATTGGTGCCAACATCGACTGCAAAGACTAACTCAGCACCATTTTGCAACATGACGTCAGTAAATCCACCAGTGGAAGCCCCAATATCAATCGTAGTTGCTCCCTCCACTGACAAATCAAAGACCTGCAAGGCCTTCTCTAGTTTTAGACCACCTCGACTGACATACTTGAGTTTTTCACCCTTGAGTTTTAGCTCAGTGTCATCTGGGATTTTCTCTCCTGGTTTGTCAAAGCGTTCTCCATTAAGGACTGCTACGACTAGTCCAGCCATGACACCGCGCTTGGCCTGTTCTCGCGTTTCAAACAAGCCCTGTTTATAAGCTAGTACATCCACTCTTTCCTTAGCCATTGATTCTCAAACTTTCTACTATTTTCACAATCGGTGCTGTTTCAAAGGGAACCTGCTGGGCAATTTCTTCTAATTTAGCCTCGGCTTGATTCAGAGTTTGGTTACAAAAGGCAATGGCCTTTTCCAAGCCCAACAAGGCTGGATAGGTCGACTTTTCTGCCTGTAAATCCTTTTGCGGTGTCTTGCCGATTTCCTCAAAACTAGCTGTCACATCCAGCACATCATCTCGAACTTGAAAGGCAAGTCCGATTAATTCACCCACAGTTTTCAATTTTGCTTGGATTTCTGGCGCTAATTCTGCTATGATAGCAGCTGCTTGGAAAGGGTAGGCTAGTAATTTTCCAGTCTTATTGGCATGAATGGTCTGAAGTTCTTCCAAAGACAAATGTTGGTGTTCGCCTTCCATATCTAAAACCTGACCTGCTACCATGCCTAGACTTCCTGAAGCAAGGGATAGGTTGGCAATCAAATCCACCTTGATCTGACTTGGCAAATCTGCCTGCGCTATCAAGGCATAGGGATCTAGGAACAAGGCATCACCTGCCAATATTGCCATCGCTTCGCCGAATTTCTTATGATTGGTCAAGCGTCCCCGACGATAATCATCGTCATCCATAGCAGGAAGGTCATCGTGAATCAAGCTCCCTGTATGAATCATTTCCAAAGCCGCAGCCACCTGAGCATGTTCTGGTCTAATAGCAACCTGCAAGGCTTCCAGAACTTCTAAAAGAAGAAAAGGGCGAATACGCTTGCCACCAGCATGAATGGAATAGAGAACAGACTCTCGTAAACTAGAGGCAAACTGCTGATCTCCATAAAAGTCTTCCAAGGCAGCCTCCACAAGAGCTAATTTTTCTTGCTTCTTCATTCAAAATCACTTTCTGTTCCGTCTTCTTGCATGACCTTGACCAAGGTCTTTTCAGCCTTGTCCAAGGTCGCTTGGAGTTCTTTTGACAAGATCATGCCCTTTTGAAAGGCAGCAATCGCATCTTCCAGAGCAATTTCACCATTTTCCAAACTTTGGACAATGTTTTCCAGTTCTGCTAGATTTTCCTCAAATTTCTTTTGTTTTGACATCTTTAACCTCTAATTCTACTTGACCATCTCGCATCAAAAGCGTCACTTGGTCTTTTTTCTTCAACTTCTCAACCGAATCAACAACTGACTCTTCTTTTTTGACAATTGCATAACCACGCGCCACAATTCGGCTAGTATCCAACATCAGCAAGGCTTCCGAAAGGCGCTTGACCTCAGCAACCTTGGCATCATAAACTAAGGCCATTTGGCTACGGAGGAGCTTGTCCAACTGAGCAAGCCGATCCTGATAGCGTTGGATTTTGGTAACAGGTGATAATTGCACCAATTGGTGTGTCCTTGCTTGGACTAGTTGGTTGCTGTCAGAAATCCGTGTTCGCAAACTTTGTTTTAAGCGCAGTTGCAGCTGGTCCAAGCGTTGCAAATAGCCGTCATACAAGCGCTCTGGTTGTCTAAAGATAACAGACTGACTGCATTTTTTCAGAGCTTCTTTTTTTCTTGACAGGACATTTTGTACAGCTATCGCCATTCGTTTTTCCTGATTTTGCAAATGGGTCAAGAGATCCAACTTAGTGACAGGTGTTGCCAGTTCAGCTGCAGCTGTTGGCGTCGCAGCACGACGATCGGCTACAAAGTCTGCCAAGGTCACATCCGTCTCATGCCCAACACTGGAGATAACTGGCAAACGAGATTCAAAAATAGCCCGTACCACAATTTCTTCGTTAAAGGCCCAGAGATCCTCGATCGAACCACCACCACGACCAATAATGAGCAAATCCAAATCGTCCCGTTGATTGGCACACGCAATATTTCGAGCAATTTCTTCTGCTGCTCCTTCACCTTGTACCTTGGTCGGATAGAGAAGAATGTCGACACCTGGAAAGCGCCTGCTGACGGTCGTGATAATATCTCGAATAACAGCTCCGCTACGGCTTGTCACTACACCAATTCTCTTTGAAAACTGGGGCAAAGGTTGCTTGAAGCGTTCTTGAAACAGACCTTCTTCCGTCAATTTTTTCTTGAGTTGCTCAAACTGAATCGCAAGCGCCCCAACCCCATCAGGCTCTGCCTTTTCAATGATGATGGAATAACTCCCACTTGGTTCATAGACCTGTACACGCCCAATCACATTGATCTTCATTCCTTCTTCGAGGTCGAAGCCTAATTTTTGATAAATCCCAGACCAAATAGTCGCTTGAATGACTGCTCGGTCATCTTTTAGGGAGAAATATTGGTGAGTAGGACGTTTACGAAAGTTGGAAACTTGACCAGTTAAATAGACCCGTTCCAAGTAAGGGTCTTTATCGAATTTCATTTTCAGATACTTGGTCAAAGTTGTTACCGATAAATACTTTTCCATCTCCACCTACTATTCATTTTCTTGCTTTTCCATGGGTATTATTATACCAAAAACATGCTTAAAAATCACCTTTTTCCTACTGAAACTAAAGGAAAAATAGAAAAAGGAGGCTAGGCCTCCTCATCTGATTATTTGCTGTTTCGTGCTTCTTCCAAAATCTTTGCAATCTTGGTGGTCAAAAGGTCGATAGCAACGGTATTGCTGACTCCTTCAGGAATGACGATATCGGCATAACGCTTGGTCGGCTCGATAAACTGGTGGTACATGGGTTTGACCACACCCAGATATTGGTCAATAACACTATCCAGACTACGGCCTCGTTCTTCCATATCGCGCTTGATACGACGAATAATGCGCACATCATCATCTGTATCCACAAAAATCTTGATATCCATCAAATCGCGCAGACGCTTGTCCTCCAAGACCAAAATCCCCTCAACGATAAAGACATCCTGAGGCTCCTGACGATAGGTCTTGCTACTCCGTGTATGCGCTGTATAGTCATAAGTTGGAATGTCCACCGGACGCCCTGCCAACAATTCCTTAATCTGCTCGATCATCAAATCTGTATCAAAGGCAAATGGATGGTCATAGTTGGTTTTGACACGCTCTTCAAAAGTCAAGTGAGACTGATCCTTGTAGTATGAGTCGTGCTCAATCATGGAAATCTTTTCATCAGGAAAATGTGATAAAATGGCCCTCGAAACACTGGTTTTACCACCACCAGAACCACCTGTCACTCCGATAATGATTGGTCTATTTTGCATGCTATCCTCCGTTTTTTTATCCGTCGTCTATTCTATCATATTTTTAGCAAAATTTATAGTCTGATTTGGATAGTCTAGGGGAAACAACATTCCCTACACTCCAGTTAGACTAGCCAAAAACCTTCCTTGGCTTGTAGACATTTCCCCTTTTTTCTAGAATGGCTAGCAATTTATCTCCTTCAAAGGCAGCAAATTCCTTTTCCGTTTGGTCCAACTCAATAAAACGACCAAAGCGCACTTCTGTAGCCTCTTCTGGAGTTAAGAAAACTTTGACAAGGTCACCTATTCCAATCTCTAGAGGATGGAGAAAGTCCAGTTGACCAGCCTCCACTTTTGCAGCAATTTCGTCCAAGGTAAGAGCATCTTCCAGTTGTAAACCTGCTGCACTCGTCCGAGTCAAATGGGACATATGGGACGCATAACCCAGCTTCTCTCCCAAATCAACTGACAAGGTACGGATATAAGTCCCCTTACTACATTTCACACGAAATGTAAAACGTGCGAGGTGATCCTCATAAGAAATCGGACTCGTCCTCTCAAATTGATAAATAGTGACCTGACGTTCTGGACGCTCCACTTCCTGACCTGCATACGCATACTCATAGAGCTTGCGACCATTGACCTTGACAGCCGAGTACATAGGCGGAATCTGAGTAATAGGCCCAGTCAGACTAGCAATCGCTTCATCGACAATGGTTTCATCTAAGGGCGACAAAACAGGTGTCTCTGCGACCACTTCTCCACTTGCATCCTCGGTCGTCGTTGAATAGCCAAGAGTGATTTCCCCCTCATAGACCTTGCCCTCGTCCTGCATAAATTCGACCATACGGGTTGCCTTGCCAACCGCGATTGGCAGAACTCCCACTACATCCGGATCCAAGGTCCCACCATGACCAATCTTCTTGGTTCCCAAAATCTTACGCAGTTTAAAAACCGCATCATGCGAGGTCATGCCCGCTTCTTTTTTTAAGTTGATAATACCGTTCATGTTTTGCTTTCTGATTTCATTCATGAAATATCTTCTTCAAGAATTGTAATGTAATTAACTTTTGTAACAAAAGATAGTGTGGCTAATCTTCTTGCTTGGTTCATAATTATCCTATCAAATACATTTCTTACAAATCGCCCATTTGCATTTTTATTTTCAGGATTGCTACTATGTAATTCTAAATATTTTTTTAATATTTCTTTTGCAGAATCATGTAAAATGTACTCTTCATTTTTACAATATGAAAGAAAAATATTAAACATTTGGTCCACAGTATAATCTTCAAACGTAATAAAATAATTAAATCTTGATTTTAACCCAGGATTAGATTCAAAAAATTTTTTCATCAATTCATCATATCCAGCAACAATAACCACCAAATCATCACGATAGTCTTCTAATGCTTTAGTTAACTCAGTTAAACACTCTCGACCATAGCTATCACTTTTATCGTTTTCAGTAATACTATATGCTTCATCAATAAACAATACACCACCTTTGGCTTTTTGTATCAATCTCTTAACTTTCGAAGCAGTTTGTCCTTGATATTCTGCTATTAAGTCTGTTCTAGTCGCCTCAATAAAATGACCTTTACTTAATATTCCTAATGATCGATACATATTCCCAACGATTCTAGCCACAGTAGTTTTACCAGTACCTGGATTACCTAAAAACGCCATATGCATCGTTCTATTTGTTTTTTTAAGACCGATTTTTTCTCTACTTTGCTGAACTTTATTAAATGCGACTAGATCTTCAATCTCTTTCTTCACATTTTCTAAACCTATCAAGGAGTTTAATTCATCGGACAGCTCATCAAATGATTTGGTATTGATTTCTTTTAAAATAGCGTACTCACTATCTATTAATCTAGAACCAAGATATTTATACAGTAACTCTAAAACCGTTGATTGTCTATCTTTAATTTTGGGAAATTTATCATTATTTGATAAATTTCCTAAACGTTTTATTAACTCTAATTCTGCATTTTTAACATTATCAACTATATCTTGAATAGCTATTTCTAATTCATAAGTACTATTTGTTAAATCATCAATTTTCTTCACTTCAGATTTTAACAGTTTTAAATATGTTTCACTAATCATCTACATTCCTTTAAATAACAGAAATACCACTATTAGAGCGAATAAGATTCCTAAGGCATAGAATCCTTTTCTAAGGAAACTAATCTCTTTTTGCTTTTCCTCTAATTCAGTTTTAAATTTCTCGATTATTAAAGTAAGATTTTTACTTTCGTCTATTAATCGAAAATTCATCTTATCTACATCGTTTTTCAGTTCATTTTGTGTTTCTTTAACTTGTAAATGCAAATCGTTAAAACTATTTTCTATTTTCACTAATGATTTTAGCTTCGCTTTTAAACTATCAATTTCAATTTGAATTTCACTTTGCTTCTCTTCAAGTTGTTCTAACTCTTCTAGCTTTTTATGATGCTTCTTCAATATATCAATTAAATCTTTATTCTGTTTAAAAACATCATCTAATAGTTTTTTATTACCTGTTTGATATTCTTCTATCTCTTGCAATCCCTGTATAGCCTTATTGTTTGCCTCTTTGGCTGCAACCAAAGACTTTGAAATGCTTTGAATATACTCATCATCCAATATTTGAAATGTTTCGTAAATTGTATTAAATTCCTGAATAATTTTTTTAATATGCTTGTTTTGTTCAATCATTCTATTTTGAACTTCATCTGTGAGAGCGTTTAAATCCTTACCTTTAACATCATATTCCATGCCAATAAATCCTAGCATTGGATCTTCTTGTGGGACAGTTGGTAAATTTGATTGTTCTGGAATCTCTTCACTAAAAGCTTTTAGGGCTTCTTTTTTCTCATTAAATTTTTCAGATTTTGCTAAAACCTGAATCTCTAATTCTTCTGACATAAACATTCTCCTATAATAAATCATTTAATGCACTTTGCATTTCTTCAAGTTCACTTTGCTTTTCATCAAAGTACATTTCGTTAGCTAATAATCGCTGTTTGAAATCAATCTTCGAATTAGAAAACTCCTCTTGAACATTACCAAGAAGTTCTCTTAGTTTTTGATGGTTCTTAGCCATCTTACTGAATATATCATTTCTTTTAATAGCAACATTCTGCTCAGCAACAAAAATTTGAACATCCTGAATTCTTAGCAATTCGTTCTTCTTATCAGCTTGTTGTTTTTGATTTTCCTCAATTAATTTTTTTGAAATAAATTGATCAAGTCCGTTAATGATTATCGCTCCTAAGATTCCAGTTAGTAAACTTGCTAAGAACATCCCTAAAATATTAGCAATTGTTCCTAGAAGTTTTATTTCAAAAGTCATACCTGGTATCTTATTTAAGAACTGTTCAAAATATTCTCCTAAAAACATTGCTCCTACAGCAACTAAACCTGAAGTAATAATTTTTGAAATGTGAGCTATCTTAATTGCTGTAGAATGTGTTTGATTTGCAGGGTTAGATAAATAAGAAATACTTTCTCTTATAGAACCAAATAATTGTTTAATCAAGTTTGGAAGTTTTTGTAATTTTTGGTTAAATCTGCCAATAATTTCTCCTACGATGCTTCCAACAATACTATCTACACCTACTTTAATAAAATCTTTGATTTTGCCAAAAAATGAATGAAGTGCTTTTTTCATTTCCTCTATAAATGTATCAAAAGATTGTTTCTTTGCTTTAAAATATCTTACTAAAGCATTCATTATTTCTTTCAACATCTCAAATAACGCTGCAACAAACATAGCTTTAACTGTGTCTTTACCTGCCTTGTTCGCCATTCTAACTGCTGCTTTCTTTGCTATTGGTTTATACATAGCTTTCTTTGCACTTTTCTCAACCTTTAGCATCTTATGTGAATCAGCAGCTAATTTATCATTTAATCTTTTTTCGTTTATAGCTTTAAGATTTCGTTTTTCGGAATCTGAAATATCCTTCTTGTCAATTTTTTTATTAGCTCTTTCAACTTGTTCTTTTAGATTTTTTTCTCTTACTTCTCTATCCTTTATATACTCGCTATTAGATTTTGCACCTTTACTTTTATTAAGTGATTCATTAGTTGCTGCTAAATTTTCCTTTTTGTTTGCTAAATCTGCAGTATCTATATCAGCAATCTTTCTCCAAGAATTTTCAAAAATTTGTTTACGTGCTACAACGTGATCCAAATTTGCGTTTTCATTTAATTTTAAAGTTTTTCCAGTATATTCATCCTTTAAATTTCCAGATTTTTGCTTTTCTTTCATAGCATTATTTGCATCAGTATACCTTTTATCTTTCATTATTTTAGCACCCTCTTCTTTTGTATAACCATTAGGATGTTTATCGTTATACTGCTTAAGAAGCGTGTCACCTGTCATATCTAAACCAATTTGATTCGCAAATTGATCCCAGATTTCATCTAAAATAACATCTCCTAATTTATCTGGTGAACTAATCTCTTTACATTCTAGTTCTAATTTTTCGAGATTAGAAAACTCCATTGTAAATTGCTGTTCCAATAGTTCTTCTAATTCGTCATAGTTTATATTTTTAGACTCATCTACTTCTTCAGTACCCAATACTAATAATTCATTTTCCACTGCTTTCTCACTCCCCCTTCAGTGCTTCAAACTTCGCTTTCATGGTTGGATTTTTTCGCGTTAGTTTTTTAACCGAAACATCTTCCAATTTGTTATTAGCGAGGCGGAGTTGGTTTTCGGATGTGGTTAGGAATTTCTTAACCTCTTCCATACGCTTAATAGCCTTATCGATTTCATCGATTGCTTTACCAAAGTTAGTCGAAGCAGAGTTGTAGTTTTTGGCAAAAGCCACTTTGAAGGCATCCAAGTCTTCTTCAAAATGGGTGATATCAATATTCTGCTCCCGAACCAAGGCCAACTCTTGCTTGTATTTGAGAGAATTAAGAGCCGCATTACGCAGGAGTCCAATCAACTGGATGAAGAACTGAGGACGGACCACATACATCTTTTCATACTCGTGGCTGACATCAACAATCCCTGTGTTAAAGTAGTCGTTATCTGCTTCTAACATAGTCACCAAAACGGCATACTCACAGTTCTTTTCATGACGGTCCTTGTCCAATTCCTTGTAAAAATCTGCATTCTTATGCTTTTTCTCTGTTCCGTCCGCTTCATTTTTCATCTCAAACATGATGGAAATGAATTCTAGACCATTTTCATCAAAATCACGGAAGATAAAGTCCCCCTTAGAACCACGCGCAGAGACCTTGTTATCCTTCTCAAAGTAGGCATTTGGAAAGGCAAAGCTACGAACCTTGTTAAACTCACTCTCTGCATACTGTTCCAAACTTTCCCCGATAGCTTTTGTAGATTGTTGGGCTTTAAAATTCTTGTAAAATTCAACTTGTTCACTAGCAGCCTTAAGCTGGGCTTCGTAATTCTGCTTAACAGAAGCCAAAGACAGCTCATTTTCCTTTTCTTGCAAGAGGAGCTGATTTTTGACCTGATCCCGTTCTTTTTCTAAGTCAGAAAGAGCCTTTTGCAGTTGATTTTCATGCTTAAAACGCAAGGTGGCCAATTGGCTTTCCAAGGCCTGCACTTCCTTGTCCTTTGCTAATAAGGCCTCATGACTTGTCTGTTCAACTTCTTTCTTAGCTAACTCTTTCTCTGTATCAAAGTTTTGGATTTGACTCTGCAATTGCGCAATTTCTTGATCCTTCTGAGCCAGTTTAGTCTGTTGCTCATTCATGGCCTTTTGTTCAGCCAAGGCCAGCTCCTGCTTCATGCGATCGTGTAATTCCTTATCAAACTCAGCTGTTCTCACTTGGGATAAAAGTTCGGCATACTGACTTTCATTTACTGTAAAGACTTCCCCACAGTTGGGACATTTGATTTCGTTCATAACTTTCCTCTTTCTGGACTTCTGTAACCATTATATCATGCCTGAGGGAAAATCAAAAACAGCGAGTCGAAACCCACTGTTTATATCTGTTACTTTAAATTTTTTCCAAGGCCAAACGCAAATCTTCAATCAAATCCTCTACATTTTCAAGACCGATAGACAAGCGGATTTGGTTTGGTGTGATACCTGCCGCTTCTAGATCTTTTTCTGACAACTGACCGTGAGTGGTTGTCGCTGGATGGACAACAAGCGATTTGGCATCTGCTACGTTTGCAAGGTCAGAGAAGATTTCCAAATTATCAATGACCTTGCGAGCTTCTGCCTCTCCACCTTTAACATGGAAGGTAAAGATTGAACCCACGCCTTTTGGCAAATATTTCTCAGCCAAGGCATGATATGGACTGTCAGCAAGCTTTGGATAGTTAACTTTTTCAACCTTAGGATGGTTGACAAGGAAATCAACAATTTTCTCTGCATTTTGCACATGGCGTTCCACACGAAGTGAAAGAGTTTCAAGTCCTTGGAGCAAGAGAAAGGCATTAAATGGCGACAAGGCTGCGCCTGTATCACGAAGCAATTGAACACGAACAGCGATAATAAAGGCTGCAGCACCCACATCACGAGTATAGCTCAAGTTATGGTAGCTCGGATCT
The DNA here is from genome assembly GCF_011714815.1 of Streptococcus sp. CCUG 71758. NCBI lineage: Bacteria > Bacillati > Bacillota > Bacilli > Lactobacillales > Streptococcaceae > Streptococcus > Streptococcus sp. CCUG 71758. Next base: position 387,647 of record NZ_RXXO01000001.1, on the reverse strand, counting down.
TCCTCAACAAATTGAGGGAACTTCCCTGAAGCCTCCCAGTCAAAACGACCACTATCGACAATCACTCCACCAATAGTCGTACCATGTCCACCAATAAACTTAGTTGCTGAGTGAATGGCAATATCTACACCGTGAGAGAAGACGTTAATCAAATATGGTGTAGCAAAAGTATTGTCAGAAACGAGAGGAATCTGGTGTTTATGCGCAATATCAGCCAATTTTTCCAAGTCAGGAATGTTAATCAAGGGATTCCCCAAGGTTTCAATCAAGACAAGTTTGGTATTGTCACCGATAGCTGCTTCCACTTCTTCCAAATTATCCACATCCACAAAGGTAGTTGTGATCCCATAACGAGGAAGGGTTTCCTTCAAGAGGTTAAAGGTCCCACCGTAAATAGTTGACGCCGCTACCACATGGTCACCTGCGTGAGCAAGCGCCAAAATAGTGTAGGTTACAGCAGCCATACCTGATGCTGTCGCTAGTGCTCCAACACCACCTTCAAGAGCAGCGATTCTTTCCTCAAAGGCTGCTGTTGTAGGATTGGTGATACGAGTATAGATATTGCCTGGTTTTCTCAAGGCAAACAAATCAGCACCTTCCTGCGTGTCATCAAAAACGAAGGATGTTGTTTGATAAATCGGTACTGCACGAGACTTAGTTGCTGGATCAACCACTTGCCCAGCATGTAATTGTAGAGTTTCAAATTTAAAATCACGAGTCATAAGACGACCTCCAAATAGCTTCATTACGGATATTGTATCATCTTGGGACAGGCTTTTCCAATACCGTTTTTCTATATTTTGATATAAGGAACAACTATGACTAGTCATACACATCAAACAAAAAAGCACGATTAACTCGTGCCTGTTTTTTTAATCTACATAAGTATCTTCGTTTTTATTGAGGAAAGCGTAAGGCAAGCCCATCAAGAGACCTCCTCCGATAAAGTTCCCGACAAAGGTTACACCCCAGTGACGAAGAATATTAGGTATGTCAAAGTTAGCAATTGAATCAGCTGCAACACTGAACTTAACAATCGCAAAAGAAGCAAAGTTCGCAGCAATGTGTTCGTTTGTTAAGAATACAAACATGTAAATTGCTGATAAGACAAGCCATAGTTTGGCTCCACCGTCTTTCACCAAAACGAATGAAAGAATGGCAATGTTTACAAAGATATTGGCTAAAATACCTTCAAGCAAGACTAGCTCATTGGAACGACCTAACTTCATCTCTACAACTCCTGAAATGAAGCTATCATGTGTTAAATTTGCATAGGCTGCTGAGTGGGCAAAGCCCCAACCTGCTATCAAAGCTCCGATGAGGTTGAAGAAGGTACAGTAAAGTAGAATCTCAGCCGTTTTTCTCCATGAGATTTTTTTCAAGAAACTGCCAGCTGTCAAAAACATCATATTTGAAGTTACTAGCTCAGCATTCAAGAAAACAATGTAGGCCAATCCCCAAGCAAAAACGAATGGGAAGAGGAAGCGTCCACTGCCTGGTGCGATCTTATTAATCAAATCAGCTCCAACTGCGCCCGCAGCCGTACTAAATGTTAGAAAAGCACCTGCAAACATGGAACGAATCGCATATTTAAACTTACTTTGGCTATAAAGACTTTCTTTCTTCTTACAAGCAAATTCAATCTTTGAGATAAATTCTGAAGAGACCATAAAAAAACTCCTAAACTTTTATTTGTGAATATTATAACATAAAGCACGCATTTTGAAAAGCCTTTCTTGTATACGTTTTCTACAAAGAAAATCAATGCATTGGGGAATTCCATAAATCTCTCCTTTACCCATTAACAGAAAAACATTTCAATATTTCAAATTGATCATCCAAAAATTCAAACTCAAATAGGTGCCAGTCATCGAAGGTTTGCTCACAATAACTAACTGTTCCTTGATTGTAGTCAATGATAGGTTTCCCCAGCTTGTTCTTCACATCTTCCTCGCTGACATCTCCATACATTTCCTTAAGATCAGCTAGCATGAAGTTGACAATTCTATTGAGATTTTCCTGATAATTTTTTGATAACAGTTCAACTTTATCTATAAAGTCACAATCAGGCTCTTCGTCCCAAACAAAGGTCACTCCCTCATACTCACAAGTGTATTGCTGTAAACTCTCATCAAAATTCATTGTTCACTTTCCAAATCATTATCATTTACTAAAAATTTATTAACATTAATCAAAATGTTCAAATGTTTTCATAAAAATGTCTTCTACACGCACATACGATAAAATAACAACGCTTGCAATGATTAGAAGATATCATCAGAATGTTCACTTGCTTGTTGCACAAACTCGAAAATATTCGAAGATATGGGTTTCATTTCCAGTGAACCTAATGCCCCCAAATCATTCATATAAATAGTGTCGTCAGAATCTTTCTTTATAAAAAAAGCGACATCCCCATCTTGCCCAATCAGGAAAAAATCTGGTTCCCACTCTTCTATTTGGTAGGTGGAGTTTCTCTCTAGCAAATCTAGCCTCGAGTATAAGGTGATACCTGTATTCTCTATTACCAACTCTCCTGCTTTGTCGATTTTGCTCAAGAATTCTGCATATACGTTCGGAAGTACTAAATCAATCTGATTATTCATTCTCAACTCCTCATCTATTTTTCCTACTGCGAAAGTCCTATATCTCATCTTCACTTAGCTCTCTAAAATGTGAAATATGATATCCAAAATAAGACTTCCCCCGATTTTCCTGTGAAGATTCAGTGTCCAGCCATATTGGCAATTTCTCCCAAGTATATCATAGGAAGGTCCTTGTCAAATTGAAAACTACTTGTTATGTCTTCTTTGAGCCCAACTAAAGACTTTTCTCTTAACTGACTCATTATCTATCCTCTCTTATACTAGACATCCTTCGGTTTCTTACGATAAATCTTTCAACCTATTGACCAGTTTCCTTTCATATTGAAAAGATACCATTAAAGTTGAATGATCATCTTGCGAGTATCATACATTATCAAATTTTATAGTTTTCAATTTCTTCTCTACTCATGCCTACAAGTTCTGTCGTCCACAATCCTACAATGTCCGACAAGACTGAATCGCAGGTATACTCTTCTTCACCGTCTATATACTTACAGGAAAAGACAGGCTTCCTTGTCGCTGCTTGATAAAATGCCATGGCTACTTTTTCTAGTTTTTCAGGATTAAAATCAAGTGATAGTTTTTGAGCCATATTTCCTCGTATCTGATCCCAATCTTCCTGCTTAATCTGATAGCTTTCTCGTATTTTAGACACATAACCTTTACAAAATGCTTTCAATAAGTCTGTATTCTGATAAAGATACTGACAGCTAAAATCCGAAATACAACCTGCGTGAAGTAGGAATGTCAGTAAGTCATCCAGACTTTCTGCTACTCTTCCCACTTGGCCCTCACTTCCGATAAAGCCTATGCTGTTATCTTCAAGAAAAACATATTCGCCCCCACTGCCATCCTGGGCAAATGCCTTACAGGCAAGAGAGTATTCCTCATTGTTCCCTGAAAACTGGACTTCACTTATCTTGTCATAAAAATAAATATCACATTCAGTCATCAGTAAGGTCCTTAACTGTTCATTTTCTCTGACTTCTTGTAGCTTATCCATGATCATTCCTTTCTTAAACTAAACACTTATCCATCTATTACAATTCTAATATGGTAGTTTTTAGTTTCATTCTTTAGATTCTTCACAAGGAGATCATTCTGTTTTGATTTGCCACAGAAAAATGATAGAGTCTTTCTGTTTTTCTGTTCAATAAACACATGATACCTTGCCCCATTCAATTTGACACTTCGAATATATTTGACTTCAATCCTTTTGATGTTATTCAGCGGAATGATTCGCTTCACAAATACGAAAGCATTGTGAATATAAAGTCTCCAATTGGCAATGTGAAATGGGGCAAAAAAATTACCACCACTACGACGGACAATTATAAAACGTCGCCAAAAGATTAGTAAAAGAATAGAGGTTAATAAGTAAAAGGCAAAACTAAAGACAGGACTTTCCCACATCATTTTCATTCCAATCCAAAAATATTCGAACATGTATTATTCTCCTTTGAATGATGACTCTATTTGAGAAAAAACCAGTGAAGAAGCAATTTCACTGGTTTTTGAGGTTAATAACGTTGTCTATACGGTTGATTAAAGGCCTTCAAAATATCCTCAGAAGTCTCTGAATAAGCTTTTGATTCTTTAAAAATCCCCTTAACAATTATACGCTCAGTCGCATTATAGTCCACACAAGTTACCAGCGTAATCTCCTTAACTCCTTCACGATCTTCGATTTCATCTACTCGGTCCGGAGTAACGTGTTTAACTTCCGTAATCTCATAAGTATAAACCTTATCCTTATCGGTCAGGTAAATTTTCATGCCCGCTTTAGCGTTAACTAAAGGTGAGAAGAGCATTTGACTGGCATTTTCAGCAGTAAAGATATGGTGACTCGCTAGAGAATAGTTGCCCTCTCCCATTTTTTGGTCTGGTTTCATGGTTCCTGCTCCATAGAACAAGTTTACATTATCCAACCCTTTGAAAATTGGCAAGTTAATCTCCACTTCGGGAATAGCAATTCCTCCAATAACAGGAAGCTTCTGAGCGTCCCACTGAGCGGCTAGAACTGCTTCAGATGAGATAGATTTAACCGAATCAAAATCAAAATTTCCTTCTGTTTTGAGATTTTCATCTATATTTTCTTTAGTAACCTGATTGACTTGGTATTTATTGGTGTTCCACACCATAAAGAGATCTCGAATCTTTGAATTAAAAATCAAAGCTAAGGATAAAAGAATTAAGAAAACCGCTAAAATATTGAGAAATAGATTCCTACGCTTATTCTTCTTACTTTTCGTTTTTTTATGAGACATTATGCTTTACCTTCTGTTTCGTTTTCAGTCCCAACTTCTTCTTTTTCTACCGCATCAACCGTTGTAAAGGTCACAATCTTAGCATCCTGATCCAGACGCATCACCTTAACTCCCATAGTTGAGCGTCCTGTTTGTGAAATATTGGCAACGTTTGTTCGAATCATGACACCTGTATCTGTGATAATCATCAGGTCTTCATCTCCTTTAACAGTGAGGAGACCTGCAAGAGGGCCATTCTTCTCAGCAACATTGGCTGTCTTCATCCCTTTACCACCACGACCTTTTGTTGGATATTCAGTTGCAAGAGTACGTTTACCATAACCTTTTTCAGTGATGATAAGGACCTCGTCCTGGTCAGTGATGACACTAGCACCAACTACAGTGTCTCCATCACGGAGGTTAACACCTCGGACACCTGTCGCGATACGGCTCATACCACGAACGGCTGATTGATTAAAGCGAACGGCATAACCAAACTTAGTACCAATGATGATATCTGTATCTTCTTCTGTCAGCAAGACATTAATCAGTTCATCTTCATCCTTGAGATTCAAGGCTTTAAGTCCATTTTGACGGATATTAGCAAATTCTTTAACACTGGTTCGTTTCACGATACCGTGACGGGTTGTGAAGAAGAGATAGGCGTCATCACTACGTTCAGATTTAACATTAATGATGGTTTGTATGCTCTCCCCTTCATCCAGCTTCAAAAGATTGACAACCGGCAATCCCTTGGCCGTGCGACCGTATTCAGGAATTTCATAACCTTTTAGTCGGTATACGCGACCTTTATTGGTAAAGAAGAGCAAGTGATCATGGGTGATGGTTGAAACCAACTCACGCACAAAGTCATCATCCTTAACTCCTGTACCTTGGACTCCACGACCACCACGTTTTTGAGCAGTAAATTCACCTTGGTCCAAACGTTTAATATAACCCTTATTAGAAAGGGTTATCAAGACATCCGACTCCTCAATCAAGTCTTCATCTTCAAGAGTTAAGACTTCTCCAACCATCAACTCGGTACGACGTTTGTCACCAAATTTACGTTTTACTTCATCTAATTCATCTTTTATGATTTGCACTACGCGTTCTGGTTTAGCAAGGATATCGGTTAGGTCTGCAATCAAGGCAATCAATTCATCATATTCAGACTGAATCTTATCGCGTTCCAATCCTGTCAAACGACGAAGACGCATATCAAGGATAGCCTGACTTTGACGTTCAGAAAGCTTAAACTTGCTCATCAACTCAGCTTGTGCTTCCGCATCCGTTTCACTAGCACGGATGATACGGATCACTTCGTCGATATGGTCTAGCGCGATTAAAAGGCCTTCTAAGATGTGCGCACGCGCTTCTGCCTTTTCCTTGTCAAAACGGGTACGGCGAACAACCACTTCTTTTTGGTGTTCAATATAAGCATCCAAAATTTGGCGAAGAGATAAGATTTTTGGTACGCCATTTTGAATAGCAAGCATATTGAAACCAAAGTTGGTTTGCATCTGCGTCATCTTGAAGAGGTTGTTGAGGATAACATTTGCGGATGCATCCCGTTTGACCTCGATCACGAAACGAACCCCTTCACGGTTGGATTCATCACGGACTGCTGTAATGCCCTCAATCCTTTTTTCTTGTACCAAACGAACAATATGCTCATGTACCTTGGTTTTATTAACCATGTAAGGAAATTCCGTTACAACGATACGCTCACGACCTGTCTTAGTGGTTTCAATCTCTGTACGAGAACGGAGGACAATGGAACCTTTACCAGTCTCATAAGCCTTATGGATACCTGATTTCCCCATGACAAGGGCACCAGTTGGAAAATCTGGACCAGGCAAGACTTCCATCAAGTCCTTAGTAGTTACTTCAGGATTGTCCATGACCAATTTCACAGCATCAATGGTTTCACCAAGGTTGTGAGGAGGAATATTGGTAGCCATCCCTACGGCAATCCCAGTTGCCCCATTGACCAAAAGGTTTGGAAAACGAGCTGGCAAGACCAAGGGCTCACGCTCATTGGCATCGTAGTTGTCTACGAAATCAACTGTGTTTTTATTGATGTCACGAAGCATTTCAAGAGCAATCTTGCTCATACGTGCTTCTGTGTAACGCTGTGCAGCGGCACCATCCCCGTCCATGGAACCAAAGTTTCCATGTCCATCGACAAGCATGTAACGGTAGCTCCACCACTGAGCCATACGAACCATGGCTTCATAAATAGATGAATCCCCGTGTGGGTGGTATTTACCCATAACATCCCCTGTAATACGGGCTGATTTTTTATGAGGTTTGTCTGGTGTAACACCTAGTTCATTCATTCCGTAAAGAATACGGCGGTGAACAGGTTTTAAACCGTCTCGAACATCAGGAAGGGCCCGCGCAACGATAACGCTCATGGCGTAGTCGATAAAGCTGGTCTTCATCTCCTTTGTCAGATTGACATTCACTAAATTTCTATCCTGCATTCATAAATGCCTCATTTCACTATTAGTAATTAGATATATTATACCATAATTTGTCCTTCATTTCAGTCTTTGAAAACCACTAAAACGTTTACATCAATAACCGAATAGAATATTCGTGACAAAGCTTTTTAAAAGTGATAGAATGAAAGTGTCTGGGGATTCCCCTAAAAAAAATGAAGGAGATGTTTAGATAATGACTTCAACTAAACAACACAAAAAAGTGATCCTTGTTGGTGACGGTGCCGTAGGTTCATCTTACGCTTTCGCACTTGTTAACCAAGGAATTGCACAAGAGCTTGGAATTATCGAAATTCCACAATTGCACGAAAAAGCTGTTGGTGATGCGCTTGACCTTAGCCACGCCCTTGCCTTCACTTCACCTAAAAAAATCTACGCTGCTCAATACTCTGACTGTGCAGACGCTGACCTTGTTGTTATCACTGCAGGTGCTCCTCAAAAACCAGGTGAAACTCGCCTTGACCTTGTAGGTAAAAACTTGGCTATCAACAAATCAATTGTAACACAAGTTGTTGAATCAGGTTTTGATGGTATCTTCCTTGTTGCGGCTAACCCAGTTGACGTTTTGACTTACTCAACTTGGAAATTCTCTGGATTCCCTAAAGAACGTGTTATCGGTTCAGGTACTTCACTTGACTCAGCACGTTTCCGTCAAGCACTTGCTGAAAAATTGGACGTTGATGCTCGTTCCGTTCACGCCTACATCATGGGCGAACACGGAGATTCTGAATTTGCGGTTTGGTCACACGCTAACATCGCTGGTGTAAACCTTGAAGAATTCCTTAAAGATACTCAAAACGTTCAAGAAGCTGAATTGATTGAATTGTTCGAAGGTGTTCGTGACGCCGCCTACACAATCATCAATAAAAAAGGAGCTACATACTACGGTATCGCAGTAGCACTTGCTCGTATCACAAAAGCAATCCTTGATGACGAAAATGCAGTACTTCCACTTTCAGTCTTCCAAGAAGGTCAATACGGTGTTAAAAACGTCTTTATCGGTCAACCAGCTGTTGTTGGTGCACACGGTATCGTTCGTCCAGTAAACATCCCATTGAACGACGCTGAAACTCAAAAAATGCAAGCATCTGCTAAAGAATTGCAAGCTATCATTGATGAAGCATGGAAAAACCCTGAATTCCAAGCAGCTTCTAAAAACTAATGAAAAGAAGGTTCTCAAATATGGGAACCTTTTTTCTTTTACTGTAAAGGCTTAAACCCTATTTTTCAAAAGACTACTTATCTCAGAAGTTATATATCATATCAAAGACTCAGTTGAAAAACACCTAAATTTATACATATATAACTAAAGAAATGAAATCAACAGTGGCAGATGTCATGGAAAAGTATTAGTTCTTGCCCCCAAAATGCCCCAAAGCAACAAAAAAAGCCTATTGACCAAGCTAGAAAGCTTGATGCAATAGGCTTTTTGAAAATTCATTATTTAACAGCGTCTTTAAGAGCTTTACCAGCTTTGAATGCTGGAACTTTAGAAGCTGCGATTTCGATTTCTTTACCAGTTTGTGGGTTGCGACCTTTACGTGCAGCGCGTTCACGAACTTCAAAGTTACCAAAACCAATCAATTGAACTTTTTCACCAGCTGCAAGGTATTCAGTTACTGCTGCAAATACAGCATCAACTGCTGCTGCTGAATCTTTCTTAGTCAATTCTGTAGCTTCTGCCACTTTAGCGATCAAATCTTGTTTGTTTGCCATGTTAACAAATCCTCCAAATAATTTCTGATTAACAAATATAATCATATCCTAAAATTGCCCATAGGTCAAGTCAAAAACACCATTTCAAACATTTTTCTCTATTTTTTTAGGAATTATAGCGGATTAGAATTGCCCAAGCATTCTCTCCAGTATGAGTTTGAATAATAGAGCCAGTTTCCAGTACAGAGATTGGTTTCTCAACATAGGCTTGCAATAAACTCTTCATCTCATTTGCCCATTCATTCGTTCCAGCATAGGAAATTCCAATTTCTGCAACTGATTTTTGGGAAAGAGTATTGGTTAATTCCTCAAGCCACTTTTTGAAAGTTTTCGCTCCACGTCCTTTGACGATTGGTTGAAGTTCGTGGTTTTTCATCTGCATCACTACACGAATATTTAATAGTGAGCTTAATAGTCCCGTCACACGTCCAATACGCCCACCTTTCACTAGGTTTTCTAGAGTCGAAACACCGATATAAAGCTCTGTGTGATTCTTCACTTCTTCTATATGTGCTAGAATAGTTTCTAAATCTTTACCCTCTTTAGCAAGTTTTGCAGCTTCAACAACTTGAAACTTCATAGCCTGATCTGTAAAGGAACTATCAATAACAGTCACATCAGAACTTGAGAGACTTGCGCCTTGGCGAGCAGCTTCAACCGTTCCAGACAAGGCATGAGACATATGAATAGCAACAACCTGACTGCCATCTTTTCCCAGCTCTTCAAAGACTTCAGCAAACACTCCTACTGGAGGTTGACTCGTTTTAGGGAGATTCTTGCTTTGTTGCATGAGATGAAGGAATTCCCCCTCTTTTAGATCAGCATCTGAGTAGAGTACGCCATCAATCATAACTGATAAGGGGACAATAGTGATATTTAATTCTTTAACTACTTCTGGTTCGATAGTAACAGAAGAGTCCGTTACAATTTTTACTTGTGTCATAAGTTCAATCTTTCTATTCTTCTCAATAGGATTGGGATTTTTCACTCTTATTATATCAAAAAAATGATAAAAAATCATAAGTAATCCAATTAAAAAAACTGAATTTTTGGTATAATCTATCTATAGAAAAGCGAGGAACAGCTATGATTCGAAAAGTTCAACCGATTATTACGATTATATTTGGAGCAGCTATCTATGCCTTTGGTCTCACCTACTTTGTTGTTCCTTATCATCTATTTGAGGGAGGGGCGACAGGTATCACCTTGATTACCTACTATCTTTTTAAAATCCCTGTCTCATTGATGAATCTCTTAATCAATATTCCTTTATTTATTTTGGCTTGGAAGATATTTGGTTCCAAGACCCTCTACTCCAGCCTTCTGGGTTCTATTTCTCTCTCTATTTGGCTCGCAATCTTTGAGCGTATCCCCTTGCAGTTTGATTTACAAGGAGACCTCATCATCGTTGCTTTAGTCTCAGGGGTTTTACTGGGAGTTGGTTTAGGAATTATCTTTAATGCTGGTGGAACCACTGGTGGTTCTGATATCGTTGCCCGTATCCTCAACAAGTACACCAATCTTTCGATTGGGAAATTGCTTTTTGGAATTGACTTTTTCATTTTAATGTTAATTCTGCTTATTTTCCAAGATCTCCGTCTTGTGACCTATACTCTCTTGTTTGACTTCATCATCGCTCGCGTTATTGACCTGATTGGCGAAGGGGGATACGCTGGTAAAGGATTTATGATTATTACTCAATATCCTGACCAACTGGCTGATAAGATTAATGAGGAGCTTGGACGTGGTGTGACCTTTATATCTGGTCAAGGTTATTACAGTAAGAAAGATTTAAAAATTATTTACTGTATCGTCGGTCGGAACGAAATCGTCAAAATGAAGGATATGATTCACCAAGTCGATCCTCAAGCCTTTATCACCATCACAGAAGCCCATGAAATTCTGGGTGAAGGCTTTACTTATGTGAAAGATTAAAAAGCTGGGATTTCCCAGCTTTTATTTTTCTTCTGTGAGGGTTGAATGATGGTAACCGTAAGTAAAGTAGATGATTAAACCAACTACAAGAGCAATGCTAAAGGCAATCCAGGTATCTAGACTATATTGAAGCATAAAGGAAACACAGATAAGGATGGAAAGGATTGGCAAAAGTGGCACCAAAGGAGTTTTAAACTCTCCTTTTTTTGGCATCCCCTTATCTTTTCTGAGTTTTATTATTCCGTAGGCTAGCAAAATGAGATAAGCTAAGGTACAGATATTTAAGAAGGCTGCAATACTGGCTAGAGGAAACACTCCTGCAGCAAGGGCTGAAACAACTCCTGTTAAGAGGGTCGCATTTTTAGGAACTCGGCTAGTTTTACTTAGTTGTTTAAAGCTTCGAGGTAAAAGTCCATCACGTGCTAAGCTATAAATCATTCGAGACAAAGCATAAGTCATGGAAATACATACCGTTATCAGGGTGAGAATGGCTACAAGCGAAACATAGTTGGCTGCCCAACCGATACCAATACTCCGTAATGAAAATGCTACTGCATCGTCCACATTGAGCTTACTATAGTGAACAATCCCTGTCAATACTAAGGTCACCAAAGCATAGAGAATAGTGACGATTGTCAGAGAAAGGACAATTCCGCGAGGAATATTTTTTTGCGGGCTTTGGATTTCATCAACTGCCATGGAAATAGACTCAAATCCGAGAAATCCAAAGAACATCAAAGATGCACCTGCCATAATCCCAGTGCTTCCTCCATAAATCTGGCCAAAGCCAAAAGGAGCAAAATTCGACCAATTTTCAGGTTTGATGTACCAAATACCAACTAGGATAAATAAGGCTAGAGCAGAAAATTTCAAGATTACTAGAAGCGAATTAAAGCGCAAGGCTGCCTTAGAATTTAATAAAACCAATCCTGTTACCAAGGTCAGCACTAAAATAGGCAGAAGGTCGATATAGGTCCCCTGTTCAGGATTAAAGGTACCATTCAAGGCTTGGGGCATGGAGATACCATAATCACTGAGCAATCCCTTAAAGTAAGCTGCCCAGCCAGACGCCACACCTGAAACAGCCGTCATGAATTCCATGATGGTCAACCAGCCAGCAATCCAGGCTGGCAATTCTCCCAAAATCGCATAGAGATAACTATAAGCACCCCCAGTTGCGGGTACACGAGAGGCAAATTCTGCAAAAAAGAGAGCTGATAGAGAAACACACAGGGCAGAAATCACGATAGAAACCACTAGTGATGGACCAGCAAGTGTTGCTGCCGCCGTACCTGTAATGGTGAAAATCCCTGTCCCCACCATGGCACCAATTCCCAATAGAATCAAATCCCACAATTTCAAATGGCGACGCATCTCTGTCTGTCTCAGACTAACATCCTTGGTTCTAAAAATATTCATACTTCATCTCCACTAAATATAGTTGTTTTATTTTACCATATAAAAGCATTTTTGTGAATATTTATTAGGTCCTTTTTGAAAAAAATCTGAACAGGAACTCTTCCTGTTCAGATTTTGCATATTCTTACCCGACTGAACCTTCCATTTCATAGCTAATCAAGCGGTTCAGCTCAACTGCGTATTCCATTGGAAGTTCTTTGGTGAAGGGCTCGACAAATCCCATGACAATCATCTCGGTTGCCTCAGATTCTGACAAACCACGGCTCATGAGGTAGTAGAGTTGTTCCTCTGAAATCTTAGATACTTTGGCTTCGTGCTCCAAAGCAACTTGCGAGTTATGGATTTCATTAAACGGAATGGTATCTGATGCTGACAAGTCATCCATGATAATGGTATCACACTCGATATGAGAAACAGATTTCTTAGAGTTCTTGTTAAAGGTTACTTGTCCACGGTAGTCCACCTTTCCTCCGCCTTTAGCGATGGATTTAGACACGATAGATGAGCTTGTATGTGGAGCGTTGTGAATCATCTTGGCACCCGTATCCTGGTGTTGCCCAGCATTAGCAAAGGCAATTGAAAGCATGGTTCCACGCGCCCCTTCTCCATCTAGGTAAACAGATGGGTATTTCATGGTTGTTTTGGCACCCAAGTTTCCATCAATCCACTCAACAGTCGCATCTTTCAAGGCTTTGGCACGTTTTGTTACCAAGTTATAGACATTATCAGACCAGTTTTGGATGGTTGTATAACGCATATAAGCTCCGTCTAAAGCAAAAATTTCTACAATGGCAGCGTGCAAGCTATTGCTTGAATAAGTTGGTGCTGTACATCCTTCTACGTAGTGGACGCTTGCTCCCTCATCAACGATAATTAAGGTACGTTCGAACTGACCTGTATTTTCGTTATTGATACGGAAGTAGGTTTGAAGTGGGATATCTACCTTGACACCTTTTGGTACGTAGATAAAGGTTCCACCTGACCATACTGCTGAGTTGAGGGCTGCCAACTTGTTATCAGTCGGCGGTACCAACTTCGCAAAGTATTGTTTAAACAAGTCTGGGTATTCCTTGAGGGCAGAATCTGTATCTGTAAAGATAATACCTAATTTCTGGAACTCTTCCTTCATGTTGTGGTAAACCACTTCTGACTCGTACTGGGCAGAGGCACCTGCTAGATAAGCACGCTCAGCTTCTGGAATTCCGATACGTTCAAAGGTTTCTTTGATCTTTTCAGGAACTTCATCCCAAGAACGGGCTGGTTTATCAGATGGTTTTTGGTAATAGATCAAGTCATCAAAGTCAATCTCTGACAAGTCTGCTCCCCAGGTTTGCATAGGCATTTTTTTGAAGGTTTCATAAGACTTCAAACGGAATTCTAACATCCACTCTGGCTCACCCTTGGCAGCAGATAATTCACGAATAACACCTTCGTTGAGTCCTTTTCCTGTCGATAGGACAGGCTCTACATCATCATGGAAACCAAATTTATATTCACCAAGATCAATTGGTTTTGGTTCTACTCTTTCTTCAGCCATAATATCCTTTCTTTCTTCATTTCTAATGATTTATAAGACAAAAGCAACTTGTCTTACTCGTTATCTTGATTCTCAATTGTCTTCTTAAGTGCATTCCAAGCTAGGGTTGCACACTTGATTCGTTGAGGGAATTTGGCAACACCTGACAAGAAAGCTGCATCGCCAAGTTGGTCTTGGCAGTCATCCTTTTGACCTTGAACCATTTCAGAAAAGATGGTTGCAAGTTCTAGAATTTCTTGTTTGGTCTTCCCTAAAACAGCATCTGTCATCATACTAGCAGAAGCAGTTGAAATCGTGCATCCTGAATTTAGAAAAGCAATATCTTCCAAACGGTCCTCTGCGTCAAACTTAACAGAGAGATTAATAACATCCCCACAGGTTGGATTGTTGAGGCTGATTTGCTCAGCATCATCCAACTTCCCTTGATGGTGAGGATTTTTCGAATGATCTGCTACCACTGCCATATAAAGGCTATCTAGTTTAGAAAGTGCCATTGAAAAACTCCTTTGTCTTTTGTAGGGCATCGACTAGTTTGTCACAATCCGCCTTGGTATTGTAGATATAAAAACTTGCACGAGCTGTTGCTGGGACTTCCAAATACTGAAGCAAGGGTTGGGCGCAATGATGACCTGCACGAACTGCTACCCCTTCATAATCCAGTGCTGTAGCTAGGTCATGGGGATGAAGATCGCCTAGGTTAAATGCAATCACACCTGAACGTTTAGCCAAGTCCTGCGAACCATAAATAGTCAAACCTTCAATGGCCTGCAATTTGGGATAGACGTATGCGATCAGTTCCTGTTCATGAGCTTCAATAGCATCCATACCAATCTTTTCCAGATAATCAACTGCTGCAGCAAGTCCGATAGCACCTGCCATATTTGGCGTTCCAGCCTCAAATTTCCAAGGCAATTCCTTCCAACTAGCAGATTGCTCATAGACGAAATCAATCATCTCGCCACCAAACTCAACTGGTGACATTTGTTCCAGATACTTTTCTTTACCGTAAAGAACACCAATACCAGTTGGTCCAGCCATCTTGTGACCTGAAAAAGCAAAGAAGTCCACATCCAAGTCCTGGACATCAATCTTCATATGCGGCGTAGACTGAGCACCATCCACCACCATGATAGCTCCAACATGGTGGGCTAATTGCGTGATTTCTTTGATAGGATTGACCACACCAAGAACATTTGAGGCGTGAGCTAGGGAGACAAACTTGACTTTATCAGTCAATTTAGCGCGCAAGTCATCCATATCCAGAGCTCCATCCTTGAGATAGACATAGACAAGCTCTGCTCCAGTCTTACGGCAGGCTTCCTGCCAAGGAATGATATTGGAATGGTGTTCCATGATAGAAATCAAGACCTGATCTCCCTCAGTCAGGATTTCCTCAGCATAACGCGCTACCCAGTTAAGACTGGTTGTCGTTCCTCTAGTAAAGAGTACTTCCTCTGTAGAGTCTGCATTGATAAACTTACGAATGGTTTCACGAGCCGCCTCATAGGAAGCTGTCGCCCTTTCAGCCAAGGTATGAACCCCACGGTGAACATTGGCATTGTCCTGCTTATAGTAGCGGTTGATTGTTTCCAGAACTGCTAGTGGTTTTTGTGTCGTCGCAGCATTGTCCAGATAGACCAGAGGTTCATCGTTGACAATCTGGTCTAAAATTGGAAAATCCTTGCGAATCGCTTCTACATCTAACATAGGCTTCCCCTTAGCGTTTTGACAATTTTTCTTCGATGGTTGCAATCATTTCATCACGAACTTCCTTGACTGGAATCTCAACGATAACAGATCCAAGGAAACCACGAACAACCAAGCGTTCTGCAGTCGCCTTATCCAAGCCACGGCTCATGAGGTAGTACATATCTTCTGGATCCACCTGACCGATAGAAGCCGCGTGACCTGCAGTTACGTCATTTTCATCAATCAAAAGAATTGGGTTGGCATCCGAACGTGCTTGGTCTGAAAGCATAAGAACACGACTCTCTTGCTGCGCATCTGCTCCCTTGGCACCCTTGATAATGTGGCCAATACCATTGAAGGTCAAGGTAGCTTTTTCAAGGATAACCCCATGTTGAAGGATATTTCCGATTGAGTTGCAACCATAGTTAGTCACTCGCGTATCAATCCCTTGTACTTGACGGCCACTTGAAAGAGCTACGGCTTTAAGGTCAGCATGGCTACCATTCCCAATCAAGTCGCTATCAAAGTCCGCAACAACATTTCCTTCGTTCATGACACCAATGGCCCAGTCAATGCTGGCATCGTTGCCTAGTTTACCACGACGGCTAATGTAAGCAGTGACATTTTCACCTAGACGGTCAATAGCAGCAAATTTCACTTGCGCACCAGAACGAGCAATCACTTCAACTGTGATATTGGCAGTTGCTTTGGCACTACCTCCACCTCTTGACTCTAGACGTTCAAGATAGCTTATTTTAGAGTTTTTACCAGCAATGATAAGGATATGCTTGTTAAACGGCACATCGCTATCGCTGTCTTGGTAGAAAATACCTTCGATTGGCTCTTTAATCTCAACATTATCAGGGATGTAGAGAACAGCACCACTATTAAAGTAAGCTGTATGGTAGGCTGCCAACTTGTCATCGTCATACTTAACTGATGACATGAAGAATTCCTCAATAAGCTCTGGAATTTCTTCTAAAGCTGAGTGAAAGTCTGTAAAGACAACACCTTGTTCAGCTAACTCAACTGGAGTTTGTTCAAAAACAGTTTGCGTTCCTACTTGCACCAACTTCAAGTGATTATCTAAAGCAGTGAAGTCAGGAACATTTGCTGAAGGTTCACTTTCCGTGATGGTTCCATCTCCCAGATTCCAACGGTGAAATTTGACACGCTCAATAACTGGTAATTCCAAACTCTCAATCTTATCAAAAGCTTTTTGACGGAGGTCTGACAACCAGCTTGGTTCAGCATGCATTTCTGAAAAAAGTTTAATAGTTTCTTTAGTCATTTACTTCTCCTAAAAGATACGAGGGAATTACAATTCTTCCTTGTAGTCGTAGCCAAGTTCTTCAGCTAGTTTTGCGTATCCTTCACGTTCCAAACGGGCTGCCAATTCTGGACCACCAGAAAGGACAACACGACCTTCCATCATCACGTGGACCACGTCTGGTGTGATGTAGTTCAAGAGACGTTGGTAGTGAGTGATGATCATAGCACCAAAGCCTTCACCACGCATGGCATTCACACCTTTAGATACAACTTTAAGGGCGTCAATATCTAGACCTGAGTCAATCTCATCCAAAAGGGCAAAAGTTGGTTCCAACATCAAGAGTTGAAGAATTTCATTACGTTTTTTCTCACCACCAGAGAAACCTTCGTTGAGGTAACGCTCTGCCATTTCTTCTTTCATGTTGAGCAATTCCATTTTCTCGTCTAGTTTAGTGATGAACTCACGAATTGAAATCTTTTCATCATCTTCTTTACCAGCATTCATAGCTGCACGAAGAAACTCAGCGTTAGTAATTCCAGGAATTTCTGATGGGTATTGCATAGCAAGGAAAAGTCCCATACGCGCGCGTTCGTCCACTTCCAACTCAAGGATGTTTACGCCATCAAACAAGACCTCACCTTTGGTAACTTCATAGTTTGGATTTCCCATGATAGCGGCAGAAAGAGTCGATTTACCAGTACCATTTGGTCCCATGATAGCAGCGATTTCTCCTGTTTTCAGAGTCAGATTGACTCCTTTCAAAATTTC
The DNA here is from genome assembly GCF_011714815.1 of Streptococcus sp. CCUG 71758. Lineage (NCBI taxonomy): Bacteria > Bacillati > Bacillota > Bacilli > Lactobacillales > Streptococcaceae > Streptococcus > Streptococcus sp. CCUG 71758. Next base: position 369,951 of record NZ_RXXO01000001.1, on the reverse strand, counting down.
TTTTCCTTCAATCTCAACGTGAAGATCTTTGATCTCTAATACTGACATGATAATTCCTTTCTTTTTCAGGCTTATTTCCTTTATCCTTTGAGAAATCACTTACATTTCTCTAAAAAATACAAGAAAAGGTCCATAAATATACTCTACTAGTATAACAAAAAAAAGCCTAAAAGGCTTTGATTTTGTCTAGAAGCTTGGAGCTAGTCCTTGCGGTTTAGGTGCTGATCAATGGTGTCTACAATTTTCCCCATCACGTAACTTAACCTAAAATTTCGAAAGAGTAGAATCGCCCAAAAGGCTGCCATGAAATAACGCCCGGTCATCCAGGCTTCATTGAAAAAATAAGTCTCAGCAGCCGTAAATAACGCTATCATAATAAATTGTTGTCTATTCATAAACTTATTGTATCATGAAATCTTTCTTTAGTCTTCCTCTACCTTCACTTTATCAGCCAAAAATTCAAATCCTTCTGGAATCAAACTCTCTTCTTCCACCTCTTGATTGGTTTGAGAAGACTTGTTTTTAGCTGAAAATGCTGCTCGAACCTCTTTCCATTCCTCCATGGAAATGGCTAAAATCTCAGGTGAAAAACCTGCTGCCTGACTGAGGATGTTGCCAAACATGGTGTTAAGATTATCCCGTTTCATGGTTTGCCCAGCATTGAAATTAGACTCAAAAGCTAAAATAGCATGGTGTTCGTTTGCCGCAACTGGCTGAGAACCAACAAGCAGAGCCTTATCAGGACCAGCTAAGCTTTCGATTACTTCTCCCCATGCATTCTGGAGGCGAATCAAGTTTTGCCGTGCCAATTCAGGATTTTCAACAGCTTCTTGTAGGATAGCCTGAACTTTATTACGGTCTACTCGATAGACTGTCTTGGAAATGGCTGGACGGCTAGGGACTGGCGCCACTTGTTTAGGCACCGTTCCAACATTAGCAAGTTCTTGCTTTAGACGAACTACTTCCTGTCTCAGTGCAGAAATTTCACTTTCGACAGCTCCTGAAAGCACTAATTCAGGCTTAATCTCAGCCAAACGAATGGTCATCATCTCAGCATAAATCTTAGGTTGCAGGCTTGCTTTCATATCTGCCAAGCTCACAGTCGCTATTCGAATCATTTCAAAGAGGCTTTCCTGTGATAAAGCTAGATTGTCCATAAAAACTGGACTATGATGAGTATTTTCGCCACCCGTCTGGACGACCAGTAGATCACGCAAATACTGCAAGAGATCCGTCACAAAACGAGTCATGCTCTTGCCATTTTCAAATAAAAGATTCAGAGAATCAAGCGCTTTTGAAACATCCTGCTGAGACAAGGCGGCTACATAGTCATCTAGTGCTGATAGACTAATGGTGCCTGTAATCTCCTCAGAGATAGCAGTCGTGAGCTCGTTTCCCTGTGTCAAGCTCAAGGCTTGGTCCAGAATGGACAAGGCATCCCGCATTCCACCTTCAGCTCGTCTGGCAATGATTTCCACAGCCTCCGGTTCAGAACTGATATTTTCTTTTTCTAGAATATGATAAATATGCTCCTTGATATCTTGAGTTTTAATGGATTTAAACTCAAAACGTTGAACACGTGATAAAATGGTTGCTGGAATCTTGTGCAATTCAGTAGTTGCCAAGATAAAGACAACATTCTGGGTTGGCTCTTCTAGAGTTTTCAAAAGCGCATTAAAGGCTCCTGTAGACAGCATATGAACCTCGTCTATGATATAGACCTTGTAACGTGCCAAGCTAGGTGCATAGGTAGATTTATCACGAATTTCACGGATTTCATCAACTCCATTATTTGAAGCCGCATCCATTTCAATAACATCTTCTAGACTACCTTCTGTCACTGCCTGACAGATATAGCAGTGATTACATGGTTCTCCATCCACCTGATTTGGACAGTTCATAGCCTTGGCAAAAATCTTGGCTACACTGGTCTTCCCTGTTCCACGAGGACCCGAGAAAAGATAGGCATGACTAATCTTTTCCTGCTCGACCGCTTGTTTTAGGGTTTTAGCCACAACTTCTTGTCCGACCAATTGTGAAAAAGTTTGGCTCCTATATTTTCGATAAAGTGCTTGATACATTAGGCTTTCTCCTCAAACATCGTAAAGTCCCATTCTGTCTTCTCAAGCAAAATAGCGACAAATTGTTCCAAGTAATCGCGGTCAACGGCATTATAATCATCAATAAGTGAAGAATCCAAGTCTAAGACACCCAGCAATTGACCATTCTTGAGCATGGGAACCACGATTTCACTCTTGGCCATACTATCACAAGAAATGTAGTTTGGATAGGTGCTCACATCCCCTACTAAAACAGTCTCTTGAAACTCGGCAGCTTCTCCACATACGCCTTTCCCAAGCGAAATGCGAATACAAGAAACACCACCCTGAAAAGGACCTAAAATCAACTCACTACCATCAAACAGATAAAAACCTGCAAATACAGTATTTGGAAAGCGAGATTTTAGGAGGGCGCTAGCATTCGAAAGATTGGCAAGAACATTGCTCTCACCCTCTAGTAAATAAGAGAGTTCCTCATTCAACAGTTGATAACGTGATTTTTTTTCTGAATCTAACATAAAACTATTATATCAAAAATGAGAAAGAGACAAAAGAAAAATCCCTTGTTTTAAACAAAGGATTTTGTGATTATCAATTTGATTAAAGTTCGATATCACCGAACAAGTCAGCCATTGAGAATCCTGTTTGTGTTTCTGGAAGTTCAAAATCACGTTTTTCTTGACGTTTTGGACGACGTGGACGAGCAGCACGTTTTTCTTCTTTTTGTCCTTCTTCTTGAGCTGGACGTTCTTCAAGAGCTTTGATAGAAAGAGATACGCGTTCTGCGTCAGCGTTAACATCAAGTACTTTAACAGTAACTTCTTGACCAACAGTAAGAGCTTCTTTTGGATTTTCGATACGTTTGTGTGAAATTTGTGATACGTGAACAAGTCCATCGATACCTGGCAATACTTCAACAAATGCACCGAAGTCAGTCAAACGTTTAACTGTTCCTTCTACTACATCACCTTTAGCCAATTTTTGCTCAACGCCATCCCATGGTCCAGGTGTTGTTGCTTTAAGTGAAAGGGATACGCGTCCTTCTTCTTCATTAAGATCAAGGACTTTAACCTCGATTTCTTCACCAACAGTTACAACTGATTTAGGTGATACGTTACGTTCGTGTGACAATTCAGTCAAGTGAACCAATCCGTCAACACCACCGAGATCGATGAAAGCACCGAAGCTAGTGATACGAGCAACTTTACCAGTTACTACATCACCAACAGCTAATTTACTGAATACTTCAGCACGAGCTGCTGCAGTAGCTGCTTCAACAACTTCACGACGTGAAAGGATGAAGCGATTTTCTTTAGGGTCAACTTCTTTGATTTTAGCATCAAATTCTTGACCTACGAAACGCTCAGTGTTACGTACGAAACGAGTATCTAACATTGAAGCTGGGATGAATCCACGAACACCTTCAAATTCTACTGAAAGTCCACCTTTAACGGCACGAGTTCCTTTAACAGTAACAACTTCTTCTTCGCGTCCTACAAGTTTGTCCCATGCTTTGCGAGCTTCAAGGCGTTTTTTAGATACAAGGTATGTAACTGTATCAGTATCTTTACCAACTACTTGACGAAGTACAAGAACATCCAATACTTCTCCTACTTTCACAAAGTCATTGATATCTGCATCGCGATCGTTTGTCAATTCGCGAAGAGTCAAGACACCTTCAACACCAGTCCCAGAGATTGCAACGTTAGCTTGAGTCGCATCAACTGTCAATACTTCAGCACTAACAACATCACCAGGCTCAACTTGGCTAACGCTATTTAGCAAATCTTCAAATTCGTTCATCTAAAAAATCCTCCAACAATCAAGTCTTTCCAAACTTGACATACTTATAATTTTTTTCCTAAGCACCCGCAAAGACATGTTCACATCGTTCACGCCTTTCAATTATAAAAATAAAATACCCTAAGATATTTTTCTTTTTATCTTGAACTTATTACCTAAGAACTGGGGTAGCTGGATTCGAACCAACGCATGAGGGAGTCAAAGTCCCTTGCCTTACCGCTTGGCTATACCCCAATGATGAATGGAGAGAGAGGGATTCGAACCCCCGAACCCGAAGGAGCGGATTTACAGTCCGCCGCGTTTAGCCTCTTCGCTATCTCTCCAATGTTCAACGAAGACTATTATATCATGAAATTTTCAATAAAACAAGTATTATTTTGTCAAATTATAGTTTTCAATCAAAATTTCCACAGCTTTTTCAAGTTTTTTATAAAAACTATCGACATTTCCATTCTTTATGATGGCAAATTGGTTATCTAATTCGGCAATTTCGCCAATGACCTTTTTCCCGATTGTCAAAACGTATCCTTCATAACTGTCTTTTCCAACAGTCACTTTAGCATCTGTTAATTGAATTTCAATTTTCTTATCTTTTTTACTCATACTTTACCTCTTTTCACTTTTTCTATTGTACAAGAAAATACTCAAACTAGCAAGAAAAAACTCCATTTCAGTCCTTACAACTGCTATGGAGTTTCTCTTTGCTTCGTGTCTTTTAATCCACTTTGACAATCCATCCCTCTGGTGCTTCTACATCACCAAATTGGATACCCGTCAATTCATCGTAGAGTTTACGTGTAACAGGACCTACTTCTGTTTCACTATAGAAAACATGGAAATCATCGCCATGTTGGATCCCCCCAATTGGAGAAATGACCGCTGCTGTACCACAAGCACCTGCCTCTACAAAACGATCCAAATTATCGATTGGGACATCACCTTCAATCGGTGTTAAGCCCAAGCGGTGTTCTGCCAAGTAAAGCAAAGAGTACTTGGTAATAGATGGCAAGATAGATGGACTCAATGGTGTTACAAATTCATTGTCTGCCGTGATTCCAAAGAAGTTGGCTGATCCGACTTCTTCAATCTTTGTATGTGTAGATGGGTCTAAGTAGATAACATCTGAAAATTGGCGTGACTTGGCCATTTTACCTGGGAGGAGACTAGCAGCATAGTTTCCACCTACCTTGGCCGCACCTGTACCATTCGGAGCTGCACGGTCGTATTCATCCTGAATCAAGAAATTGGTTGGAACCAATCCACCCTTAAAGTAATTTCCAACTGGCATAGCAAAGATAGTGAAAATGTACTCTTCTGCTGGTTTTACCCCGATGATATCTCCGACACCAATCAAGAGAGGACGAAGATAAAGGGTTCCACCTGTTCCATATGGTGGTACGTATTCTTCATTTGCACGGGCAACTGCTTTACAAGCTTCTACGAACATTTCTGTTGGTACTTGGGGCATCAAGAGACGGTCGCAGGTACGTTGCAGACGCTTGGCATTTTCATCAGGACGGAAAAGTTGAATACTACCATCCTTCGTACGATAGGCTTTCAATCCCTCAAATGCTTGCTGTCCATAGTGAAGACTTGGAGAAGACTCTGAAATATGCAAGGTCGCATCCTCTGTCAATTCTCCTTGATCCCATTGACCATTTTTGTAGTGAGCGATATAACGGTAAGGTAGTTTCATATAAGCAAAACCAAGATTTTCCCAATCAATTGCAACTGTCATGTGTTTCTCCTTTATACTATTCAAACTATGTGTTCTATTCTACACTTTTCTAGTAAAATTTCAAGTATTATTTGTAATTTTCTGAAAATTTTTTCAACATAAAGAAATCAGCCCTCTGGACTGATTCTTTTTACGAATTTGTTTTGTCCTCTTTAAAGACTTCTTTGAGGTAAGCATCGAAAACTTCTTCATCTGAAATCGTGTCTGAAATAAAGCTTCCATTGCTAGTACGTTCTGACAAGTTGAGGTCCTGCAATCGACTCTCATAGATTGTTCCCTTGTTAGATTGGACAAGTAACGTTTGGTCGTTTTCTTCTACTTCTGTACTAAAAAGATCACCAACGAAACCTTGCTCTGCAACTGCTCCAGCCAAGAAGACTCGGTGCGGTTTGTTTTTCAACTCACGCAAGACTTGTAGGCCTCGTTTAGCACGGCTGGTCGCTGGAATTTCCTCACAAGAGACACGTTTCAAGCTTCCACGTTGGGTCAAGAGGTAGAAGGATGAAGTGTTACAGATAAAGGCAACCTGAAGTGCATCATCTGCTTTCAGGTTCATAGCCTTGACACCCGCAGCCTTGGCACCAACAACTGGAACCTCTTCGATATTGAAACGAAGGGCATAACCGTTTTGGCTAATCAAGAGTACATCATCTAGTTTAATCGGAGCCACTGCTACAATCTGGTCTGTCTCGTCTTTGAGCTTAGCGTACTTGACAGATTTAGACTTGTAGGTCCGCCATGGAGAGAACTCTTTGCGTTCTACACGCTTGATTTGACCAAGGCGAGTCGCTGCAAAATAAGTTGTCGCATCATCAAACTGATCCACTACTTCTGCATAGAGAATTTCTTCGTTAGTTTCAAAGTTTGTAATGGTTTGGCTCAGATGCTCTCCGATCTCTTTCCAGCGAATATCTGCTAATTCATGGATTGGTCTGTAGATAACATTCCCAAGAGTCGTGAACATCAAGAGATGTTGCGTTGTCTTGGCAGATTGAACAAAGATTAAACGGTCATCATCACGTTTGCCAATTTCTTCCAGAGTAGAAGCTGCAAAGGAACGAGGACTGGTACGCTTGATGTAACCTGCCTTGGTCACGCTGACATAGGTATCTTCCTCGGCAATCAAACTAGCTGTATCAATCTCGATTACTTTTGCAGTGTCTTCTAAAGTACTCAAACGTGGTGTCGCAAATTTCTTCTTGACCTCACGAAGCTCTTTCTTCATGAGATTGTACATGGTTCGTTCGTCACCAATGATCGCCGCAAGCATGGCAATCTTTTCACGAAGTTCTGCTTCTTCTTCCTGCAAGACAACCACGTCTGTATTGGTCAATCGATACAGTTGCAAGGTCACGATAGCTTCAGCCTGCTCTTCAGTAAACTCATAGCTGACCTTGAGGTTTTCCTTAGCGTCAGCCTTGTTCTCAGAAGCACGAATAAGGGCAATGACTTCGTCCAAAATTGAAATCACGCGAATCAAACCTTCAACGATATGGAGACGTTTCTCAGCCTTTTCCTTGTCAAAGCGGGAACGCGCCAGAATCACTTCACGACGGTGGGCGATATAGCTAGACAAAATTGGGACAATCCCAACCTGACGAGGTGTGAAATTGTCAATCACCACCATGTTAAAGTTGTAGTTGATTTGTAGGTCAGTATATTTTAAGAGATAGTTGAGTACGAGCTCGGTATTCGCGTCTTTCTTAAGTTCGATAGCGATGCGAAGACCGTCACGGTCCGACTCATCACGAATCTCAGCAATACCTGCCACCTTGTTATTAACACGAACATCATCGATTTTCTTGACTAGATTAGCCTTATTGATTTCATAAGGAATCTCAGTGATAACGATTTGTTCCTTACCACCTTTTAGCTTTTCAATCTCCGTCTTGGAACGAACAACTACGCGTCCTTTCCCAGTTTCATAGGCCTTCTTGATTTCATCACGCCCTTGGATGATAGCTCCTGTAGGGAAGTCTGGCCCAGGCAAGAATTCCATCAGCTTATCAACCTTGGCAGTTGGGTGGTCAATCATGTAAACCGCCGCATCAATAACCTCAGCTAAATTATGCGGTGGAATATCTGTGGCATATCCAGCCGAAATTCCAGTTGAACCATTGACCAAGAGGTTTGGAAAGGCTGCTGGCAAAACCGTCGGCTCTTTCTCAGTATCGTCAAAGTTCCAAGCAAAGGGAACTGTCTTTTTCTCGATATCCTGAAGAAGGTAGCCTGCAATCTCAGACAAACGAGCCTCGGTATAACGCATTGCCGCAGGTGGATCTCCGTCCATAGAACCGTTGTTCCCGTGCATTTCGACCAGAATCTCACGATTTTTCCAGTCCTGAGACATACGAACCATGGCATCATAGATAGAACTGTCCCCGTGGGGGTGAAAATTCCCCATGATGTTCCCGACAGACTTGGCCGATTTACGGTAGCTCTTGTCAAAAGTATTGCCATCCTTATTCATCGAATAAAGAATACGACGCTGAACCGGCTTCAATCCATCCCGAATGTCTGGCAAAGCCCGGTCTTGAATGATGTACTTGGAGTAGCGACCAAAGCGCTCTCCCATGATGTCCTCAAGGGACATGTTTTGGATATTACTCATATAGGATACAAAGCCCGTAAAATGCAAAGTGAAAATAGGAAATTATTGCAGTGAGCGATGCTCACAAGAAAATTTATCTTTTTCACCCAGCATTTAGGGCGTGTTCAACTCCTTTCAAAGAATGTAGAGTAGGTTTTTATAGAAAATATGTTCAGTTAAGATACAAAGGGACGTTTCGGCCTGCCGAAAATTTCTGTAGAAAAATAGGAAATCGATGCAGAGTTCGATGAACACAAAGCGATTTATCTTTTTTCCTAAGAAAATAGTCCCGTGTTCAGTTACAATAAGTAACCAAACTATCCTTTCTGTAGTTTAATCTTTTAAATTATATACTTTATTTAGTTAGTGATTTGAAAGTCTCTCCTCAGCATACTGAATCATCTTCTCACCCACTTCCCTATCATAGTCAAAGCCCATCTTTTTAGCAAGATATTGAACTTCTTGGTGGAAAAGTTGCATCGTAGCAAACAAAGATTGAGTGATTTTGTCACTACTTGAAAAATCAAGTAGATTTGAGAATTCCTTCTCTTTCTCAGCAGGCAAGTAGCTAAAGAGATACTTGTAGTTCTTGCCAACATCAACCGTGCCCCTATCACTTGCTACCTGCCAAGCCAATACCTTCAAGAGTTCTTGGTGACAAATGCCATAGAGATGATCAGTCGCATAGAAGACTTGCTTGCGACAGATTCCTTTGACTACGTAGGCTGACACCCACCAAAATTCATTGCAGGCTTTTTCAAAATCTGTCTGACTAGATAGACTTGTCCAGTAACGTTGAGGACTTGGGAAATAGGGAACAAACAAGCCTTTCTTATCTTGCAAAACTGTATAATCAGCTTCACTATCCACCCACTCTTGAATATACTCCGTAGGACAGAGGGTCAAATCAATCCGATTGCCATCTTCAAATAGCATGAGATAAAGTCGACGGTTGCCTAGGACATTATGCTGCTCAATGATACGAGTGCCAAACTGGTCTAACCAAGAAAGGTCACTCGTCAGATTATCTAAGTCGTCCACGACATAGATCACGTCGTAATCTTGAAACTCATCTTTTTGCACTTTTGTATCAGTCCGCGAACCAGACATGGCGACAGCCTCGACTTGTAAAGATTTGGCAGTCTGTAAAATCACATCGAGCATTTCTGTTTCTGTTCTCATGTTGATACCCATTCATTAAAAACCGACTTAAAACACAGTCGCTTCTTCCAGCGTAAACTTGACATTATCTTCAATCCATTTACGACGTGGTTCGACCTTATCTCCCATAAGGACATTGACACGGCGTTCAGCGCGTGCGAGATCTTCAATCGTGACACGGATAAGGGTACGTGTTTCTGGGTTCATGGTTGTTTCCCAGAGTTGGTCCGCATTCATCTCACCAAGACCTTTGTAGCGTTGAAGGGTAGCGCCTTTACCGAACTTCTTGCGAAGTTCTTCTAACTCACCATCCGTCCAAGCATAAGCTACTTCTTCTTTCTTGCCTTTTCCTTTTGACATCTTGTAAAGAGGCGGAAGGGCGATATAGACATGTCCCGCCTCAACTAGCGGACGCATGTAGCGGTAGAAAAAGGTTAAAAGAAGAGTTTGAATGTGGGCACCATCGGTATCCGCATCGGTCATGATAATGATTTTGTCGTAGTTGGCATCTTCAAGGGAGAAGTCTGCCCCCACACCCGCACCTATGGTGTAAATCATAGTGTTGATTTCTTCGTTTTTGAGGATATCCGCCATTTTAGCCTTGGCGGTATTGATAACCTTACCTCGAAGGGGCAAGATAGCCTGGAACTTACGATCACGACCTTGCTTGGCAGAACCGCCGGCAGAGTCCCCCTCAACCAGATAGAGTTCATTCTTGGCAGGGTTTTTAGACTGGGCTGGAGTCAATTTTCCAGACAACAAGCCCTTGTCTTTTTTATTTTTCTTACCATTTCGGCTCTCATCACGTGCCTTACGTGCCGCTTCACGGGCATCACGCGCCTTGATAGCCTTGCGAATGAGATTGGAAGCTAGTTCTCCATTTTCCATTAGAAAGAAGGTCAACTTATCAGATACTATGCCATCCACAACAGGACGAGCCAGAGGGCTTCCAAGTTTGTCCTTGGTCTGGCCTTCAAACTGCAAATGTTCTTCAGGAACAAGAATAGAAAGAACGGCCGCTAGTCCCTCACGATAATCTGATCCTTCAAGATTTTTATCTTTTTCTTTGAGAAGTCCCGTCTTACGCGCATAGTCGTTCATGACCTTTGTAATGGCAGACTTGAGTCCCGTCTCATGCGTTCCACCGTCCTTGGTACGAACGTTATTGACAAAGGACAAGATGTTATCTGAGAATCCATCATTGTACTGGAGGGCAACTTCCACTTGGAAACCATTGTCTTCCCCCTCAAAGTACAGAACCGGCGTCAAGGTTTCCTTGTCTTCATTGAGGTAAGAAACAAAGTCTTGTACCCCGTTCTCATAATGGAATTCGATTGCTTCATCTGTTCGCTTATCTGTCAAAGACAAGGTCACATTTTTCAAGAGAAAGGCTGACTCATTAAGGCGTTCTGAGATGGTATTGTACTTGAAGTCAGTCGTAGAAAAGATACTGGCATCTGGCATGAAGGTGACTTTGGTACCTGTCTTAGTCTTGGGTGCTGTACCAATTTTCTTCAAAGTCATGGCAGGTTTTCCACCATTTTCAAAGCGTTGCTTATAAACAGCACCATCACGAGTGATTTCTACTTCTAGCCAACTAGAAAGGGCATTAACAACAGAAGACCCCACCCCGTGGAGACCTCCAGATGTCTTATAACCCCCTTGACCGAATTTCCCTCCGGCATGGAGAATGGTAAAGATAACCTCTACGGTTGGAATTCCCATGGCATGCATACCAGTCGGCACCCCACGACCATGGTCCTCTACTGTTAGACTTCCGTCTTTATTGATAGTCACATCAATGCGGTCACCAAAGCCAGACAAGGCCTCATCGACTGCATTGTCCACTATTTCCCAAACTAGATGGTGGAGACCAGCACCGTCGGTCGATCCGATATACATCCCCGGACGTTTACGAACCGCATCCAACCCTTCTAGCACCTGAATGGCGTCATCATTATAGTTATTAATATTGATTTCCTTTTTTGACACAAGGAACCTCCTATTTGTTCATCTTTTCTATTTTACAGGTTTTCTAGGGATTTTGCAAAGTTTTTCCCGTTCAGCTGTCACAATTTTAAAGGATATTCTCATCATTTCTACACTATTTCATGGTATAATAGGTCTATGATGACATTTGTATTATTAATTTCAGCTTATCTACTAGGCTCAATCCCTTCTGGTCTTTGGATCGGACAAATCTTCTTTCAAACAAATCTGCGTGAACATGGTTCTGGAAATACTGGAACAACCAATACTTTTCGCATTTTGGGTAAGAAAGCAGGTATGGCAACCTTTGTAATTGACTTTTTCAAAGGGACCTTGGCCACTCTGCTTCCAATTCTTTTCCACCTACAAGGTGTATCACCTCTTGTCTTTGGACTTTTGGCTGTCATTGGACATACCTTCCCTATCTTTGCAGGCTTTAAAGGTGGTAAGGCTGTCGCAACTAGCGCTGGAGTTGTTTTCGGATTTGCGCCTATCTTCTGTCTCTACCTAGCAGTCGTATTCTTTGGAACCCTCTATCTTGGTAGTATGATTTCCTTGTCTAGCGTTGCCGCTTCTATCGCAGCCGTTATCGGAGTTCTCCTATTTCCACTATTTGGATTTATCCTAGACAGCTATGACCTTCTCTTCATTCTGATTATCCTAGCACTTGCTAGCTTGATTATCATTCGTCACAAGGATAATATCACACGTATCAAAAATAAAACTGAAAATCTTGTCCCTTGGGGATTGAACCTAACCCATCAAAATCCTAACAAATAAAACGCCAGTTTTGAACTGGCGTTTAAAGATATTCAATTACACTAATATCCTAGTGTGATTCTTATTAGATATACTTTTTAAATAATAACTTTCATGGTGGAAGATGTAGATGAAAAATATAATTAGTGATCGTATATCAAATAAGCAAATTATAAAAGATTTTATTAGCAATTTCATTGGCTCTTTGAGCGGGAAATCTTTCAATTTTGCTTTAGGTTTGATGCTACTGGATCAAACAAAATCTGCAATGAGTTTTGGGATTAATATGATTATTTATCCTTTAGTCAGTTTGATTTTCTTAGTTCCCATTGGTAATCTAGTAGATAGATACCCACACAAGAAAATCTTAATATATAATTTCATCTTTAGGATTTTTATCTTTCTTTTGTTTTATGCTTTTTATTTTCTTATGGATTCTTCTAGTATCTTATATCTAGTAATTCCATTTGTAATACTCCACTCTATTACAGTCAATATAAGTGATACTTGTTATTCAGCCTCAATTCATGAATTAGTAAATGATAAAAAAATTCAAAGATTAAGTTCTGTTACACAGACTGCCATTGCAATTGCAACCATGCTTTCTCCAGCCATTGGAGTCATTTTTTATGGTTGGTTAGGTTTTGCAGGTTTTATTCTAATTGAAATCTTTGCAAACCTCCTCTCTTTAGGAGTTCTACTTAGTATGAAATTTTACTATGAATATAACGAGAAAGAGAACAAGGCTACGAATTGTGAAAATCCTCTGCATGGAGTCAAAGGAATCATTCAATTTCTTAAAGAAAATCAAATTGTAAAATACATTATTCTTGTAAGTGTTATCCTCAATTTTTTCTACACATCTATCAGTATTGGGGTGCCATTTGTAGTAAAAGAACAACTTCTGTTAGGTAACTCGACAGTAGGAATGCTTGAAACTATGGCAGCAGTAGGAATGCTTTTAGCAAGTATTTCAATGTCACTATTGCCAGATAAGAAAGAAAACAACATCTTACTCTCGAGTAAGATAACCATGCCACTTGTTCTCTTAACTATGGCTATTATTGGTTTAGGCATCATATTTGCATCAACTAACTCTCAAATTATTATTTCTTTTCTTGGTAGTATATTTATGGGAATCATTGCGTTTACTCTTGTTGTTTTAAATATTATTGTGATGACTTACCTTCAAAGTACCATCGAAACAAAATTTTTAGGCAGAGTAATGAGTACTTTATTTACACTAAATACATCTATCATGCCGATAGGTACCATAGTATTCACTTATCTTTTTCAAAAAGAAGTGAATGGAGGGGTGATATTCATATTCGGGGGAGGAACCCTACTAATATATATAATTATAATGTTACCTAAAATTTTTAGAATACTAAAAATTGAAAACTAAGTTTAATTAGAACTTAAAATTTAAGAGTTGCTTATTCGCTATAATTTACTATCATATATTTCAAAACTGAAATTTTAAAAATAGAAAACGCCAGTTTGAAACTGACGTTTTTTTGTATGCTTATTTTGACTTGATGTAGTTGATACCGTCTGCCTTAGGCGCAACTGCTTTTCCAAAGAAAGCTGCCAAGACAAGGATGGTCAAGACATAAGGCGCGATTTGAAGGTAAACCGCTGGCACTCCTTGTAAGAAAGGTAATTGAGAACCGATAACTGCCAAACTTTGTGAAAGTCCAAAGAAAAGACTAGAAAGCATAGCACCAATTGGGTTCCATTTACCAAAGATCATCGCAGCAAGAGCGATAAATCCAGGACCGACAATAGTTGTCACTGAGAAGTTAACTGAAATGGATTGAGCATAAATCGCTCCCCCAATTCCACCAAGGAAACCTGAAATGATAACCCCAAGATATCGCATCTTGTAGACATTGATCCCCAAGGTATCCGCTGCTTGAGGGTGTTCACCGACAGAGCGAAGGCGAAGACCAAAGCGTGTCTTAAAGAGAATAAACCAAGCAAAGAATGAGAAGGCAATTGCGATATAACCTAGTAGACTGGTAGACTTGAAGAAAATATCTCCAATCACAGGGATATTAGCCAAAACTGGGAAATCAAAACGTCCAAAAGTCTGGCTTAAGTTATCCGTTTGCCCTTTGTTATAAAGAACTTTAACCAAGAAAACTGCTAGGGCAGGAGCCATCAAGTTCAATACTGTACCACTGACAACATGGTCCGCACGGAAATGAACTGTAGCGACTGCATGGATGAGGGAGAAAATAGCTCCCACGATACCAGCAACTAACAAGGAAATCCAAGGGGTCGCTGCTCCAAGCTGTTCTGCAAACTCAAGGTTAAAGACAACCCCAGAAAAGGCTCCCATAACCATAATTCCTTCAAGACCGACATTAACGACACCACCACGTTCAGAGAAGACTCCTCCGATACTCGTAAAAATAAGTGGTGCTGAGTAAATCAGCATAGAAGAGACCAAGAGGGTGAGTAATGTTGTAATAGACATCCTTACTTACCTCCTTTAACTTGTTTTTTGGGTTTGACAAAATGTTCGATAATATAGTGAACACTGACAAAGAAGATAATAGACGCTGTTACAATGCTGACAAGCTCAGACGGAACTTGCGCAGCGTTCATACCCGGTGCTCCTACTTGCAAAACTCCAAATAAGAAGGCTGCAAAGAGAATTCCAATTGGTGAGTTTCCAGCAAGCAAACTAACTGCCATCCCGTTAAATCCGATAGCTAATGATGAACCTTGAACGTAAACGTTTTGGAAGGTTCCAAGACCTTCGACCGCTCCACCAAGACCAGCCAAAGCACCAGAGATGATCATTGATAGAATGATTGTACGTTTTGCTGAAATACCAGCGTACTCTGAAGCATGGGGATTAAGACCAACTGCACGAATTTCAAAACCGAGAGTCGTTTTCTTGAGCAAGAACCAAATCACGCCAACAGCAATGATGGCAAAGAAGATCCCGATATTCATACGAGAATTGCCAGTCAACTCAGATAACCATGGTGTCTGATAAGTGGCATTGGCACTCACACGAATCGTTGAGTCCGTGCTTTGCATAAAATCTTTCGGAAAAGAATGAATAAAGGCGTTCCCTACGTACAAAACAATGTAGTTCATCATGATGGTTACGATAACCTCTGATGTACCTAAATAGGCTCTGAGAATACCTGGAATAGCACCTACAATCCCACCTGCAATCAAAGCAATTACTACGGTAGCTAAAATCAACATTGGGCGTGGCATATCCGGATGCGACAAAGCAAACCAACCACTAAGAATCCAACCCGCTAGTGCCTGACCAGGAAGTCCAACGTTAAAGAAACCTGCACGACTGGCAACTGCAAACCCCAGACCAATCAAGACAAGAGGACCCATGGCACGGAAAATCTCACCAATCCCACGGAGGCTACCAAAAGCTGTATAGAACAACTCCTCATAACCCCAGATAGCATCGTAGCCGAAAATCCACATGACAATGGCTCCGAGCAAGATTCCTAAGAATACGGAAATTAAGGGAACCGAAATTTGTTGTAACTTTTTAGACATCATCCTTCTCCTTTCCCAAGTTTCCACCTGCCATCAAGATACCAAGTTCTTGTTTGTTAGTCGTTTCTGGCGACACAATACCTTGAATCTTCCCATCATGAATAACAGCAATTCGGTCTGAAACATTTAAAATCTCATCCAATTCAAAGCTGACAACAAGCACAGCTTTCCCGTTATCACGTTCTTCAATCAAGCGTTTGTGGATATATTCAATGGCACCGACATCCAGACCACGAGTTGGTTGGCTGACAATAAGGAGATCAGGATCACGATCAATCTCACGAGCGATAATCGCTTTTTGTTGATTTCCTCCTGAAAGAGCTGCTGCTGGAACAAACTCGCTCGCCGCACGGACGTCAAATTCTTCCATCAATTTCTTAGCATGCGAAGTGATATTGGCATAGTTCAAGATACCATTCTTGCTGAGTGGTTCTTTGTAGTAGGTTTGAAGAGCGATATTTTCTGAAATCATCATCTCCAAAATCAAACCATCACGGTGGCGGTCTTCAGGAACGTGTCCCACGCTTAGTTCTGTAATTTGTCGAGGATGCATCCCCACGATTGATTTGCCTTTTAATTCAACGCTACCTGACTCAACCTTACGAAGACCCGTAATGGCTTGAATGAGTTCAGATTGGCCATTGCCATCAATACCTGCAATACCGACAATTTCACCAGCACGAACATCCAAAGAAAGATTCTTCACAGCTGGTACACCGCGGTTTTCATTGACAACCAAGTCTTTGATAGACAAGACTACTTCTTTTGGTTGTGGTGCCTGTTTCTCCGTTTTGAAGGAGACAGAACGTCCTACCATCATCTCTGCCAAGTCTGCATTGGTTGCCCCTGCAATCTCAACCGTCTGGATTGATTTCCCACGACGAATAACCGTCACTCGATTGGATACCGCACGAATTTCATCCAATTTATGGGTAATCAAAATAATGGATTTTCCTTCTTTGACAAGGTTTTTCATGATAGCCATCAACTCATCAATCTCTGAAGGAGTCAATACGGCTGTCGGTTCGTCAAAGATGAGGATATCAGCACCACGATAAAGTGTCTTCAAGATTTCTACACGTTGTTGAGCACCAACGGAAATATCTGCCACCTTGGCAGCAGGATCCACTGCCAAACCATAACGTTCAGAAAGAGCCTTGATTTCTTTAGTAGCTTCAGCTATATCTAGCACACCATTTTTAGTGATTTCACTCCCCAAAATGATATTTTCAGCTACTGTAAAAGCCTCAACCAACATAAAATGTTGGTGAACCATCCCAATTCCTAGACTAGCAGCTTTAGAAGGTGAATCTAGTTTGACAACTTGACTATTCACCGCAATTTCACCACTAGTTGGCTCGAGAAGTCCTGCCAGCATATTCATCAGAGTGGATTTACCCGCTCCATTTTCTCCTAAAAGTGCATGGATTTCACCTTTTCGCAGTTGCAAGTTGATCTTGTCGTTTGCTACAAATTCACCAAACACCTTGGTAATATCCCGCATCTCAATGACATTTTCGTGTGCCATATGCTTTTCCTTTCCGAGATTTATTTTGTTTCAATAAAACCTGCTAATCGTGTTAACAAGTTCTATTGAGACAAAAATTGCCTCAATTCTTAAAGAAGCGACCGATGGTCGCTTCCTAAGAAATGACTTTTATCCATTATTTTTCAGGAACTTTTACGCTTCCGTCAAGGATTTTAGCTTTTGCGTCTTCAACAGCTTTTTTACCTTCTTCTGAAAGGTTTGTCACTGCCAAGTCAACCCCTTTATCTTTCAATGAGTAGACAATAACTTGTCCGCCAGGGAATTCACCTTTTTCTGTTTTGTTGGCAATATCTTTTACAGTTGTACCAACTTGTTTCAATGTAGATACAAGAACGAAGTTTGATTCTTTACCATCTTTAGAAGTGTATTTACCTTCTGCTGCTTGGTCACGGTCTACACCAATAACCCAAACTTTTTCGTCTTCATTTTTACTTTCGTTCAAAGATTTTGCTTCAGCAAAGACACCAGCACCTGTACCACCAGCTGCTTGGTAGACAACGTCTGCACCTGCAGCGTATTGAGCAGCTGCAATTGTTTTACCTTTGGCAGCATCACCAAATGAACCAGCGTAGTCAACTTGGACTTTGATAGATGGGTCTACTGACTCAACACCAGCTTTAAATCCAGCAGCGAAACGTGAAATAACTTCAGATTCGATACCACCTACAAAACCAACTTGTTTTGTTTTAGTTGTTTTAGCTGCTGCAACACCAGCAAGGTAAGCTGCTTCGTTATCCGCAAATGTTACGCTCGCAACATTCTTTTGATCTTTGATCACATCATCAATCAAGACATAGTTTAAGTCAGAGTGGTCTTTTGCTGCCTCTTCAACTGCATTGTGAAGTGCAAAACCAACACCGAAGATCAGGTTGTAACTTCCAGCCGCTTGTTGCAAGTTGTTAGCATAGTCTGCTTCACTTGTTGATTGGAAATAAGTAAAGCCTTTATCTTTAGAAAGATTGTGTTCTTTACCCCAGTCTTGCAAACCTTCCCAAGCTGATTGGTTGAATGATTTGTCATCAACACCACCAGTATCTGTTACGATCGCTGCTTTGGTCTTCATTTCAGATGAAGATGAAGCTGCGTTACGAGAAGAGCGGTTACCACATGCAGCAAGTCCAACTGCTGCTACTGCAACTAGACCAAGGCCTAGCCATTGTTTCTTGTTCATTACTGAACCTCCTAAATAAGATGTGCAACGATGTTGCAAGTATGGATTGGTTGGCCACAAGGACCGCGTCACTCAAAGAGTGACTCAGACTAGTTTAAGTCTGTAAAAGAGTATGGAAGTAACTCCCCGACCGTCATCTCGACCGTCGATTTATCTTTTGCGACAAGTGTCACTTTTAGATCTTTTTCAAAAAATTCAGCCATCACTTGGCGACAAGCACCACATGGTGATATGGGTTTTTCAGTCTGTCCATAGACAATCAACTCTGAAAACTCTCTTTGGCCTTCGGAAACTGCTTTGAAAATCGCTGTACGCTCTCCACAGTTCGTCAAAGAATAGCTAGCATTCTCAATATTAACACCTGTATAAACGTTACCATCTTTCGCCACTAGAACAGCGCTAACAGGAAAGTGAGAATAGGGTACATAGGCTTGCTTGCTGGTTTCAATTGCTAAGTCAATCAACTCAGTAGTCGCCATCTGCTAATTCTCCTTTTAAAATTGCCACACCAGCTGATGTTCCAATTCGAGTAGCGCCTGCTTCCACAAAGGCAAGAGCGTCTGCATATGAGCGAGCTCCACCAGCAGCCTTAACTCCCATATCTGGTCCGACTGTTTTACGCATCAACTGAACATCCTCTATAGTGGCACCACCAGTTGAAAATCCAGTTGATGTTTTGACAAAGTCAGCGCCTGCTTTCTGGGATAATTGGCAGGCCACAACCTTTTCATCGTCTGTCAACAAGCAAGCTTCGATAATGACCTTAACCAGCTTGTCACCACTTGCTTCTACGACAGCACGGATGTCCGATTCAACCAAATCCAGATTGCCTGATTTGAGGGCACCAACATTGATAACCATATCAATCTCATCTGCACCGTTTTGGACAGCTTCTTTTGTTTCAAAAGCTTTCACAGCTGAAGTTGTTGCTCCCAAAGGAAAACCTACTACTGTACAAACCTTTACATCTGAGCCTTCAAGCCCTGTTTTCGCATGTTTAACCCATGTAGGATTAACACAAACGCTGGCAAAATCATACTCACGCGCTTCAGATAGCAAACGATCAATTTGTTCTTGGCTTGCATCTTGCTTTAAAAGCGTATGATCGATATATTTATTTAACTTCATATTCGAATTTCTCTCCTTTTCATGAGATGATTTCAATTATTTCCTGCAAACGTTTCACTCTATCATTTATTTTAACATATTTTTGGAATTCTGTAACTAGTTGAGGGGAAATTTTTCCATTTGTATAAACTTTTGCGACAATTTCTCCCTTTTGAACGGAGTCACCGACCTTCTTCTCAAAAACGATTCCAGTTTCATAGTCTAAATCATCAGACTTGACTGCGCGACCAGCTCCCAATCTCATGGCATAGAGACCAAATTCCATCGCTGGAAGGGCTGAAATGACACCTGACTCTTGAGCCGGGATATCTACTACATGCGCCACCTTGACTGGGCGATAGAGATCTTCTAAATCACCACCTTGAGCTGCTACCATTTCTTCAAACTTAGCCAGCGCTTGGCCGTTTTCAAGGTGTTGACGGACTTCTTCAACCGTCTTCTCGACATTTGCCAAACCAAGCATAATCTGAGCTAGTTCACAAATAAAGTGACTGATATCTTCTCGACCCTTTCCTTGAAGAATTTCAATTGCTTCTAGGATTTCGAGACGATTGCCAATGGCTCGTCCCAAGGGCTGGCTCATATCGGTAATAACCGCTACTGTCTTTCGACCAACGGCCTTACCCAAATCGACCATGGTTTGAGCCAATTCACGCGCCTCATCAACCGTCTTCATGAAGGCACCCTCACCAACAGTCACATCTAGCAAAATGGCATCCGCTCCTGCAGCAATTTTCTTGCTCATGACAGAACTAGCAATCAAAGGAATCGTGTCGACAGTCGCCGTCACATCACGGAGGGCATAGAGGAGTTTGTCTGCTTTAACCAGCTGATCTGACTGCCCAATAACAGATACACCAATGTCCTGTACCTGACGAATGAAATCTTCTTGACTGCGCTCCACTTGGTAGCCCTTGATTGCTTCCAACTTATCTAAGGTCCCACCAGTATGCCCTAGTCCCCGACCACTCATTTTTGCCACAGGCACACCAAAGCTAGCAACAAGGGGAGCTAAAATCAAGGTCACCTTATCACCTACACCACCAGTAGAATGTTTGTCAACTTTAACCCCATCAATAGCTGACAAGTCAAACTCCTGACCTGTCTTGACCATATTCATCGTCAGGTCAGAAATCTCTCGTGTCGTCATTCCTTTGAAATAAACTGCCATAGCAAAGGCTGACATCTGATAGTCTGGAACAGTTCCTGCCACATAGCCCTCTACTAGCCACTTGATTTCACTCGAAGACAGTTCTTGACCATCTCGTTTCTTTTGGATTAAATCAACTGCTCTCATGATTTCACACTCCTAAGGATATAATAACCCTTGTCCTTCTTTATGATTTCACAATTTCCAAAAACGTCTTCCATCTTGCTTTTGGCACTAGGAGCACCCTGTTTTTTCTGAATAACGATCGTTAAATCGCCACCATCTTTCAAGAACTCTCTGCTCTTTTCGATAATCTCATGAACAACTTGTTTGCCCGCTCGAATCGGCGGATTGGAAATAACATGGTCAAATTTCCCTTCAACTTGCTCATAGATGTTGGATTGGAAAATAGTTGCTGAAACTTGGTTTCTCTCAGCATTTTTTCGCGCCAAGTCCAAAGCACGATTATTGATATCGATCATGGTTGCTTGAACTCCGTAAGCCTTGACCAAAGAAATCCCTAGGGGACCGTACCCACAGCCGACATCTAGCACCCGCTCGCCTTTTTCAACCTCGAGACACTTCAGTAAAAGCTGACTACCAAAATCAACCATCTTTTTACTAAAGACACCTGCGTCCGTTAAAAAGGTCATTTTATGTCCCAACAATTCTACTCGCAACTCATGAATGTCGTGAGCAGCATCTGGATTTTCTGCATAATACATTTTACTCATAAAACTATTTTAGCATATTTTAAGGTTTTTTAACACCGTTTACAAAGCTAAAATTCAACAAACAAACTAAATCTGTTATGACAATAATTAAAAGATTTTTGTATTACTTCCTCTATTTTTGATCTTTTAGAGCAACTTATAGCAACTTTCAAGAATCAGAATGAGAAATATCGAATTTCATTCTCTCTTTAGATGAGAAATATGATATACTAAAATATCGAACGAGGAAAAAATATGACCAACGAATTTTTACATTTTGAAAAAATCAGCCGTGAAACCTGGCAGTCCTTGCATCGCAAGACAACCCCTCCCTTGACAGAGGAAGAGTTAGAATCCATCAAGAGCTTCAATGACCAAATCAGCCTGCAAGATGTGACAGATATTTATTTACCATTAGCTCATCTCATCCAAATTTACAAACGCACCAAAGAGGATTTAGCCTTTTCTAAGGGAATTTTTCTCCAAAGAGAGAGTAAATCTCAGCCTTTCATCATCGGTGTTTCAGGAAGTGTTGCTGTAGGAAAATCAACAACTAGCCGACTTCTGCAAATCCTTCTGTCTCGTACAGTGACTGACGCTACTGTGGAGTTAGTGACGACCGATGGTTTTCTCTATCCCAATCAAACGTTAATAGACCAAGGAATCTTAAATCGCAAAGGCTTTCCAGAGAGTTATGACATGGAAGCCTTACTGAATTTTCTTGATCGCTTAAAAAATGGACAGGATGTTGATATCCCCGTCTATTCTCACGAGGTTTATGATATTGTTCCTGGGGAGAAACAACGTGTTAAGGCTGCAGATTTTGTGATTGTTGAAGGCATCAATGTCTTTCAAAATCCTCAAAATGAGCGCCTTTACATCACCGACTTTTTTGATTTTTCCATCTATGTAGACGCTGCTGTTGAGGACATTGAGAGTTGGTATTTAGACCGATTTTTAAAACTCCTTAGCTTTGCACAAAACGATCCAGACAGCTACTACCACCACTTTACGCAAATGCCGATTGGAGAAGTTGAAGCCTTTGCACATCAGGTTTGGACCAGCATTAATCTCACAAATCTACAAAACTACATCGAACCGACAAGGAATCGGGCCGAGGTTATTCTCCACAAGGCTAAAAACCATGAAATCGATGAAATTTACCTAAAAAAATAATTTCCCCTTGTCAAAACATAAGTTTTCAGATATAATAGTGTAGTTAGTAAATATGGAGGTAAGAACATTGGCAAACATTAAATCAGCTATCAAACGCGCTGAATTGAACGTTAAACAAAACGAAAAAAACTCAGCTCAAAAATCAGCTATGCGTACTGCTATCAAAGCTTTCGAAGCAAACCCTTCTGAAGAACTTTTCCGTGCTGCTAGTTCAGCTATCGACAAAGCAGAAACTAAAGGTTTGATTCATAAAAACAAAGCAAGTCGCGATAAAGCTCGTCTTTCAGCTAAACTTGCTAAATAAGAAACAGTCCATAGAGGCTGTTTTTTTGACCTCTAATCAGAAAAGGTAGAAAATGAAAATCGCAATCATCGGATATTCTGGAGCTGGCAAGTCAACTCTAGCTGAAAAGTTGTCAAACTACTACTCCATCCCCAAACTGCATATGGACACACTCCAATTTCAACCTGGTTGGCAATATAGTGACCGCGAATGGATGTTGACCGAGATGAAAAACTTTCTCACAAAGCACGAAGCTTGGGTCATCGACGGCAACTACTCTTGGTGTTGCTATGAAGAAAGAATGCTGGAAGCTGACCAAATTATCTTTCTCAACTTTTCACCATGGACTTGTCTCTTTCGAGCCTTTAAACGGTATCTCACATACCGAGGCAAGGTCAGAGAAAGTATGGCTGCAGGTTGCCCTGAACGCTTTGACTGGGAGTTTATCCGATGGATTCTCTGGGATGGACGGACAAAGAATGCCAAAGAACGTTATCAACGGGTTCAAGAAACCTATCTAGAGAAAGTAATTGTCCTCCAGTCTCAAAAGGAGATAGACCACTTCTTAGATAATCTCGTACATAACAAGAAAAACCAACGTGCCTAACGTTGGTTTTTTGCTTTTACCCAATCACACTTCCATTTGGTACAGCTGGATCCACTGTGAGAAGGGTTAATTTGCCATCATGTTCAGCTGAGAGAATCATCCCTTGACTGACATATTTCTTCATCATCTTACGTGGTTTGAGGTTGGCAACGATTTGGACTTTCTTGCCGACCAATTCTTGTTCGTTTGGATAGTATTTAGCTATTCCTGAGAGGATTTGACGGTCTTGACCATCACCAGCATCTAGGCGGAATTGGAGCAACTTATCAGAACCTTCCACTTTAGACACTTCTTTGACTTCTGCGACACGGATCTCAACCTTGTCAAAGTCTTCGAACTTGATTTCATCCTTGTTGAGTCTGAGTTCAACTTCATCTGGATTCCATTCTTTTTCGACTGCTGGTTTATTACTTTCCATTTGTTCCTTGATATAGGCAATCTCTTCTTCCATGTCCAGACGTGGGAAGATTGGTGTTCCTTTGGCAACAACAGTCACACCAGCAGGGAAATCTGCCAAGCTCAAGTTTTCCAGGCTAGAAACTTCTGCTAAGCCAAGTTGTGCCAATACAGCGCGACTAGTTTCCATCATAAATGGCTCAATCATGTGAGCTACAACACGAAGGCTGGCTGCCAAATGGCTCATAACACTTGCCAATTGGTCACGGTGCTCTTCATCCTTAGCCAAGACCCATGGGGCTGTCTCATCGATGTATTTGTTGGTACGTGAGATAAGAGTCCATACTGCTTCAAGGGCACGTGGGTAGTCAACTGCTTCCATGTGTGTATGGTAGTCAGAGATAG
Organism: Streptococcus sp. CCUG 71758; assembly: GCF_011714815.1. Taxonomy (NCBI): domain Bacteria; kingdom Bacillati; phylum Bacillota; class Bacilli; order Lactobacillales; family Streptococcaceae; genus Streptococcus; species Streptococcus sp. CCUG 71758. The sequence continues at coordinate 345,730 of NZ_RXXO01000001.1, read as the reverse complement.
ATTGCTCTGCTACTTGAGCAAGAGCATTATCAAATTCAGTCACACCCTCTACATAGGCAGGGATTTGCCCATCAAAATACTTGTTAATCATAGAAACTGTACGGTTAAGGAGGTTTCCAAGGTCATTGGCCAATTCATAGTTGATACGGCCGACATAGTCTTCTGGAGTGAAGGTTCCATCTGAACCAACTGGAAGGCTACGCATGAGGTAGTAACGAAGTGGATCCAGTCCATAACGTTCTACTAGCATTTCAGGGTAAACGACATTCCCTTTAGACTTAGACATCTTGCCGTCTTTCATGACGAACCAACCGTGGGCAATCAAGCGGTCAGGCAATTTCATATCCAACATCATGAGAAGGATTGGCCAGTAGATGGAGTGGAAACGAAGAATGTCTTTCCCTACCATATGGAAGACCGTTCCATTCCAGAACTTGTCGTAGTTAGCATGATCCTCTTGACCGTAACCAAGAGCAGTCGCATAGTTAAGGAGGGCATCGATCCAAACATAGACAACGTGTTTGGGATTAGATGGAACTGGTACACCCCATGTAAAGGTTGTACGAGAAACCGCTAAGTCTTCCAAACCTGGCTCAATAAAGTTACGCAACATTTCATTGAGACGACCATCTGGAGTGATGAAGTCAGGGTGAGATTTGAAAAATTCAACTAAACGGTCTTGGTATTTGCTGAGGCGAAGGAAGTAGGATTCTTCAGAAACCCACTCAACCTCGTGACCTGATGGAGCAATACCGCCCGTTACATTTCCAGCTTCATCACGGAAAACTTCCGCAAGCTGGCTTTCTGTAAAGAATTCCTCATCTGAGACTGAATACCAGCCAGAGTATTCACCCAAGTAAATATCATCTTGAGCAAGCAAGCGTTCAAAGACCTGAGCCACTACTTTTTCATGGTAGTCATCAGTTGTACGAATGAATTTATCGTATGAGATATCGAGTAATTTCCAGAGTTCTTTGACGCCAACCGCCATCCCATCAACATAAGCTTGAGGTGTAATCCCAGCTTCTTCTGCTTTTTGTTGAATCTTTTGACCATGCTCATCAAGACCTGTCAGATAAAAAACATCGTAGCCCATGAGGCGTTTGTAGCGAGCTAGGACATCACAAGCGATGGTTGTGTAGGCAGAACCGATATGAAGTTTACCAGATGGATAGTAAATCGGTGTTGTAATATAAAAATTCTTTTCAGACATAATTTTTCCTTTCCAGGCAAATGAAACCTGTTTTTCTAACACTTCATTATATCATATTTTTAGTGATTTTCGATAGGAAAATCCATACAAAAACAAGACAGATAAATGTCCATCTTGTTTTTTTCTGTTCTATATCTTATTCATAACGAAGGGCTTCGATTGGATCGAGCTTAGAGGCTTTATTGGCCGGCAAGACTCCGAAGATCATCCCAACGCTGGCTGACACAGCCAAGCTAAAGAGAGCGATTGGGAGGGACACCCCAACTTCGATACCTGCAATCATATTTTGCAATAGGATACCCGCTAACATTGTCAAGCCTGCTGCACTAACTAGGCCAATGATACCACCTAGCAAGGTCAAGATCATGGACTCAATCAAAAACTGAACTAAGATATTAGCCCGTGTAGCTCCGAGAGCTTTCCGCAGACCAATCTCACGCGTGCGTTCTGTCACCGAAACCAGCATGATATTCATAACACCAGTTCCTCCGACAAAAAGAGAGATTCCTGCAATGGCACTGATAATGGTGGTCATAAAACCAAATAGTTGTTGTACCTCTTGGAAGGCGGCAGTTGCATCCGCAACTTGGTACTCTCCTTGTTGAAGACCTGCAATCTCAGTCAGTTTTCGAGCTAACTCCGGACCCAAGGTCTGCGTTAGACTAGTATCATTGACACGAAAGACGATGTTCGAGATTTCATCAGTATTAAAATTGGCTGCGAGAGAGATGTTAGTCGTAATTGGAAGACCACCAATCCCAAAGGCTTTCGCAGTTTTAGCTTCATTACTAGTATAAACACCAATCACACGGTAACTAAATTCATTAACAGAAATGATTTGATTAACTGCAGCTTCGGGACTATCAAACAAACTCTTGGCTAGTTCTTCGTCCAGCAAAATCACACTGGCAAATTCCTTGTAGTCTTGCGGTCTTAGACTTCTACCCGCAACGATTTCATTTTCAACTGCGTTCATGTAGGTGCTATTTCCGCCTGTCAGAGTCGCTCGTTCAACCTTCTTATCCTTATAAGATAGGGTAACGTTGGTCGAGTTGGTGACATAGTAACTGTCTACTCCTTTAAGTTTAGCAGCCTCCTTGACCCAAGACTCCAGTGGTTTTGGTGGTTCAACATGAACATCCTCTTCTTTCCCACTGACTGTCAAAGCGGATTGTTTCTGCGTAAAGGAGCCGTCCTTGCTTTTAATAGGGGAGAAAAAGACATGGATATCCTTCTGTGATTTGGTCATGTTTTTATTGACCTGACGAGACATGGAGTCTCCCAGAGCCATGATGACAACGACAGACGAAACTCCGATGATAATCCCAATCATGGTGAGGAAGGAGCGCATCTTGTGGGCCATGATGGATGAAAAGGCAAATTTCAGATTCTGCATCTTAGTTTTCCTCCTTTTCTACCTGAGCACTGTCGGACGAGATGATCCCATCACGAATAACAATCTGGCGTTTGGCATAGGCAGCAATCTCAGGCTCATGCGTGACCATGATAATGGTTTTCCCTTCCTTGTTTAACTCCACCAACAGCTGCATGATTTGATTTCCCGTCTTGGTATCCAAGGCTCCTGTAGGTTCGTCTGCTAGGATGATAGAGGGATTATTTACCAAGGCACGCGCAATCGCTACACGTTGCTTTTGACCACCTGATAACTCGGAAGGCAAATGATGACTGCGCTCCGTCAGCTCAACCTTTTCCAGAAATTCCTCAGCCAATTTCCGACGTTTTGAAGCCGAAACACCAGCGTAAATCAAGGGCAATTCGACATTTTGAAGAGCATTAAGCTTGGACAAGAGAAAGAACTGCTGAAAGACAAAGCCGATTTGCTGGTTGCGGACCTTGGCCAATTGTTTCTCTCCAAGACCTGCCACTTCTTGACCTTCAAGATAGTACTCTCCACTAGTTGGTGTATCCAACATTCCGATGGTATTCATCAACGTAGACTTACCAGAACCAGAAGGTCCCATAATGGCAACAAACTCACCTTCATGAACTTCTAGATTGATATTTTTAAGGACCTGCAGTTCTTGGTCACCATTTCGATAACTCCTACAGATATTTTTGAGACTAATTAGTTTCTTCATCAGCCTTCACCTCTTTTCCTTCTTCCAAGGAAGATGTTGGATTACTGATGACCTTGGCACCGTCTGTCAAACCTGAAGTAATTTCTTGGTTGTCTGCGTCCGCATTCCCCAAAGTAACTTCTACCTTCTTTACTTTTTTCTGGTCGTCAACGGTCCAAACATAGTTTTTGTCATTTTCAGTAACAACACTTGTCAAAGGAACAAGGATGGCTTTACTCTTGTTTTTGACTTCCACACTGACAGAGAAGCCTTGTTTCAACTCACCGATATCGCTAGTCACATCAACAGTATAAGGGTACTTAGATCCAGTATTTCCTCCAAGGGCTGCATTCGCTGCTTCTCCATTGTTTTTAGGATAATCAGAAATATAGCTGATTTTTCCTGTCCAGCTCTTATCTTGGTAAACCTTCGAAGTAAAGGTAACTTCTTGGCCTACAGAAAGGTTAGCAAGGTTGTATTCAGACAACTCCCCTTTGACCTGCAAGTTTTCATTACTTACGACATGTACTACCACTTGGCTATTACCTGTTGGCGATTTGGAAACATTACGATTAACTTCAACTACAGTCCCTTCTAGTGTACTGAGGACAGTTGCAGCATCTAGCTGAGCTTGAGCCTTGTTGAGTTGGGCAACAGCATCTGCACGGTTATCCTTGGCATCACTGATTTGAGAGTCGATAGAGGATACGGAAGAAGTCGCTGCTTGCGCTTGTTCTGGGAGTCCAGCTTCTGCTGGAACTTGTGGAGAAGCTGGTGCAGCTGATGCATTCTCACGAGCTTTGTTTAACTCCTCGATATGACGGTCTGCCTTTGCAACTGCACGATCGGCTGCATCATAGGCAGCTTGAGCATCTGCACTGCTGTATTTGACCAAAGCTTGCCCTTCTTCGACCTTGTCTCCAACCGAAACGAGAATTTCATCTAAATCTCCCTTACTAGCATCAAAATAAACGTATTGTTCATTTTTTGCTGTAACCGTACCTGACAAGAGAACCGATGAAGCAACAGAACCTTCCTTAGCAGTAACGATATGAGAGGTTTCCTCCTTGATTGCTGACTGGGAAGGTTGTCTAAAAATCAAAATCCCCGCAGCACCGATAACAATAGCACTGGCAACACCAATCGCTGTGTATAATTGCCATTTTTTTGCCTTCTTATTTCTTTTCATTTTTAAGCTCCTTTATTCTTTTGCCTTACAAAAACCATTATATCAGAAATACCGAGACCAAACAATGACAGTTCAGATGGAAACAATGATAGTTCAGGATCATTATTTCGTTCGGTATTCGTTTATTGGATTATTGTGCTAGATATATAATACAATATCTTTTTGAATTTGGCAAGCGTTTTTATAATTTTTTTTATCGTAGCAGATTTTTGCATTCAAAAAATAAAAACGATAGAATATGACTATCAAAGCTATAAGGAGTTTTCTATGAGAGAATATGATATCATCGCCATCGGTGGAGGGAGCGGTGGCATTGCCACTATGAACCGCGCTGGCGAACACGGTGCTAAAGCAGCTGTTATCGAGGAGAAAAAATTAGGTGGAACCTGCGTCAATGTCGGCTGTGTTCCTAAGAAAATCATGTGGTATGGAGCTCAAATCGCTGAAAGCTTCCACCACTACGGCCCTGACTATGGGTTTACGAGCTCAGATGTTCAATTTGATTTCGCAAAACTTCGTCAAAACCGTGAAGCCTACATCGACCGTGCTCGCTCATCTTATGATGGAAGTTTCAAGCGCAACGGTGTTGATTTGATTGAAGGTCGTGCTCATTTCGTTGATGCTCATACGGTCAGCGTTAATGGTGAATTGATTCGTGCCAAACATATCGTGATTGCGACTGGCGCTCGTCCAAGCATTCCAACTATCCCTGGAGCTGAACTTGGTGGTAGCTCAGACGATGTCTTTACTTGGGAGCAACTTCCTGAATCCGTTGCGATTCTTGGAGCTGGCTATATCGCCGTTGAATTAGCAGGTGTTCTCCACGCGCTAGGAGTAAAAACTGATTTGTTTGTCCGTCGCGATCGTCCCTTGCGCACTTTTGACAGCTACATCGTTGAAGGACTTGTCAATGAAATGGAAAAAACAGGTCTACCTTTGCACACACATAAGGTACCCGTCAAGCTCGAAGAAACGGAGCAAGGTATTACCATTCATTTCGAAGACGGTTCTAGTCACACTGCCAGCCAAGTTATCTGGGCTACCGGTCGCCGTCCAAATGTAGACGGTCTGGAGATAGAAAAGGCTGGCGTCACACTCAACCAACGTGGATTTATCCAAGTAGATGAATACCAAAATACAGTTGTAGATGGCATCTATGCTCTTGGAGATGTTACTGGTGAGAAGGAACTGACCCCGGTAGCCATCAAGGCAGGACGTACCCTATCTGAACGCCTCTTCAACGGGAAAACAAATGCCAAGATGGACTACACGACTATCCCTACTGTTGTCTTCTCCCATCCAGCAATCGGAACGGTTGGTTTAACTGAGGATCAAGCCATCAAAGAATACGGCCAAGATAACATCAAAGTCTACAAGTCAAGCTTTGCATCTATGTACTCAGCCGTTACAAGCCATCGTCAAGAGTCTCGCTTCAAACTCATCACCGCCGGTGATGACGAAAAAGTTGTTGGACTTCACGGACTTGGTTACGGAGTGGATGAGATGATTCAAGGATTCGCTGTTGCCATCAAGATGGGAGCAACCAAGGCGGACTTTGATGCTACAGTAGCTATCCACCCAACCGCTTCAGAAGAATTTGTGACCATGCGCTAATTATCGCAAGAGACCTCTTGAGGTCTCTTTTTACTTGCAAAATCGGCTGTTACAAAATTGTTACCTTGATTTCATAAATAGGTTGACTTTTCTTTCTAAATTAGTATAATAGTTACTATAATTTTGAAAAGAGGTTAACAGTTTTGAAAAAAGCTCATATCTATGCTATCCCTGCTATCGGTGCTGCTCTCATCGCTGTATTGGCACAAATCAGTCTCCCTATCGGTCCTGTACCTTTCACTTTGCAAAACTTTGCGATTGGTCTGATTGCTACTGTTTTTAGACCCAGAGAAGCTGTTCTATCTGTAGCTCTCTATCTCTTGCTGGGTGCCATTGGTTTACCTGTTTTTGCAGGGGGAGGAGCTGGATTTCACGTTTTAGTCGGCCCAAGTGCAGGCTATCTTTGGTTCGACCTTGTCTATGCTGGACTTACATCTTATCTCATCCATCAAAAAAGTAGCTACATTCGCATTTTCCTAGCCAACCTCTTGGGCGATTCACTCGTCTTTGTCGGAGGTATTCTCAGCCTCCACTTCCTTGCCGGGATGCCATTTGATAAGGCACTAGCTGTCGGTGTCCTTCCCTTTATCCTCCCTGATCTTGGTAAGATTATTGCCATTAGTTTCATTAGTCGTCCCCTACTCGAACGATTGAACAGCCTTCCATATTTTTCAAGATAAAAGAATAGTCCAGAACAATTGTTCTGGACTATTTCCTTTCTAATTACTTCCTAAGAACTAACTGAAAATTAACTCTCTTTTAGAGATTATTTATTTTTACGGCTTACAAAGTACAATCCACCAGTCACTGCCATCAAAGCAAGTCCTGCAACTACTGCTACATTAGATGCTTTTTCACCAGTGTTAGGAAGTTGAGGTTTTGAACCTGGTTTTCCTGGTTCATTTGGTTTACCTGGTGTTGGTTTTTCTGGAGTGTGTGTATTTGTGATATTGAAGCCTTCTACTTTAGATGAATAACCTTCAACCGGCACTTCTTCTACAGAGTACTTGATTTCTGTATCTTTAGTATCTTTATAACGCTCAAGACCAGTAAACTCATAAGTCCAACCAGTTGCTTCTGAAGCTATTGCAGTTTTACCAGTATCTTTACCATCCGCAAGAAGTTTCACAGTGATAGAAGATGGACGAGCGTCTTTATGGTTTTCATCACCTTTCCAGATCTTATGACCTTTTACAGATGTTTTCACTGGTGTGTATTCATTGGTAACTGTGTACTTACCATCTTTGTCCGTAGTAACTGTTGAGGTATATTCTTTCACAGCCACTTCTTTGACAGTGTACTTGATTTCTTGACCATTTTCATACTTAGGAAGTTTTTTAGATTCAAACTTCCAACCAGTTTTTTCTGAAACTTCAATTTCTTGAACGACTTTATCGCCATTAAGAATTTGAACTTTCACTTTATCTGCACGTTTGCCGCTTTGGTTGTTGTTATCATCCCAAACCTTAGTTCCTGAAAGGATAACTGTATCTGGATTGTGAGTGTTAGTCACTACTTGACCAGTCACAGAGGCTTCATAGCCAGCTGGTACATCTATTTCATCGATAGAGTAAGTGATTTCTTTACCAGCTTCGTATTGTGGAAGATTGGTGAAGGATGCTACCCAAGTGTTAGCGTCTGTCTTATCCTTAACTGTCAAGGTCAATTTCTTACCTTCAACGGCTACTGGTTTAGATCCATCTACAGATTTGAAAAGTTGAACCGTTACGGACTCAGGACGTTTACCGTCTTGGTTGTTCGCGTCGTTCCATACTTTTGTTACCTTGTAGTCGATTTCTTTTGGTGCATATTTGTTTGTGATGGTAAAGTCTGTAATAGTTGATTCGTATTCTGCTACGGCTTCTTCTGTTACAGTGTATTTGATTTCTTTACCAGCTTTATATTTTGCTAATTTTTCGAATGTAGCAGTCCATGTTCCGTCTGTGGCTGCTTGAACCTCTTTCGAATCGACTTTCTGACCGTCTGCTAAAAGATTGATTGTAATCTTAGTTGGACGTTTGCCGTCTTGGTTATTCGCGTCATCCCAGTTCTTAGTTGCTTTTACATCAACTGTTTCTGGAGAGTAACTATTTGTGATAGTGAATCCTGATGCAGCGTCACCAGTAACCTTAGAAGTGTAACCAGGAACAGTTACTTCTACTACTGTGTACTGGATAGGTGTGCCGCCTTTATCAGCATCAAGGTCTGTGAAGCTTCCAGTCCAACCGTTTGCGGCATTGAGTTCAAGTGTTTTACCTGTATCTTGACCGTCTGCAAGCAATTTAACTGTGACAGAAGATGGGCGTTTACCATCTTGGTTGTCCTTATCATCCCATTTTTTCGTCACAGAAACCGAAGTTTTCGCTGGAGTGTATTTGTTTGTAAATACAAGATCTTTTGCTTCTTTTGAAACCGTTGCTTTCAATTCAGTCGCACTTACTTTTTCAACCGTTACTTCAACTTCTTGAACTGTCTTATCGTAAGTGATTCCTGCTTCAGATCCAGCAACTTCTGAGATAGTGTACTTGTGAGTTCCTACTTGGCTCTCATCATATGAGATTGGTGAGAAGGTCACCGTTCCATCAGCAGCGTTTGTTACTGTTTCAAGCTCTTTATCGCCTTCTTTCAGAACAAAGCTGTATTTACCAGCTTCAAGAGCTTTTCCTTCAAGAACTTTCTTAGCTCCAAGAGTTACACTTGTAGCCCCTGCTGGAGTGTAAGTGTTCTCGAATACTTTTTCACCGTCATAAGCAACGGTTGCTTCAAGGACACCTTTACCATTGTCCACTACAGTTACTGTAGCTGTGATGGTTTTAGTATCGTACTGGATACCTGTAGCAGTACCCGCTTTTTCAGCAATTTTATAAGTATAAGTGCCTGCTTTGTCGAATTCCAATTCTGAGAACTTAACGTTTCCGTCTTTGTCATTCTTCACGGTTTCTTTCACATCACCGTCTTGGCCTGTCAAAGTGAACTCAAATTCATCAGCTTTCAACTCACGTCCTGTCAACTTCTTAGTCACTTCAAGAGCTGCTTTTGCTTTTGAAGTTCCATAGCTGTTATTGAATTCTTTGTCCGCTGGGTAAGTCACATTCGCATGAAGTTTTCCTTCGCCGTCATCTGTAACTTCTACTGTGACTTTAACTTCAAGATTATCGTAAGTCACACCATCAACAGTCTTACCAGCGTTTGTTTCAACAATGGTATAGTTGTATGTACCAGCTTTAGTATATTCGATTGGAGCGAATGTTACTTTACCGTCAGCAGTGTTCTTCACTTTTTGAAGTTCTGAACCATCTGCATCATTCTTCAAGACAAACTCAAATTCATCAGCTTTCAACTCACGGCCAGTCAACTTCTTAGTCACTTCAAGAGAAGCTGAAGTTTTTTCAGCAGCGTAAGTGTTTTCGAAAGTCTTATCATCACTTTCGTAAGACACAGCTGCAGCCAATTTCCCTTCAGAGTCTGCTGTTACAGTGACTGTAACGCCAACAGGGTTAGCATCATAAGTAACACCTTTTTCTGTTTTATTGGCTTTTTTCTCAACGATGTGATAGTTGTATGTACCAGCCTTGTCAAATGTCAATTCAGCAAACTTAATGTTTCCGTCTTGATCGTTTGTTACTGTTTCAACAACTTTATTTGTCTTATCATCAAACAAGTCAAATTCAAACTCGCCAGCTTTCATCGCACGACCAGTCAATTTTTTAATTGCTTGGATCTGAGCTTTTGTGTTGTTGCGTTTGTTTGTGACTGTTTTGATAACACCTTCTTGACCAACAGTTACTTTGATTGGAGTAGAATCCAATTGGTAACCTTTAGGAGCTTCAACTTCAGTGATGGTGAATTCACCCTTTTTAACGTCTTCATCAGTGTAGATTTTAGACTGGGCAACACCACTAGCGTCTGTTGTTACTATTTCTTCTTTAGCTGTAATTGCACCTTCTGGAGGAGTGATTTTAAATTTAGCTCCTGCAAGACGGTCAAGTGATTTTTCATCTACTTTATACAGCGTAATACGGTAACCAGTTTTCAGTTGGATAGTACCACCTGATGTAACTGTTGAGTTACCAATAACTTTTGTAATAGTTTCAGTACGATCATCGCTCACTGGAAGAACTTTATCATCAGCTGTGATTTCAGCATTGTTTTGAACTTTTGTTCCGTCAGCTGGCGCTGTTGTGTTATAGACGATACGGAATGCTGCTGCTTTACCGTTTGTAGCACGGATAGCTTTAGCATTATTAAAGGTAATAGTGAACTCAGTGTAAGAATCATTCCACTTGATTTCGTAGTCTTTACCTGCTTCAAGAGTTACATCGTCAACTAAAGCGTATACCTTGTTGTAGTAACCAGCTGTAACCACGATTGATTCAGGGATGATTTGCATTGGAGAGTAGTCTTTGTCAACCCAGTCGCGAACTACAATCTTGTTGTACTCAGCTTGTTTAGGGTTTACACGAAGATTCCACTTGTGAACATAATCTCCTGATTTTCCAAGGAGAGCTGATTCCCATTTTTCTTTATTGATAGTACCATTAACTTTGCTAATGTTTGTTTTACCAATACCCTTAGAATAGTCCTGTTCTCCACCTTTTTTGAACTTCATCTTAAAATTGACATCATCTTTTGTTTCTGTCTTATCAAGTTGAATTGATTCTTCTTCTGTTTCTTTCTTAGAGCTGAAAGCTACGTAGAAGGTACCTGAAACACCACGAACATCTGTACCACCTTTTTTCTTAAGGTACTCAGCAAGGTTTTTCAAAGTAATGGTAACTTTACCACCTTGGTTGTCACCATTAGAAACAACTGTTGCATCACCTACAGCAGTATCAGTCTCTTTATCTTTGAGTTCAAAGGTTTCAGCACGAACAGATAATGGAGCTGGAATAGTGAATGTAAAGGTATCACCATCCTGCAGTTTTCCATCATAAGCGCTCAAATCAAAATCAGCAGCAAACTTATAGTTTTCGTAAGATTGATTTTGTGGTGATAGGTTGTAAACTCCTTTAGCATCTGGTGTCACAAACTTACCATTATCAGTCTCCCAAATTCCTACTTTGGTAATGACATTTTTAAGTTCTTGTGCTTGAACTGTATTTGTCAAAGCAGCAGAACCCAATAAAACGAGTAGTGGCGTTAAAATATAGAGCCACAATTTCTTAAATTTCATGACTTTCCTTTCTAAATGATTGAAATTGATGAATAGTGCATCTTCTTCTCCCAGTAGGCAACACCCCTTTCAATCGCATGATTTGTTACACGATAACATACTTGTAACACTTGCTTTGAAAAACAATTACACTATTATAGTATTTAAAATATTTATTCAATTCAATCTTTAGCAGGAGTATCATTACTCTTGGTCAGATGGAAATATAGCAAAATATCGTCCATGACTATTGTACTACATATCGTTGAATATTTTTATTAAAATCTTTTTATCTATCAAGTTATTTATTTACACGATGTCAACTTTTTTGATATATTATCTTATAACACCATATAAAAAGTGACTATCCTAAGAATTGTCTGAAAATACTGATATAATAGGAGTTTGCAAATAGTACTAGCTCCCCGTAATAATCTGTTATTTATAATGAATCTATGATATAATAGTCTTATAAAGGCTTTCGAATAATCATCTATTCAGTTTATTTATGCTAAAAGGAAAACTTGGGGTAATACTAAATCTAGTATTTTTAATATTTATAGATAGGAAGGTAAAGCTATGGCAAATAAAACTAGAGAGTTAATCTTAGATGCTTTTATCACTCTTGCAAGGACAAACCCTCAGCGAACTTCTTTTACCATGACTGAGATTGCTGCAGAAGCTGGTATTTCCCGCCAAGCGATTTATCAAAAGCACTTTAATAACTTTGAAGATATTATCGATTATATCCACAAGGAGACTGATCAACAGATCTTTAATAATTTTAACAACTACTGTCCTGAAAGAGATGGCGATCCCATCACTTTCTTAGCGGACCACATTCTTCCTCTCATCTATGAAAAGCGAGAAGTCGTCGGTACCTTGTATACCACACAAGTCGACCCATGTTGGAAGGAGTTTCTGCGTGGAACATACTCTGAGTGGGTACTAAAGAATGTCAATTACCAACTGAAATATAATTTTAGTAAAGAAGACATCGCTTATATCATTACGACCATGGCAATCTCTTTCATTGAAGTCTGGATTCGTAAAGATAATCCAATTCCACCTGAAGAGTATAGAGAGACTTTCATTCAATTGTCTAAGACTTCTCTCTGTGACTATATTGTGTCCTAAAAAAAGAATCTTGAGTTGCACTCAAGATTCTTTTTATTGTTGCCCTTTAAAGGCATCGACCATTACCTGAAATTCTTCATTGGAAAGCGTGATTCCTTTGCCCATTTTGGTATGGTCAGGACTCCAAGAACGAATATCAAACTTTGCAGGGGCACCATTAAAACTAACTCTATTTAGTTCTTTGGTCCATCCTTTGTCATTTTCAGACAAGGTGAGCAAGTGTTCTTCGATTTCAAATGTAAATTCTGCCATTTTGTTCTCCTTTTTAGTTTTCATTAGATTATTCGAAAAATCTTGTAGTTTTTAAGAAAATTTTATATAATGTGGATATATAAGAAGGGAGGATTCTATGAGACAGGCATTCCAACTAGTTCTAGATAAACTACATAGTTTTCTCAATGGGAATGATGATCATCCTCAAATCGAGGACAACTCCCTCACTGCTATGATTGAACAAGCCATCCAGAAAAAGACGGCTGTTCATGTGATACTTGCAGAAACAAGTTTTACGGGTGATATTGTCAAACACGACGTCAATCGCCAACAAATTATCGTCAAGAATTTTTCAAAAAACGTGACTCGAATCATTCGTATCAGTGATATTAAACGGCTTCGTTTCGTTCCCTCAACCGTACAAAAAGCTCAGAAAAGTCTATTTAAGAAAGAGTGAGATGTTCTCTGCATCCCACTCTTTTTCTTAACGGATTTGTTCAAAATGAAGGTGCACTGCGATATGGTCGCCATAACCACTTCTCTCCAAATCGCGTTGCAAACGATAAGAGATATAGTGTTCTGCAATGGTAATGTAGCCAGCTCCAAGTAAGCGGTGCTCAACCATTGATTGGATCATGCTGATAGTGGCACGTTCTACTTTTGCTTCTTCCAAGTCCAAAACGACTTTTTTAGTAACTTGAGCTAAGTTTTGACGTAAGTCATCAGTCAAAACATAAACTGTTTGAGCTGCTTTTAGGACAGCTTGGTAAATTTTATCTGGATCAAATTCAGCAATTTCTCCATTACGTTTGATTACTTGCATAAGGTTCTCCTTTATTCTTTGTTTTCTTTGATTTCAGCCAGCATCTTTTCTTCTTCAGCTGTCAGTTGATAGTTTTCTAGCAGGTCAGGTCTGCGCTCGTAGGTTTTCTTTAGACTCTCATACAGTCGCCACTGGCGAATCTTTTCATGGTGCCCACTCATGAGCACATCTGGCACGACCATGCCTCTATAGTCATAAGGGCGAGTGTACTGAGGATATTCGAGAAGTCCTGAAGAAAAACTATCATCCTGGTGACTAGACTCCTTACCAATCACTTCCGGAATCAGGCGAACGGTCGCATCAATCATGGTCATGGCCGCCAATTCTCCTCCAGTCAAGACATAGTCTCCTAGGGAAATTTCATCGGTTACCAAGGTCTTGATGCGCTCGTCATAGCCTTCATAGTGACCACAGATAAAGATCAGTTCCTCTTCCTTAGCCAAATCCTCAGCGTAAGCCTGATCGAACTGTTTCCCAGCAGGATCAAGAAGAATGACACGGGGATTTTTCTTTTCAATAGCATCAAAGGCATCGAAAATGGGTTGGGCCCGGAGTAACATCCCCTGACCGCCTCCGTAGGGCTCGTCGTCAACATGACGGGCTTTTTCAGCGTATTCTCTGAAATTATGGTACTGGATATCCAAGAGCCCTTTTTCTCGAGCCTTTCCAACAATCGAGTGCTCCAACGGAGAAAACATCTCAGGAAAGAGGGTTAAAATATCAATCTTCATCATCTAGTCCTTCTAAGATTTCCACTTCGACCCGCTTGTTTGGAATATCAACATTGAGAACTACTGGCGGAATGTAAGGTAAAAGCAAATCACGCTTACCTTTTCGTTTGACCACCCAGACATCATTGGCTCCAGGTTGTAGGATTTCCTTGATGGTTCCAACCAAGTTATCTCCCTCGTAAACATCCAAACCGATAATCTCGTGATAGTAGAATTCACCATCATCTAAGTCATTTAGGTCTTCCTCAGAGACCTTGAGACTGTATCCCTTGTACTTTTCAATCGCATTGATATGGTACATATCTTTGAACTTGATAATGTCAAAGTTCTTCTGCTTACGATGACTTGCAATGGTCACTGTTTGGACAAACTGATCTTTTTCATCAAATAAAGCCAGCTCTGCCCCTTTTTTAAACCGTTCCTCAGCAAAATCAGTCACAGACAAGACTCGCATCTCACCTTGTAGACCCTGCGTATTAACGATTTTTCCAACATTAAAGTAGTTCATCTTGTCTCCTGTATCTATTTCTATCCTTTATTTTATCACGTTCCAGGGATTTTCACAAGTTGAAGAAAATCAGCTATAATCCCAAAATTGCTAGTAGTTTCCTCTTCAATGTTAATTTATATTTGAAAGAAGAAATGTTTATATTCCCATTATACATATTACTATAAAATGTATACTCCCCAATTTGACCTTGACTTGTCTTCCATTTCATTCTTAAACTAGGTATAGTCTCAGGTAAATTTGTATGAATTAATAGGCATGTATAATTTTTTAAATTTTTAACTGTATGTATTTTATCATGAACGACTAAACGATTACTTTTTGAATCATAGATTAAAGAATAAAATTCTACAATTTCAATATCAACTTCTTTTGGATAAAAAATCAAATGGTTATAATGTTTATCATTTTTATTATGTTTAAACTCATAAATATGATGAAATCTCGTATGTAAGGAATCAAATTCGATTGGTTTAATTTCCTGAATTTCGATATTATTAATATAGGCCTTATTCTGGAAACTAATTTTTAAAATTACACCGATAAAAGTCGAAATCTGTATAATTCGCAATAACCAATCAATATACATCGCCCAGTCTATTTTTAAAAAATAGTCAGTGTCCATTATTTCTCAAATCTCCCTTCAAAAAGCCTTCCAAATCTCGTTCATGTTGGTACTTAATGGCAGCCTTCTTATCTTTGTCAAAGATGGTTTTGGTTAGGTCAATATCGTTGATAGCCGCGATTGCGACGGTGTAATGAATGATATCAGCCAGTTCTTTGGCTAGTTCCTCATTTGAGTCCTGAACGCCCTTTTTTCGACCGGAGCGCCCATTCAAGACCTCTGCTACCTCTCCGACTTCCTCCACTAGCTTGATAAAGAGGCCTTCCTCAGTCCGAGATTGCTGGTAATGTTCGAGTAAGTAAGCTTGTAATTGTCTAAACGTTAAATCCTTCATTTTCTCCTCCTTACAAAAAAGCGAGACATCTGTCCCGCTTTCTTTATTTTTCATCGATAACGATTCTTACTTTTTTGTCTTCAGTTGGGACAGAGTAGACAATCGTTCTTATCGCTGAGATAGTGCGACCCTTACGACCGATAACACGACCGACATCGCTCTGGTCAAGATCCAAGTGATACTCCAAAAATTCTGGTGTATCTTCAATCTTGATAGTTAAGGCATCTGGTTGTGAAATCAAGGGTTTCACAATCGCAATAATGAGATTTTCAATCGTATCCATCTGTCAACCTACTTTAAACTTATTTTGAGAATTTAGAATCGTGGAATTTTTTCAATACACCTTCTTTTGAAAGGATGTTGCGAACTGTATCTGAAGGTTGAGCTCCATCAGCCAACCATGCAAGAACGCGGTCTTCTTTCAAAGTTACTTGGTTTTCAGCAACAAGTGGGTTGTAAGTTCCAACTGTTTCAATGAAACGTCCGTCACGTGGTGAACGTGAGTCTGCTACGTTGATACGGTAGAAAGGTTTTTTCTTAGAACCCATACGAGTCAAACGGATTTTAACTGCCATTTTTAAAGTCTCTTTTCTTATTTTTTATTTCGGTGAAATAGCTGAGCTATTTAGCACATGTTCTATTATAGCAGATTTCTAACAGGTGTCAAGAAAAAAACTTGACAGACTATAAAATTTTTAAACCATTTAGAAATTTGTTATATTTTTAAAGAAAAATCAGAAAGAGAATGTCATAAATACTATTTTAGAAACATTTTATAAAGACCATCAAGTCAAACCCTTCATCTCTCCTGAACGTGATTTGGATGCTTGGCTCCTAAATTCCAAGCCTGTTCCCAAGCGAAATATCAAGGATTTTAAGAACGATATCTACTAATTAATTTATAAAATATGAATTAATAGATTCTAAATAGGGGAATAATTTAGTTCTGTAAAAATTAACTTCTACACCTACAAAGCTTATTCTGACAGACTTTATAACAGTCTAAGAAAAAAAGTAGAGATTCATACAGTATCTAGATTTTTCAAAAATTCTTAATCTTCAAATATTATTAACGAAACTATCCAAACCAAATTCGATGCATTACTTCAAAGAATTCTTTAGTTGTTTGACTAGCGAAGGCTTTCATTAAAAAATTTTTTCAAATAATTGCACCTTGGCACATAAATTCTTGATTTCTAAATTTAAGTGTGATATATTTATAATATAAAGATTGTTAAATATTTCTAACATAAGGAAAGGAGTCTATCATGAAAAAAAGTCAAAAAACGGGTGGCCTCATTACAATGATTTCCGCAGCTCTCTTTATTGATTTTACTGTTTTATTTGGTTCTAATCTTAGTTGGGGACCCAAGTTAATTATTGCTGGTATTTCAGTGTTAGGTCAGATTGTAGCTATTTGGGGCTGGCTACATATGAAACCATGGCCTCATAAGAGTCAGAAAGGTAAAGGAAAGACTATTTTTGACTTGTCTGCTAAGCTTTACACGATACTTTTGTTTGCAGCAAGCATTTTTTATACAGTAGGGATTTGGGTTGCGACCCCAAGCGAAAGTTCTGGTATTAAAGAATGGATTTTGGGAATTGGCCTCGTTATTGAAGTGATTGTATTTGGTTTTTTCTGTTTGAAAAATGTCAAGGAAACTCCGGACGAACGCTTTTATGCTAATTTAGCCAAGGCAGCTAGCTTGATGTTTGTTTTTATACTAGGCGCACTGATGATCCTAGCAGTTATCATTGGGTATATGGGGTCTTTCACTCTTTACATGGGCCAAATCTTTATTAGCATAGCTACCTTAATTTGCATCTTTGCGGTTGTCTATCTTATCTTGGAACGGAGAGGATAAGCATGGCCAAAGAAAGTAAGATTATTACTAATCTCAAATCTGTTCGTGAGTCCACAGGCATGACCCAGCAGGAGTTAGCCGACCTCATTGGCATGCGACGCGAGACAATTCTGCACTTGGAAAATAACCGTTACAATCCTTCGCTGGAAATGGCTCTTAAAATTGCTCAAGTTTTTAATCTGAAAGTAGAAGACCTCTTTGAATTCAGACAGAAAGAGGAAGCATAATTCTTTTCGAGACCTAGCATTAAGTTCATTGATTAATTAGGAATTGAATCCGAAAGAAAAAATCCGTTGAAAATGTGCTCTTTTAAAATATAGTAATTCTTTCGAATTAACGTTTACTAATTATGATTCTTTACGAGCTTTCTTAAGAACTGGTTTCCTAAATACTTCAAGTACACTTATGGCATTGATGCCCCCCAAAAATTTAGAAATACCTGTTGAAAAAGGCTATGCTCTTGTCGAAACTGTCTTTGACTCGCTTGATCATCTAAATACCACTATGAAAGAGAATATCCTCAAAAGTAAGGAGAGTTACAGTACTTTCTAAGATGAAGGCTCCAGATTTGGACCAATCCCTTCGTGACAACTTTTCAGGAGAAGAATTAGCAAGTTACTTTTCAATTCGTGGTTACAAATTGACTCCGAAGGGAGAGCAGATACTGGAACAGTACCAGGACATTATCGACCGTCATCCAAAGAAAAATCTCTAAGCAAGCGACTTTCTGGTCGGCTTCCTCTTAAACTACCTTGTCACTAATATTTGAAATCACCTCCCTTTTAGGGTACAATGGTAGAAATGAATTTTTGAGAGGAAAACAATGAAAAAACTAGCAACCCTTCTTTTACTATCAACTGTAGCCCTTGTTGGATGTACTAGTATCCAACGTAGTCTCCGTGGTGATGAATATGTCGACTCCAGCATCTCAGCTGAAGAAAGCTCAAAAGCAGCTGCTCAGGCTGCCAAAGATTTGAATGACGCATTGACCAATGAAAATGCCAACTTCCCTCAACTTTCTAAGGAAGTTGCTGAAGATGAAGCTGAGGTCATTTTACACACAAATCAAGGCGATATCCGCATCAAACTCTTTCCAAAACTAGCACCTCTTGCGGTTGAAAACTTCCTTACTCACGCTAAGGAAGGCTACTATAACGGCATCACCTTCCACCGTGTCATCGATGGCTTTATGGTCCAAACTGGAGATCCTAAGGGAGATGGTACAGGGGGCCAATCTATCTGGCATGATAAGGATAAAACAAAGGACAAGGGAACTGGTTTCAAAAATGAAATCTCTCCTTACCTATACAATATCCGAGGAGCCCTTGCTATGGCTAACACTGGTCAACCAAACACCAACGGTAGCCAGTTCTTCGTCAATCAAAACTCAACAGATATTTCAGCTAAACTCCCTACAAGCAAGTATCCAAAGAAAATCATTGAAGCCTATAAAGAAGGTGGAAATCCAAGTCTAGACGGCAAACACCCCGTCTTTGGTCAAGTCATTGATGGTATGGATGTTGTTGACAAGATTGCCAAAGCTGAAAAAGATGAGAAAGACAAACCAACGTCTGCTATCACCATTGATAGTATAGAAGTCGTGAAAGACTACGACTTCAGCAAAAAATAAGCCATCAACAGATAAGGAGACGATGACATGATTTTATTTTGGGGTTCTAAAGGTTATCAGAAAGATTTGGGACATACGCAAACTGCGATCGAATGTGGTCACTGTAACAATGTTGACACTTGGGAGATTGTAGAAACTGGACGCAAGTTCACCCTCTACTGGATTCCACTTTTCCCTTATGGTAAGAGTTACTTCGTTTCTTGTCCGATTTGCCACTACGGTAAAGAAATTGAGAAATCTGAAGTTGAAAACTATTTAAATTACTAGTCAAAAAGGCCAAGTCATTTCGACTTGGCTTTTTTACTGCTTTTAAGTTAGCTTGTTAAAGTCCCAGATTTGGTCCATCCAGCCTTCATAGAAGTCTGGTTCGTGACAAACCATAAGAATGCTTCCTTTGTATTCTTTAAGCGCCCGTTTGAGTTCTTCCTTAGCATCCACATCTAGGTGGTTGGTCGGCTCATCCAGCACTAAAACGTTGTTTTCACGGTTCATCAAGAGACAGAAGCGTACCTTGGCTTGTTCTCCACCTGATAAGACCTGAATCTGGCTTTCGATATGCTTAGTTGTCAAACCACAACGAGCAAGGGCCGCACGGACTTCTGCTTGGTTAAGTGCAGGAAAAGCATTCCAAACAGCTTCAAGAGGTGTTTGACGATTGCCACCTTCTACTTCTTGCTCAAAATAACCAAGTTCTAGGTAGTCGCCACGTTCGACTTCTCCAGCGATTGGTGGGATAATGCCCAAGAGAGACTTCAGGAGAGTTGTTTTCCCGATACCATTGGCTCCAATTATTGCAACCTTTTGATTGCGTTCAAAGGTAAGATTTAAGGGTTTGGTCAGAGGACGGTCATAACCAATCTGCAAGTCCTTGGCTTGGAAGATAAAACGCCCTGGCGTACGAGCTGGTTTGAAATCAAAGGATGGCTTTGGTTTCTCGCTTTGGAGTTGAATGATATCCATCTTGTCGAGTTTCTTTTGACGGGACATGGCCATGTTTCGTGTTGCAACACGCGCTTTGTTTCGAGCGACAAAGTCCTTGAGGTCCGCTATCTCTTTCTGCTGACGTTCGTAAGCCGCCTCTAGCTGAGATTTCTTCATGGCATAGACTTCTTGGAACTGGTAGTAGTCACCAGAGTAACGTGTCAACTGTTGATTTTCCACATGATAAACGATATTGATCACGTCGTTGAGGAAAGGAATATCATGCGAAATAAGGACAAAAGCATTCTCATAGTTTTGGAGATAACGCTTGAGCCAGTCAATGTGTTCGGCATCCAGATAGTTGGTTGGCTCGTCCAGCAACAAGATATCAGGCTTTTCAAGGAGAAGTTTAGCCAAGAGTACCTTGGTTCTTTGTCCACCTGACAAGGCTGTTACGTCTGTATCTATACCATAGTCCATGACACCGAGGGCACGCGCCACTTCATCAATCTTAGCATCCAAAGTATAGAAATCTCGACTCTCCAAACGGTCTTGGAGTTCGCCAACTTCTTCCATCAGTGCATCAATATCCGCTCCGTCCTCTGCCATTTCCATATAGAGCTCATTGATACGAGTTTCTGCTTTAAATAGCTCATCAAAGGCTGTACGCAAGACATCACGCACAGTTTGACCTTCCTTTAGCACAGCATGCTGATCCAGATAGCCAGCAGTCACATACTTAGACCACTCCACCTTTCCTTCGTCAGGTAACATCTTACCAGTCACGATACTCATAAAGGTTGATTTTCCTTCACCATTGGCACCGACTAAGCCGATATGTTCTCCCTTGAGGAGACGGAAGGAGACATCTTCAAAAATTGCACGATCACCAAAACCGTGACTCAAATTTTTAACTTCTAAAATACTCATTCTAATTCCTTATCTTGTTTTTATGCAGTCCTTTATAGAGGAGCCAAGCCAAATAGCCTCCCAAGGTATTGGTCCACAAATCATCAATCTCAAAGACGCGATTAAAGTCGAAGAAAAAATCTAAAACTAGTTGCGTACACTCAATTCCTAGACTTAGTAAAAAACTGAACAAAATCACTTTCTTAGTATTTCTTAGACCAGGCATAAGATAGAGAAGTTGGAAAATCAGCGGGAAAAGCAAGAAGACATTTAAAATATTCTGCAAAAAGATCCAAAGGACTTGTCCCAAACTAGTCACTTCACCCAGATTCCAAAGGGAGTTTAAGGGAGTTAAAAGAAAAACCAGGCGTCCAAAAGTTTGAATACCTGGAGTTTCCACTCCTGTAGGAAGTTGAGGCTGGGGAGTGAAGCAAAAACAGACAATGCATAGGCTGTAAACAGCCACTCCCAATCTTAAGATTAATTCTCTTTTTTTAGTCATTTTATGGATTTACCGCTGCGACTGCCTTCTGGCGGTCACGTTTCATTGTATTGGAGCGTAATTGTCCACAAGCTGCATCAATATCTGTACCATGCTCTTGACGAACAACACAGTTGACCCCTTTTTTCTTGAGGGTATCGTAGAAGGCCATCACGCGCTCTTTAGGACTACGGCTATATTGGTCATGTTCACTAACTGGGTTATAGGGAATCAAGTTGACATATGACAATTTCTTGATGTTTTTGAGCAATTCAGCCAATTCCAAGGCTTGTTCTACACCATCGTTGACTTCATTGAGCATGATGTATTCAAAAGTTACACGACGATTGGTTGTTTCGATATAGTACTCAATAGCTGCAAAGAGCTTTTCAATCGGAAAGGCACGGTTGATCTTCATGATGCTTGAACGCAATTCATTGTTTGGTGCGTGAAGAGAAACAGCCAGATTGACCTGTACGCCTTCATTAGCAAAGTCACGAATTTTATGGGCCAAACCTGAGGTTGAAACCGTGATGTGACGAGCACCGATTGCCATCCCCTTGTCATCATTGATGGTACGGACAAAATTCAAAACATTGTTGTAGTTATCAAATGGTTCACCAATTCCCATGACAACGATATGGCTGACACGTTCGTCCTGACCACGCTCATCAAAGTATTTCTGAACCAGCATAATCTGCGCTACGATTTCCCCGTTATTAAGATCACGTTGCTTTTTAATCAAGCCTGACGCACAGAAGGTACAACCGATATTACAACCGACCTGAGTGGTCACACAGACTGACAAACCGTAGTGTTGACGCATGAGTACTGTCTCAATCAACATGCCATCTGGCAACTCGAAAAGATACTTAACAGTACCGTCAGCTGACTCTTGTACAATCCGTTGTTTCAAAGGATTGACCACAAACTGGTCATTGAGTTTGGCAATCAAATCCTTGGAAAGGTTGGTCATTTCTTCAAACGACTGGACACGTTTACGGTAGAGCCATTCCCAGATTTGATCTGCTCGGAATTTCTTTTCTCCTTGTTCTAATACCCATTCTTGCATGGTTTGACGTGTTAAACTATAAATAGACGGTTTCATCTCTTCTCCTTATTCTCTATCTATTTCTGACGAATGACAAAATGGCGCTGTCCCTTGTCCTCTTGCTGAGACTTTTGGTCCTTATGACGACGTCTATTTCGCTTATCCGCGTTTGGTTTTCTCTTGTTTTGCGAAGGTTTCTTCCCTCTTCTAGGAAGGTTTTCCTCATCCTTTTTACGCATTTTCTTGTCAAATGAAGCCCGTTTCGGTGCTTGATTTTCTAGAACAAAATAGGCACAACCATAACTACAATACTCTAAAAGATAGTCCTGTAAGCGACTAATCTTTTCATTTTTTTCCTCTGTTCGGTCGTCTTTGTAAAAACCACGAAGGCGGAGCTGCTCATTGCTCCAGTCACCCACGACATAATCAAACTTGGTCAACACTTCTGAGAAGCGTTGATTAAAGACTGTCACATCGAAAGCATCCTTGATATTTTCAACCAAGGTAAAAGCAATCCCTTCAGTCTCAACCTTATCCCCATTCACATGAAATTCTGGGCCAGGAAACTTGTTATAGTTGTATAATTCAGGTGCAATTTCTTTACGCATAGTCTTCCTTTTCCACGATTACTTAACACTCTATTTTACCATAATTTCTAGCAGTTAGCACGTTTCTCATAAAAATGAAAAAAGTCTGACGATTTTGTCAGACTCCTGCCTTATAAAACAAAAAGAGAAGAATGACTCTTCCCTCCATATTTTATTATTTAGCTGCTGCGTAAAGCTCGTCTACCTTGTTCCAGTTAATCACTGAGAAGAAAGCTTTGATGTAGTCAGGACGAACGTTGCGGTATTTCACGTAGTAAGCATGTTCCCAAACGTCCAAGCCCAAGATTGGTTTTTTGCCTTCTGAGATTGGTGTGTCTTGGTTGGCTGTAGAAGTCACTTCAAGCTTCCCTTCTTTGTTAACAACCAACCATGCCCAGCCAGAACCAAAGCGAGTTGTAGCTGCTGCTGTAAAGGCTGCTTGGAACTCTTCAAATGAACCAAATGTTGCATCGATTGCTGCTGCAAGTTCTGCTGAAGGGGCAGTCTTTTCAGGAGTCATCAATTCCCAGAAAAGAGCGTGGTTCAAGTGTCCACCACCATTGTTGATAAGCGCTTGGCGGATATCAGCTGGGATAGATTCTACATCAGCAAGCAAAGCTTCAAGGTCTTCACCGATTTCAGGGTGTTTTTCAAGAGCAGCATTGGCATTGTTGACGTAGGTTTGATGGTGCTTGTCATGGTGCAAGTGCATTGTTTCAGCATCGATGTATGGTTCCAAGGCGTCATACGCGTATGGAAGGTCTGGTAAGATAATTGCCATCTGTAATACCTCTTTTTCTTTCTATAAGAAAATGATAACGCAATCATCCTCTTTTTTCAAGTTTTTTGCTCAGTTTGCCTCTGTCGCAATCTGCAAGAGTGCCTTTTCAAACAAGTAACCTTTTTCATAGACACCTGTCTTAATCTGGTAGTCTGTTTCAATCAAATAAGAAATCGCTCGCTTGAGAAAAGCCAAGGAAATCCCTCTCGAATCTCTCAGTGCAAACTTGATTTGATAAGGATTAGGATTGCGCCCCAAGTAAGTTCCCAGACTACTTGCAATCTGTGCTTCTGTTTGCCCAGACTCCGACAAAATTTTCACCTGGGTAAAGGTTCGAAACTGTCCTAACATGACCGCTATGAGCTTGATTTCGTCCTCCCCTTGTAAGGTCAAATCTCTAACCAAGTCACGCGCCTGGTCAATCTTCTTAGCTAAAATAAACTGAGTCAAATCAAAAATATTGTCCTGCAAAGTCTTTGGAATAGCCTCGACAATATCCTTCTCCTCAATCATGCCGTCTGATTTATAAGACTGTAAAAAAAGGAGGTTTTTCTGGATTTCACTAAATTGAAAACCGGACTTGATGAGTAGATTTTCAAAGGACTGCCCCTCAAACTGCAAACCTTGTGTCTGACTCCATTTTCGGAAATACTGACGAATCTCTTGTTCCTTGGGTTCAATAGCGTCAAAGACAGTCGCATCTCGTTTGAGCAGTTTGACCAACCGTCTTTTGCTATCCAGTTTTCCTTCTGCAAAAATCAAAAGTTTAGTCGTCGGTGAAGGATTGTCAAGGTATTCCTCAAATGACTTGAGTTCATCATCTGTTAAAAAGCGTTTCTTGGCTGTTGTAATATCGACAAAATGGTCTAATATCACGATTTTCTCATCTGCAAAGAAAGGGAGACTGACTAGCTCCAGTTCCACATCCTTATAGGCTACTTCTTTCATGTCAAAGTAGGCAAAATTGAGGTCGGCTGGATCATAGCCGATCTGTTTCAGAACCTGATCCTTCATAACTTCAAACTGACCTTGGTCCGAACCAGTAAATAAGGTCAGGTTAGATAAGTTTGATAGAGATAATGTCTGACTCTCTTCTACTGCTAGCATCTTCTCTCCTTTCTTCTTGATTTTCAAGTTCATTTAGTCAATATAGCGCAATTCCCCACGGAAATCTTCTAGGTTTTCGTACCCTTTTTCTGCCATTATTGCTTTCAGTTCATTGGTAATGCGTTCAAAAGCACCGACGCCTTCTTTGTGAAGTGTAGTCCCTACTTGCACAATACTCGCACCGCAGAGGATGTGTTCAAAGGCATCACGACCCGTTAGAACACCACCCGTTCCGATGATTTGGATTTGCGGATTGAGACGTTGGTAAAAGGCGTGCACATTCGCTAGAGCGGTTGGTTTGATATACTCTCCACCAATGCCACCAAAACCATTTTTAGGACGAATCACGACCGACTCGTCTTCTATATAAAGGCCGTTTCCGATAGAGTTAACACAGTTAACAAACTTGAGCGGATATTTGTTGAAAATAGCTGCCGCTTGGTCAAAGTGAACAATGTCAAAATATGGTGGGAGCTTAATTCCAAGAGGTTTGGTAAAGTAGGCAAAAACTTCTGCCAAGATACGGTCTGTTGTCTCAAAATCATAAGCAATCTGAGGTTTTCCTGGAACATTTGGACAAGAGAGATTAAGCTCTGTAAGTCCTTTGAATTCACTCTCTTGAACTTTTTTCAAGATGGTATGTGTTTCTTCTGGAGACATGCCAACTAGAGATAGGAAGAAAGTACGGTTTGGCTCTTTTTCCTGCAAGTCCAAAAGATAGTCCAGATAGTAGTCTAAGCCATTATTTGGTAATCCCATGGAGTTGATAGAACCAAGTGGAACATCTTGGTAACGCGGTTCAGGATTTCCCTGACGAAAGTCCAAGGTCGCTGTCTTTGTGACAAAAGTACCCGCCGCTGAGTTTTTGACCCCTTCAAGCTCTTCTATCGTCATACAAGCAACACCCGCAGCATTCATCAAGCAATTGTCAAACTCAAAGCCAGCTATTTGTGTTTTCGTTGATACCATGATTCTGATCCTCCAGATTCCTTTTATTTCTAATATTATACCATACTTTAAGATTTTCTCTTTGAGAAACTAATTTCTATATAAAATGTTCGGTTTTGTAAATTGAAAGAATTTTTAGAAAATTTCTGTTTTTTTCTTTACACTCAAAAAAAATTCTGCTATAATGGCTCATGTAATAAAATATAACAACAAAAGGAGAACGATATGACATCTGCTAAAGACTATATCCGAAGCGTGTTTGCAACTGTGAAAGCTCGTAACGGGCATGAGGCTGAATTTCTCCAGGCGGTTGAAGAATTCTTCAGCACTTTGGAACCTGTATTTGAAAAACATCCCGAGTATATCGAAGAAAACATCTTGGCACGTATCACTGAGCCTGAGCGCGTAATTTCTTTCCGTGTTCCTTGGGTTGACCGTGAAGGCAAAGTCCAAGTCAACCGTGGTTACCGTGTTCAATTCAACTCAGCTGTTGGACCATATAAAGGCGGACTTCGTTTCCACCCAACTGTAAACCAGGGGATCTTGAAATTCCTAGGCTTCGAACAAATCTTTAAAAACGTCTTGACTGGACTTCCAATCGGTGGAGGTAAGGGTGGATCAGACTTCGATCCAAAAGGGAAGACTGATGCTGAAGTGATGCGCTTCTGCCAAAGCTTCATGACTGAATTGCAAAAATACATCGGACCATCACTTGACGTCCCAGCTGGCGATATCGGTGTTGGTGGACGTGAAATTGGTTACCTTTACGGACAATACAAACGCCTTAACCAATTTGATGCTGGTGTCTTGACTGGTAAACCTCTTGGATTCGGTGGTAGCTTGATTCGTCCAGAAGCAACTGGTTACGGTTTGGTTTACTATACTGAAGAGATGCTCAAAGCCAACGGTAACAGCTTTGCTGGTAAGAAGGTTGTGATTTCAGGTTCTGGTAACGTAGCCCAATACGCTCTTCAAAAAGCGACTGAACTTGGTGCAACTGTTATCTCTGTATCTGACTCAAATGGTTATATCATCGATGAAAATGGTATCGACTTCGACCTTTTGGTTGATGTTAAAGAAAAACGCCGTGCTCGTTTGACTGAGTATGCAGCTGAGAAAGCAACTGCTACTTATCATGAAGGCTCTGTTTGGACTTACGCTGGAAACTACGATATTGCTCTTCCATGTGCGACTCAAAATGAAATCAACGGTGAAGCTGCTAAACGTTTGGTTGCTCAAGGAATTATCTGCGTATCAGAAGGTGCCAACATGCCTAGCGACCTTGATGCGATTAAAGTCTACAAAGAAAACGGAATCCTTTACGGACCAGCCAAAGCTGCCAACGCTGGTGGTGTAGCTGTATCAGCGCTTGAAATGAGCCAAAACAGCCTTCGCCTCTCATGGACCCGTGAAGAAGTTGATGGACGTCTCAAAGATATCATGACCAATATCTTTAATACAGCTAAAACAACCGCTGAAACATACGGTCTTGGTACTGATTACCTTGCAGGAGCAAATATCGCTGCCTTCGAAAACGTAGCCAACGCTATGATTGCACAAGGTATTGTTTAAGATTCATTTGCTTAATCCTCAATCATTATGATTGGGGATTTTTATGTTGGCTTCAAAAAAGCTCACTATTTAAAATAGTAAGCTTAAAATCAAGATTTATTTTACCTCTACTAAGGCAAAAGACAGGCATTCAACTATTTCATTTACTGCTTCATCTATGTCTAGGTCCTCATTATTATTCAACATCATTGGAAGAGCATAAGAAAGACTCAAAGCTAAAATATAGCGAACAATTCTTTCATTTGACCAATCTCGGATAACACCATTTTCTTTAAACTGATTCAGAACTGGACTAATTGGCTTAATGATAGAGTGAACAATGACATTCCCTAACTGGTCAGAAATAGTTTTATCAATAAAAGAACGACTCAAGAGAATTTTAACTTGCATTTGATTCTCCTGAATGAAAACCAGTCTATCTCGAACAATGCTTCTCAAAAATAGCGGAAAAGACTCTTGGTTTGCTGTAAATTTCTTCTCAGAAAAATCAGCAATCATATCTGGAATAACCTGTTCGAGAAAAGTTGACAGAATAGCTTCTAAGATGCCTTCCTTAGTTTTAAAGTAACTAAAAACTGTCCCTTCTGAAACTCCAGCCTCCTTAGAAATAAGGCTAGCTGTTGTATTTTCAAAGCCAATTTCTGAAAATAGCTTTAGACTTGATAACAATACTTGACGTTGTTTTAAACTCAAGTTGCTATTTTCTAATGTCTGAGCATACTTTTGTTCTAAACTTTCCATTGCTGGCACCTCTCTGCTACTCTCTTACTTTTACAACCTTCTTACCTCGAGTATGTCCCGACTTCAGGCTACGATATGCCTCTCTAACTGACTTTAGAGAAAAATCATAAACCTGGTCAATATTCAGCCGAACCTTCCCATCTGAGACCATTTCCGCTAGAGTGTTAAAATCATCATATGTAGAATGTCTCGGACCCGTGAACTGAGCTCCTCTTATCATAACATATGGTGAAGGTACTAGCGTTCCAATAGCCGTGCCCTTCAATCCTAAACTGAAAGCCAATTTAACATAATCACTTCCATAGCAATCCAAAAATTTTGTAATTGGCTTTGCACTTGCTGATAGAAGAGCATTCTGGATGTTTCCTTCGTAAGCTACTGGTATGGCACCTAAGGACTTTAGATAATCTGAATTTTTCTTACTCGCAATTCCAATAACTGTCGCACCTTTAGCAACCGCATACTGTACTGCGATACTTCCAATACCTCCTCCTGCTGCTGAAATAACTACAACATCTTTAGAGTTTAGCTCAATCTTTCTAAAAGCACCTCCCACTGTTAAAGAGGCTACACCCATAGTAGTTGCATGGTTCATATCAATCATCTCTGGCTTCAACACAATTTCTGATTCATTGACACAAATTTCTGTTGCCAAAGCTCCCCTCTTGGTTCCCAATCCAGGGTCACTGATCATTGTTCCAAAAACCTTATCCCCTACTGCAAACCTACTTACTCCTTCACCGATTTCTGTGATAACTCCAGCAAAATCCCGACCAACACCTCTTGGAAAAAGAGATGATTTTGACTCAAACCAACGACTTGGCTTCCTGAGTTTTGTCATAAAAGATAGAAATCGGAGTGGCTTTGCACCTTCAAAAGTCTTATAATCAATAGGATTTAAACCAACTGCATGAACTTCTACCCTAACTTGATTCAGTTTCAAAGAATCAGATTTAATGTTCACTAAATCTAACACTTCTTCATCACCGAAACGACTATATTGTATTGCTTGAACAACCATTGTATGAACTCCTTTACACATCTACAAAATTGAGTGAGCGCTCAATCATTTTTCTTGATTATACACTTATTCTTCATAGATTTCAACTATACTGTTTCTACAATTTCTAACTAAGTTAGCTGTTCATGATAAAAATAGATCTATTTTTATCATGAAAGATTATCAAACTATAAATTAGAGAAATCCGACTGCTTATAAAAGCAGCCGGATTTTTATATATCTAATTTTTCAAAAAATTTGCCTGTTGACTGCTTTTCTTTTAACTTCTCCAGCAGTTCATTTTCCAGAAAAGGACTTAGTTCGTCAAAATCTTGGCAAACCTTAAAAACCGTCTCTCTATCCATCTGACCATAAGCTAATTCGTAATAGTCCTTATGATGATTCCAGTTCTGATCATAGTTGACATCTGTACGTTGATAGTAAACGATGTTTTGCTTCAGAGTCAGGTAAAGCTTCTGTGTTAGAATACTTTTCTGATCTTTGGACAATTTACTGCGACTAAAAATCTTAACACCTTGAAAAATCTTGCGCTCATGGATACCTTGATTTGTGAGTTTTAATTCAACTCTTTTATAGTGCATATAGTCACCTCCAGAAATTACCTACATTATATCAAACTCTGGCAGATTTGCAAGCAAAAAGTGTCATTTCCAAAAGTCTTTCGTCGCCTCTAAAATCTCTTCTGTAGGCGTCGCTGTAGCCTCAATAATGTTCTTGCCAGTCTTTTTCAGATAAGCTTGTATCAAATGATAACCATAAGCATAGCCTGCAGCATAGGGCATTCCAACCGGTATTTGACCTTGAATCTCAGCAATTTCATCACCGTAGAGATAAGGAGCCATTTCCGCCATACCTGTTAGCTGAAGCTGACTTGAGATGATGGGCTTAATCTCTTCTAACTGCTCTGGACTGGTTGAAGTGACCCAAGATCCGATTAGATCTTTGCCATAAAGCTCAGCTGCAAAAGACTCTGCCAATCCTTCACTGACTACCCAGTCTGCGAGTGTCGTCTGCTGATTCCATTTGATAAATTGGAAACGGACATTATGGTTACACTCATGAGCTAACGCTGCTTGTACTCGTGGCAAAGTATAGTCATTCGGTAGCAGACTAAGCATGAGGTAACCTGGAATTCCACCATCTCCGCTATAACCCTTATTGAGCTGTAACATGGCCTTTTCAGAGTTACCCAATAAAATAGTAAAATGGTAATCCTCAACCTCTAAATCATAGCCAGCTTGCTCAAAAAGACCAATACTCCTCTTGATGGTATCTTGACAATTTTGCCAGAGTTGATCAGAGCTCAGAGCGTCGATAGCTGGTCTATCCTTTTCTGAGAGAGTTGCGGGCAACTGATTCATAAAGCCAAGCAGGAACAAAGCATCAAATCCTCCAGGATACTTCGCTTTCAGAGGAATGTGTTGAGTTTGGTATTTCGTATCAGAAGGTGCCAACATGCCTAGCGACCTTGATGCGATTAAAGTCTACAAAGAAAACGGAATCCTTTACGGACCAGCCAAAGCTGCCAACGCTGGTGGTGTAGCCGTATCAGCGCTTGAAATGAGCCAAAACAGCCTTCGCCTCTCATGGACCCGTGAAGAAGTTGATGGACGTCTCAAAGACATCATGACCAACATCTTCAACACAGCTAAAACAACTGCTGAAACATATGGTCTTGGTACTGACTACCTTGCAGGGGCAAACATTGCTGCCTTTGAAAATGTAGCCAATGCTATGATTGCACAAGGTATTGTTTAAGAAATATGCTAAAAACCTCAATCAAAACGATCGAGGTTTTTTTGAAGCTTCATCTTCTATCAAAACTTCTTCTTCCATAACATTTTTTATTTTTTTGCCCAAAGATAATAACGTTTCTACATCAGAGGGTTTGCTTGTCCCGAGAGGATTCCAAGTAGAAGATGATAAATTTTCATATTCCTTAGACCGAACTCGAAATTTAATGTTATCCCCCTTGGTGTCTATGTCTACATTTAAGGCTCTCGCCCCCAGTTTAGGCTCCTTATTTTTTATCCTACAGAAAATAACTTCTCCTGATACAATCTCCTTTCCATCACACCAAATCCTAATATTTCTTCCAGATAATTCTACGACAAAATTCTTCACTAGACTACCTTGTATTTTTTTAATTAAAAGAAAACTAATACCAAAAAATACTAATACTATCGTATAAAGAAAAAGAGGTTGTGATTTAAAAAAATCATTCAGTTTTAAATAGAATATAGCCAACTGTATCCCCAATACAGGAAGCATGAGGAACATGGGAAAAAGGATACCAATTATTATATCTGATTTTGCTGTTGTCGCTGTAAATTCATATCTTTCCATCAATATCACCTTTATAACATTTCCTTTTTATAGGACATTAATCCCATACTAAGACGGATGCATCAGGGAGTTCAATCTCCCTTTCCCCTAGCAAAGATAAATTTTGAACTATTCTAAGGATATTGTACCACTATTTCTGCAAAAAATACCTTAGCAAACATAATCTCCTTCCACAGATACATCATCGCTTTATCGATCGTTGGAGTTTGATTGACATGGTTCTCTAATCAAACTCCAGAACTTTATGATGAAAATCTTATGGAACAACTGGAGACACTTTATAAATTTTCTCTTTTCAATTATAAAGAAAACCGCTAATCCTAAGAATAGCGGTTTAATCATGTTTTTAAGCTACTAATGTAGTTGCTCTATTATTTAAGGGTAACTGAAGCTCCAGCTTCTTCCAATTTAGCTTTGATTTCTTCAGCTTCTGCAGTTGGAACGCCTTCTTTGATGACACCTGGTGCACCATCAACAAGTTCTTTAGCTTCTTTAAGTCCAAGACCAGTGATTTCACGTACAGCTTTGATAACGCCAACTTTTTTGTCACCAGCAGCTGTCAATTCAACGTCAAATGAATCTTTAGCAGCACCAGCGTCAGCAGCACCAGCTGCAGCTACAGCTACAGGAGCAGCTGCAGTTACACCAAATTCTTCTTCGATAGCTTTTACAAGGTCGTTCAATTCAAGGATTGAAGCTTCTTTAATTTCAGCAATAATGTTTTCAATGTTCAATGCCATTGTTATTTCCTCCAAATAAGTTTTTAATTATAATAGTTTTTCGTAGCTATGCTACGCTGCGTAGCTTAAGATTAAGCTGCGTCTTCTTTGTTGTCTGCAACCGCTTTGACTGCAAGAGCAACGTTGCGCACTGGCGCTTGAAGTACAGAAAGGAGCATAGAAAGAAGTCCTTCGCGGTTTGGAAGAGTTGCAAGAGCAACGATTTCTTCTTTAGATGCGACAGCGCCTTCAATTGCACCACCTTTGATTTCAAGTGCTTCAGCGTTTTTAGCAAAGTCGTTCAAGATTTTCGCTGGCGCGATAACATCTTCATTAGAAAATGCTACGGCAGATGGTCCAACAAATACTGATGCAAGATCTTCAAGACCAGCTTTTTCAGCTGCACGACGCAAGATTGAGTTTTTAATAACTTTATACTCAACTTCGCTTCCACGAAGCTCACGACGAAGAACTGTATCTTGATCAACTGTCAAACCACGAGCGTCTACAACGACGATAGATGCAGCAGCTTTCATTTTTTCAGCTACTACGTCAACTAGTTCCGCTTTTTTAGCAATAATTGCTTCACTCATTAGTGTGTTCACCTCCGTAATTATTTTGCTTGGGGAATTTTTCCAAAAGAAAAACGCGCCCAAACCTAGACACGAAAGTACAATACGCTTCTTTTTACATGATACGTTTTGTCCTCGGTAGGATCTTTATGAGTCGAGCTCCCCTACTGTCTTAGGCAGTTTTTTCAAACCGTATATAAGTATAGCATAGACAAAAAAAGAATGCAAGATTTTTGCAAACTTTTTTGAAATTTTTTTAAATTTCTACTGTCAAAACTTGACCTTCCTTGACAACCTGCTCTCCTGCAATATAGACATCATCAACATCACTGGATTTGACTGCGTATACGAGGTGAGAGAGCATATTTTCCTGAGGTTGGAGATGGATTTTTCCTTGAGGATTAATGACCAGAAAATCTGCCTGCTTACCAACTTCCAGACTTCCTATCTGATCTTCCATCCCAAGAACCTTAGCACCTTCTATCGTTAGAGCTTTGAGAGCTGTTTCGATAGGAAATTGGCTGGCATCTCCACTCTTCATTTTCTGAAGGAGGGCTGCTGTCCGTCCTTCCTCAAACATATCTAGATTGTTATTGGAAGCAACCGAGTCAGTCGCAATCCCCACTGCTACTCCTGCTTTTTGGAGTTGGATGATTGGAGCGATTCCTGAGGCCAGTTTTAGATTACTGATAGGATTGTGGGCGATAGCCACATGAGAAGTTGCCAAACGTTCAATTTCTTGTTCGTTTAGTTCGACCCCATGAGCAAAAACAGACGGATGATCTAAGTAACCCAGTTCTTCTAGAAAGGCGAGGGGGCGTTTGCCGTAGCGTTTCAGGATAATTCCTGATTCCTCCTTGGTCTCCGCCACATGGATATGGATGGGAATGTCCAGCTCTTTTGCCATATCTAAGCTCGCTTCTAGCAAGTCTCTACTACAGCTATACGGAGAATGTGGAGCTACCATAACCCTGAAATTTGAATTTTTATATCCTAAGATTTCTTCTATAATGGACCGTGTTCTACTTATAGTCTCAGCAGTTGTTTCTGTCTCTGAAGAAAAGAGGGTCGGTGAGAAATAACAACGCATCTTAGATGCCTTGACTGCCTGATAAATTCTCTCAATATCCACACCATTGGGATTATACATATCGTTGAAGGTTGTTGTCCCTGACTGGAGCATCTCTGTCAGAGCTTCTTTGACTGCCTTGGTAGTCATGTCGGGAGTAAATCCTGCTTCTGCCGGCCAGATATAGTCATTGAGCCATTCATGGAGG
Source organism: Streptococcus sp. CCUG 71758 (assembly GCF_011714815.1). Classification (NCBI taxonomy): domain Bacteria; kingdom Bacillati; phylum Bacillota; class Bacilli; order Lactobacillales; family Streptococcaceae; genus Streptococcus; species Streptococcus sp. CCUG 71758. The sequence continues at coordinate 311,585 of NZ_RXXO01000001.1, read as the reverse complement.
TTGCTATCATCCCGGATCCCTCGCAAGCCTGTCATAGCAGAATGGGTGTGGCAATTGACCAAACCAGGCATGATCCAGGCTCCCTGATAGTCTATAATCTGCTCAGCTTGCTCTAAAATCTCTGGCTCCTCTTGGCCGACATAGACGATTTGAGAGTCCTTAACGGCTAAGACACCATCCAAATAAACATGGAAATCTTTGTCACAAGTCACGATATTTACATGCTGATAGACTTTCATTGTTTTCTCCTTCTAAGACCCTGATTTTTCTAGCTATTGTAACAAAAAAGTTACCCGAAGGCAACTTTTTTCCATAATATTTCAAAATAGAAAGGATTATTCAGAGCTAAAAGCCGCAGCTTTTTGCATTTGGTAATACTTGCCCTTTCTAGTCATGAGGTCCTGATGGTTACCATACTCAACAATATCTCCATCTACCAAGACAAGAATCAAATCCGCATCCTGAATAGTTGACAAACGGTGAGCAATGATAAAGCTTGTGCGCCCCTTCATGAGTTTGGCAAAGGCATCCTGGACCAGCACTTCTGTCCGTGTATCGATGGAGGAAGTTGCCTCGTCTAAGATAAGAATCTTTGGGATAGCTAGAAAGACTCGGGCGATAGTTAAGAGCTGGGCTTGCCCAACAGAGAGGGATTCTCCTGCATTTTCCAACTTAGTATCGTATCCCTGTGGCAACTGTTTAATGAAAAAATCTGCGTTGGCTGCTTTGGCAGCAGCAATCACTTGTTCCCGACTGGCATCAGGATTTCCAAAGGCAATATTGTCATGAATGGTTCCTTGCTTGAGCCAGGTTTCTTGGAGCACCATGCCAAACTGCTGTCTCAATGACGCTCGGGTATAATCATAAATGGATTGCCCATCTAACAAGATATCTCCCGAGTTAATAGGATAAAAACGCATGAGGAGATTGATAAGAGTTGACTTACCAGCACCTGTCGGACCAACGATGGCCACCTTGCTACCAGCTGGGATATCGATAGACAAATCCTTAATCAAGATCCTTTCAGGATTGTAGCCAAAAGAGACCTGTTTAAAGGAAATAGCTCCCTTCACTTGGTCACTGGTCAAGACTTCCTTACCTGTTTCAGCCACCTCTGGACTTTCTAAGACAGCATAGACGCGCTCTGCGCAAGCGAGAGCACTTTGCAACTCGGCTAAAACAGAAGAAATATCATTAAAGGGCTTGGTGTACTGTTGGACGTAATTCAAAAAAGTCACTAAACGTCCGATGGTCAAGGTGGACCTCATCATGATACGATAAGCTCCTACTCCAGCTAAAAGCGCATAAATGAGCGCATTGACAAAGCGAGTCGAAGGATTGACCGTTGATGAATAAAAGATGGCTGATTGAGAATATCCTGAGTAGTTGGCATTCGCCTCGTGCAGTCTTCGGATAAACTCTGTCTGAGCATTAAAGGACTGGATAATAGTCTGCTGGCTAAGCGATTCTTCAATTAACTGAGTCTGAATTCCCCTCGTCTCTGTTTGCTTCTGAAAGAGATGATAGGAACGTTTGGCAATAAAGCGTGAAATCACCATAGACAGGGGCGTCAACAGCAAGACCAAGAGGGTCATGAGAAGGTGAATTTGGAGCATGGCTAGAATACTAACCAAAATCATCAAGACACCAATGAAAAATTGGTTAAAAATCATGGTCAAGCCGGCTGCCAGCTGTTCTATATCCGTGGTCACACGACTGACCATCTCTCCACTGCCCTGCCGATCCACAAAAGCAATCGGTAAACGATGGAGCTTATGAATGATTCGCTCTCGCAAATCTCTGGTATAAGAGAAGATTAGGCGATTATAAAGAAGGGGATTTGCCCATTGTACCAGAGTATTTCCTATGACTACCAAGATCATCTGGATGAAAATCTGCCAAAAAACTGGTGATGAACCAGCCACCAGGACCTGGTCAATGACCTGTCCAATCAGAATAGGTAGGTAAATTGACAAGCCAACTTGGGCAATAGTTCCTAGAAAGGCTAGGAAAAGGAGGAAGGGATGGCTTGCTAAATCTACGGCTAAACGTTTGAGCGTCTGGTTTGCAGTTTGTCGTTTCATGCTAGTCCTCCTTTCCATGTTGGGATGCATTGATTTCACGATAGACTTGACTAGTCTTCATCAAATCCTCGTGCTTGCCAACAGCTAGGAGCTCACCTTTTTCCAAGAGGAGAATCTGGTCAGCCATCTGGAGTGTCGAAGTCCGTTGAGAAATCAAGATTAAGCTCGTATTTGGCAGATTTTCTCGAATGGCTTTCAAGAGCTTGGACTCAGTGATGGTGTCCAGTGCCGAGGTCGCATCATCTAGGATGAGAAATGGAGCTTGGCGCAAGACTGCTCGTGCGATAGACAGCCTTTGTTTTTGTCCGCCTGAGAAATTTCGACCTCCTCCCTCAACTAGGGCATCCAAAAGTCCTTCCTTTTCACTGACAAAATCCTTAGCTTGTGCAATCTCCAAGGCCTGCCAGAGTTGCTGATCAGACACTTCTTGATTGAAACCCAAAGTCAAGTTGGAACGAATAGTTCCTTTAAAAAGTTCAACTTTTTGGGGTACATAGGCAATCCAAGATCGCCATTGCTCCAAATTACGAGGACTACGTCCATCTCGATAAAGGTAAATGCTCCCCTTGTCTGCTGGATAAAGACCAAGTAAGACTTGCACCAAGCTTGATTTACCTGAACCCGTACCCCCAATGATACCAAGGATTTGCCCTTGCTTCATATTAAAGGAAATATCTCTCAGAGAAGGTTGAGCCGCATCAGGATAGGTAAAGGTTAATTCTTTGACTTGCAAAACCCGATCACTGGTAACTTGTTTTTGTTCTAATTCTGAATGAATATCCTCTGGAGCTTCGGCGAAGACTTCCTCGATTCGCTTGGCTGAGATATAGGATTGGTTGAGGGAATTGATCAGCATGGCGAGCTTAACCAATTCCACCAAAATCTGCAAGAGGTAGTTGATAAGAGCAATGAGAGCACCTTGACTGAGTAAACCTCCTTGAATCGAAATATAGCCCTGCCAGATGATAACGAGGAGGGTTCCATTGACAATTAGATAGGTCAGAGGTGTTAGTAAACTAGACCAGAAACCTGTTTTCTCTTGCAATCTCGCATAGACTTGATTAAGGGTTTGAAAAATCTGTAACTCTCGTTTTTCCTGACCAAAAGCACGAATAACTCGCATCCCTTGTAATTGCTGGCGTGTTTCCTGAACCAGTTGGTCCGTTTTCTTTCTGAGACTGCTGTAGAGAGGATTGACCAGTCGAGAAAGACCGACAATGACAATGGTCAAAATAACAACCATGACCAAGAACCAGAAAGTCAGTTCAGCTGAGATTCGATAGGCCATAAAAATGGCACCAAAAACGATAATGGGCGCTCGTAAAAAGAGACGCAGGAATTGATTGATACCAGTCTGAATCTGGTAGGTATCCGAAGTCAAGCGAGTCACCAAACTAGAAGTTGTCAAACGGTCTCTGCTGTCCTTAGGTAAAGAAAGAATATGACGATAGAGGTCTTTTGTCAATTCCTTGGCAAAACCTACCGCTGCCTTAGCTGAGTAAAACTGGGCTACCAGGGCCACTAAAACACCAATCACTGCAAAGATAAGGAGCAGGCCAATCTGCATCCATAGATGCCCTTGATCTCTCTGGGGCAAGGACTGGTCAACAATTCCAGCAATCACCATGGGAACCAAGAGCTCAAAAACAGCTTCTAGTAGCTTGAACAAGGGTGCTAGAATCGACTCTTTGATGTAGGGTTTGAAGTAAGATAGTAAGTGTTTCATAAATCCCTTCTATTCTTATTCTGGAAATGAAGAAAGTGGGAAGCCCCACCCTCTCAGTTTTATTTGTTTAAGTAAGGTAATAGATAGCCATATCCTGCTTTTTCCATCTCATCCTTGGCTACAAAGCGTAAGGAAGCAGAATTAATACAGTAACGCAGACCACCTAACTCCTGAGGTCCATCTGTGAAAACATGACCCAAGTGAGCATTACCTGACCGAGAACGAACCTCGATTCGCTCCATTCCATGACTCAGGTCCTTGTAGTAGTGAATCAATTCCTTAGAAATCGGACGGCTAAAACTTGGCCAACCACAACCTGAGGCAAACTTATCCTTAGCGAAAAAGAGTGGCTCACCCGTCGTGATGTCTACATAAATCCCTTCTTCAAAGGTTTGGTCATAAGCATTACTAAACGGCGCCTCTGTAGCAGCTTCTTGCGTAACACGGTAAGACTCTGATGACAAACTTTCTTTTAACACTTCTTGACTAGGCTTTTCATAGTTGGATGCGTCAATCAATGGCTTCTCAGCATCGGTCACATCGATATGACAATAACCTGAAGGATTTTTCTTGAGATAGTCTTGATGGTAGTCTTCAGCCAAAATGTAGTGGCGAAGTTTCTCCACTTCTACTGCAATCTTTCGACCAAGCATACGCTCCTGCTCCTGCACCACTGTGTAGATAACTGGCAAGTCTGCTTCATCCTGATAGTAAATCCCAGTTCGATATTGGCGACCACGGTCATTCCCCTGCTGGTTAATAGACAAGGGATCAATAACACGGAAATAATAAAGTAAAATTTCTCTAAGTGACACTGCCTTCTCATCATAAATTACTTGAACAGTCTCTGCATGGTCTGTTTCCTTGAGCAGCTGGTAATTGGTTGTTTCGACTTGCCCATTAGCGTAGCCTACACTGGTAGCTAGCACTCCCGAAATTCGGGAAAAATATTCCTCTAAACCCCAAAAACAACCACCTGCTAGATAAATTTCTGCCATCTTTATTTCTCCTTTATCAAGTTTTTAACTAATACTCTTCGAAAATCTCTTCAAACCACGTCAGCTTACATCTGCAACCTCAAAACAGTATTTTGAGCTAACTTCGTCAGTTTCATCTACAACCTCAAAACCATGTTTTGAGCAACCTGCGGCTAGCTTCCTAGTTTGCTCTTTGATTTTCATTGAGTATAAACTTCTTTTCAAAAAAAGGATAGGAAGCCCTCTGGTCAAGAGTTTCCCCATCCTATCTTCTATTCTTTACTTTGTTTCGACACGGACACCTTGGGTATCAACATTCAAATCATGCAGTTTGCCTTTGAAAGACTGCTTTTGCAATTCTGCCTTAATCGCCGGCATCTTGTCATGAGAAGCCAAGACCATAACTGTCGGCCCTGCTCCAGAGAGATAGGTCGCATAGGCCCCATTCTCTTTAGCTACTTGCTTAATCGTCGCAAATTCACGGACCAGACTTTGACGATAACGCTCGTGGAAGAGGTCCCCCTCGATTGCTTGTCCAGCTGTCACCATATCTCCTGCTAACAAGGCTGCAACAGCAACATTTGCGATAGAACTAGCTGCAACTGCTTCCTTGTAGGGCAATTTTTTAGGCAAGACACCACGACTGTCTCGAGTACGCAATTCATAGTTTGGAATGTAGGCTAGGAAATCACATTCTGGGAAGTCTGCTACGATAGCAGAGACTTGCCCTTCAACGGAACTTGCAATAACGAGTTTACCATAAATAGCTGGAGCCACATTGTCAGGATGTCCTTCAATCTTGGTCGCCAGCTGCAATTTGTCATGGTCAGATAAGTTGAGCTTGGCCAGTTGGTTGGCCAGTTCAATCCCAGCAACGATAACCGAGCTAGAAGAACCTAAACCACGCGCCAGGGGAACATCACTGATCATTTTCAAGCGTCTCGGTTGCAAATCAGGCGCAATTTGCAAGGCAATCTTAAGCAAAAGATTACGCTCGTCATGGGGAATCCATTTGCCAATCTGGTGTTCAATCAGCCACTCATCTCGTTCTTCACAGACCTCAATTTGAAGATACTTGGTAACAGCTACACCGACCGAATCAAAACCTGGCCCGATATTGGCACTGGTTGCAGGTACAATAATCTTCATCCTATTCTCCTAACACCTTGAAGGTATTCAAGAGGTCAAATTCTGAAGCTGTGGCCAACTCAGCTGAAACATTCTCAAGTTGTGCTTTATTGATCTTATGAGTGATAATCACTACACGTGCCTTGTCACCCTCTTTGCCATCTTGGAGGATTTGCTTGAAGGAAATATCTTGAGCATTAAAGATTTCAGCCAATTTCAAGACCTGACCTTTTGAGTCTGGCGCCAAGATTGAGAAGTAATAATTAGCTTTGACATCTTCTGGATTTGCCAAGACAAGTTCACAGCTATATTCGTTGAAGTCTTTGCCAATGGTGGCATCATTCAAGCGACGAACGATACGGACAATGTCCGCTACAACACTTGTTGCAGTTGGTTTTTGACCAGCACCTGGTCCGTAGTACATAGACTCACCGATACCAATAGATTCTACAAAAACAGCGTTCATTACCCCATTCACACTGGCAAGTGGATGGGCTTTAGGAAGGAAGGTTGGAGTTACTTCCGCAGCAATACCTGAAGGAGTTTCCTCGATAGAACCTACCAATTTCACTACATAGCCGAGGTTTTGGGCAACAGCTACGTCTTCTGGTGTGATGTTGCGGATTCCCTTGTGGGCTACATCGTCAAAGGCAACCTTCATGCCAAAGGCAAATTGGCTCAAAATCACCATCTTATAAGCTGCGTCAATCCCATCCACGTCATTTGTTGGGTCACTTTCTGCAAATCCAAGTCTTTGAGCTTCAGCCAAAGCATCATCATAAGACCAGCCTTCTTCGACCATTTTGGTCATCATAAAGTTAGAAGTTCCGTTAACGACACCAAGAACGCGCGTGATTTTATCAGAAGCCAATGAATTTGCTAGAGTGCGGAGAATTGGAATCCCACCAGCTACTGCTGCTTCGTAGTAAAGTGCTACATTATGATTTTTAGCGATTTCTAACAATTCTGCACCATGGACAGCCAAAAGGTCCTTGTTAGCAGTAACAACGTGTTTCCCAGCTTCTAAGGCACGAGTGATAAAGGTTTTAGCTGGTTCGATACGCCCCATCAATTCCACTACGATAGTAATGTCCTTGTCTGATAAAATATCGTCTACATTGGTTACAAAGTTAAAGTCATTTCCTGCCGCAAGCAAGCGATTCTTTTCATCTTCATCCTTGACCAATACCTTGGCCACTTCAATCTCCGAATGAGCTGACTGAACGATTTTTTCTCCATTTTCCTTTAGGAGGAATGGCACACCACTTGCAACGGTACCAAATCCAAGTAAAGCAATTTTAACTGTCATGTTTGTCTCCTAGAAATTTTCTGATATAGCCATTATAACAGAATTTTGCGAAAATTCCTAATATAGTAAATCACTATTTCAGTCTGGTAAAGAAAAAACGAATCCCATGATTCGTCTTTCCTGATAAATGAAAATTGATTTCTAAAAACTATGAATGAATTTTTTGAAGACCGAGAACTGCATCGTGATTGATCAAGATTTGCCCATACTCTTGCAAGACTGAACGACTGATATCACTGTCGTCTGCAAATTCACGCATACGAGCCAAGAGCCAGGCTGGATATGGACTAGGATGGTTTTCCACATCAACTAAGATTGTCAAATAGTAGTGTCCATTCATCTTATAGAGTTCAGATGTTTCCATCTGGTAGTTAACCGTCTTTGCAAAAGCAACCAAGTCAGCAAGACTTGTAAAACGCAGGATATAGTAGATATAAGGTTCTTTCTTACTCTCAGTCTCCGTTTCTGTTTGCTCTTGCTCTTCTTCCTTTGCTTCGACCTGCTCTAGAGATTGGATAGCTTCAATATCGTCCTTGGTCTTGTCTGCAATGCTCTTTTCCAAGGTTTTGAGAAATTCATCCGGCGACATTTGGGCTAATTCTTCCATATCTGGTAGGTCCGCCAGATCCTCAAAATCTAAATTTTGGTCAATCTTGGACTTGGTCACAAAGACGTCGACCTTATCAGGTTTTGGCGTCACACGGAAACTCAGCATACCACTATCCAAGAAATTGTCTGGCATCTCTAATTCATCTAAAATAGCATAGAAAAACTCTTCTGTTTTTTCCTGAGGAACGAGAAAGTCTGCAATTTCCATTCCCCGATCCATCAAATCATCTAAAGTCATCGTGATTTTCAGTGTTGTATCACTAATTTGTTTCATCTTCATATCTAGTAACCTCATACTTTCAGTCTATCTATTATACTAGATTTTTACGATTTTATCAAAAGAATGAAGCGAGAATGTGATATAATACTAGATATGATTTTAGATTTAAGAAAGAAAGTTCAATGAAAAATATAAAAGTAAATGCCTTGGCCAGCTTGCTGGTCAATATTCTCAATATCGTTTTTCCACTGATAACCAACCCTTATCTGACGCGGATTCTCAGCAAATCCAATTACGGTTATTTCAATACGGCCAATACCTGGGCTAGCTTTGTTATTCCACTAGCTGCCTTTGGGATATACAACTACGGGATTCGAGCTATCAGTAAGGTCAAGGATGACAAGAATAAAATCAACTACGTCTTTTCTAAGTTGTTTTATATCTCGGTTTTTACCTCTCTCCTGACCACTGGTATCTACTTCCTCATTATCTTCTTTGACACCAGCATTGAGAATCTGAAAGTCCTCTACTACATCCTAGGGGCCCAAGCACTCTTCCAATTTCTCAATATCGAATGGATGAACGAGGCTTATGAAAATTATGCCTTCATCCTCTATAAAACATTAATTATTCGAATTACCATGCTGGTCGCTATCTTCGCCTTTGTTAAAACGGCAGATGATATCGTTCCTTATGCTATCGTTATGACAGCGACCACTATCCTCAACTACCTGCTCAGTTTTCTTTGGATTAAGAGAGAAGTTTCTTTTGTTAAGATTGGTTTCGTCGAATTAGCTAAAGCTTCTAAACCACTCTTTACTATGCTTCTCTTAGCAAACGCTAATATGCTTTATACCTTGCTAGATAGAATGTTTATCACCAAGGGACCAGATGAAAACTACATTTCTTATTATACAATTGCCTATAGTATCGTCATGTTGATTGCCAGTGTCTTGAGTGGAGCTATCAACGTCAGTATTCCGCGCCTTGGCTACTATCTCGGTAAAAAGGATTACAAGTCCTATAATTATCTCGTGAATCAAGCGGCATCCTTATTCTATTTCCTTATGGTTCCAACTAGTATCGGGATTATGATATTGGGACGGTACGCAACTGTTATTTATTCTTCTGAAAAATATCTTGAAGCGGGTATCGTAACTAGCGTCTTCGCTTTTCGTACCATCATTTGGGCTATTGAATTGATTCTTGGTAAACAGATTATCTTTATCAACGACCATGAAAATCGCTTAACCGCCTTCTACTTCCTTGGTGGTGGGGCCAATATACTATTAAATAGCATCTTGTATTTCAATAATATTTTTGCACCTGAGTACTACATCGCTACGACCATTATTGCAGAAACTATCGTTGTTTTACTTGAAATTCATTTTATCAAGAAACACCAACTGATTAGTTTAAAAGAAATTTTTATAACCTTAACACGTTATAGCCTCATATCCCTTGGTTTTATCCCAATCTTTTATATTTTCAAGATGATTTTCCAAATCAATTCCTACACAGTAAACTTCGATATGATTCTCATGGTTCTGTCTACCATAGCAACTTGTGGCATCTATTACCTCTTGACCCTCTTTATCGCTAAAGATAAAACACTCCACTATGCTCTGAACTTAGTACTTGCTAAAATAAAACGAAATTAAAAAAATCCCCTACTGATAAATTATTTGCCAGTAGGGGATTCCTCTTTATTCGTTTTCTTTCTTTTCAGAAGCGTTGGCTTCTAGATTTGAATCTTGTTTAGGTTGTTCAACAATAGAGGAATTAGCTTCTTGTTTCTTTTCTGGCTTGACTGCATCGCTATACACAGCAGTAGCAACAGCCTGTTTCCAGATACCTTCTTCGTTTACTTTGTAACCATCAGGTGTTGTTGCATTCTTCAATAAAGAACCATCAACTTGGAAATAGTACCAGTTACTATCAAGCTGTTTCCAACCAGTTTGCATAGCTCCTGTTGAATCAAAGTAATATTGATCACCATTTACTTTATGAAGGCCAACCAACATGATACCATCTTCAGGATTTAGATAATACCAGACGCCTTTGTCTTTTATCCAGCCAGTTTTCATGGCTCCGTTTGATTCAAAGTAACGATAATGATTATCAAACCATTTCCAGCCAGTTTGCATGGCACCAGATCCACTAAAGTAATATTGTTTACCATCTACTTGATGGAGGCCGACTAACATAACGCCTTCCTTACCTTCAAGATAATACCAGGCATCACCATCTTTCAACCAACCAGTTTGGACTGCGCCAGACATAGCGTAATAATGCCAAGAATCATTTGACCACTGCCATCCAACTTGCATGATACCTGAGGATTTGAAGAAATAGGTTTTACCGTCAATTTCTTTAGAGCCTACAGCCATGATACCTGTTTCTGGATCCAAATAATACCATGATTCATTATCTTTCAACCAACCAGTTTTCATAACTCCAGAACTTGCAAAATAGTTCCAGTGACCATCAATAAAGGCCCAGCCTGTTTGCATGGCACCACTGACATTCAAATAGTAACGGACACCATTGATATCTTGGCTGCCAGTTAACATGATGCCATCTTTATCCAAATAATACCATGTTTCCTGATCCTTGATCCAACCAGTTTTCATAGCTCCAGAACTTGCAAAATAGTTCCAGTGACCATCAACAAAGGCCCAGCCTGTTTGCATGGCACCACTAGCATTCAAATAGTAACGAACACCATTGATATCTTGGCTGCCAGTTAACATGATGCCATCTTTATCCAGATAATACCATGTTTCCTGATCCTTGACCCAGCCGGTTTTCATAGCTCCAGAACTTGCAAAATAGTTCCAGTGACCATCAACAAAGGTCCAGCCAGTTTGCATGACACCTTCTTGATTAAAGTAGTACGTGCTTCCATTAATATTCTTTTTACCGACAGTCTTTAGCCCATCCTCATCATAGAAATACCAATCAGAATCAATCTTTTGCCAAGTTGAAGGCTTACCTGCTGCTTGGAGTGCACCACTTTCGCTAAAGAACATCTTCTTGCCATTATAGACTTGATGTCCTGTTAGCATCTTCCCATCTGCCGCAAAGAGATACTTTTTCCCTCCAATTTCAGAGAGCTCGCTAAATCGTCTAGCACCATTTGATTGGATATAATACCAAGAGTCATCTAGTTTGAACCAACCACCAGTTTGCATTTTACCATTTTGGTTCAGATAGTAATCATTCCCTTTGGCATTTTCTCCCCAGTCGTCGTTAAGGTGAAGCCAGCGACCTGCTTGCATTTGTCCTTTTCCATTAAAGAAGTAAGTGGCTCCGCCAATCTCTTTCCAGCCGATAGCCATTTCTCCGTCAGTCAAACGATATTTCCAATAACCATCTTCTTGATACCATTTTTCGTCAACTACAGGGATATCAGGGAAGGTATTTGAAACATTAGCAAATCCTTTATCGCTAATATCAAAAACGGTAGCATCTTGAGTTTGGCTAGCAGCATGAAGAACCTGAATATTTTTCTTCTGAAGGTATTCTCTGGTTGAAGCAACATTAATATCTCCACCAGTTGTCTGAATAACCATTTTTGGTGATAAGTTTTCAAGGAAATTAATCGTATTTGAAATTGTCGCATCATAATGGTGGTTCCATTTCATCATATCAACCTTGCCGATAACTGGACCTAACTTATCTTCTGCTCCCTCGGCATTATCCAAATCTCCACCAAGATAGATTCTCTTTCCTGCCACAGTCACCACTGAAACAATGGAGTTGGAGTTATCATCTCGAACTCTTTTCAGATTCCCATCAGCATCATATTCATTCTTATAGTTATAGAGTTGGATATCCATATCACCTAATTTAAAGTGACTATCCTCATCTGTAATATTCTGAATAAGAGTAACCCCTCGTTTTTGAGCCGCTCTCAAAGCATTATCATAATTAAAAAGATTATCCCAAAGTCCCCAGTGTGAGGTGATCCGATCATCTGAATATTTTTTCAAATAAAACTTACCGACTTGATATCGATTGAGTATTTCATCCGCTCCACCAATATGGTCACTATGGACATGAGTTCCTAGAATAAAATCTAATTTTTTTACACCTATTTGATCCAGGTGGCGAATCAAGCGATCTTCCAATACTTGATTATTTCTCATGGAAATTCCCCAGCGGCTTGGATAGCGTGGGTCACTCCCATCAGGGAAATCATAGTCTTCTCCCATATCAATCAAAGCATAATGACCATTACTTTCCAGAAGGATGGCATCACTTCCAGATTTTGCTTTAGTATTTATGAAATGGATACGATTGACCGAACCTGCAGAGATAGTATCTGCATCTACTCCTTGCGATAACTGAATCAGTAATAGAAAGAATGCGAGAACACTATATCTAACTGATTTTAATAACCATTTATTTTTCATCTTGAAAACTCCTTTATCTTAACAATAAGCAACTTTTACTAATCTAATCAATCCAGTAGTTTTTATCCCCTCCTGGGACTTGCTGCTCAATAGGGGGTGGAGTCATATAGTTTTCTCCAAATTCGTAGACAAGTACTTCATGGTACCTTCTCGGAACCTTGACCACAATGTTTTCATAAGGCATATCAATCAAATCATAGAGCCATTCTTTTTTTATACCATTTGGATAATAAGGGTCATAGATAGTACAAGTAAGATCTGTTGCTTGATCTACACTATACTTCAAAGCAAGGCTCTCTAATTTTTGATTCCATAGCTGTGGGGAAGTTAAGCGGAAAATAGCTGATCCCATATAACGAGGGAGGTTTTTAAGTCCCCCATTCTCAGACTTGATCCCTTTAAAATTCAAAGAAGAAAGACGAATCAAATATTTGTAGAGCCTCATTTTCTTACGGTCACTTTCTTGTGTTACGACACCATCATATGGAAAAATGTCAACACAAGTTCCCAATACGACCGTTGGGTCTACGAGGTTAGCATCTCGACGAGTCCTTACATCATAGACTCTCATATAACTGTATGGGTATCCCTTTGTTTCTCTGAATGAAATCAATTTGTAGTAGGGATGATTTTCATTTTGTAAAACCTTATACAGTTTTTCAAATTCATCACGCGCCAAGGAAATATCTGTATCATCATCCCAAGGGATAAATCCTTTATGGCGTACAGCTCCTAGTAAGGTTCCAAAATCAATAAAGTATTTGATTTGATGTTGTTCACAAAGCTCATGTAGATACTTTAAAATATCCAATTCTACTTGCTTGATTTCTTCAAGAGTTAAAGTTCTTTCAGACATAGGTTTTATTCTCCTAAATTTGACTATATTTTTAAACGTTTCTTAATCCCAATCCCGTCATTTAGACCTTTTAACAATCTTCCATAATTTAAAATCATGATGAGATACTCTTTGTTCAACCGGTGGCAATTGCATATAGTCTCCGTAGTCTGAGGTCAAAATTTCATGATAATTTTTCGGAATGGTAAATTCCTTACCTTCAAATGTTCCAGTAGTAGCTTGTTCCAGCCATTCACGTCTCCACACTGGTTTGTTCATATCTTTGTAGATAAGATAATCCACTTGCTCATAATCTGAGACTTTACGGGATTTTGCAAGCTCTTCAATCTGGGCAACGTATTTGTTCGTATTGGTGAAATAGAAAATAATAACTGACACATAGCGTAGCAGTGAATTCAGTACACTTTTCGTATTAGTAATGCCTTTAAAGGTGTAGCAACTCAATTGACGTTTCTTTATCAGTTTCGTCATCTTGTTTTTAAATTCTACGTCATCCTCGTAGCCATCTACAGGGAAAATATCTACATAGATTCCCATATTGGAATCGATGCGAACATCTTCTTCTAGCAAGTAGGTATGGTTATCCTGCACTTTCATGAAGGGATAGACATAGTTGAGATTGTTTTTATAAGACATGACCTCGTAACGTTCATCAGGGTTAGCGATAAGGTAGTCTTGCAATTTTTCATAATCTTCTCGTAACATGCAGATATCCATGTCATCATCCCAAGGGATAAATCCTTGATGGCGAACAGCACCAATTAGACTTCCATATGCTAAGAAATACTTAACCCCTATTTTCTGACAAACTTCATGAATATACTCCATGATTCCAAGTTCCATCTCTTGAATTTCATTGACATCTGTTACTTCTTGGTACCGAACTCCTTCATCCCGTTTGCAGACTACGAGTCCATAGCCAATCGCTAGCCAGAAGATGATATTAATAAAGTTGGTTGAATACATAATCTGACTTTCAAATAATTGACCAAACAAGATACCGAAGAAAAGGATCATGATCAATTTATCAGTATTTTTCTTTGAAACAATCAAATACGTTAAAAAGCGCTTGATGACATAAGCCAGTACAAGAAGGAAGGATACCAAACCTAGAACTCCCGAACTGACAAATATGGTCACAAAAATGTTATGGAAATTCCCACCGATAAGGGAGTTTTGAATCTCAAATTTACTGAAATATTCTGTATAGTAATCTGGAACATTTCGTACACCATAACCAAAAATTGGTTTTGTACTTCCCATCTTGATGGCATTTTTCCAAATATAGGTTCTACCACTTGGTGTTGTTTCGATCAGATGGAGCTCACCGTTCTTCTTAGTAACAGACGAATCTGTTTCAGCATAGGATTGTCCTTTGTTTAAATCTAAGACAGTCGCTGTTTCAGATGAGATATAGATTGAAGTTACATAGCTTAATCCAATATTAGTTGCAGTAATCAGCAAACCAGCAACTATAAAAGTGAGGAATCGTTTAACGATACTTCCTCTAGTAGCAAAGAAACTATAGAGTCCAATCATGAGAAGTAAAGAAAGTAAGGCTCCTCGACTTTGCATCGTAGCGAAGTAAACGAATTGAATCACATTGTTCAGTTTAAGATAAACAGAATATTTACTTCCCTTATGGATCAAATACATAGCCAAAATAATGCTAATGTATGAAAATATCGCACTTGCATTTGGATTGACAATCCCCCACAGACGTCCATTCATGACACCATAGTAATAAGATTGTTCACCAATCTTAAATAGGATGAGGACTCTACTTATCAATAAACCAAACGCAAAAATTGCTGAAGAAAAAGATACAATTTGAACCGTATAGGCAATCCAGTCAAATAATTTTTTAAGTTGCCCTGATTGTAACATGGTAAATAATAAAACATAGGTTACCATGAAGAGAATTTCAATCACATTTCCAATCAGATGTCCAGAGCGATTGAAGACAGCAGATAGCAGGTGACTTCCAGCTAAGAGTCCAAATAAGGATAGAAATTTGCGATCTACTGTGATTTCTTTCCACTTAAACAATAAGGTATAGCAAATATAAAGCACTACAATCGCGGACAATCCCTTGTAGAGGGGATTTGCTATCTTATAAACCAGTGAACTCATACTTAAAATCGAAATGAAAACAAATAGATACGCAATCCATGGTTTTGATTTTTCAAAGTATTCATCCATTTTTGAAAAATTCATTTTCAACTCCTTCTCATGATATTAGTTTTTTAATCCAACAATTTTCTTATATAGCCATGGAGAAATGACAAGTGAAAGGATCGCTACCTTGCGAAAAGTAGTGAAATAAGCATCCTTCCATATTTCGCGTCGATGCTGAACAATCCAAGTCCTCAGCTCGACCTTCTCCTTTTGATACTCTTCACTTGAAGTAAAGATAATTTTATCGTAAACTGTGATGTACGACCAACATTCTCTATTTTTTAATTCATATTTTAAATTAGGAAAGACTTGTGAAACTTGAGCAATTATTTGCTGATAAACTTCTATCGTATCAAACACATGCTGATTAACAGATGTTGTTGCACTTCCCTCACGATGATCATAATAATAAACAGGCTTGTCAATAAATACGCTACTGCATCTTGTCTTTAGTAGCAATTCAGTTAAAAATAAGGCATCTTCAGCTAGGTGATAATTTGTATTAAACCTTTCATCCGCAAGCAGGTCTCTCTTAAACAGTTTTGCAACTGGAAAAAATGACGTTCTGGTGGTCATCAGTAGTTCCTTCATGGTTTCTTCTGTTGACCAGAGTTCTGTTTTTCCAGAATGTGGAGGTAGGTCTGTTACAACGCCATTTTTAATATGGTGCAGAGGAGCAATAACAAAGCCTACATTCAACCCCTCAACTGCACTAGCTAAAGTAGCTAGGTAATCCTGGGTAACGAAATCATCGCTATCAATAAAGGTAACCCAAGAACCCGTCGCTAGCTGAATTCCCATATTTCTAGCATTTGAAACACCAGCATTTTCGATATGATGAGCCTTGATATTCCCATACTGAGATGCTAAGTGATCACAGATCTGTCCGCTGGAATCAGTAGAACCATCGTTGATTAAGATTAACTCAAAATGGGCATAAGTCTGTTGAAGAATCGACTCCACACATCGCTCCAGATAGGCTTCTACATTGTAGACCGGAACGATAACGCTTATTTTTTCTCCCATCATGCTCCATATTCTCCCTTGTATTCTGTATAAGACTTATCCATATCAGCTATGACAGCATCATGATGCGGTACTTGCTTGTCCGCTGGTGGTGGTGTCATATAGTCCCCAAAAGCAGTTCTGAGATAGGCATCATAGCCGACTGGGATGGGCATCTCTGTTCCTTCAAATGGCAAGAAAAGATTGTCTTCAAAGGATGCGATTGGGTATTTGTTTCGCATGTAGCCGGGACCTGAGCATAATTCCGTAATTCCATCGCTCTCAGCCAGACCATACTTGGTCATTTCTTTTTCAGCTTTTTTCCAAATGCGATAACGTAGAGATTTTGGAGTCAGGCCGAGTAAGATGCGACTTCCCCATTTCATGACTGCACCATGCTTTTCTGGGATAGTTTGGGCGCAAAAGAGTGAATAAATCAAGGCCCAACGAACCTGTTTCTTACGCTCAGCCGGATTTTTAGGATAATAATCCAAAGGTAACACATCCAAGGCCAAACCGTGGGGCAAATCCAAATCTTTCTGATAAGGCTTGATACAGGTGGTTTCCTTGTCACGAATGGTAATAAAAAGGTTACGGTCTACAAAATCCTTGTTACTCTTTGACAAGAAATAACGCTCATCTGCATAACGGGGCCACAGTTCTGCTAATTTTTCATAGTCCTTGCGGGGCATGAAAAAGTCTAAGTCATCATCCCAAGGAATGAAGCCCTTATTACGAAGGGCGCCAATAGCTCCTCCTCCACAGAGGTAGCACAACAAATCATGTTCTTTACAAAATGCGACGAAATATTCAGCCATTTCCAGGCTACGAGCCTGAATCGCTTTCAAATCACTCATATCTCTCCTCTTCTGTCCAATAACGAGTTATATCATTTTATTATACCATAAAAAAGCCTTAAAAATCTATCAGATAGTAAGAAAAACCAAAGCTCAGACCACCATTTCACTAGTGAATCAAACTTTGATTTTCATTTATAGCCTTTTATCTCATCCCCATTTGAGCAAGTTTGGTTTGGTATTTATTTTGATCGACAAGAAGTCCTTGCCCTCCATAGACATCATAAGCATCTACCCAATCACCAAGTTCTGGGACGGTGAGTCTTTCAATTCCATTTTGAGCACCTTCTAGAACAGATAAGCCATTGGTCAACAAGAAGCTATACGGTAGATTTGTTGATGTCATGCCAAAGACTTTTCCAAGTGCCTCAGAACCTGTGAAGAGTTTGGTTGGATCTTTGATTTGCTCAAGAACTGCTGACATGACTTGTTGTTGTCTCTTGGTACGACCATAGTCCCCTTCATCATCATCACGGAAACGAGCATAGTTCAGCAAGGTGGATCCATTCATCTGCTGTTTTCCAACTTTGATAGTTTGAGTTGGGGACTCTGTCTCTGTTGCATGAAGGTCATCTCCAACTGTGGCTTCTGTCAAAGGTTGACCATTCAATGTTGAGAATTGGGCATCAATCGTTACTCCGTCAGGGAAGAGGGTATCAATGGCTGTTGCAAAGGCCTGGAAGTCAACTAGAGCATAGTACTTAATATCCAAATCAAAGTTGTCTTTTAGAACCTTGCGGACCATTTCAGCCCCTTTTTGCCCTTCTTGTTCCCCAAGTTCATAGGCAACATTTAGTTTGTTATCCATTTGTTTCTGGCCATTTACAATCTTACTATACCCGTCGATATAAACTAAGTTGTCACGCATAAAGCTGACTAGCTTGATCTTTTTATCCGATCCGCTGACATTCAGCACCATGATCGTATCGGTACGGGTTTCTGCACTATTTTGACCGATACGGCCATCTGTCCCCATGACTAGGATATTCACACCGTCTTTGGTATCCTGACCGTTAAAGACCTCTACTTGAGCCGCCTTGGCGTCAGCTGGCTTATTTGTTGGATTGGCCGCTGACTGGAATCCTCGAAGAAACATTAAAATCATCCCTGCAGCCACACATGTAATCAACAGCAAGAACCAAGTCAGTATTCGTTTGAAGCGAATTCTTCTTTTTTTCTTTTTGACTTTAGGCAGAGGAGCTACCTTTTCACGTCTCTTAGATCGACTTCTACTGCCATAAGTCGGAAGATCAATATCTCTACCCCAAGTTTCTTCTTTTTCCTCTTGGTAGAAATGGTGAACTTCAGACTTGGGACCTGTCATTTTTTGTTGCAGATAATCAAACTCCCTCCGTTCACGGTCGTTGAGGTAATGAATATTTTTGAAGAGATAGTCATAACGTAACTGCTCGTGATGACTTAAAGGATTTTCTTTGCTCATTGACTCTCCTTTTCTAAATCAGTTATGGTAAAAATTGGGTAGGTTCCCAGAATCTTGTGCTGGATCCCAATGGCCTCTAGTTCTTGTCTGGCAAAATGAACCAGTTCTTTGTCACTATAGTCCACATCAATAATGAAAAAGTATTCTCCTAAGGCTGTTTTAAGGGGGCGACTTTCAATCTTTGTTAAGTCAATCCCTCTCCAAGCAAAAGTCGAAAGTGCCTTGTAAAGAGCACCAGGTAGGTTGTCTGGTAAGGTCAAGGCCAAACTCATTTTTTCAGCTTGTGAGTTCAAAGGAATCTTCGGTATCTCTGCCCCTAACACCCAAAAACGTGTGAAATTGGCTTCCATTTCCTGAATATCCTCTGCAATCAATTCCAATCCATATTCTTCAGCTGAACTTCTAGGAGCAATAGCTGCGTATGGCTGGTCTGGATGCTCTGAAATAAAGCGAGCTGCATAGGCGGTACTGGCTGTTACCTCAATTTTGGCCTCTGGATAGTGCATATCGATGAATTTCTTTCCTTGAGCCAGAGCCTGAGGATGGGAAAAAATCTTCTCAATTTTTGACTGACCTGGAACTGCCATCAGCTGCTGGTGAATGGGTTGAACAATTTCTGCAACTGCTTGGATGCGAGCCTGGTGAAAAAGGTAATCCAAACTTTCATGGACACTACCTTCAATGGAGTTTTCAACTGGTACCACAGAATAGTCCACCAAGCCCTGTTCATAGGCCTTGATGACATCTGTGATATTGGCAAAAGCCTGCAATTCCTCTTTGGGAAAGGCTGTCTGCACAACATGATGCGAAAAAGATCCCTTGGGACCTAGATAGGCAATTTTCATCTCAGTTCCTCTATAATTTCCTCTGGGCTTAGCTTGGTCACATCCAGAACTTGACTGGCTATTTCCTCATACCAAGCTTGTCTTTCTTGGAAAATAGCTGCCAGTTCTTCCTTACTATTATTTAGAAACAGTGGGCGCTGATTGTCCTTGTCAGCTGCGATACGTTGGTAGAGGGTTTCAAAATCGGCTTTCAGATAGATGTTATCGGGATTAGTCTTGAGCAAGTCACGATTTCTCTGAGAAATGACAACTCCTCCGCCAGTTGACACAACTCGGTCCGTTTTTAGTAAGGCAGCTAGGACTTCTGACTCTACTTGACGAAAGGCCACTTCTCCTTTCTCAGCGAAGAAATCCGCAATGGACATGCCCAAACGTTCCTCGATTAAGGCATCCATATCGATGTAGTCTGGGTCCAATCCTCTTGCAATAGTCGATTTGCCAGCCCCCATAAAGCCTAATAACACCTTAGCCATGAATCAAGCTCTCCAAATCATCAAAGAAGCTAGGATAGCTGGTATTGATGGCTTCAGCACGGTCAAGTTCCACTTCTCCATCAGCAACCAAGAGGGCTGCGATAGCTGTCATCATGCCAATTCGGTGGTCACCAAACGTATTGACTCTAGCGCCATGAAGGGTTGATTTCCCTTTGATAACCATTCCATCTGTAGTAGGTGTGATATCCGCCCCCATGCTATTTAAGGCATCTGCCACCACTTGAATGCGGTCGGTTTCCTTGACCTTGAGTTCCTCAGCATCCCTAATGACCGTTACACCTTGCGCCTGTGTCGCCAAAAGAGCAATAATCGGCAATTCATCAATCAAACGGGGAATCAAGGCTCCACCAATCTCTGTCCCTTTCAAGTCTGAAGACTCAACAGTCAAAGTAGCAGATTTAGCGACTGGGTCAATTTCAGTTATTTCTAGTTTTCCACCCATGGCACGAATGACATCAATAATACCAGTACGCGTTTCATTAATGCCCACATTCTGCAGCACCACACGAGAATTTGGAACAATCAAACCTGCGACCAACCAAAAGGCTGCACTGGAAATATCTCCTGGAACAACTACCTTTTGTCCGTTCAGTTTTTGTGGTCCTTGAACTGTGATTTTTTTGCCATCCACACTTAAATGACCACCAAATTGCTGTAGCATATCTTCGGTGTGGTTGCGAGTACATTCTTTCTCGATAATAACGGACTCCCCCTGAGCCTGCAAGCCTGCAAATATCAAGGCAGACTTAACTTGAGCAGAGGCGATTGGCAACTCATAGTGAATAGGTGTTAGATTTTTTGTTCCTTTGAGGCGAAGAGGAGGCAGGTCTCGCTCAGTTTGCCCTGAAATACTAACGCCCATTTTTTTCAATGGAATCGTCACACGATCCATAGGACGTTTGGAAAGACTATCGTCTCCGAACATCTCTACTTCGAAGTCTGCACCAGCAAGGACACCTGAGATCAGACGAATCGAGGTGCCAGAATTTCCCATATCCAAGGCGTTTTGCGGAGCTTTTAAGCCATCCATGCCTACACCTTGAATGGTAATGACCCCATCTTTGTCCTCAATTTCAACACCAAGGTCACGAAAAACCTGCATGGTTGAAAGTACATCCTCTCCACGCAAAATATCATAAACCTTAGTCTCGCCCTCAGCCAAACTTCCAAAAATAATCGAACGATGGCTGATAGACTTGTCACCTGGAACCCGGATACTGCCATGTAAGTGGCGAATATTTGTTTTTAGTTTCATAGTTGACCTCATACTTGCAATACTTTTTCTTATTTTATCACAAAAAAGCCAGAAATTCCTGAAATTTCTGGCTTTTATACAGATAAAATACTATTTCAACAATTCTGAAACAGGTTCAAAGACAATTTTTTCAATGTCTGAAAGGTATATAGACAATTGTTGCTGTTTGGCAAAGAAATCTGACAAAAGAGCGTTCTCTTGGATTTGCTTACTGAAAGACTGCATCTTTTCTTGGAAAGAGGCGTCTGGCATTTGTCCCGTTTGCGCCATGACTTGGATTTCTTGCTGGAAAGCGAGATAGTCTGCAAAAATCTTGCTAGCTTGTTCATCAGCTTGGATGGCATCTTTTGCTGCCTTGACCGCCTTGTATTCTGGTAATTCGCGTAACCCACGGCTGAGTTCATTTGCACTATCGTAAATATTTGACATGATTTTCTCCTTATTTGATGACGACTGTGTAGTCTGTATTTTCTGTAATTAAGCGCTCAGCTCGTTCCAGATCCTGAGCATTTTTAAAGGAAATTTGTAGAATCCCGTGAACATCCTCACGGTTTTCTTCGTTGATGTGAATGTTGACCAAGGAAGTTCCACGTAGCAATTCCAAAATCCGCAAGATGACATCTTCTTCATCGGGAACGTCGACATAGAGGTCGTAAGAGCTATCCACACCACCACGCTTATGGATTTCCATAGCCTGCCGTTGCTCACGTGCTTGATTGAAAAAGTTCCAAATTTGCTCTTCATCTCCCTTGCTGATAGACTGACCAATCGCTTCCAAACGCTCCTTGAAATCCGCAATTCGCTCTAGAATGGTCTCACGATTAGACAAGAGAATGGAAGTCCACATACCTGGCTCACTCTCTGCAATCCGAGTCATATCTCGAAAACCACCCGCTGCAAAGCGCCTTGCCATTTCATGTTCTTGAGCATAAACTGCTGTCTGCTCCATAAGGCTGGAAGCCAGAATATGAGGAAAATGGCTAATCTGAGAAGTCACCCGATCATGCTCCTTGGCATCAATCTCGATAAAACGAGCATGAAGGCCTGAAAGCAGATCCTTCATTTCCTCAAGTGTGTCAGGACTTGTCAGGCTCGAAGGTGTGAAGATATAGTAGGCATTTTCAAAGAGATTAACATCCGCAGAGGCAGCCCCTGTCTTGTGGCTACCGGCCATGGGATGGGCCCCGACAAAGCGAACAGGATTGCCAGCTAAATGTTCCTCCGCCGCATCCACGATGGCTGACTTGGTCGAGCCTGCATCCGAGATAATGACGCCTTCTTTCAAGTCTAAATCTGCCAACTCCTTAATAAAAGCAATGGTCTGCTTGATTGGCAAGGTCAGGATGATGACATCTGCTAGGGGAGCGAAACTGGCAAAATCATCCGTCGCACGGTCAATCATCCCCCGCTCCAAGGCAATGTCTCTCGAAGCCTGACTGCGATTATAACCCAAAATTTCATAATCAGGATGATCACGCTTAATACCGAGTGCCATAGAAGCACCAATCAAACCGAGACCTGTGATATAGATGGTTTTTGCCATAAGGACTCCTTAATAGTTCTTTGTATAGTCTCGGTGCTTGGCAACTGCCTCTTTTAATTCCTCTAGATTGTCAGATGAGAATTTTTCAAGGATTTCTTGCGCCAGAACCGTTGCCACAACAGCTTCCATGACCACACCTGCTGCTGGAAGGGCGGTCGGATCACTTCTCTCCACGGTTGCCTTGTAAGGTTCGTGGGTTTCGATATCCACACTCATGAGTGGTTTATAGAGAGTGGGAATGGGTTTCATAACACCACGAACAACAATGGGTTGCCCATTGGTCATGCCACCTTCGAAACCACCTAGATTATTGGTACGGCGAGTATAACCGTCTTCTTTAGACCAGAGAATTTCATCCATAACCTGGCTGCCTTTTCGGTAACCAGCTTCAAATCCAAGACCAAATTCCACCCCTTTAAAGGCATTGATAGAGACAACTGCTTGGGCCAATCGCGCATCTAATTTTCTGTCCCATTGGACATAGGAGCCAAGGCCAACTGGAACGCCTCCGACGACTGTCTCTACAACCCCACCGATGGTATCACCGTCACGTTTGATTTGGTCAATATAGTCCTTGATTTCTTGTTCCCGTTCTTGGTTGACAATAGAAACTTCAGACTGGGCAGCTCGTTCCTTAATCTCAGCGACTGTCAGATTTTCAGGTACATCGATTTCCTTGCCACCAAAAACCACGACATGGTTGGCAATCTCCATATCCAGCTCAGCTAAGAGACGTTTGGCTACTGCCCCAACTGCCACTCGCATGGTGGTTTCACGAGCTGATGAGCGCTCCAAAGAATTTCGCAAATCATCAAAACGGTACTTGATGCCCCCAACCAAATCGGCATGACCGGGACGTGGATGGGTGATTTTTCGTTTGCTTTTAAGGCGGTCTTCAATGTCCTCTGCAGACATGATGTCCAGCCATTTTTGGTGGTCTTTGTTGATGACATCCATGGTAATAGGAGCCCCTGTCGTTTTCCCGTGACGAACGCCCGAAGTAAAGACAACCTGGTCACTCTCAATCTTCATACGACCACCACGACCGTAGCTACCCTGACGGCGTTTAAGGTCTCCATTAATATCCTCAGCCGTCAAAGGAAGTCCAGCGGGAATTCCTTCAATGATAGCCGTCAAACGAGGACCGTGTGATTCTCCTGCAGTTAAATATCTCATACGTTCTCCTTATTTTACCAAGTAGTCTTTCATCTCTTCCAGAGAAACTGGGTGAATGGTCGCTGAACCAAGCTCTGGTACCAAGACCAATTTCAAGGTGTTGCCACGCGCTTTCTTATCATGAGTCAAAGCCTGATAGAGCTTGTCAACATTCCAGTTTTCATAGTCAATAGGTAAACCAAATTTCTGGCACATCTCTCTAATGGACTGGGTTATTCCTTCTGGCATAAGACCTTTTTCCTCAGCAATCTTGGAAATCTGTACCATCCCCATGGCCACGGCCTCGCCATGCATGACCTTGCCATAACCAGCAGTCGCTTCAATAGCATGACCAATAGTGTGCCCAAAATTGAGGTAAAGGCGAACACCATTGTCCAACTCATCCTCGACCACCATCTTCCGCTTAACCTGACAAGAATGTTCAATCAAAGTCTCTGCATGCTCCAGAATGCTCTCAACAGAACCATCTATCTCCGTCAAGAGAGCCCATAGTTCTGGATCCTCAATCAAACCATACTTAATAACTTCACCCATCCCTTCAATCAGCTCTCTTTTCCCGAGTGTTTCAAGGACAAGCGGATCAATCAGAACCCCATCTGGTTGGGCAAAAGTTCCCACCATATTCTTAGCAAAAGGAGTGTTAACACCCGTCTTTCCACCGATAGAAGAATCAACCTGAGCAGTCAAACTAGTCGGAATCTGAACAAAGTGAATGCCCCGCATATAGGTAGAGGCTACAAAACCAGCCAGATCCCCAACAACACCTCCACCAAGAGCCACAATCCCATCGCTACGAGTCAACCCCTGCTTGACTAGAAATTCATAGACTTTCTGAACAGTTGTTAAATTTTTTCGTTCTTCGCCTTCTAAAAAGTCAAAAACAGCTACCTGAAAACCAGCATCTTCTAGGCTGAGTTTAACCTTCTCTGCATAGAGAGAAGCTACATGGTTATCGGTTACAATGACCACTTTTTGAGATTGCCAGAGTTCTCGCAACCATTGACCAGCCTGAGCTAGACAACCTTTTTCAATCTGAATATCATAAGGATGATGCGGAATATCGATTCTGATTTTCATAGGAGGGTCTCCTTTTCACTATTTATATTTTTCTGTTAAGGACTGCCAAATTTCTTCTGTCGGCATTTCTTTACCTGTCCACAGTTGAAAAGCTTCAGCAGCTTGATAGAGCAACATTCCCAGACCATTGACAGCTGGATTGCCCTGGCTTCTAGCCCATTTCAAAAATGGTGTCTCAAAAGGTTGGTAAATGATGTCTGCCACCAAGAGAGCCTCTGGTAAGACTATGCTTTCAGGAACTGTGGATGCTTTGCCATCCATGCCCACACTGGTGGCATTGACTAGTAAGTGCGAATCGGCAATCCTTGATTGCAGTTCAGAAACATCTTCTAAAGCATACAAGTCCACTTTAAAACCTGTTTGCTCCTGCAACTTGTCTAGGTAAGGTCTTGTTTTTTCCATGGAAACTGAACGAACAAAGACAGAAATCTGACTGACGCCGTCCAAAATGGCTTGTGACAAGATTGATTTGGCCGCACCACCTGCGCCCAGAATGGTCATTTTCTTATCCAAGATTGTAAAAGAAGGCAAGCTCTTAAAGAATCCCTTGCCATCTGTATTATATCCAATTAAAGTGCCATTATGATTGACAACTGTGTTGACTGCCCCAATCAAACGAGCCTCATCACTCAACTTATCCAGATAAGGAATCACTTGCTCCTTGTAAGGCATGGAGAGATTAATCCCAAACATCTGGTAACGGCGAATATTGGCAACTGTTTCTGCCAAGTCACCCGCTTCAATCTCCCAAGCTACATAGACACCATTGGTAGCTGTCGCCTCAAAGGCCCTATTATGGATAAAGGGTGAAATAGAGTGTTTGATGGGATTGGCAACAACTGCAGCTAAACGTGTATAGCCATCAAGCTTCATCCAAAATCTCCCTGATTTTTTTCATGTTTGATAACGAAATCTGGCCTGGGGCACTCGCTTCATCCAGACTAGCAAATGACCAACTTGAACCCGTCACATCTGAAGTAATGCGTGATACCTTGCCCATTTTCCCCATGGAAATGGTCACGTACTCTTGCTCAGGATTGAGTGTCTTAAATCCTCGTGTGTAGTTCATCAGGTCTAAAACATCCTGCTCCGTATGGGCCATAACTGATACCTTGACCACTTTCGGAGAGAGACTGGTCAACTCAGACAAAATCTCCATCATATTTTCAGGTGTCTCCTGGAAATTATGGTAACTCAAAACGAGATTTGGAAAATCCAACATTTCCTCAAAAACATCCTTGTAGCTGAAATACTCGAAATCAATATAGTCTGGTTGATAGAGTTGCGCCACTTCCTTGATAATTTGAACATACTCTTCTGAGGAAAGTTCGATTTCTCCTCCCTCAGCACGAGTCCGAAGTGTAAAGACCAGTTCGCGTCCTGCAAATTTCTCAAAGATAGCGGGTGCTACCTGTAAAATAGCATCCTTTGCAAGAAAGTCTGCACGCCACTCAATGATATCGGCATCTTCATACCTAGTGGCATCCAGTTCTTGCGCTTCTTCTAAACTTCTTGGCATTACTGAGACGACTAATTTCATTTACTAACCTTCATACTAATCACCTTGAGGTAATTACTGCTTTCATCTTTTTTATTATAGGCAAAGTCTGCTGGAAGACCATATTGGTTTAAAATCTGATACCTTCTTCCTGCAAAACCTTTATCAATTTGTTCTATAAATTTCTGGCGGGAAACATTGGCAGCATTGGTACTGGCAATGATAATCGCTCCCGGATTTAAAATCTCTAGGCTCTGGGAAATCAACTTGTGATAATCCTTCGCCACAGAAAATGTTTGTTTTTTATTGCGGGCAAAGCTCGGCGGATCAAGAACAATCACATCATAGGTCAAGCCTTTTCGCTTGGCATACTTGAAGTACTCAAAGACATCCATGACGATAAAACGATGATTGTCCGTGCTGAGTCCATTTGCCTGAAAATGAGCTTCTGACAGCTCTCTGGACCGTTTGGCCAAATCGACAGAAGTCGTCTCACTCGCACCTCCCATAGCTGCAGCAACAGAAAAGGCAGCCGTATAGGAAAACATATTGAGTAAGGATTTGCCCATGGCTAGACCATCAACCAAACTCCCACGAACCTCATGTTGGTCTAGGAAAATACCTGTCATCAAGCCATCATTCATAAAGACTTGATAGAGCACGCCATTCTCAAGAACAGTAAAATAGTCTGGCGCTTCCTCACCATAAACATGGGCAGACTCGTAGTCTAGACCTTTAAAACGAATCTTCTCATAAGTTCCCAAGACCTCAGGAAAAACTTCCTTAAAAGCCTTTAATATCAGCTTACGAATCTGGTAAACAAACGAGTTGTACCACGAGAAGACAGCATAATCTCCGTAGAGATCAACAGTCAGACCGCCAAAGCCATCCCCCTCTTGGTTAAAAAGGCGAAAGGCAGTAGTTAAGTCATCCTGATAATAAGGCATTCTAGCTTCCTTGGCCTTACGAAACAGAGCTTCAAAAAAGATTTGGTTAAAGCTAACCTTTTCCTTACTGACCATCCAGCCGATGCCTTTGTTCTGCTGGGAAAGATAGGCACTCCCTAAAAACTTCCCGTCTTGACTAAGAACTTCTACTGCCTGATCCGTCAGTTCAATATCTGTTAAATTACTTGCTTCCAAAAGAACTAGACCCTTAGCTAGCTTTTTTTCAACATGTCTGCTGACCCTAATTCCATTCATAGCTACTATTATAGCAAATTTTGTGACAATTCTCAAAAAAGAAACCGCTTATCCATTTTTACTTTAGTTTACTAAGTGCCATTTTTGTTAAAACAAGTTTATTCCATTTACTTTTTCACCAAAACATCTTTTCCCTTATAATGGAAGGAGAGATTCTATTCGCTAAAAATAGACAATTCTAGAAATGAGTATAGAAAATTGCGCAAACGTTTGCCTAGTTCTAAACTTTATGGTAGAATAAAACACAACATTGATAAGCAAGAGGAAAAACAATGCAAAATCAGACACTTATGCAATACTTTGAATGGTATCTGCCTCACGACGGCCAACACTGGACGCGACTGACAAATGATGCAGAGCACCTAGCAAACCTTGGTATCAGCCATGTCTGGATGCCACCTGCCTTCAAGGCAACCAACGAAAAAGATGTCGGCTATGGTGTTTACGATCTTTTTGACCTAGGTGAATTTCACCAAAAAGGGACTGTCCGTACCAAGTATGGGTTTAAAGAAGACTATCTTCAAGCCATTCAAGCCCTAAAGGCTCAGGGAATTCGACCTATGGCCGATGTGGTGCTCAATCACAAGGCTGCAGCCGATCACATGGAATCCTTTCAGGTTATTGAAGTGGATCCTGAGGATCGTACCGTTCAACTAAGCGAGCCCTTCACTATCAATGGCTGGACTCACTTTACTTTCGATGGTCGTCAAAATACCTACAATGACTTCCACTGGCACTGGTACCACTTTACTGGCACAGACTACGATGCCAAACGCCGTAAATCTGGCATTTACCTGATCCAAGGGGACAACAAGGGCTGGGCAAACGAGGAATTGGTCGATAATGAAAACGGCAACTACGACTACCTCATGTATGCCGATCTAGACTTTAAGCATCCTGAAGTGATCAAAAATATCTATGACTGGGCTGACTGGTTCATGGAAACGACTGGTATTGCTGGTTTCCGCTTGGATGCCGTCAAACACATTGACTCTTTCTTTATGCGCAATTTCATCCGTGATATGAAGGAAAAATATGGTCAAGATTTCTATGTTTTTGGTGAATTTTGGAATCCAGATAAAGAAGCCAACCTAGACTATCTCGAAAAAACAGAGGAACGTTTTGACCTTGTCGATGTTCGTCTCCACCAGAATCTCTTTGAAGCCAGTCAAGCTGGAGCAAGCTACGACCTCCGTACTATCTTTACTGATAGCTTGGTTGAACTCAAGCCTGACAAGGCTGTCACTTTCGTTGACAACCATGATACTCAACGAGGACAAGCCCTCGAATCGACTGTTGAAGAATGGTTCAAGCCAGCAGCCTATGCCCTTATTCTATTACGCCAAGATGGTCTTCCATGTGTCTTTTACGGAGATTATTACGGCATTTCAGGGCAATATGCCCAAGAAGATTTCAGAGAAGTTCTTGATCGTCTCCTAGCCATCCGAAAAGATTTAGCCTATGGAGAGCAAACAGACTACTTTGATGATACCAACTGTATCGGTTGGGTTCGTTCAGGTGCTGAAGATCAATCCCCAATCGCAGTCTTGATTTCAAATGACCAAGAAAACAGCAAGTCAATGTTTGTCGGGCAAGAATGGGCTGACCAAACATTTATTGATCTCCTTGAAAATCATTCAGCACAAGTTACAATCAATGCTGACGGTTATGGAGAATTTCCAGTAGCAGCAGGTTCAGTCAGTGTCTGGGCAGCAAAATAAACCTATCAGTTACAAGTCAAATCCAACCGGGTTTGGCTTTTTTGTATTCACAAAAAGACCTACCCTAATGGATAGATCTTCATTGTCTTATAATTTACCTGCTACTGCCTCCAAGAGTTCTTGGATTTTCGCTTGATTGCTTCCTCCTGCCATGGCCATGTCTGGTTTACCACCACCACGTCCATCGACGATTGGAGCCAATTCTTTGACAAGGTTTCCTGCATGCACATCTTTTGTCTTGCTAGCTACAAGAACGTTCACCTTGTCACTGATAGCGGCAACTAGGACAAGCACATCAGAGTAGTCTTTTTGTTTCCAGTTATCCGCAAAGGTACGAAGGGCACCTGCATCTGATACAGAAATTTGGCTTGCAATGTAACGGCGGCCGTTTGCTTCTTGAACATTCTTAAAGACATCGCCTGCTGCCGCTGCCGCTGCTTTTTCTTTCAACTCAGCATTTTCTTTTTGGAGCTGACGAAGTTGTTCTTGAAGTCCTTCAACCTTATGAGGTACTTCTTTGAGTTGAGGTGCTTTCAAGGTTGCTGCGACTGCTTTCAAAGCATCTTCTTGTTCGCGGTAGGCTTCAAAGGCTTCCTTACCAGTCACTGCCAAGATACGGCGAGTTCCTGATCCGATTCCTTCTTCTTTGACAATCTTGAAGAGACCAATCTCAGAAGTGTTGCCAACGTGGGTACCACCACAAAGCTCAACAGAGTAATCACCGATAGTCACAACACGAACTTCTTTACCGTATTTCTCACCAAAGAGGGCCATAGCTCCCATTTCTTTAGCAGTGTCAATATCTGTCTCAACAGTTTCTACAGCAATTGCTTCCCAGATTTTCTCATTGACCTGTTGTTCAATGGCACGCAATTCTTCAGGAGTTACTGCTTGGAAGTGTGTGAAGTCAAAGCGAAGAAATTCGACTTCGTTAAGGGATCCTGCTTGTGTCGCATGGTTTCCAAGGATATTGTGAAGGGCTGCATGGAGCAAGTGAGTTGCTGTATGGTTTTTCATGACACGGTGACGGCGATTGGTATCGATGGCCAAGGTGTATTCTTGGTTCAAAGCAAGCGGTGCAAGAACTTCAACCGTGTGAAGAGCTTGTCCGTTTGGCGCTTTTTGAACATCTGTCACTGTAGCTACAAGGTTTCCTGTAGCATCCAAGATTTGACCATGGTCAGCTACCTGTCCACCCATTTCAGCGTAGAATGGAGTCTCTGCAAAGATCAGAGAGGCAGTTCCTTCTGAAACAGCTTCAACTTCAGCATTGTCAGCTACAATAGCCACCAACTTAGAAGGCAATTGACTAGCATTGTAGTTGAAGACACTTTCCACTGTAATGTTTTGGAGGGTTTCATTTTGCATTCCCATTGAGCCGCCTTTGACAGCTGACGCACGCGCACGTTCTTGCTGCTCTTTCATGGCTGCTTCAAAACCTTCACGGTCTACAGTCATACCAGCTTCTTCAGCGATTTCTTCAGTCAATTCAACTGGGAACCCATAAGTATCATAGAGTTTGAAGACATCTGAACCAGCGATAACAGATTGACCTTTTTCTTTCAAGTCTGCTACAATGCCTTGGGCAAAGTGTTGACCTGAGTGAAGGGTACGGGCAAATGATTCTTCTTCGCTCTTAACGATTTTCTCAATAAAGTCACGTTTCTCAAGCACTTCTGGGTAGTAGCTTTCCATGATTTTTCCAACAGTTGGAACGAGTTTGTAAAGGAAAGGCTCGTTGATACCCAATTTTTGACCATGCATAGAAGCACGACGGAGAAGACGACGAAGGACATAACCACGACCTTCATTTCCTGGAAGGGCACCATCACCGATGGCAAATGAAAGTGAACGGATGTGGTCAGCGATGACCTTGAAGCTCATGTTGTCGCCATCTTGGTCATAAACCTTACCAGACAATTTCTCGACTTCACGAATGATTGGCATGAAGAGGTCTGTTTCAAAGTTTGTCTTAGCCCCTTGGATAACCGCCACCAAACGCTCCAAACCAGCGCCCGTATCAATGTTCTTGTGTGGCAATTCCTTGTACTCGCTACGAGGAACAGCAGGGTCTGCGTTAAATTGTGACAAAACGATGTTCCAGATTTCGATGTAACGGTCGTTTTCAATATCTTCTGCAAGTAAACGAAGACCGATATTTTCTGGGTCAAAGGCTTCTCCACGGTCAAAGAAAATCTCTGTATCAGGTCCAGAAGGTCCCGCACCGATTTCCCAGAAGTTGTCCTCGATCGGAATCAAGTGACTTGGGTCCACTCCCACTTCAATCCAGCGGTTGTAAGAATCTTTATCATCTGGATAGTAAGTCATGTAAAGTTTTTCAGCAGGGAAATCAAACCATTCAGGGCTTGTCAAAAGCTCATAAGCCCAAGTGATAGCTTCGTCACGGAAGTAATCCCCGATAGAGAAGTTCCCCAGCATTTCAAACATGGTATGGTGACGCGCGGTCTTCCCTACGTTTTCGATGTCGTTGGTACGGATAGCCTTTTGGGCATTGGTAATACGTGGATTTTCAGGGATAATGGTCCCGTCAAAGTATTTCTTAAGGGTTGCTACCCCAGAGTTGATCCACAAAAGAGTTGGGTCATTTACAGGAACCAAACTTACTGATGGTTCTACTGAGTGACCTTTGGTCGCCCAGAAATCAAGCCACATTTGGCGTACTTGTGCACTAGATAGTTGTTTCATATTGTCTCCTTATTCACTTGTTTAATGTGATTGGCTTTCCAGCATTTCCACATAGTCAATCGCGACACAGAGGGAAATGACTAGGTCTGCATAAGCGTCTTCAAGAACCGTTACGGTATAGGTAGAGGTCAGATGGAAGAGTTCCTTCTTAATTTCCGCAATCAGCTGATCGCGATCATCCAGCAATTTGAAATTCAAATCCCAGATATTGCCCTCGATACGAAGACCTAGATTATCAAACTCATACTTATCTCGCCAGAAGGTCAACTTCTTGCGAATGACAAAACTCGAGCCATCCCGAAGCTGAATCCCAAAACGAGGAAGCAAGGTCAAGATTTCTTTACTGATCTGACTGACTTGTTCACCATTAGCATCATAGATGGTAAAAGTTTTGGGAATCTTAAAAAATGATCCCTCTACCTGATAGTTCACTACTCCTCTATCATCCTTGATATCGAAGCGTTCGCCTCCAAGACGAAACTTTTGTTTCACGAGAAATGTCTTCATAAACACCTCCAAAAATCAAAAGACAAGCTCACATCACGAAGGGCGAAAAACCGCGGTACCACCTTCATTCAATGAACTTATCATTCTCAAAATCTTATGCAATTGTCTGATTGAGTAGCATGATTTCCTACCTTAGATGGCTTGCAGCACCGCCAATTCTCTGGACTAAGATGGAGAGAAAACCAATTCTCAACTTTCTTATTATATCGTTTTTTGGGTTCTGCGTCAACTGGGAAAGCTGACAAGAAAGCATATCTTCTACTTCCGGTACATTTTAAACTGTAGGAAGAGGTCGCTATATTTGCCTGTCCATTTATGGTCAAACTTCTCATAAACTTCTAGGTTTTTCATGGTATCAGCGTCTGGATAGAAGGACTTGTCTTCTTTGGTCTCCTCTGGGAGCAATTCCTTGGCTGTGTTATTTGGTGTTGCATAGCCGACATATTCTGCATTTTTAAGAGCATTTTCGGGTTTTATCATAAAGTTGATAAAGGCATAGGCGGCATCTTGGTTTTTCACGGTTTTTGGAATGACCATGTTGTCAAACCAGAGATTGCTGGCCTCTGTCGGAACGACATACTTGAGATTAGGATTTTTCTCCAACATCTGGCTGGCTTCCCCAGAGAAGGTCACACCGATAGCCGCGTTGTTCTGAATCATGTAACCCTTCATCTCGTCAGCCACGATGGCCTTAATATTTGGAGTCAGTTTGTAGAGCTTATCCACTGTCTCTTCCAACTGCTGAGGATCCTTGGAGTTGAGACTGTAACCAAGTGAGTTAAGCCCGAGTCCCAGTACCTCACGCGCTCCATCAAAGAGCATGATGGAATCCTTGTATTCTGGTTTCCAGAGGTCATCCCAATGCTCAGGCGCCTCATCTATCATGGTTTCATTGTAAACAATTCCCAAGGTTCCCCAGAAGTACGGGATGGAGAATTTGTTGCCCGGGTCAAAAGACTGGTTGAGGAACTCAGGTCCGATATTTTCGATTCCTTCAATTTTTGAATAATCAAGCGGAACCAAGAGGTCTTCGTCCTTCATCTTGTTGATCATGTATTCACTTGGGATGGCAATGTCGTAGGTCGTTCCACCCTGCTTGATCTTGGTATACATGGCCTCGTTGGAGTCAAAGGTCTCGTACTGGACTTGGATGCCTGTTTCTTCTGTGAATTGCTCCAAAAGTTCGGGATCGATGTAGTCCCCCCAGTTGTAAATGACCAGTTTTTGACTATCTCGGCTATTGATTTTACTATCTATATGAGTCGCAATTCCCCACAAGACAAGGATAATCGCTACAATTCCTGCTAAAAATGAATAGAGTTTTTTCATGCTTGCTCCTCCTTCTCACGTGAGATAAAGTAATAGCCAACAACCAGGATAATACTAAAGAGAAAGACAAGGGCAGACAGGGCATTGATTTCTAGAGAAATCCCCTTACGAGCACGAGAGTAAATCTCGACTGACAGGGTTGAAAAGCCATTCCCTGTGACAAAGAAGGTCACAGCAAAGTCATCTAGTGAATAGGTGAAGGCCATGAAATAACCTGCAATGATAGACGGAGTCAGGTAAGGAAGCATGATTTCCTTGAACATCTGAAACTGGCTAGCACCAAGATCATAAGCCGCATGAATCATGTCATCATTCATCTCCTTGAGACGAGGCAAGACCATCAAGACTACGATAGGAATCGAAAAAGCCACGTGACTAGATAGAACCGTCAAAAAGCCAAGTGAAAACTTAAGCTGGGTAAAGAGAATCAAGAAGCTAGCACCAATCATAACGTCAGGCGCAACCATGAGGATATTATTGAGTGATAGAAAGGCTTCTTGGTATTTCTTACGAGATTGATAGATATAGATGGCACCGAAAGTCCCAATAATAGTCGCTATCAAGGCTGATAGAAAGGCCAAGAAAAAGGTTTGGGTGAGGATCAACATGAGACGGCCATCACCAAACATGGTTTGAAAATGGCTCAAACTAAAGCCGGTAAAACTGTTCATATCATCCCCTGCATTAAAGGCATAGCCAATCAAGTAAAAAATCGGCAAATAGAGGATGATAAAGACAAAGGCTAGGTAGAGATTGGCAAATTTTTTCATCGTTCTCTCCTTTCCTTGGTCACCCACATGGTGATGAACATGGTCAGGATGAGGATCACACCGATGGTAGAACCCATTCCATAGTTGTCATTGGTCAGGAAGTTCTGCTCAATAGCCGTTCCCAGCGTGATAACACGGTTCCCACCAATCAAACGTGTCAGCATGAAGAGACTCAAACTAGGGATAAAGACTGATTGGACACCACTTCTCACACCGTTCATCGATAAAGGGAAGATAACATGACGGAAGGTTTCCCACTTGGTCGCACCGAGGTCATAGCTGGCATTGATAAGATTGTTATCCATATCATCCAAGACATTGAAAATCGGCAAAATCATAAATGGAAGCTCGATGTAGCTTGCGACAAAAATAAAGGAGAAATCCGTAAAGAGCAACTGCTGCGAACCGATTCCGATAAATTCCAAGAATTGGTTAATAGAGCCATTTTGACCAAAAATCCCAATAAAGGCATAAGCCTTAAGGAGCAGGTTAATCCATGTTGGCAGGATAATCAGCATGAGCCAGAGTTGACGGTGCTTGAGACGAGTCAAAAAGAGGGCTGTTGGATAGCTGATAAGAAGTGTCACTAGAGTTACAATCCCAGCATAAAGCACAGAGTTGAAGCTCATTTTAAGGTAGGTCAGGTTTTGGGACGCAAAGTAGGATTTATAGTTTTCTAAACTAAACTGCCCTTCAATGTTGAAAAAGGATTGACCGAAAATCAAGATCAAGGGTGCGAGAACAAAAAGGGCAATCCAAAGCATATAGGGCACTACAAAGAGTTTAGAGGTTGTTTTCTTCATCTCTTTCCTCCTCGATCGCATTAATCAGACCTGCTTCTTGCTCTTCGATTTCTACGTATTCTTCGATACGAGCATCGAACTCTTCTTCGGTTTCGTTGAGACGCATGATGTGGATGTCTTCTGGTTCAAAGTCCAGACCGATTTCCTCACCCACAATGGCCTTACGAGTTGAGTGGATCATCCATTCATTTCCAAGTTCGTCATAGGCGATAATTTCGTAGTGAACCCCACGGAAGAGCTGAGTATTCACCTTAACTTGGAGCTTGCCTTCTTCAGGAAGAGTGATGCGCAAGTCCTCTGGACGAATAACAACTTCCACAGGCTCGTTTGGCTTCATCCCACCATCGACCGCTTCAAAGCGTTTGCCGTTAAACTCAACCAAGTAGTCCTCAATCATGGTTCCTGGCAAAATGTTGGACTCGCCGATAAAGGTGGCAACAAAGTGGTTGATTGGCTCATCGTAGATGTCCACTGGCGTTCCAGACTGAACAATCTCACCATCGTTCATAACGAAAATCCAGTCACTCATGGCGAGAGCTTCTTCCTGATCGTGAGTGACAAAGACAAAGGTAATCCCCAATCGTTGTTGCAATTCACGCAGTTCGTACTGCATGTCTGTTCGCAATTTCAAGTCCAGCGCTGACAAAGGCTCGTCCAACAAAACCACACGAGGTTGGTTGATGATAGCACGGGCAATAGCCACACGCTGACGTTGTCCTCCAGAGAGTTTACGGATGGAACGTTTTTCATAACCTTCCAACTGAACCATCTTGAGAACTTCCGCAACACGTTGTTCGATTTCTTTCTTGTCAATCTTACGCAAGCGGAGTGGAAAGGCAACATTTTCAAACACATTCATATGTGGAAACAAGGCATAGGATTGGAAGACGGTATGGACGTCTCGCTTGTTGGTTGGGATGTCGTTGATCCGTACCCCATCCAGTAAAATATCTCCTGTCGTCGCATCCAGTAAACCTGCAATGATGTTTAGAATGGTTGATTTTCCTGAACCTGATGCGCCTAAAAGAGTGTAGAACTTCCCTTCTTCCAACTCAAAGTTAATGTCTTTGAGAACCTTGGTGTTGCTGTCTTCAAAAACTTTAGAGACGTTTTTGAATTCAATAATTGGTTTTTTCAATTCCTCTAAATTCCTTCTTCTTCGTAAATTAACAGATTGGGACCTTGTTAGAATGCTAAACACAAGCGTAGGAAATAAATTGACCTAAACCTCATTTAGCGATAAAATCCCAATCTTTGAATGCTATGTAAAAATAATGTTATTCGTGTTCACCCAAGATACGAACCTCTCGCTCTAAGGTAACACCTGAATGTTCTTTAACTTTTTCAATGACAGACTCAATTAAGTCTTCATAATCTCTTGCAGTCCCATCGGCTACATTAATCATAAAGCCTGCATGTTTTTCTGAGACTTCGACACCACCGATACGGTAGCCCTTCAAGCCAGCCTCTGAAATCAACTGACCTGCAAAATGACCAACAGGACGCTTAAAGACTGAACCACAAGATGGGTATTCTAGAGGTTGTTTGAGTTCACGTAGGTGCGTCAAGCGATCCATTTCTTGCTTGATAACCTGATGATTTCCTGAAGATAGGGCAAATTTAGCTGACAAAACAACTGCTCCAGAATCTTGAACAGCTGAATGACGGTAACCAAATGCCAATTCCGTGGCAGATAAGGTCTCGATTTCCCCTTCCTTGGTCAAAACTTGACAAGACTGCAAGATATGAGCAATCTCTCCTCCATAGGCACCCGCATTCATAAAGACTGCTCCACCGACGCTCCCTGGAATGCCACAGGCAAACTCGAAACCAGTCAAACTATGACGAAGGGCAATACGTGTCGTTTCAATCAAGTTGGCCCCAGCTTCCGCTTCAATGGTATAACCATCAACTGAAACGTTATTGAGCTTGTCACACAAGATGACAAATCCACGAATTCCACCGTCACGAACGATAATATTGCTGGCATTCCCTAGCACCATCCAAGGAATATTCTCTTGATTGGCAAATTGAACGACACGCGCCATCTCATAGCGATTGCGTGGTAAAACCAGATAATCCGCTCGTCCCCCTACCTTAGTGTAGGTATAGAGCTTCAAGGGTTCCTTAAAACGAATATCAATTCCTTCTAATTGTTCTTGTATTCTAGTTACTAATGTCATATCTCTCATCCTTTTGTAAAGTCATTTCATTATACCATTTTTAAAGATTTTTGACGACTGGAAATTTCTGTATCCAATCTTCACATAAAAAAAGAGGTCATCCCTCTTTTTATGATTTTTTCCAAAATGTAGATTTTGTTAGCCAGACAAGAGCTATAAGTTCTGCGAGAAGAATGAACTCAACTAGAAGTGGATTTGTAATCCATCCCACTTGAGATAGAGCTGGAGCTAAGTCAAACAAAGCATGCAAACCATAGGCAGCAACGAGATAGATCCATTTCTTTTGACGGACACTTTGATAGACCCAGACAGTAAGGCTAATTTGGAGAACCAGAGCAAGGACACGCTCAACTCCTAGTAGATAGACCTGCCATGCTGATAGAGACTGAACTGTTTCTAATGTACTCTTTGTAAGAAGATTCGCCGCATCAGAGTTTGAAGATTGTAGGAGTGAAAAGAGGATCAAAAGGCTAATCAAACTTCCCATTCCGAGGTAGAGCATCTCCAAACCTCCATGTCCTAAACCATAAGCCAAAGCATCTCTATCTTCCAACTTTCTCTTTTTCTCCAACCATTTAAAAAAGATAAAACGGGCCGTCTCTTCAAAGAGGGCTGCCATAGCGATCCCATAAAGGACGTATAAGAAAGGATGCTCCTGCGCGAGTAAAATGGTTCCGTCTTTTTGCGGATGAAGTACCAGAAGGTGAACCATCTTCTCTAACACTTGAGAAGAAACAAAAAATACGATTGCCCCTAAACCCATCACTGCAAGAGAGATTTTAAACCGTTTTTTGGCATACCAAGTTCCACTTACTAGAATGAGAACCAAAGCAACCATGGTAAGGATAATATGTACTGTCATCTTTTTCTCCTATTCTGACTTATCAATATCTTTCTTCATCTCGTCAACGTTAAATTTCGCAAATAAATACTGGCGATCTTGG
The DNA here is from genome assembly GCF_011714815.1 of Streptococcus sp. CCUG 71758. Lineage (NCBI taxonomy): Bacteria > Bacillati > Bacillota > Bacilli > Lactobacillales > Streptococcaceae > Streptococcus > Streptococcus sp. CCUG 71758. Next base: position 272,724 of record NZ_RXXO01000001.1, on the reverse strand, counting down.
ACTGGAAAACGTTGGTCCAACTGGTCGACTGCCCCAACCTCGATCATTCCTTCTTTGATAACAAAGTCCATCACATGCCCACCAAAGGTCAAGTCATCTGAGATAAAATGCAAATGGTAGCCTGCAACACTCACCCCATGGAAAATCTCCGGTGTCCAAAATCCAACAATGGTTCCCGATACATTTTCACGGCTATATTCAGGTTGGTGAGTCGCGACATCAGCAAACTTGGTATCAGGTGTGGATTTGGGAATCATCCGTACGTGCATTTGTGAAAATTCGCCATGAATCTTGATGGAACGAAAAAGATTTTCCCCATCATAGTAGGACTCAATTCGCTTTTCCAATTCCTTATCTGTCATCTCAAAACGCTGACGAAAAATCACTTCTGCCTGATGGGGGACCACTGCTGCATAGGGAATAAGAGCATCTGCTGCAACTTCAACGATTTCAGGCGTTTGACCAGATCCCTTGGCTTGATATGCCTTGCCATCAAGGACAATCAACTCCCCATCAATCGAATCCAAAGTTCCCAAGCCGAGGTCACCATGTTCCAGCAATTCTCCCACTGTCATGGTTCCGCCATAGAGACCTGCCATTAGGGCACCTAGAGTATTGTATTGAAATAATTTTACTGGTTCCTGCACTTTTCTATCCATTCTCTTTCTTATCTTCTTTTCAATGAATCATTATACTTTCTAAGTATACCACATTTGCTCTTAGATGTGAAAGGGAGAAATGCTTTTCCCATTGCAAAGGAGGCAAAAAAAAGGTACAATGTAACAAAATCAAAGGAGGTCTGGAATGAAGAAAGAAAGTAAATACCAAGCAGTTGTTTCCTTTCTAAAAAAAGGAATCGAATCAGGAAAATTCCCAACAGGTAGCCGACTTCCCTCTATCCGTCAACTGAGCCAAGACTTCCACTGTAGCAAGGATACTATCCAACGAGCCCTATTGGAATTACGCCATGAACAATACCTCTATGCCAAACCCCAAAGTGGCTACTATGTTCTGGAACAAGGACAGCACCAAGACTTGGAAATCGAAGTCACTGACGAACACGCCAGTGCCTATGACGACTTCCGACTCTGTGTCAATGAAACCCTGATAGGTCGAGAAAACTACCTCTTCAACTACTATGATAACCAAGAAGGACTTGAGGAACTGAGACAATCTGTCCATCAACTTCTTTTCGACCAAGCCCTCTACTGCAAACCCGACCAACTGGTTCTAACATCTGGTACCCAACAAGCTCTCTTTATCCTTTCTCAGATTGACTTCCCGAGCAAGGGAGCGGAGATTTTAGTTGAACAACCTACCTATCACCGGATGAATCGCCTATTGGTCGCTCAGGGATTGGCCTACAGGACCATTGAACGCCGAATCGATGGGATTGACCTTGACGAACTAGAAGAACAGTTCAAATCTGGGAAAATCAAGTTTTTCTATACCATTCCTCGCTTCCACTATCCCCTAGGTCATTCCTACTCTGATCAGGAAAAGAGGGCTATTCTGGATTTAGCAAACCAGTATGGTGTTTACATCGTAGAGGATGACTATCTAGGAGATTTAGATCCTAAAAAAGGGCAGACCTTCCACTATCTGGACACTGAGGATCGGGTCATTTATATCAAGTCCTTCTCAACAAGTCTCTTTCCAGCCCTTCGTATCACCGCTCTCATTCTCCCAAATGCCCTAAAAGAGGCTTTTGTTTCCTACAAAAATATCCTGGACTATGACAGCAATCTCATCATGCAAAAGGCACTCTCTCTTTACATCGACAGTCAGTTATTTGAAAAAAATCGACTGGCTAGGCTGACCCTTCAAGAGAACTATCAGGCTCAGATAAAGAAAGTGCTTGAAGAAAACACCTGTCCCTTGCCCCACTATCCTCTACACGATGGTCTTCTGCTTGATTTGAGGTACTATCCTAAAATCGCCAGTTTAAAACACAGCTCACTCAAACTAGACTTTTTTGAGAAGGCTTATTTGGATGCCTGCCCTTATCAGTTCGCCAAAGTCTCTCTCGAAAATCTAGAAGAGTTATTAGAATACATAAAAGCAGAATTGGATTAAAGTCCAACTCTGCTCTTTTCTTATTGTTCAACTTCTGTTAGTTTCGCTGCTTTTTCAAGATAAGTTTGATAGGTTCCGTCATCTTTTAGTTTTTGGATAACCTTATCGACTACTGCTTTCAAGTCTGATTGATTCTTCTTAATAGCAACAGCATTGGCTTCGCCATCTTTCATCGTCAAATTAACAGTTGCAACGGCAAGATCTGAGTTTTTACCTGCGTAGCTAAGAGCAACTGGTTCATCCATATGAACAGCATCCACTTTTCCAGCCTGCAATTCATTGACTGCTTCCCCCATATTGGTCAAGGATGTCAATTGGGCATTTGGCAATTGTTCCTTCACCATAGTTTCTGGAACGGTTCCCTTTTGAGCAGCGATATTGGCACTTGCGAGGCTTGAAAGATCCTTGTACTTATCTAAATCGGCTTTTCTAACCAAGAAACTCATCTTGTTTTCATAGTAAGGGATTGAAAAGTCAAAGACTTCCTTTCTTTCATCTGTGGCACTAATTCCTGCAATGGCTAAGTCAGCCTTTCCAGTTTGAAGGCTGGTCAAAACATTGTCAAAACTCATGCTAGAGATTTCAAGTTTAACCCCAAGCTCATCCGCAATCGCTTGAGCCATATCAATATCTGCCCCAACCACTTGGTTTTTACCATCTACCAAGGATTGGAATTCAAATGGTGCATAGTCTGGACTGGTCGCAACGACTAGCTTTCCTTTTTGTTTGATAGCGTCCACAGCAGACTGGGAGCTATCCGTTCCTGACTGGCAAGCTACCAAAACCATGCTGGCAAGCATGCTACATACAACTAACATCCATTTTTTAAATTTCATAAATAAACGACCTTTCTGTTATTTCTGAATAATTATAACTCTTTTAAAAATAGTTGTCAACCCTTTTAGAGATTTTGAATGTAAAATAATTCTTCTCATAAAAAGAAGACTGATTTATCACAATCAGCCTTTTATTCTGTATATTTAAACCGTTTCTTATAGCTCGACAATCTTCCCTGTTTCAAAGTAAACAACCCATTCACAGATATTTTTAGCGTAGTCTCCGATACGTTCCAAGAAGGAAATGACCTGGAAGTAATCACGGCCTGTAACGATGGCTTCAGGATGTTTCTTAATTTCTTCTGTAGCCAAATCACGAATGCTATCAAAGTAATGGTTGATTTTTTCGTCCATCGCTGCTACTTCGTAGGCTTGATCCACCGAACCGTTCAGATAGAGATCTAGAGCCGCTTCGACGAAGTTTTTCACATCGCGTCCCATCTTTTTGATCTCTTCTTCAACTGCAGGAATGCGTTGTTCCCCCTTCATACGAATAGTTGCTTTTGCGATTGACACTGCATGGTCTCCCATGCGTTCCAGGTCTGATACTGCCTTAAGAACGGTCAATACAGTACGGAGGTCTTGAGAAACAGGTTGTTGAAGCGCAATCATTTCAAATGATTTCTTTTCGAGTTTCACTTCATATCCATTTACTTCTGCATCTTCCTCAATAACTTCTTTTGCCAAATCACGGTCATGTGTGACAAAGGCACGCACTGTACGATTGATTTGTGAGAGCACTTCTTGTCCCATGGCATAGAACTGGTTGTGCAATTTCTCCAAATCTTCTTCAAATTGAGATCGTAACATCATTCAACTCCTTATCCAAATTTTCCTGTAATATAATCTTCTGTTTCCTTGTTTTGTGGGTCTAGGAACATTTTCTTCGTATCGTTAAACTCAATCAAATCCCCATCTAGGAAAAATCCTGTTTTATCAGAGATACGAGAGGCCTGTTGCATCGAACGTGTTACCAAGAGCATGGTGTATTTATCTTTCAGACCATACAAGGTTTCCTCAATCTTACCAGCCGAGATAGGATCCAAAGCTGAAGTCGGTTCATCCAAGAGAATAATCTTGGGACTGGTTGCTAAGACACGGGCAACACAAACACGTTGTTGTTGTCCACCTGAGAGACCAATGGCTGAATCATGCAAGCGATCCTTGACCTCATCCCAAATAGAAGCGCGTTGCAAGGCTTTTTCCACCGCTTCATCCAAAACATGTTTATCCCTGACTCCATTGATACGTAAGCCGTAGACAACATTTTCATAGATAGACATAGGGAAGGGATTGGGCTGTTGAAAAACCATACCGATTTCCTTACGCAATTCAACCGTATCGGTACGGGGGCTGTAGATATTGTGGCCATTATAAATCACTGTTCCAGTTGTTGTCACCTCAGGATTTAGATCGCCCATGCGGTTGATGGCTTTGAGCAGGGTGGACTTTCCTGATCCAGAAGGACCAATCAAGGCGGTTATTTCCTTAGGTTGGAAAGAAAGGGAAACACTATTCAAAGCCTTCTTTTTATTGTAATAAACGGACAGGTCTTTAACCTGCAAAATCGGTTCTGTCATACTGCTTCCTTTCTAACCAAAGTGTCCCGTTACATAGTCATTGGTTGACTGTAACTTAGCATTTTGGAAAATATTGGATGTCTTATCATACTCAATCAAATCACCTAAGTAGAAAAATCCTGTGTAGTCACTTGCACGCGCAGCCTGTTGCATACTGTGGGTAACGATGATGATGGTAAAGTCCTTCTTCAATTCCAACATGGTTTCTTCCAGTTGGGCTGTCGCAATCGGATCCAAGGCTGACGCCGGTTCATCCATCAAGAGGATATCTGGCTTGACAGAGATGGCGCGAGCGATACAGAGACGTTGTTGCTGTCCACCAGAAAGCATCAAGGCTGATTTGTGGAGGTCATCTTTGACCTGATCCCAAAGGGCAGCCTGTCGGAGAGAGGTTTCGACAATTTCATCCAAGACTTTCTTATCCTTGACTCCTGCACGTTCATGAGCAAAAGTGATGTTACGGTAAATAGACTTGGCAAATGGATTTGGACGTTGGAAGACCATTCCGATATGCTTGCGCATCTCATAGACATTGATTTCTGGACGGTTGACGTCAATCCCTTGGTAGAGGATTTGACCTGTGACCTTGGCAATATCAATGGTATCATTCATCCGATTGAGACTGCGAAGGTAGGTAGATTTCCCAGATCCGGAAGGACCAATCAAGGCCGTTATTTTATTTCTTTCAAATTGCATATCGATGCCCTTGATGGATTCATTTTTACCGTAGTAAACATGTAAATCCTTGGTAGAGAGGGCCACTTTTTCTTCAGGAAAGGTGATGATATGCTTTTCATCCCAGTTATATTTTGACATGGCTTCTCCTTTAGGCAGCGGTTAATTTCTTGTGTAGATAGCTTCCGAGTTTGCGTGCTCCAAAGTTAAAAATCAAGATAAAGATGAGGAGCACAGCGGCAGAACCAGCAGATACAATGGTAGCATCAGGAATGGTTCCTTCACTGTTGACCTTCCAAATGTGGACAGCCAAGGTTTCTGCTTGACGGAAGATTGAGATGGGGCTGGTAACACTGAGGATATTCCAGTTAGACCAGTCAAGGGCTGGAGCGGATTGTCCTGCCGTATAGATAAGAGCGGCGGCCTCACCAAAGATACGGCCAGAGGCCAAGACAACACCCGTTACGATGCTTGGAAGGGCTTCTGGAATGACGACATGGACCACAGTCTCCCAACGAGAAATTCCAAGAGCTAAGCCAGCCTCACGTTGTGTATGGTGAACGTGTTTTAAACTGTCCTCAACATTTCGAGTCATCTGAGGGAGGTTAAAGACCGTCAAGGCCAAGGCACCTGAAATGATTGAAAATCCATACTCAAACTGGACTACAAAAATCAAGTAACCAAAGAGACCCACAACGACTGATGGTAGAGAAGACAAAATCTCAATACAGGTACGAATAAAATTGGTCACAGGCCCTTTTTTGGCATACTCAGCAAGGAAAACGCCGGCTCCCATGGATAAAGGAACAGAAATAACCAAGGTAATGACCAGAAGGAAGAAGGAATTATAGAGCTGAATCCCAATACCCCCGCCTGCTTGATAAGAGGAAGATTTCCCAGTCAAGAAGGACCAAGAGATATGAGGTAACCCTCGAACCAGGATATAGAGAATCAAGGACGCCAAGATGGCAACAATGATACCCGCGATGGTATAGAGGACAGCTGTTGCAAGTTTATCTAATTTCTTAGCGTGCATAGTTTTTCTTTCCTCTTTCTTTCGTAATCAACTTAATCACACTGTTAAAGGCCAAACTCATCAAGAGCAAGACTAAGGCCAGTGACCAGAGAACGTTATTATCAACCGTTCCCATGACAGTATTTCCGATACCCATAGTCAAAACAGAAGTCAAAGTCGCAGCAGGTGTTGTTAGCGAGGTTGGGATAACTGCTGAGTTTCCGACAACCATCTGAATAGCAAGGGCTTCACCGAAGGCACGCGCCATCCCAAAGACCACTGCTGTGAAAATACCTGAACGTGCTGCTTTCAAGGTCACACGCCAGATGGTTTGCCAACGAGTGGCTCCCATAGCCAAACTAGCTTCACGGTAATGACGAGGAACAGCACGCAAGCTGTCTGTTGTCATAAAGGTTACAGTTGGTAGGATCATGACAAAGAGAACGAAAATCCCTGACAGGATCCCAAAACCAGTTCCACCAAAGACGCTACGGACAAAAGGCACCACAACTTGCAAACCGATAAATCCATAGACAACTGAAGGAATACCGACGAGGAGTTCAATGGCCGGTTGCAAGATTTTTGCACCCTTTGGTGATACTTCAGTCATAAAGACTGCAGCTCCGATAGCAAAGGGTGTTGCGATAAGAGCTGATAAAATCGTCACAATAAAGGAACCCAAAATCATCGGAAGGGCACCAAATTGTTTCCCCGAAGGATTCCAAGTTTGTCCAAAGAGGAAATCAAAGATGTTCACTCCATTGACAAAGAAGGTTGACAAGCCTTTTTGGGCTACAAAAATCAAAATCATCGCCACAATGATAACAATCAAAGAAAGGCAAGTGAAGGTCAAACCTTTACCAAACTTCTCAAGGCGAGAGTTCTTTGAAGGAGAGAGTAATTTTTTAGATAATTCTTCTTGATTCATTATTGACCTCCTTCTACTGCTGTAACGGTACCTGAAGCATCCTTTTGGACTTTCATTTCATTGATGGAAATATAGCCCATCCCTTTAACAATTCCATTTTGGGCTTCATCTGAGAGGACGAAATTCAGGAATTCAGCAGCTAACTCATTTGGCTGACCAAGTGTGTACATATGTTCATAAGACCACAAAGGCCAGTTGTTGGTCGTTACATTCTCAGATGTAGGTTCATACCCATTCAGTTTCATGCTTTTCACGGAATCATCTACATAGGCAAAGGCTAGATAAGAAATGGCTCCAGGAGTTTGGGATACAATGGACTTGACCATCCCGTTAGAATCCTGCTCTTGACTCTGCATAGCCGATTGGCCATTCATAACCACCGTATCAAACGTCGCTCGTGAACCAGAACTTGCTGCTCGGTTGATGATTGAAATGGCCAGGTCTTTGCCCCCAACTTCTTTCCAGTTGGTCACTTCACCTGTAAAGATCTTGCGAAGTTGCTCGGTTGTGAGATTTTCAACATCCACTTCCTTGTTTACAATCACTGCAAGACCAGCCACTGCAACCTTGTGGTCTACTAGAGCTGAAGCATCGATTCCTTCTTTTTCCTCTGCAAAGACGTCAGAGTTCCCGATGTCAACTGCTCCAGACTGAACTTGGGAAAGTCCTGTACCCGATCCTCCACCTTGAACATTAACTGTTTTTCCGATGTTTCTAGAACCGAATTCATCTGCTGCTGCTTCGACAAGAGGTTGAAGAGCTGTGGAACCAACAGCTGTCATAGATTCTCCACGATCAATCCAGCTAGCGCATCCTGCTAGAGAACCTGCCATCAAAAGTGCTGCAAGAGACATGACGAGCTTTTTTCTTTTTTTCACTGTTATTCTCCTTGAACATAATGATAAATGTTCTGATTTCTTCCGTTTGTCCTGATCATCCAATTATCATCAATGATTGTCCCGCTTTATTTTATCTAGACATTCTTAGGAGCGGACAATTCCATCGTATAATATAAGCAATAATGAAAGACTATCAGAAAAAACCATACTTCCACTATAACATAGAATAGGTTCTTTGACTAGCTTTTTCACTTGAATCTGAGGCCTTTTGGATAATAATTTTTTAAAACATTTCCAGTAACTTTTGCAAAGCCTAGACCGTTTCCATGAACAAGAACTTGATACCAGCCATTTGGTAGACTTTTAGCAAGCTGAACTGTCTCCCCAGCCACATATTTTACAAAATTCTCATCCTTGATTTCGACTGTTTGCAAAACCTGACTTGGTTTTAAGGCTAATCCCAGAGCAAAGCTTGGTTCGAAGCGTTTCTTCTTAAAAGTTCCCAGACGAAGTCCATTTCGGGCAATTTTGAGTTTCCCTAGATCAGGTAACATCTCTGGCAAGAGATAAAGTTGGTCTCCAAAAGTTTGTAGTACGCCAGTTAGCAATATTTTTAGATGTTTTTGGGCAAATTCTTGCCATAAGTTCTGCTGTTCGCGACTGAGATTGCTCTTGCTAGCTTTGAATTTAGCTGCTGGATTTTCTCCCTTAAACTGCAGGTGGGCTACAAACTGGCCTTCTCCCTTGAAATGATGAGGGTACATTCGAGCCGTTTCAGGAAGATCAATTCCTGCTACCATACCGTTCACATGCTCGACTGGAAGCAATTCAAAATCATAAGTATCAAGCAACCAGTGGACGATTTCTTCATTTTCCTCAGGTGACCAAGTACAGGTCGAGTAGACCAGACGGCCACCTTCTGCAAGCATGGTCACTGCATCTTCCAGAATTTCCCTTTGGAGATTGGCACATTGGCAAGGATAATCGGTACTCCAATAATCCATGGCATCGGGTTGCTTACGAAACATCCCTTCACCCGAGCAAGGTGCATCAAGGACAATCACATCAAAGTAACCTTTAAAAACCTTGGCTAGGCGGTCCGCAGATTCATTGGTCACGACAACATTTGTCGCTCCAAACCGCTCCATATTTTCCACTAAAATCTTAGCCCGCTTGCTTGAAATTTCATTGGAAACAAGGACTCCCTGATTAGCCAGGTAAGCAGCCAATTGAGTAGACTTCCCACCTGGCGCTGCCGCCAAGTCCAAGACCTTCATACCAGGAAGGGGCTGAGCTACCTGGGCCACCATTTGGGCTGCAGGCTCCTGCGAATAAACAAAACCTGTCACATGCTCTGGAGATTTCCCAGAAACTTTTCCATAGTGCCCCCAAGGTGTATGGGGAATGGCATCGGCAAACGATAGCTGACTTTCTTTTAAGGGATTGACTCGAAAAGCCGAAACTGCTTCTTGTTCAAAAGAGGCAAGAAAATCTCTTGCCTCATCTTCTAGTATCACTTCATATTTTTCGACAAATCCTTCTGGAAATTGCATTTAGTTTTCTTTCCTTTCGTAGATATAAGATTGAATCTCTTCTTGCATCTCGATTGGCACCATCATGACAGGCTGACGCGTTTGAAAATCAACAGGCTCACCAGAAACTGTAAGAAGACGATAACCCAGACTTTGCCCTAAGATACTGGCAGCAGCGTAATCCCATGGCTGCAAATAGGTAATATAAGTCAGAAGACGACCTGATAAAACCTTGGCAAAACTAATGGCCGCACTACCATAGACACGGACTCCCAACGCTGCTCGGCCCAAGTCCGCCAAGCCCCATTCATTGGTTTCAAACATGCCTGAATTACCAGCAACCAGGAATTCTCTGAGGGGCTTCTTTTTAAAAGGCGGTAAGGGCTCATTATTGCGACAAGGAGGAAAGGCACCACCACCATGGTAACAATCACCTTTCATAACATCATAGATAATGCCAAATTTTCCCACACCATTCTCAAAATAAGCCAACATCACGGCAAAATCTTCCTGCTGAGCGACAAAGTTATTGGTACCGTCAATGGGATCAATCACCCAAACAGAACCTTGATTGACCGCAGCACGCAAACAGCCCTCTTCCGCGCAAATCAAGTCCTCAGGATAGGAGGACTTGATCCGATCAACCAAGAGTTCCTGGACCTCCTTGTCCAAACGTGTCACTAAGTCAGTAGGTGAAGACTTGCACTCAACCTGCAAATCTTCTTTCATGTGAGCCAAAATATAGTCAGCAGCTTCCTGCACAATCTGTTTGGCAAATTCAAATTTAGTTTCCAAGAGAAATCTTCCCTTCTCTTTTTTCTTTTGCTAATTGAACCGCATGATAGAAGGAATAACCGCTAGCCGTCTCAAATTCTCGACCTAGGCGCTTTTCTTCACTTTTGCTCGGAACGACAGACTTAAATTCCTTGTAGGAATCTAGCAGTTTTTTTGCTTCTACCTTATCTTCATAAGCAGCTTCAACATCATTAAAAAAAGAAAGCACTGAAGCAAGTTCTTCAGTGCTCCACGACAAATCTAGTGGGTAACTATACTGTTTGTTCATCTATCCAATACCAGCTCTCAATGTTGCTTCTTTTAGTTCTTGTTTACGGTAACTACGAGGGAGAAAAGCACGAATCTCATCTTCATTAAAACCGATCTGCATGCGTTTGGTATCTGTAATAATTGGGCGACGCAAAAGACTAGGATATTGCTCAATCAACTGAAGCAACTCCGATACCGAGATACTCTCTACATCAATATCCAATTTTTGAAAGATTTTTGAACGAGTTGAAATGATGTCATCAGTACCATTTTCGGTCAAGGAAAGAATATGTTGTAATTCTTTTCTTGTTAAAGGACTAGTCATAATATTATGCTCTTGAAAGGGCACTTTATGCGTCTCTAACCAAGCCTTTGCCTTACGACATGATGTACAACTCGGTGATAAAAATAGTGTAATCATGCTTTTCTCTTCTTTTATCTATACTTGCTATTTCTATTATACAAAAAAATAAAGCGCTTGACTAGGTATTTTTAGAAAAAAAGCCTATTTTTTCATAGAAAATAGACTGTTTTCTGTAAAAATTACCCGTTTTACAAGCTTATCTTTAGGATAACCTAACAATAAATAGGGAGCAGGGCAACTTCTCTCGTTTTTTATTAAAAATACAGAACTTTTTCCACTATTTCCTTGAAGCTTTAACAAAAAGGAAACCAAACATTCCTTCATACAAAGCAAAGAAAAGTAAAAAGGCATGGAGAAAGAAAGTCTCTGGCAAAATCCAAATAACGGGATCCTTTGCTGGATCAAAAAGCCAGGTATCATCTCCCACAAAGAGAATCTGATGGAAAAGAGTAAAGAATTGCTCAAAACCAATCAACACTCCTACAAGCCCAATGACTAGAGGCAGTAGCACTAGAGCCAAGATACTTTTACGATATAGGGGTAGAAATCCTTTTTTCACAATCTTTCTAACAAAGAAATAGAAACTTGGTAATGTCACTAGGGCAACTAGCTGAACCAAGTGGAAGAGATTCTTCACCACCGCAAAATGGTGTAAACCTGCAGCTGATGAACGAAAATCTGGCATCTCTAAGACCTGACTAAAGGGATTGGTCAGGTAATTCATCAAGATATGAAAGTTGTACTGAATGGTTTCGGGCTTTAGATAGACTCGACCCGCTAAGTTTAGCCATTGAATCTCCATGGGATAGAAAAACCATGCCAGATAAATGGTTAAGAGAATAGACAGTGAGAGGAGAAAGAGCATACTTCCCCAAAAAGTCAGTTTAATTTTCATCAAAATTCCACTCCGCAAGGCTAGAAACCACATGAGTTGGTACGATTGGCAAGTCAGCCACTTCTTCTGCCTTGGTAAAACCTGTCGTCACCAAGAGCGTTGGAATACCATTGTCAATCCCTGCTCGGATGTCTGTCAGGTAGTTGTCCCCCACCATGAGCAATTCTTCTCGTTTCAAACCCAAGTGCTCAACTGCCTTATCCATAATGATAGCATTTGGTTTTCCAATATAAACTGGTTTCACTCGTGTTGCCACTTCAAGCAGAGTTACAAGTGAACCAGCACCAGGCAAAAGACCACGTTCCGTCGGGATATTGAGGTCTGGATTGGTTCCGATAAAGTGAGCCCCCTTTTGGATGGCTAGAGTCGCCGTGGCAAATTTTTCATAGTCGACTTGCCAGTCCAGTCCAACTACCACATAGGCAGGATTTTGCTTATCTTCGACATAACCAGCCGCCTGAATGGCATCCTTGAGCCCAGCTTCGCCGATGACATAGACTGTCTTTTCTAGTCCCAAGTCATTCATATAGTCGATGGTTGCCAAAGTCGCTGTGTAAACCGTCGATAGAGGCGTGTTGATATTAAAATTCTGAGCCAACATCTCTTGAACGCTCTCAGGAGTGCGGGTTGTATTGTTGGTTACAAAGAGATAAGGAATTTCTCGCTTTTGCAACTCATGAACAAAAGCCTCTCCTGCCGGGATTCGGTCTTTCCCCTTGTAAATGGTTCCGTCTAAATCAATTAAATAACCTTTATAAGTCATATCGTCCTTTCTAATTGCCTTCAATTTCTTGCCAAGTAATCATAGCTTGGGCATTGATCTCCCCATCACTGATAATCTCATGCTTGCTTTCTAATCCCTTGAGTTCATACGCTGAAGCAATCATGCCACCCGGTCGCACTTCTTTGACATATTTGAGATTGATTTTCTTTGGAATATAGTTGGTTAGAAAATCGGCTCCCATGACCTCAAAAATCCAATCCAGATATTTGCTATTATTGACATGACCATTCATATCCAAGTCGTAAAAACGAACATGGTAGTCTTTACTGATCGGTTTTTCTAGATTTGCATACTTTGGCCCACGGATGAGTTTTTTATCAAACTCAGACTGATAAGGCGCAACAATCTCCGGTTCGACAGCATGGACTTTACGACTATCGCGGTCCATGAGAACAAAGGTTGCTACCATGCGAATGATTTCTTGACCTGCTTCATCATAGATAGTGAAACGGCGGTAACAAAAAAGACGATTGTAAGTCAATGCTTCTGTTTCAATCGTAATCTCCTCAGCAAAGCGAGGCAAGCGAACCACGTCAATCGCATAGTCTGTAATAATCCAGACCAGATTGTAACGTTCTAACATATCCTTGTCGCTAACTCCCAGCTCAATCGACTGCATACCTGATACTTGCAAGGACAGCAAAATCACATCTGGAAGTTTGATATGACCGTTCATGTCCGCCATATCAAAAGGAATTTTCATTTTCATTTGATAAGTTAAGCCCATTGTTCTACTCCAAAATAAATCGTTCTGCTACAGTGTCTCCTAAAAAGAGACCTCTCTTTGTCATTCGGACACGGTCATCGTCAATCTGCATGAGACCTTGTTGAACCAAGTCTCTGACAATTTCTCCATATAATCCATCAAAGGACCGTCCGAATTTTTCCTCAAATCGCGCCATGGAAACCCCAGATTTTTTCCGGAGGCCTAGGAACATTTCTTCTTCCATCTGTTCCCTTTGACTCAGGTGTTCTTCTGTTATCCGAGCATTTCCTGCCTCTACCGCATTGAGATAGTGGCGGATAGGACCGTGGTTTTTATAACGCACTCCGTTCACATAACCTGAAGCACCCGCACCGATACCATAATACTCGGCATTATCCCAGTACATGAGATTGTGGCGACTTTCAAATCCGGGTTTAGAGAAATTGGAAATCTCATAATGCTCAAAACCAGCTCGCTCCAGTTCTGCGATGATGTACTCAAACATCTCCGCTTCTAGTTCCTCCTTGGGCAGGGGCAATTTCCCTCGTCTCATGCGGTTCATAAAGACCGTATGGTTTTCCAAAATCAAGCTATAAAGACTCATATGAGGAATATCAAGCGAAATGGCCTTAGCCACATTGTCCTTGACCTGAACCATAGTTTGACCTGGAAGAGCGTAGATTAGGTCGATAGAAATATTGTCAAAACCAGCCAGTTTGAGGTGGTCGATATTTTCATAAATATCCTTCTCCAAGTGACTGCGCCCAATTTTTTTCAGCATTTTGTCATCAAAAGTCTGCACACCCAAGGAAACACGATTGACTGGTGACTGCTTCAAAACCGCAATCTTATCCACATCCAAGTCTCCTGGGTTTGCTTCAATGGTCAACTCTTCCAAGACAGACAAGTCTAGATTTTTAGTCAAGCCATCCAAGAGCACTTCTAATTGCGGAGCTGACAAAGCCGTTGGCGTCCCACCTCCAATGTAGAGAGTTCGCAACTTTTGGATATCATAAGAGCGAAACTCCTCTAGCAGATGCTCCAGGTAACTATCTACTGGTTGATTCTTGATAAATACTTTTGAAAAGTCACAATAATAACAAATCTGTGTGCAAAAGGGAATATGCACGTAGGCGGACGTTGGTTTTTTCTGCATAGTACTTATTATACCATAAAGACAGGCTTGCAGATAAAAATCACCATCTCCAAAAACCAGAGATGGTGATGCATTATACTTCAGTAATATCGATGATGATTTCTTCTTGGTCTTCTGCAACGTCTGGAGTTGCTGACTGTTCTTGCCACTGCTCCTTGAGATTGTTAAAGGTTTCTTTTGACGCTTCCGTCGCTTGTCGAGCACAGGTTTTGGCTTGATCAAGGAAACTGTCAAAAGTGATTTCACCAGATTCTACTTGTTCCTTTGTTTTCAGCACAAAGTCAGTTGCCTGTTCCTTCACTTCAGTTAGTTTCTCACAAACCTGCTCTCTAGCATATTCTGGATCTTCTCTCAAATCATCTAGAAAATCCTGAGCTTGACTACAAACTTGCTTGCCCTTGTCACTCGTCAAAAACAAAGCAAGAGCTGCACCTGAAACTGTTCCTAAAAAGATAGAGGATAGTTTTCCCATAAGATTTCTCCTTTTCTATTTTTTGAAAAATTTACTTGCGAAACGAAGAGCGGACAAACTTGCACCTGTTTTAATGGTCTTTGAACCAGCAGATGAAGCCTTTTTACCTAAAACACGTGCATGTTGGTTGAGATCAGATACTGACTCAGATAAGTCAGCCACAGCCGTAAAGAGTGGATCAATCGTCGCAACTTTGATATTGATATCGTCTGCTAACACATTGACCTTAACCAGTAATTCATTGGTCTGATGCAAGGTAACGTTCACATCTGAGCTCAACGTTTTGATGGTTTTCTCTGTTTCATCAATCATACGACCGGCTTTTTGAATCGTGATTGTCAAATAGACTAAACAGACAATCAAAGCAATCGCAACAAGTATATATGCAACTTCTAACATTTATTTTTCCTCCTCTGTATGATAGAAAGGGGCTTTCTTTCGATTTTGATAAAGTATGATAAAAATACCGAGTCCGATAAGGATAACTGATAACCATTGGGAAACTCGCAGGCCAAAGAACATGAGACTATCCGTCCGCATTCCTTCGATAATCATACGACCAAAGCCATACCAAATCAAGTAGAAAGCAGTGATCTGACCACGTCTGATTCCCTTTAATTTTCGTCTAAAAATCAGAATCAAAGCAAAACCGATCAGATTCCAAACCGACTCATATAGGAAGGTCGGCTGACGGTAGCTACCCTCAATGTACATCTGGTCACGGATAAAGCCTGGCAAATAATCCAAACTATCTACTGCTGCACCGTAGGCTTCTTGGTTAAAGAAGTTCCCCCAGCGTCCTAAACTTTGGGCAACCATGACGCTTGGTGCTGCAATATCTAAGAAATCCCAAGTATTAATCAGCTTTCTATCTGCAAAGATATAAAGGACAATAGCCCCTGCTATCAAACCTCCATAAATGGCCAAGCCTCCATTCCAGATGGCAATGATTTCACCTGGATTTTGCAGATAATAATCTAAGCGAAAGAGTACGTAGTATAGTCTAGCACCTAAAATAGCTATCGGAAAAGCAATCAGGATAAAATCCAAGATATCATCTGATAGAATTTTCTTTTTAGGAGCTTCCTTCATGGCAAGGTAGACTGCCAAAACCAAACCAGCCACAATACACAAAGCATACCAACGAATAGAAAAAGGACCGATTTCAAATGCGACTGGATTAATCATTTTTCACCTCATTTTTGGAGATGAGATTAGTCAAGCGTTCTTCAAATAAACGCGTCGCATCAAATCCCATTTCCTTAGCGCGATAGTTCATGGCTGCCGCCTCAATAACAACAGAGATATTGCGTCCTGTTTTTACTGGAATGCGGATACGCGGAATCGTTACACCAGAAATCTCGATTTCTTCAGCATTGTTTCCTAGACGATCAAAGGTCTTATGGGTATCATAATTTTCCAAGTAAACAGCCAACTGAACTTGTGAAGAATCTTTTACAGCACTTGCTCCGTAGAGACTCATCACGTCAATAATACCCACTCCACGAATCTCAAGCAAATGCTTCAAAATTTCAGCGGGCTCTCCCCAAAGGGTCATTTCATCCTTGGCAAAGATATCTACACGATCGTCTGCTACCAAACGGTGCCCACGTTTCACAAGCTCAAGACCTGTCTCGCTCTTACCGATACCACTATCCCCTTGGATCAAGACACCCATACCATAGATGTCCATCAAGACACCATGCACACTCGTACGTTCAGCCAAACGGGAATCAAGGTAGCTAGATAACTCTCCAGATAAACGACTGGTTGATGTTCGACTGGTTAAAATCGCAATCTTACATTCCCTAGCAGCTTTCAACATTTCTTCTGGCACTACCAAGCCACGAGCAACGATGACAGCGGGTGTTTCAGGTAGAAACATTTTCTTCAAAACTTGATAACGGTTATGAGAAGACATGGAGACTAAATAAGACCATTCCTTCATTCCCAACAGTTGAAGCCGCTCCGGAGTATAGTAATCAAAATAACCCGTCATTTCCAGACCTGGTCGAGAAATATCTGCAGTATTGATTTCTTTTTCAAGTAAATCGCCTTCACCATAAACAATGTCTAATCTGAGCTTTTCAATGACTTCTTTTACTAAAACCGACATAATTTCCTCCTTCAATCGAGTTCTCCCTACTATTATATCAAATTGTGGTAGGAAGTTTCCTTTTTTTGCAGGATTTACAGTATTTATTTGGAAAGAAAAAAGGCTAGACAAGTCTAGCCTTTCATTTCAAATTAGAATTTTTTACGTTTACGAGCTGCTTCTGATTTACGTTTACGTTTTACAGAAGGTTTTTCATAGAATTCACGTTTGCGTGTTTCTTGAAGAGTACCAGCTTTAGTAACCGCACGTTTGAAACGACGAAGTGCATCGTCAAGAGATTCATTCTTACGTACTACTGTTTTAGACATTTTTTTCACTCCCTTCAAGTTCAAGATCTATTCCATTTTACACACAAAGTGAATAATTGTCAAGAGAAAAGCAACCATAAACTTCTATTATTTTTACTTTCTTCTTTTGAAGATGAAATAAATCACTAAGATGCAGAGAATCAAGCCCAAAACAGCTGGTTTTACAATCGATATACCACTTCCTCCACTAAATAAAAGACTATGGGCAACCTTCAGAAACGCTCCGATCACTACTGTTGCTAATAATCCATACCAACGTCTACTCCATGTTAAGGATATAATCGCCGTAAAAAATGCTAGAATCGTCGCCAGAATGATAACTTTTTCAATACTCCATCCGCTCGTAAAATAAGTCTTCTCAAAATTCAAAAACTCAATTACTTTTACATCAACTATTTCCGGCTTTGGGAACCAAAACATGCTAGTAAATAGGCAAAATATAGAAAAGAAAATCAGGCTATAGGATTTTTTATAAGCTCCCATTACAATTGGAATAATAAAGAGAGGGCGAATATACCAACTCAGAGTATTCTGGTGTCTAGTAAACGCCCACTCAAAGAAGCTCGTATCTGATAAAAAAACGACAATGGTAGCAATCGTTAGAAACAAGAAAACAATCCCACCTATTTTATCTAACGTTTTTATTTTCATAACTTTTCCCTTCTTGAATTCATAAAATTAATCTATCCATGGCAGATTCCCACTAAGTGAATTATCAACCGCTAATCGTTTTAGTGGTAAAATATCAATGTTCTTCCAACCACACTTTTATTCTATTGTCAAGATATCTATTTGCTCATCGTTAACGATAATTGCTTGGTGGTTATGAAGCGGTAGCAATTCAAGCTGCTTTTTATACATTTCAAAGGTATTTTTGCTACTATCAGTAAAAGGTTCCTCACCATAATGTGGAAGGATGTAAAAATCCACTTCATCCAATCCCGTTGTATCAGATAACTCTGTCGCTACCGTCTTGTCGTCCATGAGTTTATTGTAGTCAATATCCTTGGCTGTAATGATAGCCCCTGCTGATTCTCCCACATAGATCAGCCCATCTCTTATTTGTTCTTTGATAAGAGATAGGAGTTGTTTTTTCTTTAATTCTTGCAACAAATAAAAGGTATTTCCACCTGAGATATAAAGAATCTTGCTTTGGAAAATCTTTGCCTGCGCGGTTTCTCGATCACAAGAAGCAATATCCAGAACCTCTATCTCAAAGCCTAAATCTCTGAATGTTTGCTGAGCCTCATCGATATAGGCAGTATAATCCTCTTTATTCCCAGCGGTAGGAATAAATAAAACCTTATTTTCTAGATTCTTTTCCTTTGCATAATCTCTAAAAAGCTTTTTGACACCAGCAAAGTATGAACATAAAAATAATTGTTTCATGATTGTACCTCCATTAATGTTTAACAATTTTATAAAGGATCCACGATCCCTTTCTTTGACTAGTTACGAGCTCAAACCCTACTGATAACAAGAATCTTCTAAATGCTTCTTCGCTTTGGATCTCTGGTAAAAAGTAAGACAACTTGTTATATTCACAAGCCAGTAAGAGCATCCCGTCTGATTTGAGTATTCTTCTAAGTTCCATAAAAGAAGCCTCTAGGTCCCGCCAATGAAAATGAGTTTGAAAGGCTGTGATTAAATCAACACTTTCATCAGAAAAGCCTGTCTCCCTAACGTCTCTTCGTTCAAAATTTAGATTAGTCATCTCTACCTGTTTGGCTTGAGCTATTGCAGTATCTGAAATATCGATTCCAGTTATGGTACTTTGCGGAAAAGTTTCTTTCAGCAGGATGGTTGAACGACCATTCCCAACTCCTACATCTAAGATTACAGGGTAAAATGTCCTATCCAGATGACGAATTGCCCATACAAACATAGGGAGATAGGTTCGATTCCACAATTTCATCATTCGTTTTCCTAGAAAGCCCGAAGGATTCTTTGATTGCTGAATTAAGCGACTAAACAGAAACATTAAAAGTAAAAAACAAATAAAACCGATTATATAAATCAAAGTTCGAGCCTCCCCGTATAGCTATATTATACCACTTTAGCAGGATAGTGAACATTTGAAGTAAAAAGCCACTCACTCCAAAGAGCAAGTGGTTCTTGTCATTTTACTTTTCAAGCAAGCTGAGCGCTTCAGCATCCGCAATAATGGTCACGTCAGGGTGGTTTTGTAGACTACTTGCTGGGAGCTTCTCACTCACTGGGCCAGACACTGTTCCAGCAATGGCTTCTGCTTTCGACTCACCGTAAGCAAAGAGAATAATTGACTTAGCATCCAAGATGTTTTTAATTCCCATTGAAATAGCTTGAGTTGGGACGTCTTCAATCTTGTCAAAGAAGCGAGCATTGGCTTCGATAGTAGACTGGTCAAGTTCTACTAGATGCGTTTGGCTATCAAATGGAGTACCAGGCTCATTAAATCCGATATGTCCATTGCGACCAATTCCCAAGATTTGCAAATCAACAGGATGGTCAGCCAAAATTTGATTGTAGCGTTCAACTTCTTCTTCAGCATTGTCCTTAACCCCACGAGGCAAGAAACTTTCTTTAAATGGTTTTTGGTTGAACAAGTTTTCCTGCATGAAGTAACGATAAGACTGTGGATTGTCCCCATCAAGCCCTACATACTCATCAAGGTTCACACTGGTTAGATTTGAAAAATCAAGGTCACTCTCAACGATTTCCTTGTAAAACTCAAGCGGGCTGCTTCCTGTTGCAAGTCCTAATGTTTGAGCACCATTGGCCAATTTTTCCTTCAAAATCTCAAAAGCAACTTTTCCACCTTCAACTTGATTTTCAACTTTAATAACTTTCATCTTTTCATCCTCCGTTTTAAACTATATTCATTATATGGTATAGACCAATTTTTGTCAAGTGAAAACGATTTAATTTCTAAAAAAAGAGCGCCCAAACTTGAAACGTGTTATAATGGATAAGATTAGAACTTAGAAAGAATGATGAAAAAATGAATACAGCTGATTTTGATTTCCACTTACCAGAGGAATTGATTGCCCAAACACCCCTTGAAAAACGAGATGCCTCCAAGCTCCTCATCGTAAACCGGGAAACGGGAGAAATGCAGGATAAACACTTCCACTCCATTATTGATATGCTGGAACCTGGAGATGCACTCGCTATGAATGACACCCGCGTTCTTCCTGCCCGCCTCTATGGCCAAAAAGAAGAGACAGGAGGCCATGTGGAACTTCTCCTACTCAAAAATACTAGTGGTGATGAGTGGGAAGTTCTGGCTAAACCTGCCAAACGCCTCAAAGTTGGCACTCGTGTCAACTTTGGCGATGGTCGCCTCAGCGCTGTCGTTACGGAAGAATTGACCCACGGAGGCCGCATTGTCCGCTTCGAATACCAAGGAATTTTTCTAGAAGTCTTGGAAAGTCTAGGTGAAATGCCACTACCACCCTACATCCATGAAAAACTGGATGACCGTGAACGTTATCAAACCGTCTACGCTAAAGAAAGTGGCTCTGCTGCAGCACCGACTGCTGGCCTCCACTTCACCAGAGAACTGCTAGCAGAAATCCAAGCCAAGGGTGTCCATTTGGTTTATTTGACTCTCCACGTTGGTTTAGGAACTTTTAGACCTGTTTCTGTGGACAATCTGGACGAACACGAAATGCACTCCGAATTCTACCAACTTTCTGAGGAAGCAGCAGCCACTCTTCGCTCTGTTAAGGAAAATGGTGGACGCGTCATCGCTGTCGGAACCACCTCTATCCGCACGTTAGAGACTATTGGTTCCAAGTTTGACGGGCAAATCCAGGCTGATTCTGGCTGGACCAATATCTTTATCAAACCTGGTTACGAATGGAAGGTTGTGGACGCCTTTTCAACCAACTTCCATCTGCCAAAATCAACTCTCGTCATGTTGGTTTCTGCCTTTGCAGGCCGTGAATTAGTCCTAGATGCATACCAGCACGCTATTCAAGAACGCTACCGTTTCTTCAGTTTCGGTGATGCCATGTTTATCTATTAAGAAAATCCCTATTAGGAAACCTAATAGGGATTTTTCTAATCATTCCATACTAAACTTTGGATCTTTCAAACTCTGAACACTGGCATTGATAACTGCTCCGATAATCAAAATCTTAGCAATAAGAATAAACCAGAACATCATGACTACCACGATAATGGAACTGAAAAAACGGACATCAACTAGGTGATTAACATAGTTATTAAAATAAACAGAAAAGATATTCAATAAACCGATAAGAGTTAGCAAAACAAAGATACTTCCTGGTAAAACATAGCGGATTCGTGGTGTTTTTACTTTTGGAAGGAAATAGTAAATCATGACTAGAATGGCAAAGATCAAGGCATAGACCAGAGGGCCTGTAAAATCTTGCAGGTAGGAAAATAGCGGGCTGTCTGATTGCCAGTAAGTTTTGAGGAGGTTGAGCAACATGCGACCAAACATACTCAAAAACAAGGCTAGGGCAAAAAGAATCTGCAAGCCAAGGCTAACAAGCAAACTCATCAACTGATGGGAGATAATCCCTCGACTCTTGGTCACTCCATAGGCTTTATTAAAGGCTTTTTGAAGGAAATCCATTGATTTTGAAAAGGTCCAGAGTGCAGATAAAACGGCAAAACTCAACAAACCAGTTGATGGTTGAGTCAGAACTTCTCGGACAATCTTGGCGACCACATCATACACCGTATCAGGCAAAAATTCCTTGATCGTAAGTAAGAAATTTGAGACCGGAATCTGAAAATAAGGCAAAATATTGACCATTATCATTAGCAAAGGAAAGATTGAAATCAACCAATAGTAGGCAACCGCAACACTGGTCAACTCACTATCAGATGCTTGATAATAATGCAAAAAAGCTTTCAATAAGGGCCTGTCCATCAGCTCTTTCCACCACTTTTTCATCTTCCATCCTCCGTCATTTTCTTCATCATCTAAGTTCTTCTGATTAAATCTAGCATATCATAAGGTAAAGTATTTGCAGCCTCTTTCAGAGAATAATTCTCTAAATTATTCACATTTTGGCGTAGTTTTTTGGCATACTTGGCTGTTATCAGTTTAGCTTCTTCGTATTCAAAGATTGCCTTACGTTCGAGATAGTAGCCTCGTAGCATTTCATCGATATTGTTTGGCTTGATGCGATTGATAACCCGCTCAACAAAGGCACCACTTCCGATAATGGCCGTCTCGCGTAGACGAGACTCTTGCATAAAACTAATCAGAGAACTCTTGTAAACCCCTTTGAGGTTTTCCAAACTCTCGATAATCAGCTCTGTATTTTCCAAATACAACTCTGAAATCTGATCATAGTCAACTGCTAGTAGTTTACGAGATTCTTCATTCATCCAACTACGGAAAGTTTTGCCAAAGGTAAACATTTCATGGAGTAGAAAGCGCAGTATCCGTAAAGAAACAAGGAAATAATAAGTCACTCTAGAAGCGAAATTCCGATTGATACTCTGCTCCATGTTTTTTAGGTAACGTTGGTAAACTCGATAGCCACGCTCGCTGATTCTATTTTCTTCGTAGGCTTGCTCCAAACCGTCACTCTCAATACTCAAGATAAGAAGCTTGAGGGACTCCCAGTCCTCTTGGACTCTTTTATTTTCCTGACTAAGGATGAGGTTTTCAATCCGACCATGATAATTATCAATAGCTGCATAAAGAGGAAGTTTGTTCTTGTGATGGTCCAGCTCTTTTTCTAATTCTGCAGCCACATCATTCAGAATCGCAATATGCATCAAATGGTCCTTGCTTTCCTCTTGTTCCTCAGATAAGTGAGGGAGGACTAGTAAACCCGTTAAAAAGCTCAACAGTGTAACGCCTGCTACAAGGAAGAGTAATAAAGGATATTCCTGCTCCAAATGACTTGGTATGAGGAGAATGGTCGCGATAGATACTGTCCCTTTGACACCAGAGAAGGTCAAAAGAAGCATATCTTTCATGTACTTATGAATTTTTTTCTTAAGTCGACGCGTCCTCACAAAGTAAAAACCAGCAATCATGACAAAGCGGATCGCAAAAAGCAAGAAGGTCAGAACGACAACCGAAATCAGTAAAAGAAGGGGATTGTAGAGAGAATTAGACAAGATTGGCTCTGCTATCAACTCTAATTCCATTCCCAGGATAACAAAGACTGATCCATTTAGCATAAAGGTCACGGTGTGCCAGACGGTCTCCGTCACGGTGTCAACCTGAGCCTCAAGGAGCGTAATTTTTTTGAATCGACTAGCCTTCAAAATACCTGCAACCACTACTGCGATAATCCCTGAAACATGAAACTCTTCTGCGATGAAAAAGGTCATGAGTGGCAAACTTAGCTCTAGCAATAGTTCACTGGCTATATCTATCGCTCGCACACTCAGTAAAAAGGTATGCAAGAAACGATTGACCATAGCCGTCACAAAACCGACTACAAAACCACCAAGGATGGAAAGTGCTAGGGAAGTCCCAGCTTGGCTGAAAGAAAAAGTTCCTGTTGTCCAAGCAGCCAGGGCCATCTGAAATGCAACCAACCCAGAAGCGTCATTTAAGAGCCCTTCCCCTTTTAGAATATTAGAAACCCGTTTAGGAAAACGAAAACGTTCAGAAAGAGATGCAAAGGCAACCAAATCTGTTGGCCCAAGTGCCGCTCCAACTGCTAAACAGGCAGCTAAAGGAAGAGTCATCCAAAGGAAGTGAGCCATGCCCCCCAAGCTTAAGGTCGAGATAAAAATCACAGGAAAGATCAGAAAGACGACAATCCGCCAATGCTTCAAAATGGACGTAATATCCGCTTCTTCTGCCTCCCGGAAAAGTAAGGGACCAATAACCATGGCCAGAAACAGCTCTGTATTGAGATGAAAGTCCGCATCGGGAACGAATAAACCAATCCCAACCCCCAAAAGGATTTGCACAAGAGGAAGGGGCAAAAAAGGGAGAAGTTTATTGGTCGTAGTTGAAATGATTAAGACAAATAAAAATAGAATCAAGTAAATGAGTAATTCCACACAATTCCTCCTTAATCTTTTTTACAACAAGATTCAAAAATCTCCTTTTGCTCTTGGATTTTCTGATCAATCTTAGAACAGTCTTTGTGCTCAATTTTTTTCTGGCATCGTTCCATTTCAAGAGCCACTAATTTTTTCTTGATTTTAAGCATTTTCTTGCTCATATGTGCTTCGTCGAGCACCCCGACTGCTCGCTCGTGATGCGTTGACTCGACAAAATTTTGGCGCATTGCCTCAAGCTTCTCACGAAGGTATTGTTTATCCATGTCTATACCTTTCTAATTTTTCAATCATAACTAAAAACGGTGGATTATTAACTTGGTTGAGAGTCCGATAAATGGCAGCTGTATACTCTTGTTGGTTCAACTGGCTAACAAAATCCAATACAGCATCCCTCTCGGTGTCTCCTCCTTCATGACCATAGTAAATCATAATTGCAATCCGTCCCCCTTTGACAAGCAAGTGACACAGCTTTTCTAAGGCTTCGATAGTAGTCTGAGGTTGGGTGATGACGGATTTGTCAGCAGAAGGTAAATAACCAAGATTAAAAATCCCTGCCTTAGCTTCTGTCACAAACTGGTCTAGTGTCTCATGACCTTTCAAGATTAACTGGGCATTTTTCATTCCAGCCTGATCCAAACGCTCTTGCGTCTTCTCCAAAGCCTGCTCCTGAATATCAAAGGCATAGACTTGCTTGGCTAACTTGGCTAGAAAAAGGGTATCATGGCCATTGCCCATGGTCGCATCCACTACGATATCCTCTTTTGTCACAACTTCCGCCAAAAAATCATGTGCCATCTCAAGTGGTCTTTTCATTTTTAAACTCCTGTTTTACAGCCTTGCATCCTTGCACACTTCCGCGGCGTCGCATCTCATTCTCTATGCTATTCAAAACTTCCCATTTATTGAGGCTCCACATGGGACCAATCAGCATATCTCTAGGTGCATCTCCTGTAATTCGATGGATGACGATATGCTTGGGAATGATTTCTAGTTGGTCACAAATGACCTTGACATACTCATCCTGACTCATCAGTTGCAAGCGTCCTTCGTGGTAATCTCGCTGCATCCGTGTATTGGTCATGAGGTGAAGCAAGTGCAGTTTAATTCCTTGAATATCATTATCCGTAACACAGCGACGGACATTTTCGACCATCATCTCATGAGTCTCACCGGGCAAACCGTTAATCAAATGGGAAACAATCTCAATCTTAGGATATTTCCTCAAGCGTTTGACCGTTTCCACATACAATTCATAAGAATGGGCACGGTTAATCAGGTCAGAGGTTGCTTCAAAAGTAGTCTGCAAGCCCAATTCAACCGTCACGTGCATACGCTCCGACAACTCAGCCAAATATTCGATGGTTTCATCGGGTAAACAGTCTGGCCGTGTTCCGATATTGATCCCTACTACACCTGGCTCGTTGATAGCCTGCTCATATCGCTCCCGAATCACTTCCACCTTTTCATGGGTGTTGGTAAAGTTTTGAAAATAAACCAGATACTTTTTAACTTCTGGCCACTTGCGGTGCATAAAGTCAATTTCCTTATAAAATTGCTCGCGGATAGGAGCATCCGGTGCCACGATAGCATCTCCCGAACCTGAAACTGTACAAAAAGTACAACCACCATGAGCTACAGTTCCATCCCGATTGGGACAGTCAAATCCCGCATCAATAGGAACTTTGAAAGTCTTTTCTCCAAAAAGTTTTCGATAATAATCATTCAAGGTATTATAAGATTTCATAACTTCCATTATAACAAAAAACACCTACAATCTCAAAAGCCTGACTTTCCTACAAATTCCCTTGTTTCTCATTTCCTTTAGCGTTTTTTTATGATACAATATGGGTATGATTTTAATGAAAATAGCATCTATTTTATTATTGATATTAACCTTGGTGGTTTGCTTTATTGTCACCAAGCTTTTCGGACTTAGGAAAATAGGATTTAATTTCGCGGATCTAGCTTTTCCACTTTTGGTATTTGAGTACTATCTGATTACTGCTAAAGCCTTTACCCACAACTTTCTACCGCGACTTGGTGTCGCACTTTCTCTCCTAGCAATCCTCCTTGTAATCTTTTTCCTTGTCAAAAAACGAAGTTTTTATTACCCTAAATTCATCAAATTCTTCTGGAGAGCCGGTTTTCTCCTTACCTTAATCATCTATATAGCAATGATTGTCGAATTGATGATGGTAAAATAATTACCAACCCAGTATTAAATGCTGGGTCTTTCTTTTACTCTTATATCTAAAAAAGACCAGAGGAATCCTCTGGCCTTTTTATCACAGATTAAACCTAAGAAAAACAAATGGAAACTATCTTTCTCACGCTAGATTATTTATTTTTACGGCTTACAAAGTACAATCCACTAGTCACTGACATCAAAGCAAGTCCTGCAACTACTGCTGCGTTAGATGATTTTTCACCAGTGTTAGGAAGTTGAGGTTTTGGACCTGGTTTTCCTGGTTCTGGATCTTTTGGCTTGTTTGGCTCTGGATTCTGTGGTTTGTTTGGTTCTGGGTCTTTTGGCTTGTGGTGATTTACAATATTAGTGCCAATTACTTCAGATGTATAACCATCAACTGGAACTTCTACTACAGAGTATTTGAATTCTGTACCTTTAGTATCTTTATAACGCTCAAGACCTGTAAACTCATAAGTCCAACCAGTTGCTTCTGAAACTGTAGCTTCTTGAACGGTTTCTTTACCATCCGCAAGAAGTTTCACTTTGATAGAATCTGGACGGATACCGTCTTTGTTATTTTCATCATTCCAGATCTTCTTACCTTTTACAGTAGTTTTCTCTGGTGTATGTTTGTTGGTAATAGTGTACTTACCGTCTTTTTCTGAAGTAATTGTTGTTTCGTATGATGCAACAGCCACTTCTTTGACAGTGTACTTGATTTCTTGACCATTTTCATACTTAGGAAGTTTTTTAGATTCGAACTTCCAGCCAGTTTTTTCTGAAACTTCAATTTCTTGAACGAGTTCAGCTTTTTCGCCTTCACCCTTAAAGATTTGAACTTTCACAGATTTAGTACGTTTGCCGTCTTGGTTATTGTTGTCATCCCACACCTTAGTTCCTGAAAGAACGACTGTTTCTACGTCATGAGTGTTTGTTACCACTTGACCAGTCACAGAGGCTTCATAACCAGCTGGTACATCTACTTCATCGATAGAGTAAGTGATTTCTTTACCAGCTTCGTATTGTGGAAGATTTGTGAAGGATGCTACCCAAGTGTTAGCGTCTGTCTTATCCTTAGCTGTCAAGATCAATTTCTTACCTTCAACAGCTACTGGTTTAGATCCACCTACAGATTTGAAAAGTTGAACCGTTACAGACTCAGGACGTTTGCCGTCTTGGTTGTTCGCGTCGTTCCATACTTTTGTTACCTTGTAGTCGATTTCTTTTGGTGCATATTTGTTTGTGATGGTAAAGTCTGTAATAGTTGATTCGTATTCTGCTACGGCTTCTTCTGTTACAGTGTATTTGATTTCTTTACCAGCTTTATATTTTGCCAATTTCGTGAATTCGACAGTCCAAGTTCCGTCTGCGGCTGCTTGAACCTCTTTCGAATCGACTTTCTGACCGTCTGCTAAAAGATTGATTGTAATCTTAGTTGGACGTTTGCCGTCTTGGTTATTCGCGTCATCCCAGTTCTTAGTTGCTTTTACATCAACTGTTTCTGGAGAATAGCTATTTGTGATGGTGAATCCTGAGGCAGCGTCACCAGTAACTTCTGAAGTGTAACCAGGAACAGTTACTTCTACTACTGTGTACTGGATAGATGTGCCGCCTTTATCAGCATCAAGGTCTGTGAAGCTTCCAGCCCAGTTGTTTGCGGCGTTAAGTTCAAGTGTCTTACCAGTATCTTGACCATCTGCAAGCAATTTAACTGTGACAGACGCTGGACGTTTACCATCTTGGTTGTTCTTATCATCCCATTTTTTCGTCACAGAAACTGAAGTTTTGGCTGGAGTGTAAGTGTTTGTAAATACAAGATCTTTTGCTTCTTTTGAAGCCGTTGCTTTCAATTCAGTTGCACTTACTTTTTCAACCGTTACTTCAACTTCTTGAACTGTCTTATCGTAAGTGATCCCTGCTTCAGATCCAGCAACTTCTGAGATAGTGTACTTGTGAGTTCCTACTTGGCTCTCATCATATGAGATTGGTGAGAAGGTCACAGTTCCGTCAGCAGCGTTTTTCACTGTTTCGACAACACTACCGTCTTCTTTCTTCAATTCGAAGCTGTATTTACCTGCTTCAAGGTCTTTACCTTCAAGAACTTTCTTAGCTCCAAGAGTTACACTTGTAGCTCCGGCTGGTGTGTATGTGTTTGTGAAGACTAGGTCTTTTGCTTCTTTTGAAGCCGTTGCTTTCAATTCAGTTGCACTTACTTTTTCAACCGTTACTTCAACTTCTTGAACGGTCTTATCGTAAGTAATCCCTGTTTCAGAGCCAGCAACTTCTGAGATGGTATACTTGTGAGTTCCTACTTGGCTTTCATCATATGAGATTGGTGAGAAAGTAACACTTCCATCAGCAGCGTTTGTAACTGTTTCAAGCTCTTTGTCGCCTTCTTTCAGAACAAAGCTGTATTTACCTGCTTCAAGATTTTTACCTTCAAGAACTTTCTTAGCTCCAAGAGTGACACTTGTAGCTCCTGCTGGTGTGTACTTGTTTGTAAATACAAGATCTTTTGCTTCTTTTGAAGCCGTTGCTTTCAATTCAGTTGCACTTACTTTTTCAACCGTTACTTCAACTTCTTGAACTGTCTTATCGTAAGTGATTCCTGCTTCAGATCCACCAACTTCTGAGATGGTATACTTGTGAGTTCCCACTTGGCTCTCATCATATGAGATTGGTGAGAAGGTCACCGTTCCATCAGCAGCGTTTGTTACTGTTTCAAGCTCTTTATCGCCTTCTTTCAGAACAAAGCTGTATTTACCTGCTTCAAGATTCTTGCCTTCAAGAACTTTCTTAGCTCCAAGAGTGACACTTGTAGCCCCTGCTGGTGTGTAAGTGTTCTCGAATACTTTTTCACCGTCATAAGCAACGGTTGCTTCAAGGACACCTTTACCATTGTCCGCTACAGTTACTGTAGCTGTGATGGTTTTAGTATCGTACTGGATACCTGTAGCAGTACCCGCTTTTTCAGCAATCTTATAAGTATAAGTGCCTGCTTTGTCGAATTCCAATTCTGAGAACTTAACGTTTCCGTCTTTGTCATTCTTCACAGTTTCTTTCACATTACCGTCTTGGTCTGTCAAAGTGAACTCAAATTCATCAGCTTTCAACTCACGACCTGTCAACTTCTTAGTCACTTCGAGATTTGCTTTAGCATTTGCAGCTTTGTAAGTATTTTCGAAGTGTCTTTCATCGTTGTCATAAGAAACAACTGCAGTCAGTTTACCATGACCGTCATCTGTTACAGTTACTTTAGCTGTGACTGTCTTAGAATCGTAGGTAATACCATTTTCAGTTGTACCAGCTTTTACTTCCTTGATAGTGTAAGTATAAGTACCTGCTTCATCGAAGGTCAATTCATGAAACTTAACTTTTCCATCTGCATCATTTCTCTTAGTTTCAACGTTACCAACTTGGTCTGTCAACGTAAATTCGAACTCATTTTCTTGAGCTCCTGTCGTACGACCGGTCAACTGCTTAGTCACTTCAAGAACGG
The DNA here is from genome assembly GCF_011714815.1 of Streptococcus sp. CCUG 71758. Taxonomy (NCBI): domain Bacteria; kingdom Bacillati; phylum Bacillota; class Bacilli; order Lactobacillales; family Streptococcaceae; genus Streptococcus; species Streptococcus sp. CCUG 71758. The sequence goes on along the minus strand of NZ_RXXO01000001.1, from coordinate 242,715 downwards.
CCTTAGCATTAGTTGCTTTATAAGTATTTTTGAATGTCTGAATTCCACTATCAGTAGCTCTATTCACTGCACCAGTAAGTGATGGTACAAGATTAGAACTAGGTGCTGAAGAGACCAAATTAGCTGACGGAAGTGCCACAGCAGTAATAGGATGATACAATACTGTCGCAACCAGTTTACCTTTTCCATCATCTGTTACACTTACTGTGACTGGTACTGTTCTAACATCGTAAGTCACACCATCGATGGTTTGACCAGCATTCACTTCAACAACAGTAAATTCGTATTCACCCGCTTTATCGAAAGGAATATCTTTGAAGACTACGCAACCAGCTGCATCGTTCTTAGCTCTTTGAACTTCTTGGCCATTTTTGTCTTTCAAGATAAATTCAAATTCTTCGTTTTGAAGAGGTGTTGGACGACCACCCACCAATTCTTTTTTGACTTCAATATCAACCTTAGTTGGTGAAGTACCATAGGTGTTTGTGACAGTTAAATCAGCTGTTTGATTGGCTGTATAACCATCTACAGCAGTGACAAGATTGCCATCTTCATCGACTTCCATCACACTATAAGTGTACTTCACACCGTGCTCATCTGTCGCAGGAAGGTCTGTCCATTCTACAGTTCCATCTGTTTTGGGAACTTCTTTTTGGGCAGCACCAGCTACTTCTTCAATCGCTCCACCTTCTGGCGTACGATAGAGTTTGAAGTAGACAGTTGGACGAATATATTCCTGACCGCCAACCCAGATTTTCTTAGCCGTCACGTTTGTCTTTGGAACTTCGTAAGTGTTGGTGACTTTGTTGTTTCCGTTATAGGATACAACATAGCTGTTGTCGCCTACTTTGACTTTCTCTCCTTCTTTCAAAGGAAGTTCAGTAGTATCTTGAAGCTCGCGAACAGAGTAGACTAATTCTGTTTTTCCATCAACATCGTACTTAGGTAGTCGATTTAGCCACTTATAAGTGTAAACACCATTAGACTCTGTCACTTCAGGGGTGTAGTTCCCAGTAACAGGTTTTGCATCTGCAACAGTTTGTCCTTCTTTGTGCACATACAAACCGAGTTTGACTTTTTTGTAGTCAGTTGCTTTTCCGTTTACCCAAGTCTTGGTTGCTTCAAAGTCAACTGTCACACGTTTGTTAGAGATATTGAGGGGAACACCCTTTCCATCTTTCATCTCCACTTCGAACTCTTGACTATTTACCTGATAGCCTGATTTAGGAGTTTTTTCTTTAACGATATACTTACCATTATTGAGAGCCTTTGAGACAGCTATCCCATCCGCATCTGTTGTAACGGTATCAACCAAATTATTAGTGGTTTTCTCACGGATTTCAAAGACAACGCCTGCCAACTTAACAGTTGCATCCGCTTCATCGTATTTTGTGATTTTGATCTTACCAGCAATATCAGCTGTGACTGACGCACCTACAGATTTAACCGTCTTTAAATTAAACGTTGCTTCTGTTCTGGTTCCAATACTACCTCCGTAGTTTTCCCAAATAAGTTGTGGTTGATTATCAATCAAGTACTGCGCTGAGTTACTTATCATTGAAGTATCTGCTGGTGAGGATGTATCATACGTTAAGAAAAAGCTCTTTGTTCCCATATTGGTCGGCATGAGCAACTCAAATCCTCGTTTCCCGTTGACAAAGGTCAACAAAGCTTTTTTATCTGAGTTAGCCTTGTATACCTCCGGATCGGTTGTGATTTCGTATTCATCACCTAAATGTTTAAGAGCAGATGAATTCGTATTCGTCGTTTCGAATTCCGCTTCATGCATATAGAAAGTACCTTCCACATAGTTAGCAAAGGCTCCCTTTGAAACGTCATCTGTAATCTTCACCACATGTCCAGTCATATCTTTCTTAGCGCGATTAATCTTCATCTGAAAATGTGCTATCGCCTTATTGTTATCGTTATAACCGTACTTTGTAATGGTTTCTCCTATCACGTCAGTCTGTTGATAAGTATTTACTTTATACGTGATGGTCTGTTTTTTACCATCTGGCAAAACATAAGTAACCGTTTTCCCCTCTTTTTGGAGTGTTTCAGTTGCTTCTGCAACAAAGTCCCCACGGATATTTTGCTTGTCCTTCACCTTATCATTGAAGGTAAATACCAGCCGATGGTTAGCATTATCCACTTGGACAGTCCCCATTTTGATATTTGACGTCGAATCAATCAAATCCAGACTACCATCCGTCAAACTCAAGTTATTTGGAGCCTTTACGATAAAGTAATCACCATCCTTGATTTCATTAGCTGCCACATTGGGGAATGAGAATTTACCTGAATATTTCAATTTCATCAAAGTATCATTTGAACCATGAATTCCTTCAGTCTCGCTTCCTGTGGATGCTATAGTAATCTTCAAGTTATCTATTTTGACTTTACTCGTGATATCAGTTGCCGCATGTGCTTCACCCACCGGGAAAAGCATCATCAAGAATAAAAGAGGGAACACTAGAAAACCGAGATATTTTTTTATCTTATCCATTATGACCAACCTTTCTATTTGTATATCGATAAAAAATTAAGTATTCAATTCTACGTACGCAACACCTCCACAATATAGTGACGTATCCATAATAACACCATGCTCTATTCTTGATAAAATTATATTTACTTACAGCACATAATATAATAGAACTTATCAAGTTTATTATATCATATATATTTTAATTAATTTATTTCATTACTAAAGAATTTATTTACGAAATGTCAACTTCAAAGAATTCATTCCTTTGATATTTCTACTCCCTTTCAATAAATAATGTCACTTTATTCATAAAACTAAATATAGCCAATTTATTAATCTATATGCTGTTATAAGATTTAATATAGTAGAAATATATTAAAGCAAAAGTTTAGAACATAACAAAAAGTGAACTAAACAGAATTCTGATTGCCCCAGAATAGTTTGGTTCACTTTTTATTTAATCTATTAGATTTTCAAAATTCATAATGAAGAGTTTTTAAAATATAAATCTATTTTGTCCCCATCTCTTCATATCGTAGAAATTCTAATCCTCTTTTTTGCCTTTAGTGGCCACTAGTCCTGCACTCAAACCAAGAAGAGCTAAGCCTGCTACTACTGCTGCTTGACCTTCTGCACTTCCTGTATTTGGTAACTGCTCTTTTTGAACCGGACCAGCTGCACTTGAAGTGTTTTGTTTTGTATCTGTTTTTTCTGATACTTGTGGTTTTGTAGATTCTTGAGGTACTGGTCTAGTTGTTTCACCAGCCGTACCCACTTCTACGATGCGATCCTGAGCCACGACTTTATCATAGCTTTCTTTTTCAGTTCGTTTGCCATTTTCAACTTCGATCAAGTGAACACGGATACCTTTTTGTCCTTCTTGGAGAACACGGGTTTGACCTGCTGGAAGCTTATCGTTCTTTTGTTCCTGAACCTTGAAGTCAATTGTTTCTTCTTCGATTACAAGTTCTGGTTTGTTAAGGACAAGGTTCTTCACTTCATCTTCTGGAAGGGAGGTTCCTGGTTTCGTTCCAACTTCTACGATGCGATCCTGAGCTATAACTTTATCATAGCTTTCTTTTTCAGTCCGCTTACCATTTTCAACCTCGATCAAGTGAACACGGATACCCTTTTGACCTTCTTGGAGGATACGAGTTTCACCTAGATACAACTTATCAGACTTACGTTCCAGAACCTTGAAGTCAATTGTTTCTTCTTCGATTACAAGTTCTGGTCTGTTAAGGACTAGGTTCTTCACTTCATCTTCTGGGAGGGAGGTTCCTAGTTTCGTTCCAACCAAGACGATGCGGTCTGTCGGAGCCTCTACCACTTCACGAAGTTTTTCTTCCTTACTTCCATCAGGATTAACCGCTGTAAAGATCCGTTCCTTACCAACTTTTCCTTCTTGTTCTACACGAGTTTCACCTAGATACAGTGTTGGATCCTTTTTCTCAACTATCTTGTAGGCCAAATCTTTTTCAACAAATTCGAGTTTTGGAAGATCTTCTTGTACAGCAGCAACAGTCTTCTCAGAAACTGGCTTTTCCTTAGTCAACTGGATACGGTATTCCTTGACTTGTTTTCCACTTTCTGAAACAAGGCGAACAAACACTGGAAGGCTATCGTCTCCGCTATCTACAACTGTTGAAGCCACTTGATTACTTTCTTCGACTGAGACTTTTGGACGTTGACCTTTATAGGTGATTTGGTAGTCTTGACGATCTTCAGCGAAGTCAGGAAGTTCTTTTCCATCCACAAGAATCTTCGATTGGGTACTTTCTTGAGGCAATTCACTCGGTGCAAGGAAGGTCATCTCAATCATCGCAACACCGTTCTTGTCTGCTTTGCGCTCCATGCGCCATCTCATGGCTTTGGCTTTGACAGCTTTAAATGTTACGTTGATTTCATCACCAGCTGCAATGTCTTTATCCGCACGATAAGGCACAGCTTCCCAATTTTCTGGATTGTTGAATGGATGGGCTGCATCATAGGCTTGGTAGTTCGAATAGTAGGTAGGCACTTCAAACTCTGGGCCAATATAGCGTTCCAAAACGAGTTTAGATGGGGCATCCGTACCACTATCTGCAAAGAAATGAAGTTTGGCTTGCGCAACAGTCCGTTCTACAATCTTACCATTTTCACGGAAAATCACACCTGCTGATACTTCTGGGTTAGAAGATGGTGTTGGAGACCAGTTTGTCCAACGACGATTTTCATTGTGGTCTCCATCATTGATATAGTCTACACGGTCATGTGAACTTGGATCAATATCATTAGTTGCGGAAGCAAAGGCCTGGTTACTATTTTCATCATACTCTGGGTTATTTGAGAGAGCTTCGCCTAGTTTGTCTGTCACTCGTACAGTGAACTCAGCAACAAGATCACTACCAAGGACATGACCTCGAACGGTAAATTGACCTGCTTTTGTCAGCTTTTCTGCTGGAACTTCTTCCCATTCAACTGCTAAGTCTTTTGTTTCATAACCATCTTTACCTGTGAAGTAAACCGGAACCTTAGTTGGCAATTCAAGCGGTTGTCCTACTTGTACCAAGCGAGCTTGTTTGACAGCTGCAACTGGTTTACGAGAGAGCAAATCTTTATTGCTTGTGAAGTGCAGACGGTATTCTCCTAAGATATCACCATTTTCAGCTTTCGCGATGACACGGACTGGCTCACCTTCACGAACACTTGGAACAACAGTCGCGAGACCATTGTTGCTAACACTTGCTGTTACTGCAGGAACTTTTCCATCTACAGACTCAAGGTAGTAGTCTTTCAAATCAGGGTTGAAGTTTGCCAAATCTTTACCGTCAACTTGGATTCTTGTCTGTCCTTGTTTAGCTGCCGCAACTTGTTTCGCAAAGATTTGTACTTCTGTGATAGACGTTCCTTTCTTGCTATCTAGTCGAACCATACGAATACGGACAGCATAGGTTTCAACCTTATCAAAGCTAAAGTGATTCATTTCTCCAGCTTTTAATTGAGCTGGTGCTTTGAGATTGCTTACCTCTTTCCAGTTTGCAGGATCGTTAAAGACATGGTTTTCCTCACCTACAAAGCTAGGATTTTTAGGAGCTGTTGGAACAGTCTTACCAACATAATACTCAATCACATAAGACTTAGGTACACCAACTCCGTGGTCTTCGTGGAATCCGACACTTAGATTATCAACAGAACGTTTGCTCAAGATACCTGAATCTCCGAATAGGACACCGACTGAAGCTTCTGGATTAGTACGATTCCAGTTTGTCCAACGGTTGGCTGGTCGGTCATTAAAGGAAATCAATTTATCGTTGACATTTGAAACAGGGTCGCTTGGATTTGAGTCTGAAGCAAAGGCAAGTGGCAATTCTGAACCGGTCCATTGGTCAGAAATATTTGCTCCTTGCTCAGTTTGAGCTGACACACGAACATGAAGTTTGGTAGTTAATTGCGTACCTTCTAGACGACCATTAACTGTAAAGACACCTTCCTTAGCGTACTGGTCTGGACGAATCGTATCCCAAGTAACCTTGGCAGATGAAACGTGACCATTTGAATCGTAGGTACGAACACTTTCTGGTAATTGTGGTGCTTCTGCGATTGGGGTTGTCACACTAACTTCTTCAACTGAAACGATGCCTTCTACAGATACTTTAGCACGCGCTTCAAGATCCAGACCTTCAACTTTACCTAGAACTTCAAAGGTTTGATAGTGGTCGAGTTTTTCTTTTGGAATGGCTTGCCAAATGACTTTGTGGGCTTTAGGGAAACCTTTGTCATACTCAACCGTTACTGTTGCTGGAAGACTTGGTTCCTGATGCAAGTCTGTGACTACATTTACAGGGCGGATAGATTGGGCTACCTTCTTCTCAGTATTAGCCTGGATCGTAAGATCGATTTGACCTGTAGTCCCCTCATATTCTGCTTTGAGAGTGACTGTTCCTGGCTTATGCAACTCAAGCATTCCTTTACGAACTGCGACTTCCCCTTCACCACTTGTAGAGAAGTTCACTTTATCTGCTGGTAAAACTGCTTGTGTTCCGTCTTGATAGTGGGCAAGGACAGACAATTTCACTGTTTGATCTTCTTTAAGACCGTCAGCTTTCTCTACTTGTAACCTCAAGTGGTCAATTTTTGGTGCTTCTTCAAGGAATTGAATTGCATAGGTTTGAAGAGGGCCACCATCTTTTGGTTGAACATAGATGCTTGCACGCATGCCGTTTGCTACGCTTGCTTGCACCACTGTAACAGCTGCATTTTCAGCACTTGCTGTGACTTTTGGTAACTTAGCGCCATAAGCAAGAGTGCGGTATTGCATTGGTTTTTGGCTAGTAAGTCCTGTGACAGCTTCACCACCAACCGTTACAGTTGGTACTACAGGTGCTGCAACATCACCGTCTTCTACTACAAGGGTAGCGTGAATAGTCTCACCACCCAGTTGGCCAGTCATTGGAATACGTGATCCTGCAACCGACAGTTTAGCTTTATCTGTTTCCGCAATCTCCCACTTATCAACTTCGTATTCTTGTACGCTTCCATCCGTAACGGCAATAGAAACGTATTTGTCAACAGCACTCAAGTCTGTTCCTGGAGCAACACGCTTAACAGTTGGAAGCTCATTTGCAATTGCTAGAATTTCGACACGGGCCTCAACTTCGCGTCCGTCTGCCATACCTTTAACAGTCACAACTCCTGCTTGGCTCACATCAACTGAAGACCAAGTTACTGGACGTTTTTCACGACTGCCATCACTGTAGATAAAACCGACTGTCTTCGGCATTTTTGGCTCTTTCTCAATAACAGTACGTACTTTTGGTACTTCTGTCCCGAGAACAGTCTTTTCTTGACCTTCTTTCTTGCCTGTAAATACAGTGACTTGGTCCGATTTCAAGAGATCTGAATGGGCTGTTAGTGTGAATTTACCTGCTTGTTCAGTTGATTTGACAATGGCAACACCTTTACCGTTAAAGGCTCTGCGGATCCAAGAACCGTCTGGTTGCGCCTTGTAACGTTCACGGCTGGCTTGTTCCCCATTATCAACACCGACCAGTTGACCTTGTCCATGCAATTGGAAACGAACCAAATTATTGGCAGTTGGTACCACATTTCCTTCACTGTCTACGATTTCGTAGTAGATGTAGGTCAAGTCTTTTCCATCTGCTGCGATTGCATGGTCTTCCTTGATAAGACGAACACCTGCTGGTTTTCCTGCAGTGGTAATCTTGTCACGTGCGATTTCTTTTCCAGCTTCATCACGAGCTACTGCTTCTAAAGTACCTGGTTGATAGGCAACTTTCCATTCAAGATAAAGTTCATTAGCATTAGCACCTTCTTGGTAAGTCCGTCCATTGCTGGTTTGTTTTTTGTTGAAGGTCTTAACTCCAAGAGATTTTCCATTCAAGAACAATTCTACACTTGCAGCGTTTGAATAAGCGCGAACTGGGATTCGATTTTCAGCATCTGCAACATTGTCTGCTAATTCAGTCTTTTCCCAGTTCCAGTGAGGAAGTAAATGAACCATTGGTTTTTTCTTAGCAGGAACCCACTGACTTTGGTATAGATAATAGTCATTTTTTGGAATACCAGCGGTATCAACAATACCAAAGTAGGAACTTTTTACCGGTGTACTATTTTGATTGTGCCATGGTGTTGGTTCACCAATATAATCCGTACCAGTCCAAATGAATTGTCCAGCATAGCCAGCATTGTCTCTATCGAAAGTCCATGATGCTGTAGCAGTTTTACCCCAACCAACACGGTCATTTCCATAGTCAGACTGTTCGTAATTACGCTCAGGTCCGTTACTATGTTTCAATTCACGTTCAGGGCGATAATAGCTACCACGTGTACGGGTTGCTGAAGATGTTTCTGAACCATAAATGAGCCATTTAGGGTGTTTCGCATGAAGAGTTTGATAATTTTCTTCAGAGTAATTCAATCCAACTGCATCCAGTTCATCTGCAATCTTTTCATGATCTCCAGTTCCATCTCCGAAACGGAATTTATCAGCTCCCATGGTAACATAGCGAGTCTTATCAACATTCTTGATAACCTTGACTAGACGTTTTACAGTTGCTAGTGAATGGGCTTTCCCATCTGCTTCACCGATTTCGTTACCAATAGACCACATAACAACAGCAGGATTGTTTTTATCTCTTTCTACCATTGTTCGAAGATCGTAATCAGACCATTTTTCACCTTTTCTTGCTTCAGGGTGAGTAGCATCTTTTTCAAAGAAACGTCCGTAGTCATAAGGTTTCTTACCACCATACCACGTATCAAAGGCCTCTTCCTGAACGAGCAAACCAAGTTCTGCTGCGATTTGAAAGGTCTGTGGACTTGCAGGGTTATGAGTTGTACGGATGGCGTTAACGCCCATCTCCTTCATTTGTTTGAGACGACGGTATTCTGCCTTATAGTTTTCTTCTGCTCCAAGCGCTCCGTGGTCATGGTGCAAGGAAACACCATGGAATTTAATGCGTTCACCATTTAAAGAGAAGCCTTCATTTGGAGTCCAGTGATAGTAACGGTAACCAAATAAATCCTTCTTAGCATCCACCAACTGACCATCACGGTAAACACGCGTAATCAATTCGTACAAGGCTGGTTTGTCATTTAAAACTGTCCATAGTTTTGGTTGTTCCACTTCTAAAATAGCATCCAGACTTGTTGATTCATGTGCTTTCAAGGTACGACTCGCCGTACGAACCAATCCAGTCACTGCTTGACCACCACGTTCAACGATTTGATACTCTGCTACAAGGTCATGGTCTTTATCGTCTGTATTGACGATTTTGCTGGTCACATGCGTTTCAACCTTGCCGTGTTGCTGTTGTTCTAGTTTTGGCGTTAAGATGGTTGTACCATTTTTTTCAACATGAACCTTATCTGTCACTTGCAAGGTCACATCGCGGTAAATACCGCTACCTGAGTACCAACGGCTACTTGGTTGTTTGTTGACTGCATGGACAGCAATCACATTCTCACGACCATCTTTGTGAAGATACTTTGTGATATCGTATGAGAACTGGTTATAACCATTTGGATAATGTCCCACTAACTGGCCATTGACATAGACTTGAGAATCCATGTAGACACCATCAAAGGTCAAACGAACATTCTTCTTGAGATCTTTTTCATCAAGTTTAAAGGTCTTACGATACCAAGCTTCACCCCCATTGAGCTGTCCACCTTCGTTTTGGGCAGGTGACTGATGGTCAAAATCGTTAAAGATACTCCAGTCATGAGGAAGATCCAATTTTTGCCATGTTGATACATCAGCATCTGATTTCACAGCTTCTTTAGGATTCGCATTGAGTTTAAAGTGCCAATTTTGATTAAAATCTACTTTTCTATCTTCAATCATTTGATTCACTTCTTCATTTGTCACAGCTTTCAAATCTTCCTTGACAGGCTTTTCTTGACTTGAAGCTTGGGATTCTACCTTTGGAGCTGTTTCTTCAGGTTTTAGTGACGCTTTCTCCTCTTTTGGAGCTACAGGTTCATCTTCTTTCTTCTCGGGTTTGCTTGCTTCAATTTGAGTAGCTTGACTTTGATCTACACTTACAGCCTCGTTATTCTCTACTACTGCTTGATCATGTTTTTCCTCCACTGCTGGACTTTCCTCTTTTGGTTGTTCTACAGTGCGCGCAATAGGAGTTTCATCCGCAAAAACTGGTGATTCTCCAACAACACTTCCTCCAAATAGAACCGCACAGGTTCCAATCATGACAGAGCAAGCTCCCACGGCAAACTTACGAATGCTGTAGACTCTTTTACGATTCCAATGGCCTTTTTCCATAAAATCCTCCTTTAGTAACCGCTTCCATTTTCTTGTAAACGTATTACTTTTTCATAGCCTTTTACCCTTATTCTATAAAATAATATAGGAAATTTCAATACCCTAAACACAAAAAATCATATTTTTGATTGTTTTTTCTATAATTTGTAGAAAAGTTTAAAAATCTGAATGTAGATTTAGTGAATGGTTTTACTAAAAAAGGCGGTGGGACAGAAATCGATAGACAAAGTCTCGATTTCGTAGTCCCAGCCTCGCGAGGATGATTAGGAGCTTTTTGGAGTCTAAAAGACGAACAAAAAGTTCAATCAGCTAACGCGTCAAAGTTTGATTGCTAAAAAAAGTGAGGTCGGGATCTTTTGTCCCAACCTCTTTTACGGACTATCAAACTGATATTTCCTTATAGATTATTGACTAGATTTTCCCTTTTCCAAAAGATTGACCATCTCATTTTTACGCTCTTCTAGCTCGGCAATTTGCTGGAGTAAAAGTCCTGAAAAATCACAATTAAGCTCTTCAGTTTCGCCACTATTATACCAATCCAAAGCTACTATGTGATTGTCCTTATCAAAGCAGAAAATTACATCTCCATCACCGATGATAGACAGAAATGGAATATAATCCACAAAACCCAGAGCGTGTAATTCCTTGGTTTTAAGACGAATGTCTAAGAAGTCTGGGATGCCATTTGCAATTCCCAAGACCTTAATACCTCGACAGAAGGTCCAAAATGGTGCTACATCGTAAGCCTTGGCTCTTGGCCGTAGCTCTTCTCTGACTTCCATAAAGAGACCGCCCAGAGATGACATGGTGAATTCTCTGAAATCTTCTGGCAGACGAATGCCGTATTGATTTTCAAAATCCTGAACATCTTCTTCCGATGGTTCATTGCCCATGCAGGCGACAACCTGATAAGTTTCCTTATCATAGTGACGAAAATAATCATAAACTTCATTGAGTGTCATATTTTTAAAACCTTTCTACTCAGAAATAGTAACTACAAATCCATCTGGCAAGATGACTTGCTGACCATCTTCAAACTGGCAATGACTCGCTAAATCAACTGAATCTCTGTCTAAGATAACATTCTCCTTAGACTGATTAAAGATAGCCTGAACTTCTTTTCCTTGGTAGTTCCAGCTCAAGGCAAGAACATCTGGTTTCACTTCTTGCAAACTATAGGAACCATGCTGAATAATGCTTGCAACTTCTTTACGGACTTGGATTAATTTCTTCATGAAATTTAGCATATCATTGTCCTCAGACACACGGTCCCAAGGCATGACACGACGGCAATCAGGGTCTGGTCCACCAATTAGTGCTAGCTCTGTTCCGTAATAGATACAAGGAGTCCCTTTTTGAAGGTAGAGGAAGGTTAAAGCAGCCTTGACATGTTGGAGATTTCCTTTGGCAGTTGTAAGAATACGCTCTGTATCGTGAGAATCCAGGAGATTTAACATAACCTCTGAGATTTGTTGCTTGTAGTACATTGACTGGCTATTGATTTCTGAAATGAACTGCTCTGTCTTTTTATGCTGACGCAAGAAATAATCCTTGATACTTTCAGAGAGCGGGTAGTTCATGACTGCATGGAACTCATCTCCTTTTAGCCAAGGCTGAGACGTATGCCAGATTTCACCTAAAATATACAAATCAGGCTTTTTAGCGAGAACTACCTTTCTAAAATCTTTCCAGAACTGATGGTCAATTTCATTGGCAACGTCCAAGCGCCAAGCATCGATATCAAAATTCTCAATCCAGTAAGTTGCAACACTGAGAAGATAGTCTTTGACTTCAGGATTTGCTGTATTTAACTTAGGCATATAGCTAGCAAAGGCAAAGGTATGATAAGGGAGTTCTCTTGGATTCTGAAGTTTATCCTCTGTAATTGGAAACTCTTGAATATGGAACCAATCTTTATAAGGGGAATTTTCTCCATTTTTTAGAACATCCTGCCATTGGGCAGACTGGTAGCCGATATGATTGAAAACAGCATCTAGCATAATCTTAATGCCACGTTTATGAGCTTCCTCGACTAAATTAGCAAAGACTTCTTTGTCTCCAAAGTGACGGTCAATTTCAAAATAATCCGTCGTATCGTACTTGTGATTGGTCGTTGCTTCAAAAATCGGACATAGATAAAGTCCAGTGATTCCCAAATCTTTTAGATAGTCTAGATGGTCGATAATCCCTTGTAAATCTCCACCAAAAAAGTCATCCCTATTAGGTGCAATGGCAGCATCCCACTCTCGAGCTCCATCTGGAGTCAAATTAGGATTTCCATTAGCAAATCGTTCTGGGAAAATCTGGTACCAAACGGTATTTGAAACCCAGCTAGGAACCTGACATCCGTCGATTTCATGAATATAGGGAAGCTTAAAGCCATTTCCTTCCGCATCCAAGTTTTCTTGAATATGTTCCACACAACCCTTATCACCGTAGAAAATACCCTGACCTTCCTCATCAAGGAGTTCAAAGAGATACTGAATCCGTGCAAAATTAACTGATACTGTAACCTGCCAATAATCAAATAAAGCATCCGAGGTTGCTTTAGTCATTTCTTTCTTGGCTTCATACTTATCCTCGATGAAGATAAAGGGATCTCCATAATGTAAAATGACCTGCTGGACATCATTTTTCTTGGTTCTGATTCGGATATGTAGCTGACCTTCTTTGTAAAGATAAGCATACTCTGATTCTTGTCTATGATAAATGGCTGTTAATTCCATATTTTGTCTCCTAAATAATCATCATCAACAAAAATGCAAACGTTTTCACAATTGCTATTTCTAGTATACTATTTTAAGATTCGATTTGCAATACTTGGTCAAATTTGACAAGAATACAGCTCAAAATAAATACTGTAGACTAATCAAGAAATATCAGCACCTATCTATAAAAAGCTCCCAAACTCAGCCTCACAGCCTAGTCAATCCGACAAAGGGCAAGTTCTTTTAATCCTCTGTCGTACAGGAAGGTTAAACAAAAGTTGTCTGTTATATTTTGAATCTTGTGTTTACTCATTCCTCTAGGCAAGGCTATATCGCACAATTCTCTCGTTGCCAGAGAAAATAGCTTTTGCTTGCCCTTCCAATCATCATTCTTAAGTAGGGGGCTCAGGATAATATAAGGCGAATCCGTAAAAATTCCATTGACACCAGCTTTTTTACCTAAAGCCTTTAAATGTTCAGATTCTAATAACTTTTCGATAATACGACCATCATTAGATATTTTAACAAGAGCATAATAGTCCATGCCCCATTTATTGACAGAGGTTTGACTTTCTCCAGAGCTAAAGGCATAGAGCTCTTGCTTCCAAGATTTCATACTATCGATTTTAGGACAAAAACTTGAGTTCGTGTCGTGGTGATTTAACTCTTTTTTATCAATATGCGAATAAGTGGTCCACTTCGCCTGCTTTTTCTCTCGATCAAATTTTAAAAGGGCAAAGTTTCTTGCCTGATTTGTATAAACTTGATTTTCAAAACAAACGGGTATCTGGTCGCTATCTGATACGATTTGAAAATATCTCTCTTGTGCCTTTTTAGGAAGTATACTTTGCGGATCCTTTATGGCAATGATTTCTGGATTAGAAAAATCACCAGTATAATAGACTATTTCCTTGCCAGCCTTGATGATGCCAATATTTTGTCCATCTGTAAAGAGTAGAGGCTCTTCCTCCCAAACATGGTCACAATACCAAGCATCTATCTCCTTCACACCCAAAGGTGATACTTCAAGCAGACAGTAGAGATTGAAAGCTTCCTTCTCACTGGTCAAGACAAAGGCTCTACCATCATGTAACATGACAGAATTGAAAACACTATTGTAGTCCTTGTCTAGTTCCCATTTATTCAATAGACTTAACTTTAACTTCCCCATTTTCTCTCTCCTAATCCATCACCACTCGTTGATGGCAAATAGAATGGCTGATCTAATATTTCTTAGCAAGTGATCTGAAAGTTCATCGTATACTTGACCCAGTCCCTTATCTTGTGCCAGCCATCCAGGTTCATCATTCCAGGAGCCCATTCCTCCAAAAACATCCGCTGAGCTTGCAGCTCTAAATATGCTTAGATGTTGCAGTGGAATTTGAGGTTCTGCCAGTCCTTTACCAGATTCTGGGTCTAGCAAAAAGTTTCTAGCAGATTGAAAGACTTTGGCAAAGTTGTCACATTCAATTTTAATTGCTAGATTTTCTATACGAGTCAATATGTCCTTAAATTCTTCGATATTATTTTCATAGTGGGGAATGTCTTGAGAAGACCTTTCCCATTCATACTCGGTGTAGGTAACATCCCAGCCTCTGCCTGGGGAAGCAGATTTCCAATTTGGTAGGAAATAACTTGCCTTCCCATCTTTATCAAAACAGAGAATTGAACTCTGTGTTGTATTGGAGAAGCCTAAAATACCTCTGTCTTCAACTGAAATAGGACAAAATAATTGTAAGTCCTTCAAACCTTTTTCCTTAAGATTTTCAAACCAATCAGATACAGAAAGTTCTGTAGCTTCCCCATTTTTTGACGGCAAAATTTGAAAGCAAATCTTATTGATATATTGGTCAGGATGATACAAGATTGCCTGATCAGTTTTTAAAGCCTTCCTAGCTGCTGCCACGATACAGGCTATTTGGTACATTTGTCCATTCATATGATCTCATCCATTATCCCTTCAATCAGATTTGTAAGGCTTTCAGCCGCATAGATCACCTGGTCAGGATCATGGATGTAGCAAATAACCTGACCTTCCTGAGCCTCCTGGTCTGGATCAAAATCCAGCATAAGATAACAAGAGTCACAATACTGAGCAAAAGGAAGCCATTTTTTATTAAAAAGATAGGGCTTAATTCTACTATCATGCATGTTTTCTAGGTCTTGACTAGAAAAATAGTCGGGAAATTCGGTTAACAGAGCATCTCTATTTTGAAAGTACTTTTTACAAGTCTCAATTTCCTGTAGACTCATGAGAGAAAAAGTAAAATCTCTCTGGTCAATTACACAAGGTAAAATAGAGAGGTATTTACTCCCATTTTTATAGCTATAAAGCTCTTTGAAGTCACTAGGTAGACGAATGCCAAATATTTCCTCAAAGGCTTGAAGCTCTTCCTCAGAAGCACCAGAAATGCCCTGATAATCTTCCAGATATCCTTCCTCTACAGGATCATCCAAATCCCAGTCTTCAAAACACTCACAAATATAAGTTTCTATTTTTTTAACTTGGTCAATTAGTTGCATCATTTCACCATGATTTCTTTATTTTATCTGTCTTCCAATGCTTTTTACCGCTTATAACTTGTTTTTTCTAGGAGAAGGGGTTCAGGATTTTGCTTAATCCAAGCAATAGCTAGCTGACACAGGCGGTCTAGGCGAGGCTCGTCATCAAAATCTTTCCCATGAACTTGAGCAATAAGCTCTTTAGCCTCTTCTAATTTTTGATCTGAAAGGGGGATTCCTAGAGACAAGTATTGAGGGAGAGCTTGAAGCATTTTTCTATAGTCCCTGTCCCAGTTGACCCCACCATTGCGATCCAGTTCATCTCGAACTCGACCTGGTATACGAATAACTTCTCCCTGAACAGTTTTGGCTGCTCCACTTGAAGGAATCAAGAAAGACCATAGTTCCTCATATTGCTCCTCCCAACTACCTTCTTTTACGAGAATCGGAGAAACTCCATCGTGGGTTATTCGTTTGGCTACCGGCTTGACATCAAACAAAGCATAAAGTTTTTCTAGACCCTGATCTGCTGCTTCTAGATAGTCGGGATTGATCCCTTCTCTATGAAATTCAAAATCTTTACCGATATTTTCGACCTTTTCTTTCATAGTAGATGTTTTCTTAGCACCTGCATCCAACAGCATAGAGGCAATTTCAGCTGTTTGGGCAATATAGATTCCCCGACAGACAGTGAGAACGGAGTCTAGTGGAGTCTGTCCCCTATCATTTTTAGGGTTAACATCTGCTCCCTTTTCTATGAGAAGTGCAACGGTCTTAGGATGAAAAAACTCAGCTGCCATATGCAGAGGTGTATTTCCATAAGTATTGCTTTTTTCAATATCTGCCCCCAATTCGAGCAAGAGTTTTACAGTCTCTCTTCCCATGGTTGCCTGACGGTACAAAGGAGTCGCTCCATAATAATCAGGGATATTGATATCCAAGCCCTGTTCGACAAGCCAGATAACCAATTCATCCGGGACTCCTCCCATATGCAGAGGTGTACATAAGCTAAATCTTCCATCATGAGCGGTTAATTCACAACGGTCATAGACTGCTTTAAGGGCTTCAATATTTCCTTCATCCATTAAATCCTTAAACTCTTTTGGTAATGTAACTCTTTTCTTTGCCATTTTTAGTTCCTTTCTTCTGATTCAGCATCTAGGGCAAGCCAATGAAGTTTATCAACCGTTTTCAAAGTCAGGACTTGTCCATCATAATCATTTTTCAACTCAAGACCGTTTTGCTCAATAGATATATGATTGTACCAGTGGTCTAGGCTGGCGTATTCCCCCGTATGAATGTTGATGAGCATACTCGTTATGGGATTCCAAGTCCCTTTCTTAACTGTTTCTGCTAAGAGGTAGTAAGCATCTAAAAATATGAGATTTCTCCCATAGATCCAAAAGGGCAGATCAAGCCCCAACAAAGGCAACTTGGCAGAAAAAATCTCATCACCGTGTGGTGGAACGGTTTCATAATGAAATTCTATCTCACTGCCATAATAGGCAATCAGGGCTCCCTGACATCTGATATTTTGAGGAATCCCTTCCTCAGCTACAATAAATTCCATGGCCTGCTCCTTCTATTTTCAATCATAAAACCCGACCAGACTCTGCCAAAATATCAAACTGGACGCATGACCTATTCTAGTCATCAAGTGGATGAAGTCACTTTCACAACCCTTCCAAACTGCAGATTGAGCCGTGCCCATGGCTCTAACAAATGCTAGAAAATCTGGTGTCAGCCATATTTTTTCATCATAGTTCATCTCTGCATCAAGAGCATAGACCGCCCCAGATTGACAATCCAGCAAAATAGTGTAGGGATCTCCATTTGCAATGATGATCAAGCCTCTTTCTTGTAGAGTCGAGTAATCGTGGTATTCCAAATTGCGATTGATCAGCCAAGTAAGACTAGTGTCGTCCCCATATCCAAACTGGTAACTTAAAAAACCGACCTGCCCCCAGTTATAGGCCAAAATATACTTCCTAAAAATCGGATCCAAATCTTGTATTTGCAGTTGTTTTTTCAAACGATCCAGTTCAGACACAGGCACTTCAGTATGGCTCAGGACAATTCCTTCTCTTATCTCAGGGTCAAGCCCTTGTATTGCTTCCTCAATAATGGAAATTATTTGGTCAATTGTCAATAATTCCATTGTCAACCTCCGGCTATACATAGGGCATTATCTAGGGTAAGCTAGCTGGTTTGGGACTTCATTTATCTAATGAACTTTCTTATCTCAATTATACTCCAAAACTATCAAATAGAGATAAACTACCAGTATTTTCAGGGATTATTTTTGATCAACAACTCCTCCTTATTAAAGCAAAAAGCCATTCCTCAAGGGAACAGCTTTCTCACTTATAATTAAAGGTTTCTCCAGCCAACTTATCTGCTAACTTGGGAAAGAGGGTATAAAACTTATGGGCTAGATTGAGCAAGATTGGGAGATTGAGTTCCCGTTTGTTTTTTCCTATGGTCTTGATAATCTTTTTCGCTACATCATCTGGTTCGAGTAGGAAACGGTCAACCGACTTGAGATAGGTCCCATCTGGGTCTGCTTGGTCAAAAAATCCTGTACGGATTGGGCCTGGATTAACCGTTGTCACATAGACACCATAGGGCATGAGTTCAAGGCGCAAAGCATTTGAAAATCCAATAGCCGCAAACTTGGTTGCTGAGTAAAGGCTAGACTTGCTAGTCGCTATCAAACCTGCCATACTGACGATATTGATGATATGGCCTTTTCGGCTTTCTTTCATACGAGAAGCAATCAAACGTGATAGGTTCATCAGGGCAAAGGTATTGACCTCAAACATCTGGTGAATGTTTTGATTAGAAATCTGGTCGAAATCTTCAAAAATTCCATATCCAGCATTGTTAATCAAGACATCAATCTTGCCATAACGGAGATAGAGATCAGCAACTAGTTCTTCTATGGCTTGAATGTCGGTAATATCAATTTCAATCAATTCTGCCTGAGGATGATTTCCGTATAACTGAGCTAGTTTTTCCTTGTTTCTACCTAGTAAGATGAGTTGGTCATCTGGCAAGAGTTTGACCATTTCTTGGGCTAAGCCACCGCTAGCTCCGGTAATGAGAATCGTAGACATATTTATCCTTTCTCAATCTGTTAGATTTCCACTTCTTCCAAGTCTTTGACGACATGGACATTTTCAAAAACAGTTGCCGCATCTTTCTTGAGCTTGCTGATATCTTTTGAGAGGAAACGGGCACTGATATGATTGAGCAAGAGGCGTTTGGCACCTGCTTCTACTGCTACTTGCGCTGCCTGCATATTGGTTGAGTGACCATGATTGCGGGCAATCTTCTCATCACCCTTGCCATAAGTCGATTCATGGACAAGGACATCGGCGTTGACAGCTAGACGCACACTGGCATTGGTTTTTCGGGTGTCACCCAGAATAGTAATAATCTTACCAGGTCGTGGTGCTGAGATATAGTCTGCCGCCTTGATTTTAGTGCCGTCTTCTAGGACAACATCCTGACCGTTTTTGATTTTTCCAAAAAGCGGGCCGAACGGAACACCAGCTACCTTAAGTTTTTCAGCATCCAAAGTTCCTTCTAAGTCCTTTTGCATGACACGATAGCCAACACAGAAAATAGTGTGGTCCAGCTCCTCTGCATACACCGTGAATTTATCGGTCTCAAGGATTTTCCCTAGAGAATCTTGGTCAAACTCATGAAAATGAATACGGTAAGGCAGGCGAGAACCTGACACACGTAGACTAGTTAAGACAAAAGACTTAATGCCTTGGGGACCATAGATTTCCAAATCTGTTTGCTCTTCATTAGCCTGAAAAGCACGGCTAGAGAGAAATCCTGGCAATCCAAAGATATGGTCTCCATGCAAGTGAGTGATAAATATTTTGCTGACCTTACGTGGTCGAATCGTGGTTTCCAGAATGCGATTTTGCGTTCCTTCTCCACAGTCAAAAAGCCAGACTTCGTTAATCTCGTCCAAGAGTCTCAGGGCGAGACTTGAAACATTGCGGGCTTTAGAGGGCTGACCAGCCCCCGTTCCTAAAAATTGAATATCCATTTGATACTTTCTAATTAATCAATATATAACATAGCTGTGCGATTTTCCGATCGGAAATAGCGCTTGCCAGAAAAAGTAACAGCTTCTTGTAATAAATCCTCTTGGCTATAACCTTTGAGACGTTTGCGACCATCAGCCAAGCTTTCCAAATCTGTCAAAGCTGTGAGACTTTTCACGCTAACAACTTCTTCATCTCCGGCATCCTTCATGTAAATCTTTCCAGACTCTTCAAAGACGAGTTGATGGGGGAAAATTTGCGCAATCTCAAAAAGTAAGTCATCCGAGATTTTCTCTTCATTTTCAGAGAAAATCCGCCCCAGGCCCTCACTCTCATAGCAAAATCCAAAAGATTTGCCAGATAAATTAAGACGAATAAAAGGCTTATTTTCAAAGGTGAAACTTGGCTCAGCATTGTAGAGGTTCAGTTCCTGACTGACTTCTGCAAAATAATCCGTCGCAGCTTCAGGACTCTTTTTCTGGTAGAGTTCAGCAAAGTAGGCATTGACGACACTCGGAGGAGGTGTGATGAGAGCCAACTGCTCTTGCTCTGTTTTGCCAGCTAGAAGTTGATCTAGATAGACCTTATCCAGACTTGTATAACCTCCATACTTTAGAGCCAACGTTTTAATATCAGTCATAAAATTCCTCTAACCTCCATTTATTTTTCTCGGAAATGTAGCCTGTAATCACTTCTCCATCATCTTGGTAGTCACGTTCTTCAAGAATCGCCACACTTTCTAGATCATGTATCTTGTAAGACTTAGAAAAAGGCACGCGCAGGGTAAAGACTTCAAAAATCTCCTTGATCTTCTCCAAAAACAATGCTTGCAAGTTCTCACGACTATCCTCAGACTTGGCAGAAATGAGGGCATAAGGCGTTTGAGTAGGCGTGAAATCCTCCACCAAATCCGCTTTATTGTAAAGAGTCAGTCGAGGAATATCCTCCATATCCAAGTCTTTCATGATAGACAGAACCGTTTTTTCATGCTCCTCGTGATAAGGATTGCTAGCATCAATGACATGAACTAGAAGGTCTACATGCTTGCTTTCCTCTAAGGTTGACTTGAAACTGGAAACCAATTCAGTCGGCAAATCTTGGATAAAGCCAACAGTATCAGTCAAGGTAACCTGAAGATTGCCCCCCAGATGGATACTCTTAGTCGTCGCATCCAGAGTCGCAAATAGCTCGTCTGCTTCGTACTGGGTCTTACTGGTCAAGGTATTCATGATGGTTGATTTCCCAGCATTGGTGTAACCAATCAAACCAATCTTAAAGGTACTCGACTCCAGACGTTTTTCTCTAACTGTCGCTCGATTTTTCTCAACCACCTTGAGCTGGCGCTCGATATCTGTGATTTGATTACGAACACTACGACGGTTCAACTCCAGCTGGCTTTCACCAGGTCCACGGGAACCAATTCCCCCTGCCTGACGGCTGAGCATAATCCCCTGACCAACCAAGCGAGGCAAGAGGTACTTGAGCTGGGCCAGGTGGACTTGGAGTTTCCCTTCATGGCTTCGAGCCCGCATAGCAAAGATATCCAAAATCAACTGCATACGGTCAATCACCTTGACACCCAGAACTTCCTCTAGATTGACATTTTGCCGTGGTGTCAGACGATTATTGACGATGACAGTGCTAATTTCTTCCGCATCTACCATCAGTGCAATCTCTTCCAACTTACCAGAGCCAACAAAGGTCTTGGAATCATATTTTTCACGTTTTTGTCTGTAGCTATCGACTACGACTGCCCCAGCTGTCTTAGCCAGACTGGCCAACTCTTCCATGGACAGGTCAAAATTATCCATGCCCTGCAGTTCAACACCAATTAGCAGGACCCGTTCTTCTTTTTTCTCCGTTTCAATCATTTAAAAACTCCTCAATCTGGCTTAGAATACGCTCCTTCACGCCAGACTCTCCTATCTGATAAAAGGTCACCTGCATGCGATTACGGAACCAGGTCAACTGACGCTTGGCAAAACGACGGGTAGCCTGTTTGAGACTCTCACTAGCTTCCTCTAAAGTCTGCTCCCCACGGAAATATGGAAATAGTTCCTTGTAGCCAATTCCTTTGGCTGCCTGCGCATCAGGGTAATGGTCAAAAAGCCACTTGGCCTCATCCAAAAGCCCAGCCTCAAACATCAGATCCACTCGGTTGTTGATACGTTCATAAAGCTGACTACGCTCATCATCTAAGCAGATAATCAGAGGTTCATACAAAGTCTCTTGATTTTCCAAATCCTGACCAAAATGGGCAATCTCCAAGGCGCGCATGGCACGACGACGGTTAAACTGGGGAATTTCAAGACCTACTTGCTCCACAAGATGGGCTAATTCATCATTTGTAAAAGCATCCAAACTAGCTCGATAGGCTAAAATATCCTCATGAGGTGTTTCCCCACCTAGATGATAGCCTTCAAGCAAGCTCTGGATATAAAGCCCTGTACCACCCGCGATAATCGCTAGCTTACCACGGTTATGAATATCCTCAATAGCCTTCTTAGCTTCTGAAACAAAATCAAAAGCCGAGTAAGACTCGGTCACCTCTCTGACATCAATCAAATGATGAGGAACAGATGCTTGCTCCTCTGGGCTGGCCTTGGCCGTCCCAATATCCAACCCTCTGTATACTTGCTGACTGTCACCGCTGACCACCTCTCCACCAAAGCGCTTGGCTACTTCAATAGCAAGGGCTGTCTTACCAACAGCAGTCGGTCCAACAATCACAATTATTTTTGTTTTCATCTTTTTTCCTTGAAAAATTCCCATTTTTTCGTTACTATTATTATATCATAAAAAGGTCAGTCAGAAAAATGCTACCTCTTGAGGAGTCTGTCTGATCAGGAAGATAAAGGAGGAAGACTCATGGCTAAAGGATTCGCTAAAGGTCTTGTAACAGGTGTCGCAGGAACTGTCGCTGCCGTTGCAGGTGCAGTATACGCAATTAAAAAGAAAGTGATTGAGCCAGAAGAGCAAAAAGCAGCTTTCATCGAAGAAAACCGTAAAAAAGCAGCTCGCCGTCGCGTATCACATTAATATACAAAAGAAGTTGAGAAATCTCAACTTCTTTTTATTTTTTAAATAGCCAAATCAAACTTCAGTTGCGGCTTGACTGGATCGTAGTCGACCAACTCAAAGTCTTCGGCTTTGATATCAAAGAAATTAGTCTTATCTGGCACATTCAAGACCAAACGAGGTTGGCAGTTTGACGGCTCACGGCGGAGCAATTCCTCTGCTTGTTCAAACTGATTATCATAGATATGAAGGTTGTTGATAAAGTAAAAGAACTTCCCAACCTTCCAGCCGAAATGCTTGGCAATCATCATCTGCAAAGCTACGTACTGCATAGCGTTAATGTGGTGGGCCACTAGCATGTCATTAGAACGCTGAGTCAAGGTCGCATCTAGATAGATTTCCCCATCAACGCGACGGACATCAAACATGGTCTGAAAGGCGCATGGAAGAAGACCATCTGTCTCCTCAAAAGCTTGGTAATCCCAGAGAGAGATGATATTGCGACGATTCCAAGGATTGGCTTCCAGCTGCTTGAGAATCTTATTAATGATGTCGTGTTTCTTAACGACTGCCCCATAGCGCTCACCAATGGTTCCCGTATCTCCCACTTCCCAGTCATTCCAGTAGTGGACATTGTACTTGTTATTCAGCACTTCTAGGCTATTCGACTGATCCTGGTAGATCCAAAGTACTTCCTTGATAGCTGATTTAATCGCAATGGGACGCAAGGTTGTAATGGGGAATTCCCCCTTGGCCAAGTCATACTCCGCAAAGGCACCCGTTACGTACTTGGAATTGGCAACTGTCCCATCCTTGTACTTGGGACGAGCCTGCTCAGAAAAGACACCATCTTTGAGGATTCGTTCAATATTCTCTTTAAAAATTGTATCTGCTTTTGTCATTTACTCTCACCTCATTTATTGTCCTAACTAGTATAGCATAAAAAAATCTTTTCTACATACTCAGATAATCGATGGCCTTTTTATATTTTTCTAATCGTTCCAAATCCTTGTCAGTGATAGAACTCAGTCTAGATAAATCTGAATTATGCTTCAAATCTGCTAATTTGACAACGCGTGCTAGGGGATTAGATTTCACATTTTCTAGATATGTTTGATAGTCTTGCCCCTTTTTCTTTGACAAAATCTGAACGGTAGCAACTACTGTTTCTGGTAAACCAGCTAGTAATAGTTCTTCAGCTGTAAAAGGACTATCCTCAATAACATCATGTAGCAGAGCCACTGCTTTCTCTTCTTCAGAATCAACTTGGCTCGCAACAAAAATTGGATGTTCTATATAATCTATCCCTGCCTTATCAAATTGCCCTCTATGAGCTTCCGTCGCGATAGACAACGCTAATTCAAGCATGGGTTGTTTTGATGTGTTCATCTAGCGATTCCTTCACAAAATTAAAACCTATTTCGTTTTATTCGACTTTCAAAAAAGAGCTTGATGGATAACCAAGCTCTATTATCAATCTATCTTATTGCAATACAAGTGATGCTGCTCCGATAACTCCAGCGTCATTTCCTAGAGTTGCAAGAGCCAATTTAGTGGATGTGCGTACTTGTGGGAAGGTATTTTCGTCGTAAACCTTTTGCACGCCTTGGAGAAGGAATTCTCCCGCAGCTGATACTCCACCACCGATAACGATTGTTGATGGGTTTAGGATTGAACCAATATTAGCACACGCAATACCCAAGTAACGTGAGAAGTTACGGTAAACAATCAAGGCAAGGTCGTCTCCTTCTTTTGCCAAATCAAAAACAGTTTTAGCAGTTACTTCTTCACCGTCGTCGATCAAGCGTTTCAAAGCTGCATCGCCTTCGTATTCATCTGCATAACGACGAGTCAAGTTGACAATCCCTGTTGCTGAAGCAACTGTCTCAAGACAGCCTTTTTTACCACAGGTACATGCGATTGGTTGGTCAAAGTCAACAGTGATGTGACCAAGCTCACCAGCAGCACCAGCAACACCGTGAAGCAATTTGCCTTCTGCCACGATACCGCCACCAACACCTGTACCAAGTGTCATAAAGACAACGTCTGGTTGGTTGTCACCAGCACCCATCCAGCGCTCACCAAGAGCAGCTACGTTAGCGTCATTATCGATGAAGAATGGAATCCCCAAGGCTTTTTCAATTTTTTCTTTAATTGGTTGAAGGGTTTTCCAGTTTAGGTTGTAGGCACCGATAACAGTCCCTTTTTCACGGTCAACCACACCAGGTGATCCCATTCCAATCCCTCGGAAATCCGTAGCTGACAATCCAAGCAAGTCCAAACGATGCTGAATAGACTCAATCATATCATCTACAATATGGCTTCCTTCGTCTAAAATATTGGTCTTGATAGACCATTTTTCTTGGATTTCTCCCTCTTGAGTTAAAATTGCGAACTTGATAGATGTTCCACCAAGGTCAATCCCAATAATCTTTTGACTCATCGTCTTCTCCTTTTTAATTGAAAATGCTTACAGATATAGTATAACAGAATCGTCTGTTTTGTGCAAAGGTTTGCATTAACTTCCTAGAAATTATTCTGAGTTATGGTTTCCAAAGGCCAGAACCATCTACGTAGTATCTGCCACCATCAACTCGCTCATTCTTTGCCATTTTACCATCTGATTTCAAATAGTAATTTCCTTGCCAAGTATTACGAGCGTATGAACCATCTGATTTCAAGTAGTACCAGGATTGATAAGAAAAGTCATAAATCCACTCACCTTGTGCCATTTTACCGTTTGCTTTGAGATAAAAAGCGCCTTGCCAAGCATTTTGGGCATAGGATCCATCTGATTTCAAATAATACCAAGCTTGGTATGATGAATCATAAATCCATTCACTTTGAGCCATCTTTCCGTTTAGTTTTAGATAATAACTTCCTATCCATGTGTTTCGTGCATACGAACCATCCGATTTGAGATAATACCATCCTTTGTAATATGAGTCATATATCCACTCACTCTGAGCCATTGTCCCATCTGATTTGAGATAGTAGTCTCCTTTCCAAGAATTTGTTACTGGATTACCATTGTCAGAATAATAATACCAATATCCATCCTGCTTAACCCATCCACTAGAAGAAACTCTATTCTGTAGACTAGATTGGCGTGGTTTAAAAACACCTCGAGGAGCTTTTGAGCGTTCACAGGCAACTCCATCACCATCTTTGTCTAGTCTTGAAGAATATCCAGGCTCTCCTCTATGGATATCAGAATAGCCATTTTCCCACGCTTCTGTACAATTTGAAAAGTGAATTGTATCATTAGCAAAAGTCGGTTGAGCGAGCATCATCAACGCAGAAAAGCTAGCTAGACCAGCTTTAAAAAGAACTGTTTTTTTCATCATTTCCTCCCATAAAATGATATCGTTTTCCTCTTATTTTATCAAACTTAATCCAACAATTCAAACAATTCAACATATCCATTATGTTTTTTAGTTTATGAAGTTTATTTAGAATTCACTTCCAACTCATACAAGCCTCTGACTGCATTACAGCCATAGACAGCTTCTGCTTGGTTCAAGTCTGCCAAAGTCAGAATTTTCTCTTCTACCTGTCCTTTTCCTAGCAAATGCTGACGATAGATTCCTGACAAGATGCCAAGATTGATAGGCGGTGTGTAGAGCTTCCCGTCAATTTTCAGAACCAAATTCCCGATAGACGTTTCCAAAAGCTCCCCTGCTGCATTATGGTAAATGATTTCCTGTTTACCTAGACTTAAGTGTGGTCTATGAGTTGTTTTAAAGTAGGTAAACGCCTGATTCAAATCTGCTTCTTGCAGGCAGAGTTTAGCTTTGCAGAAGGTCGGACTAAGAGGTGTTAATACTTGCCGACTGAGTTCCATCTCTCCAGATTTGCTGAGACTAATTCGCAAACGGTAGTCTTGGTGGGAATCACAAGCTTGGCACTCTTCCTCTATCTTTTGTCTCAGTTCTTCTGGATCAAAAGGATAGGAAAAATAACGACTCGCCTTTGTCAGCCTTTCCAGATGTTGATCTTCAAACAACAGTTGTTTTTGGCTGATTCTCCCAGTTGTAATCAATTTGAAACGAGCTTGTTTACGATAGAGAACAGCCGCCTTTTGATGAACCTCTCGGTATTCAGATTCCCAAGTACTATCCCAAGTAATGCCACCACCCACTCCATAGATGGCTTTCCCTTGATGCAGTTGGATAGTCCGAATGGCGACATTAAAAATCCGTCGCCCATTTGGAAGCAAGAGACCAATAGTTCCACAGTAAACCCCTCTAGGTTGAGGCTCCAAGTCCTTGATGATTTTCATGGTAGCAATTTTCGGAGCTCCCGTTATGGATCCACAAGGAAAGAGAGAGCGAAAAATGGCAACCAAGTCCACATCCAATCGTAACTGACTCTCGATGGTCGACGTCATCTGCCAAACAGTTGAATACTGCTCCACTTGGCACAGACGTTCTACATGCTCACTGCCCACTTCAGAAATACGGTTCATATCGTTGCGCAAGAGGTCCACAATCATCATGTTTTCAGAGCGATTTTTAGGATCCTGTTCTAGCCAGCTAGCTTGGGCAAGATCTTCTTGGTCAGTCACTCCACGCTGGGTTGTTCCCTTCATTGGTCGCGTTGTCAACTCACGGTCATTTTGCTCAAAAAAGAGCTCTGGACTCATGGAAATCACTGCCATCTCGTCATGTTCAATATAAGCATTGTAGCCCGCCTCCTGCTCTACCACCATACGATTGTAGATGGCAAAAGGATTGGCACTTAAGTCTTGCTTGAGTTGGACGGTGTAGTTGACCTGGTAGGTGTCCCCCTGACGCAAATGATGGTGAATCTGGGCAATAGCCTTTTCATAGTCTGCTTCAGACGTTACTTCCTGCCAATTTGAAGGCAAATCAATATCATCATAAGTCAGAGGAATAGGCGATGTTTCTACCCTATCATGAACTGTAAAGTAAAGCAAGTACTCGCCCAGTAAAGGAGCTTTATGAACTGCTAATTTCTCCTCAAATGCAGGTGCAGCCTCGTAACTGACGTAGCCTACCACATAATAGCCTTGTTCTTGGTAGCTTTCCACCTGTGCCAGTAGGTCCGCGACTTCTGCTAAATCTCTCGTTTTTAACTCTTTGATCGGCTGGGTAAAGGTGTATCTCTCGCCCAAATCTCTAAAATCAATCACTGTTTTTCTATGCATACCTTAAGTATAGCATAAAAAGGCAGATACAGACAAAGCTGATCTACCTTTTTTCATTTTACTAGTCCTATCTACTATTTAGTGAATAAATCTCCAGTAAATCCGTCTGATTTCTGCAAGAGTTGTTTGTAAACTTTCCATTTAAGATTCACTGTATTATCAAATTTATTACCTTGAAGGTCTTTTTCAACTGCAGCATCGAATAGCTCTTGAAGTTTTTCATATGTTGAAATCTTTTGACCATCAATTTCAATTTCTACAAAACCTTTCTCAGCTTTAGCTCTGACTTCTTTATACCATTCTTTCTTCCACTCTTCTAATGTATTAAATCTACCTTTAGAAACTTTTTGAATGATAAAGTCATCACCTAGACCTATGTTGCCGGCTGCTTTAGATTCTTGTTTATACTTGTTAGATGCATACCCTAAGAATCCATCAAGGTAACCGTAGTAGCCCCACATACGGAATGTATTGTGTTTGAATGAGATTGAGCCAGCCGTACTCTTACTTGTGTTACCACCGTAAATACCAGTCATCATATTCACAACAGTATAAGCAGAATCGAATCCTTCAGTACGGTAATGACCATTACCTGGTAGCCCGTGTTTAGTAGCGAAGTTGTTATCTACAAGTTGATCAATAGCTGTCAGTTTCATACTCTTCTCATCATCATTTAAATCACGAACTAAATCCCATTGGTGTGGTGCACCTTCTAACTTATTATAGCTCGCTTTTTCGCGATATTTCTTATCGATTTTCTTGAACCACTTATCGTTAGTTCCAGTATTTTTCTTGATGACAGATTCTGCTTCTAAGTAATCAAGCATCATCATTGATTCGTTATAGTTCTTCATGTAGTGATCAATCTTCTCACGACTACTTAACATATTAGGATCATAGTTATAAATTTGTGTACCATCATTTTTACGTTCGTACGCCATATTCAATCCAAGTGAACCATATTCACCATTATAGTTTGTAAGAGATGGTGATTGTAGCATACCTTGAGCAAATGATTCAATATCTGTCCCTTCACGGTGACGCCATGTTCCTAAGTAGGCCATACGGTCATTGATATGAGTTGTTTCGTGAGTGAATGCAGATGTACCATAATCACTAATCATACTAGAGATGATGTAGTATACAGCTTCTGAATTTTGTGGGTTAGAAAAGATATAAGCGTACGCACCCATACCGTTATATCCGTGCCATTTACCTGTAGGTCCATAGAACTCACGAACTGGAGCATAGTCACCATTCTTATTATGACCCATTCGGTCAGCCCATCCATTACCTGGAACATCTTGGTTATCCCAAATTGCTGATGGAACCATGTTTTCAGATTTCAACAACTGATTACGTACATTATCAGCAGCAAGTCTTGACCAGAAGTCTAAGTAATTAATTTGCTCTTGAGCACGTAAGTCGATTTCTTTCTTAAACGCTTCACGTTCAGATTCTGTATTCTTACCATATTTCTCAAATGCACTAAACGCTAGCGTATTGTACGTTGAAATTAAGAACATGTGAGCCTTCTTCGTATTAAGAAGTGGTAAAATGTATCGACCATGTTCACCGTTATTTAAGTTTTCATATAAGTGATATTTCTTATTAGCAAAATCAGGGTTAGATGATTGTTTCTCAACTACATAGTTAGTATGAGAAATAGCTTTCTTATACCATACATTCATATCAGTATCTTCTGTAAAGAGTTTCATGTTATATGTTAAGAAGTCATTTAAATTACCTTTACCTGTTGCTCCCGCAATCACATCACGATAAGCATCTTGAGTTCGGTCTCCTTTCAAGAAATGTTCACGTGAACCAATTTGAATCAATCTATCGATAACGCTAACGTTCTTACCATAAAAATCAGGCTTGAACATCATAAGGTCTTTAATGCTCATATCATTGTATTTAAATCCATAATAACGATTTAAATAAGTAAGAGCCATCATAATTTTAGCTTTGTTGTCTTCTACTTTTTTAAGAAGAGCTTTCATGGCAGCTTCATCACTATTCAATTGATGGTCTTCGTTTTCGGCTAAAGCTTTGACTAATTTATCCAAATTAGCTTTAGTTTCTTCAAAGCTTTCTTCAAGGAATAGATTTTTAATATAACCATCTTTACGACCATCAGTATTTTCTTCAGCTTTACCACGTTTGTCCATTAACGCACGCACTTCAGGTGAAATCAATTCAACACCTGCTAATTTTGCTTTAATATCGTTGATTAATTGTGTTCTATCTTTAACAACCATATTCGGTGTATAAACGACGTCACCAAGACCTTCGATACTATATTCACGAACTTGTTGGACTTGAGAATCAGCTTTACGTGTGACAACTTTTTCTTCCTTAGTACCATCAGCATAATGAATCATAATATGATCAACATCTGACAAGTCAGTTACAAATTGCCCATCTTTCATACCTGTCACAGATAATACTTCTGTAGTTAATAATTTAGATCCTTCAGGAGTCTTATTACCTTGATTCACAATCCACTCTTTATTGTAGAACGGTTGAAGTTTTTCAACATTTCGGTAAGCAAGTTCACGTTCTGCATTATAATCTTGAGTAGTTTTGTACGTGTCTTCTTTATACGCTACGTGATTTAATTTATCAGTCAAATATGGTGTGATTTCATATTTATCGGCTGTGATATTGAACGAAGCAATCCGTTTATCCGCTTCTACTTGGTCGACACCCTTAATCTGTTTTGAACGGTTATAAGAAACGTTACCTGATGCAACATCGTTCACATACACATTGTTCTTGAAGTAATCAAATCCGAAGTATGGGTCACCTGAGTCAACTGACCCTGAACCATACATCATTTCACCATTTGTCACTTTCATCATGCTGACGTTATTTTCAACCCAACCCCAGTCATAGTTTTCGTGAATTAAACCACCGCTTTGATTATTGGTTTTGAGTGTCAATGTCCCTTTGGCCACAGATTTAGTTAAACGACCTTTTTGTTTAACATCATTTGGATTTCCACCATGGTTGACTTTGGCAATCAATCCACCAAATTTAGCATTGTTGGCTTTAATGTCAGCTTCAACATAAGAACTATCTACATTGCTTCTCCAGCTTTCACTTACAAGTCCACCAGACCACCAACCTTTGTTACCCACGCTTTCGATTTTACCGATAAAGGCTACATTACGCATATTGGATTCATCTAGTTTGTTGACCATACCTGTAACGTCGTTATTACCAACCACATTACCCGTAACCTTAATATTCTCAATCGTTGAGTTCTTAAACATATCTCCAAGTGGAGCTGTTTTATCAGCCCACGGCATATTGATATTCACATTACCAAAGTTGATGTCATGAATATGAGCATTTTCAACACGGTTGAACAATGGTCGAGCTAGATTGTGAATGGTATAACGTTTATCACCTTCACTATACAACTTACCTTTAAAAATGTTCGTCACGTATTGTTTATTCGGAGTCGGAACATTTGCTGCATTAAGATCCGCACCAAGTTTAAACTCACCCATTGGGTTAGCTTGCATATCTTTTACAAGCTCATTGAAGTTGTAATATACATTACCTTCTTTTAATTTTTGTTTTTCAAAGTAATGAACATACTCTTCACTGAAAGTATCATCTGCTCTACGTTGAACTAAGTTTGGAGCTTTTGCTACCACTTTGTACAATGTTTTTCCATCGACAACCACTTCTTCAACAGAACTTACCGTAAGTCTTGTTGTCTTATTATCATGAGTTGTCACTCGTAAGTAAAATGGAGCAACGTCTGTCGGTTTTTCAGTAAGTAAGCTCTTATCTGTTTCAACACCAGCATCATCCACACTCATCAAGCTTGTTTCTTTGATGTTTTTGATTTCAACTTTTTTAAGGTCAAGTCTTAGCGGTTCTTCTTTCAGAACCTCTTCCTCATCACCCTCACCACGGTCATAAACCATCTTCGTTTCAAGTTTATAATCCTTGTAGTACTGTAAATCTGTCAGGGTAGTTGTCAAGTCGTCTGGTGAAACATTCAAGGTTTTGACAATCTCATCACCTTTTTTCAGAGTTAAGGTAATAGATTTAATGGCTGCCTTACTTGGATTTTCTAGACTATACTTAACATCTGAAGTACGCTTCAAATCCTTAGGCTCAACTGCTGTGATGGTCAATACTGGTTTTTCAAAGGTCTTGGTACCACGTTTCAAAATTTTGTCTTGAGGTGCCTCAAGGATTTCCTCTGTAACTTTTGGAGCGTCCTCTGTTTTAACTCCCTTAATGGTATTAAAGGTTTTGGTGATTTTTTTCTGGCCTTCTTTTCCTTCTTGAGCTACAACTTCTAAGCCTTTTTTCAGTTGGTCATCTTCTTTAACAACTTCCTTAAATGGAATCTTTTCAAGACTTTCTTCTACAAGAGTTCCTTCAATTGGTTTTGTCCCACGACTTACCTGTTGGTTTACAGGCTCCTTGGTAACTTCTGTGCTAGTTGAAAGAACTTGGTCAGTTTTAACACCTTCTACTGTTTTATAAGTTGTTTTAGTAACTTGACTACCTTTTTCACCATTTCTTACGACAGTTTCTTCGTCCGTATACTTGGTTGGATCCTCAGTCGTTTCAGTTTTGTAGTCTAGGTCTGTAGTCGATGTTTCAACAAGGGTTCCCTCAGTTACTTTGTACTCAGGTAACTGTTCTTGTACAAGAGCTTGACCTACTTTACCTTCCTCTTGTGTACCTTTTACTTCTACTGGAGCATCTGGTAATGTTGGTTGCGTCAAAGCTTGACCTTCTTTGCCTTCTTCTTGGGTTCCTTTTGCTTCAACTGGAGTCTCTGGCAATTCAGGTTGCGTTAAGGATTGTCCTGCCTTACCTTCTTCTTGAGTTCCTTTTACTTCAACTGGGGCTTCTGGTAATTCAGCTTGTGTTAAGGCTTGTCCTGTCTTACCTTCTTCTTGTGTACCTTTAACTACTTGGTGAGTTGGTTCAGCTTGTGGTACTGGAGTTGGAGCAGGTTGCACCTCTTTCTTAGTTCCGACTGCAATGACTTGCGACACAGGATTTTGGACTACTTGGTCTTCGATGACTTCTCTAACTTCTTGACCGTTAACCATCGATACCTTGGTTACAAGGCGACGCTGACCATTTACTCCGGCTGCGACGATACGAGTCTCTCCTTCTGCTAGATTCGCATCTGGGCTTGTGACTGTTTCAAAAGGAATCTCTACCAAGCTCTCTTCCTGTCTAGTCTGAGGATTCTCAAAAACTGGTTTTTCTTCAACAGCAGGAGAAACCGGAGTTTGTGCCACAGGTTTTTCAACGACAGTTTCTGGCGCAACAGTCGGTGTTTCTTGAACTACTTCTGTTTTCTCGATTTCATTTGCACTTTGCTTTTCTACTGGCAACTGAGGCTTCTCAGCTGAAGCTGGACTTGATGGGTGGAGTTCTGCTTCCTTGAAGTAACCAATGTATTCATAGCCATCAATATGGATAATCCCTTCAGCCAAACCTTCATGTGTAGAGGCCGAAATAGTTTGGTTATAAGAAAGCAATTCTTTATTTTCAAATGCAAATGTCCCATAAGGTACAAAAGTGCTGGCTCCCAAAGAACCAATCAAGAGAACACCTAGGACCTCTTTGCGACCTTTTTTGGATACCAAAAAGACTGCTAGTGAGGCTGTTGCCAAGCCAAGACCAGCCAAGGCTAGTTCTTTACTTCCTGTGTAAGGAAGTTGTTGACTGTTAGTTGCTTTCTTGCGATAAACTACATAGAGAATATCTTCATCTTGAAATTCTGTAGGAACTTCATGGTGAATCAGGGCTTTTTCAGACTCGGTCAATTCCTGCTCCGCCAAATAACGGTAATGAACACTATGAGCACCGCCAGCTTCATTGGCATGCACTTTATCTACTGAAAGGGTACTGACACCAAAAAGGAAGGCCCCGATGGCTACAGGACCTACTCCAACAGTGAGCTTACGAATCGAATATTTGGTGATTTTTTCTAGTTGTTGTTTTGTTTTTCTCATTCTCACGACTTTCTGATAGAATCTTGTGGATACTGCGCACGCGCACCTCCAATTAATTTGGGACGACTTGCAAGAGCCGTTACATGGGCATGCCCAATCTCTCTCAAAAGAGGGCGAATCGGAACCTGAACATGCTTGACATGCATACCAATTGCAGTGTCTCCGATATCCAATCCAGCATGAGCCTTGATAAATTCAACCTCAACTGGATCCCGCATAAACTTGAAGGCTGCCAACTGACCCGAACCTCCTGCATGAAGTGTAGGAAGGACACTGACGATTTCAAGACCAAACTGCTCTGCCACCTGACGTTCAACAACGAGGGCACGATTAACATGTTCACAACCTTGAACAGCTAGATGAATTCCTTTTTCCTCTAGGATATCTAGGATGGTTTTCACGATGATTTCCCCAATTTCTTGACTGGATTCCTTGCCAATCTGACCACCCATCACCTCACTAGAAGAAAGGCCCAAAACAAAGATAGCTCCCTGCTTCAAATTGGCCTTGTCTATTACATCTTCTACAATCTGGCTTGTTGCTCTTTGAATGTCTTTTTCCTTCATACTTGATACCTCTTTTGTCACTATCTATCATATCTTTTTTTACTGATTTTATCAAGGCCAACTAATCATCCTGAATTTTAAAAGTAAAACTCCCAGAATTGACTGGGAGTTAGCTAATTACTATTTTATTAATGTATATTTCAACCGTCGTCCCTTTTGAAGGTACAGAATTGATCTTCATCTGGTAATTGTCTCCAAAATGAAGTTTGAGTCGTTGGTCGACATTTTGAAGGCCAACTCCCCCACGTTTGAGCTGACTTTGACTACTATCGCCAGCAGCTTGGAAACCAACACCATCATCCTCAATGCGGATGACAAGCCCTGTATCCTGTTTCTGAACAGAGACTTTAATATGACCCTGACCTTCCTTTTCCTTAATACCATGGTAAAGAGCATTTTCTACAAGAGGTTGCAACACCAACTTGGGTAAGACTAGGTTACCAAAAGCAGGATCTTCATCAATCTCATACTCCAGCTTATCACCATAGCGTTGTTTCTGGATAAAGAGGTACTGGCGGACATGATTGATTTCATCAGAAAGAGAAATCAAATCCTTGCCTTGATTGAGCGCCAAGCGGAAATAGGTTGCCAAAGACTTAGTCACCTGAACCACTCGCTGACTATCCTGAAATTCAGCCATCCAGATGATAGTATCCAAAGTATTGTAGAGGAAATGGGGGTTAATCTGGCTTGACAAGGCCTGAAGTTCATACTGCCGGGTCGCTTCTTCCTGCCTGCGCACATCTGCCATCAACTGATCAATCTGATCCAACATGGCATTGAACTGGCGAGTCACTTCTCTCAGTTCATAGGCACCAGCTTCCTTAGCACGAAAATTTTGTGTACCAGAAGCAATTTCCAGCATGGTTTCTCTTAGGTCCTTCAAAGGGGCAATCCAGCGTTTGAGACTGAACCACACCAAGCAGAGACAGGCAAGAAGAGATAAGGCACTAGCAGCAAGCAAGGTCCACATGAGTTGACTCCGAACCTGGTCTAATTTTTCCAGCGAAGACACGCCTATAACCGTCCAATCAGTCCCTGCAATCTGTTCCTGACTGACGTAGGATTGGTGGTCTAGAGTATAACCCTGCCCTGTCTCGATGTAGGGTTTCATGGCCTCCATTTCACTAGCTGAGCTATAGACAGTACGTTTAGGATGGTAGACAAATTCATGGTTTTCATTGATGATAAAGGCAAAGCCCTGCTGGCCCAACTGGAGTTGGTTGAGATATGCTTCCAGAGTTTCATAGGAAATATCCAAGCGAAGCACACCTAAATTGGTTCCCTTTGCATCAACAAGTTCCTGAGTGACAGAAATAACCCACTGGCTGTCTGATTTACGAGCTGGGGTTAAAACTGGCTTAGCTCCCTGATGAATAGCCTTTTGGTACCAATCCTCAGCCATCATATCTGAGGAAGTTTTCATCTGCACACTGTCATCTGTAGAAATGACCTGACCGGATTTGGTGACCAGTACCACCGTTTTCAGGTCCTGGTCTGCCTTTAAGATAGTCAAAAACAGATCTCGGATTCCCTTGACCTTATCTTGACTGGGATTCTCAGCATAGGCCAACACATCCTTCTGCTGGGTCAAACTGGTAGAGGTGGTTTCTAATTTTTTGATATAAGACTGAATAAAGTTGCTAGTTTGGCTGATAGTTGTTTGGCTATTACCCTCAATAGTAGCCTCAATGGCTGATGAACTCGATTGATAGTAGAAAGTCCCAACCAGAGCTAGGAGAATGAGAAAGACCAGAAAGATGGAAATAACCATTCTGACTAGGAGAGAAGAACGCTTCATCGACCTTCTCCCTTCTTAAACTGACGAGGTGTCACACCTGCAATCTGTTTAAAACGTTGGGTAAAATAGTTCATATCTTCAAAACCAACCTTTTCGGCTATCTCATAAATCTTTAAATCCGTGGTCAGAAGCAAGAGCTTGGCTTGTTTGACACGCTCTCTCACCAGATAATCCTGAAAAGGCAGCCCCAACTCTTTCTTAATCAAGGAGCTCAGATAAGTCGGACTAAAGCCCAATTCACTAGCTAAAGACTTTAAACTAAACTGACTGTCAGCCAGATGGGACTGGATTTTCTGAGCAATATTTCCCTCAAACTTATCGGTTAATAAATCTTGTAACTGCTCTTCTTTTTCTTCCTTGTCTAGTTTTTGCTTGATTTTCCCTAACATTTCCTCAATATCCTGACGAGAAAAGGGTTTGAGCAGATAGTCATCGACACCTAGTTTGACAGCAGACAAGGCATAATCAAAATCATCGTAACCCGTTAAAAATACCAGATGCACCTGGGGATAGGTTTCTCGGACCAGCCTGGCCAACTGGATGCCATTTAGCTGAGGCATATTGATATCGGTTAAAATGATGTCTGGCACCTGCTTTTGAATCAAGTTCCAAGCCTGTCTTCCATTTTCAGCCTGACCGATGATTTCCATATCGTAGGCCGCTACATTAACCAGCTTGGTCAAGCCTTGTCTTACCAGATACTCATCTTCTACGATTAAGATTGTGTAGGTCATGCTCTGCTCCTTTGTCACTTACTAGTATCAGTATAGCAAAATTCTCCTCTAACTGCTTAGGAAAGACTTCTTAATCGACATAATCTAGTAAATAGGCATAGCCTTTTTCTGCCATTTGGTCTTTGGGAATAAATCGGATAGAAAGACTATTGATACAGTAGCGCAAGCCACCCTTGTCCTGAGGCCCATCTGTAAAGACATGGCCAAGGTGAGAATCTCCAACTCGACTTCTCACTTCCATGCGCGTCATATTGTAAGACTTATCTTCCTTGTAAGTGACAACATCTGGACTAATTGGTTGGGTGAAACTAGGCCATCCGCAACCAGACTCAAACTTGTCCTTTGATGAAAAGAGGGGTTCGCCAGTTGCCACATCCACATAGATACCAGATTCAAATTTATCCCAGTAACGGTTTGAAAAAGCTCGTTCTGTTTGATTTTTCTGGGTGACTGCATACTCCTCAGGTGACAAGGTCTTTTTCAATTCTTCATCGCTTGGTTTTGGATATTTGCTGGCATCAATGACGGGATAGGCTGCCTGATTGATATTGATATGGCAGTAGCCATTTGGATTTTTCTTGAGATAGTCTTGGTGGTAATCCTCAGCCACTACAAAATTCTTCAATGCCTCCTTTTCAACTGCCAGAGGTTGGTCGTATTTCTTAGCAACTTCATCAAAAACTTGGTTGATTACCTCCAAATCCTTGTCATCTGTGTAATAAACGCCGGTACGATACTGGGTCC
This sequence comes from Streptococcus sp. CCUG 71758, assembly GCF_011714815.1. NCBI lineage: Bacteria > Bacillati > Bacillota > Bacilli > Lactobacillales > Streptococcaceae > Streptococcus > Streptococcus sp. CCUG 71758. Next base: position 205,129 of record NZ_RXXO01000001.1, on the reverse strand, counting down.
CCACATCATTTCCTTGTTTATTTTTGCTGGTTGGATTGATAATACGGAAGTAATGAAGCAGGATTTCTTTGAGGGAAATTTGATTGGCGTCGTAAGTGACATGAACAGTCTCCGCATGTCCTGTTTGGTTAATCAATTCGTACTTGGTTGTTTCCCCTCTACCATTTGCATAGCCTGAAACGGCATCTGTCACTCCGGAAACGCATGAGAAGTATTCCTCCACTCCCCAGAAACATCCCCCAGCTAGATAAATTTCGTGCAAGTCTGCGTCTTTACTAATTTCTGTTTTTTTCACTGTTTTTCCTCCTTGGCTAACTGATGCTTTCTCAATTTGCGAGCTATCTGTCTGCCCTGCATTTCGCATCAATAGAAAATAGAAACCGGTTAGGACTAGGAGAATGACCCCTGCCAAGACAAACAATTTTACTTTATCATTCATAGCCTTTCTCTACCCCATTTCTTTCAATTCTTTTAAAATCATTTCCTTCTCCATAAAACCTGGTTGCGTTTTGACCAGCTTGCCTTCCTTGTCTATAAAGGCTTGAGTCGGATAAGAACGGACACCATAACTTTCCAAGAGTTTACCTGATGGATCAATTAAAACTGGAAAATTTTTATAATCTAAGCCCTTGTACCAGTTCTTAAATTCAGCTTCCGCTTGTTCCCCCTTGTGCCCAGGAGATACCACTGTCAAGACCACATAGTCATCACCAGCTTCTTTAGCGATTTCGTCCGTATCTGGAAGGCTGGCTAGACAGATGGAACACCAAGAAGCCCAGAATTTGAGATAGACTTTCTTGCCCTTGTAATCAGACAAACGATAGGTCTTACCATCTACTCCCATCAGTTCAAAATCAGCAACCGCCTGACCTTTAGTCGCAGTTTTCGAACTAACTTGTTCTGTTTTGGATTGCTCCTTCATAGTAGACTCGTCTGACATGTTTTTAGTCGAACAGGCTGCCAAGCAACAAATTGAGCCTACTCCAAGGAGACATGTTTGCCATTTTTTCATTTCTTTTTCCTCTCTATTCAAATAATGTAGTCAAAATGGAAGCATTTCCCAAAAGCACCAAGATTCCCATCACGATAATGAGAAGACCACCCATTTTTTTGAGGGTTCCGAGATAAGGATGGAGTTTTCGGAAATGTTTCAAAACATAGCTGGAAGCAAGAGCTAGAACCAAAAATGGTAGCGCCAAACCCAGCGTGTAAATCAACATGAGACCAGCACCCTGCCAAGCTCCTGAACCACCTGAAGCCGCCAAGGCCAAAACAGACCCCAGAACCGGCCCCACACATGGCGTCCAAGCAAAACTAAAGGTTAACCCCAGTAAAAATGCCTGACTATAGCCGTTACCCTTTTGCTCCTGTCTCTTTAATTGTAGCCTTCTTTCCTTGTAAAGTCCCTGCAAATGTAAAACATCCATCTGGTGCAAGCCCAAGAGAATGATAATCGCACCCGTCATATACTGAAACCAAGAAGCATACAGCAAATTGCCTAAAAAACCAGCTCCATAACCCAGTAAGATAAAAACAAAGGAAATCCCCGCTATAAAGGCCAGAGTTCGCAATAAACTTACAACTGAGATTGAAATTTTTCCGCTAGAAACCTGAGCACCATCTTTGTCATCCAACAAGACCCCTGCATAGACTGGCAACAAGGGTAATATACAAGGAGAAAAGAAGGAAAGAATTCCAGCAAGAAAAACACTGATAAAAAAGATTACATTGTCCATATCTTTTCACCCTTCTTTCTTTTGATAAGTCTATTATAATTCCCAACTCTAAGAAAAAACAGGGACAATAATAGGGAAAAATAGGAATTTAATCAGTTTATTCAAAAATCTGGCACAAAAAAAGCCAGACAAGGTCTGACTTTGGTAGATACAGAAAAGAGAATCACCTGTCTTCCCTACTTATCTGGTAATAAATAAGGTCCGCAACGTAGTCTTTTCTCTCCACACCATTAGCAATGGTTTTTAGATAAGACATTCCCGCTTTTTCCATCACACGGCCTGAAGCTGGGTTGAGACTAGCGTAACGAGCTCTGACTTTTTGAAAGCCTGTTTGAGTAAAACAAAAGTCTAACACAGCTTTCAAGGCCTCCGTCATCATACCATTTCCCCAATAATCTTTTCCTAAAACATACCCAATTTCACAACTTGAATCAGGCTCATTCATCTCAACGATGCTGATATCTCCTATCACATGCTCAGGATCTTCTTTGAGACAAATGGCCCATTTGTAATAGTTGGGATTGGTATAGGATGCAACCCAATTTCGAATCGAATTCCGAGTCACCTCAACATCAGGATGAGGATCCCAGGTGACATAGATTAGATTCTCAGCAGACGAGGCCCAATTTTGAAACATGGCTTCCGCATCACTCTCCACAAATCTTCTCAAAATCAAACGTTCTGTCTGTAACATTTGCGTACCGATTGCTTTCATAATGTTACCTCGCTTTCTAAGCTTAAGGCTCAGGGTAAAAAGACTATACTCAGTAACAGCTAGAAAACAAGTTTTTCATCTAGTTACTTGACGCAGTCGCTGTCTGGTTTGAAATGCGCTTTACCAAGCTTTTTCAAACCTAGTCATCCTTGCGGGGGTGAGACAAGGAAAATCAAACTCTTCGAGTTACCGAATCTACCTCGTTTTCCTGTTTCTAGACTCGGGCTAAAAAGGTCCCCCGGACCTTCCTCGCTTTCTCATTTCTAGACTCGGGCTAAAAAGGTCCCCCGGACCTTTTTACTCCCAAAAGTCATCAAATACGGTGATTGGTAGGTGGCGTTTGTGTTGGCCTTTGTGCCACCAGTTTTCGATAGTCTCTTGAGCTTCTGGGCTGATTGTTTTGCCTTCTAGGTAGTCATCAATCTCTTCATAAGTGACTCCAAGGGCGACTTCATCAGCCAGCCCTGGTTTATCTTCTTCTAGGTCTGCTGTTGGGATTTTTTCATAAAGGGCTGGGTCTGCACCAAGCTCCTTCAAGAGTTGTTTTCCTTGACGTTTATTGAGGCGGTAAAGAGGGAGAATATCTGCACCACCGTCACCAAACTTGGTAAAAAAGCCTGTGATATTTTCCGCAGCATGGTCTGTTCCAATGACAGCTCCACTATGGGCACCCGCAAGGGCATATTGGGCAATCATACGACTACGAGCCTTGATATTTCCCTTGTTAAAGTCTGAAACAGGACTTCCTGTCGCTTCGACTGCAGCTGTCATGGCATCAGCTGATTCCTTGATATTCACAACAAAACTGACATCTGGCTGGATGAAAGCAAGGGCTTTTTGAGCATCTGCCTCATCTGCTTGCACGCCATAGGGCAGGCGGACAGCGATAAATTGGTAGCTGTCATCTCCTGTCTCTGCTCGCATTTCTTCCATAGCTAATTGCGCCAAGCGCCCTGCTAAGGTTGAGTCTTGTCCTCCAGAAATCCCTAGTACAAAAGTTTTAAGGAAGGGGTGTTTTTTCAAGTATCTCTTTAAGAAATCAATCGAACGACGGATTTCTTCCTGAGCGTCAATCACTGGCTTGACACCCAGTTGCTGGATAATGGTCTCTTGCAAACTCATTCTTCTTCTCCTTCACCAAGGGCTTCCTTACGCATCTTATCAATCAAGTCCATCTTATCTTGCCAAATATCACGCGCCAAGTCTACTGGGTAATGTTGCGGATTGAGAACCCGTTTATACTCATCCCAAAGCTTGTCAAATTCTTTGCGAGCATAGGCCTGAATCTCAGTCAAACTAGGCAAATCGTAAACCAATTTTCCTTCTTTAAAGATATCCACCAAGAGAGGAACGGCATCAAAATTACGAACGGTTTTTTTGATATAGGTATAGGTCGGATGGAACATCTTGATTTCAGTCATGCTGGCAACGTCAACTCCATCATAAGTGATGTAGTCGCCTTCTGACTTCCCTTTTTCACGACTGGTAATGCGCCATACCTGCTTCTTACCTGGCGTAGACACTTTTTCAGCATTATTAGACAGTTTGATGGTATTGCGCATCTGACCATTTTCATCTTCGATGGCAACAATCTTATAAACTGCCCCAAGAGCTGGCTGGTCATAGGCTGTAATCAGCTTGGTTCCCACACCCCAGACATCAATTTTAGCCTTTTGCATCTTGAGATTGAGGATGGTATTTTCATCTAGGTCATTAGAAGCATAGATCTTAGCCTCTGTGAATCCAGCCTCGTCCAGTTGCTGACGGACTTTCTTAGAAATGTAGGCAATATCCCCAGAGTCAATCCGCACACCCATAAAGTTAATCTGATCACCCAGTTCACGCGCCACCTGAATAGCAGCTGGCACACCGATGCGAAGTGTATCATAAGTATCTACTAAAAAGACACAATCACGATGGGTCGCCGCATAGGCCTTGAAGGCTTCATAGTCGTTTCCATAAACCTGTACCAAGGCATGGGCATGAGTCCCCAAGACTGGAATATCAAAGAGCTTACCTGCTCGCACATTGCTAGTTCCGTTGGCTCCACCAATCACGGCTGCGCGTGTTCCCCAAATAGCTGCATCCATTTCTTGCGCACGACGTGTCCCGAATTCCATCAAAGGCTCATCTTCAATGACTGAACGAATACGTGCTGCCTTTGTCGCTATCAAGGTTTGAAAGTTAACGATGTTCAAGAGAGCCGTTTCGACCAACTGGCATTGGGCTAGAGGGCCTTCAACTTGAACAATTGGCTCATTAGCAAAAACCAAGTCCCCTTCCTGGGCAGAACGAACCGTCAACTCCAACTTGAGATTGAGGAGGTAGTCTAAGAACGCCCCATGATAGCCAAGCGACTCCAAATAGGCGATATCACTATCTGAAAAACGCAAGTCTTTAAGATAATGTACAATTCTTTCCAAACCAGCGAATACTGCATAGCCGTTCTGAAAAGGTTGCTGGCGGAAATAAACTTCAAAGACCGCCTTTTTATTGTGAATTCCTTGATCAAAGTAAACTTGCATCATATTGATCTGGTACAAGTCCGTGTGCAATGTCAAACTATCATCTGGATACATCTGTTTTCCTTCTTCCTACTTTACAAAGGTATGAACGTATTCTACCACTTTCACACCATCCGATAAATTAGTACTATTATAACACATTTTACCGAGATTGATAAAAAGCTAACAAGCTATTCTCCATTCTCCAGTTCATCCATATCTTGCTCAAACTTTTTCTGAGCCCATTCGCCATAACTTTTAAGGCCGAGATTGCCGATAAAAACCCAAGGAAGGTAGATCAGATAAGTAATGGCCCAAGCAGACAAGTATTTGAAGTTCAAAGGATTGTGCTGATAAATTTCGATATTGAATTGATAATTTTGCAACATCAAGAGAGTCGTAATAGCGAGAGTTACCAGCAAACACCCTACAATCGTAAAATGAAAACGACTATAGTAGGTCACTCCAAGTTGTCGTGCACGATTGAAAAAGAAGAAAATTCCTAAAAGAAGAGTAACCAGAAGAATATCAGGATTAAAAAGAGCAGGTGCTAATACAGCCACCAAATAACTTAGCAGAATGAGCCCGATAAACACATTAAAAGACTCTGTCCCAGCTTTGTTAAACAGTTGTTCTTCCCTTTCGTCTAATAATTGATAATAAAAAAATCTATTTTTCATCTTCTTCCTCCCAAAATAGTTGGTCTAAAGTTTTGCCTAAGCATCTGCAAATGGACTGGCAGAGCGAGAGACTAGGATTGTATTTCCCAGCTTCAATCAAGCCTATGGTCTGCCTAGTAACACCCACAGCCTCTGCCAAGTCCCCTTGTGTCAAGTCAAGCTCCACACGAGCTAGTTTTAATTTTAAATTTTTAGCCACTAGCGTCCTCCTTCACATTTTTAAAAAGTTGCGCTTCTTTTAAAAATATTATACCATATATCTAACTTAATGCAACATATAAATGTCATTTTGTAAGATTTTATTAACAAAAAAACTCTCTACCACAAAAAATAGAGAGTGTTGAGTTCAAATATAGGATTTCAAAATATCGACGACATCACTTCTTTTCTTGACCTGATAGGACTTGATGCCCAATTTCTCAGCTGCTATTGTATTGTCCTCAATATCGTCTAGAAAGACACAATTTGTAGGATCTAGCTGGTATTTATCGAGAATCCCCTTAAACATTGCCAAATCAGGCTTTATAGCTTTTATATCACAGGATAGGACAAAGCCATCTAAAAGTTCTTTTAAGGGAGACAGTTGCTCTTCCAGCAAGTCATAAAATACCTTTGAGGTATTGGACAAGACGAAGATGCGATGCCCCTTTTTCTTTAGTTCTGACAAGACAGGAAAGACTTCCCTATAAATATCAATGTAGCTAGGCCAATTCCAGATAACTTCTTCAACCTTCTTTTGATAGCCCCTTCCAATCATCGACACAAGTTTAAGCACCAACTCTTCTCTCGTCATAGTCCCAAGATCTAATCTTTCCCAAAGCCCCGACTGAAAAATGCTCTTATCTAAAATGAGATAATCTTTCTTCGTATTCGAAACACTTTGTAAAATCTTATCCTTGTTCCATTCTAATAAAACGTTGCCCATATCTAGTATGATATCCATTAGCCCACCTCCATAGTGATGTGAAGATTTCCTCTTTGCTTTATACTTTCATATTCAGCTTACAAATCCTTTTGGTAATAAAATCTTTGCCCTGTGTAGGGATAGTCTTGCAAGGTAAAGACTTCCTTGTAGCCATGCCTTTTATAAAAATCTGGTGCTTGAAACTGGTAAGTATTCACGAAAGCAAACTGACAGTTTCGATTCTTAGCTTCATTTTCAGCTTGCTCCAATAGTTTTGAACCGATTCCCTGTCCTCGCAATTCCTCTTTCACAAACAAATATTCGATTTCCAGCCAATTTCCGAAAGTCTCTGCTACTAAGCCCGCCAAGAGATTGCCCTTTTCATCTTCGACATAAAGGTTCAGTGGCTCACTTATAGCCTCTTCTCTTTTGGAACGATTATAAGCACGAATCAAATCCTCTATTTCTTGCGCTTTATGAGACTCCTTATTTTCCAATCTAACGTGCATCCAAACCTCCTTAGAACTGTTACAGCTTGATTATAATCTTATTTCAATAGACTGTCAAACTAGAAAAAACTCACCAAGCTGAGTTGATGAGTTTATGATTTATTTTCTAAATTTCCACTGGCTATAAATTCCGAAAACAAGAATCCAGATGGCAGAACCAACTGCCCCCATGAAGGTAGATTCTTGTAAAAAGAGGGTTACAAAGACAAAGATAAAGAAGAGCATGGTTAAAGGATTTAGAAAACGGTAATGGGGCATGAGGTAGCCATCCGCCATGAAGTCTTGTGACTTGCGGTATTTGAGATGAGCCACCATGATCAAGATATAAATCGCGATGTAAACACCTGATGAAGACGCCGTAATCAAAGCAAAGGCATCGGAAACACCTGGCAAAACATTGATAAAGGCAGCCAGAGCAATCAAGATTGCTGAAGCAATAATAGCATTTTGTGGAACATTATGGCGAGAGAGAGTATCTGCCTTGATCGCTTTTAGGAAGCGATTGGGTGAATCATGAGCAATCTGGTAGAGGTGTCGCCCTGTTGAATAGAGGGTTGAATTAAGAGCAGATGCGGCCGACGTCAAAACAACGAAGTTAATCAGAGCTGCCGCCCACTTGATACCTGCCAGCTCAAAAACCGTTACAAATGGTGAATCTGAAGAAGCAAGTTCTCTCCAGGGAATAATAGACATAATGGCTAATAGGGCTCCGCCATAGAAGAAGACAATTCGGAGAGGAATTTCCTTAACTGCTTTTGGCAAAACCTGACGAGGATTCTTCGTTTCAGAGGTTGTCACTCCGATAAATTCAATCATCAGATAGGCAAAAAATACCATTTGAAAGGCCATGACAAAGTTCATGACTCCATTTGGGAAAAGAGAGAATTGATTGCTGATATTTACCAGACTTGCAGCACCATATGGTGTTTCAAATCCTGTCAAGACCATAAAGACCCCTGTTGCAATCATAGCTAAAATAGCCACAATCTTAACCATAGCAAACCAAAACTCGACTTCTCCAAAGAGCTTAACCGCAATCAGATTGACCAAGGCCAAAATCGTTAAAAAAACAATCTGAATCAACCAACTAGGCCAAGAAGGAAACCAAAACTGAACATAATGCGAAATCGCGGTGATTTCTGCCATACCGATAAAGACAACAGACAACCAATAAGACCAAACCGAGAAATACCCCCAGCCTTTCCCCAAATGACGGGTGATAAAGTTGATAAAAGTATGTTGTTCTGGATCCTGATATAGCATCTCCCCAACAGCCCTCATCATCAAAAACATAAAGGCTCCTGTAATCATGTAAATCAGGATGATAGAAGGTCCAGTAAGGCTGATAGAACGACCAGCACCTAGGAAAAGTCCTGTTCCGATTGTCCCCGCAATGGCCATCACCTGAACATGGCGATTGGTTAAGCCACGCTCCATTTTATTTTTTTTCTTATTTGAACTCATATAGTCTCCTATTTATTCAAAAAATCAAAAAGGAGTTGAGCAAGTCAAGACCTCCACTACTCCATTTTCATTCTATTTAGGCTGTTTTTTCAACCTTTAAAATTTTGACATCGTAACTACCAACAGGTGTCTCAATCGTAACAATATCGCCTGTTTTTTTGCCGATCAAAGCTTGTCCAATCGGACTTTCATTTGATACCTTCCCAGCGAAAGCATCCGCACCTGCAGAACCGACGATGATGTAGACTTCTTCTTCCTCTTCACCGATTTCTTGGATGGTTACGGTCTTACCGATAGCTACCTCATCTTGGGCAACTGCATCGCTATTAACAATTTCAGCATAACGAATTTTTGTTTCTAGACTTGAAATTTGACCTTCAACAAAAGCTTGTTCATCTTTTGCTGCTTCATACTCACTATTTTCTGAAAGGTCTCCATAGGAACGAGCAATCTTGATACGCTCTACGACTTCAGGACGACGAACGAGTTTCAATTCTTCTAATTCTTTTTCTAGTTTTTCCTTTTCTTCAAGGGTCATTGGGTAAGTTTTTTCTGCCATTTTTTCAACTTTCTTTTCTATTACTTTTTTAAAACAAAATTATGTGGAAAACCACATAATTTTAGTTTGAACTACTTGATTGTGTTAATTTACTATTGATATGTTCCGCAACGTTTTGGTCATGCTCTTCTTTTGTTGTTGCAAAGTATACTTTACCGTCTTCAACATTAGCTACAAAGTACAAGTACTCACTCTTTGTCTGATTTACACTTGCTTCAATAGCATCGAGGCTTGGACTATCAACCGGGCCGGGCATGAGGCCAAGATGTGTATAAACATTATAAGGTGAATCAATCGTTGTATCAATTCCAGCGTCATCTGCTAAACTAATCTTTTGACCAAGTTTTCCTTGAGCATATAGGATAGCGATATTACTTTGAAGTGGCATACCAACATTCAAGCGGTTATAGAAGACACCTGCGATTTTCTTGCGATCTTCGGTCTTAGCACCTTCTTTTTCGACAAGAGAAGCAATGCTGAGCAATTCATTAACTGTCAGATTCTTTTCTTTGATCGTAGCGTAATATGGTGACATAGCCTTATCCATAGCAGCCACCATCTCATCAATCAAACTTTCAACAGTTGTACTGTCTTTGATCGTATAGGTTGCTGGGAAAAGGTAGCCTTCAAGACGATAACGAACGCCACTGTCTTTTGTTGGAAGACTTCCAAGTAGGTTTGGATACTTGGCTACTAATTGTGAGATAAAGGTCTCATCTTGAGCTTTTGCCAAGAAAGCATCCGCAGTAAGAGGTTCTTTAAAATCACCTTGGAGTTGACCTACTGTCTGAGCAATTTGCTCTAAGGTATAACCTTCCGGAATAGTTAAGTTCGCAAGCACTGGTTCTTGAGGTTCAGGAGTTCCACCTTTTTGCAATTCTTGAATCAAGTCATCCGTACTCATGCTCTGCTTCAAATTGTAATAACCTGACTTCAAATCTGAACCCTTATACTTAGCATAAATACTAAAGATAAGTCCATGTTTGACCAAACCAGATTTTTCCAAAGTGCTCCCAATTTGTTGCACATTTGATCCTTCTGGAATTTGAACTGTCATATACTCCTTAGAGCTCGCATCAACAGGTTTCAAAGAGTCTTGAACATAACCGTACCCAAAGTATCCACCAGCAGCCACAAGCACCAAGAGGACTAAAAAGGTTACTAGGAAACCCTTGGCCTTTGATTTCTTCTTTTTCTTGGTTGGTTTTTTACCTTTACGGCGACGGTTACGACGTGGTTCCTCCGTTAATCTGTCTGAGGATCCAGTTGAAACTAGCGCTTCAGCTTTATTCTCAGAAGAAGGAACTGATGTATTGGCCTCTTCTGTCTTATAAGTCACATCTATCTTGGTCGGAGTATCGTTAAATTCTTTTTCTTCAGGTTCAAGTTCAACTGGTTCCACCTTAGGTTGAACGGACTCCACTACAGGTTCTTCAGCTGGATGAATCGGTTCTACTAGAGGTTCTTCCGATTCTACAACTTCAATCTTGTCAATGACAGGCTGTCTAATCTCTTTCTCTTCTTTTTCATCCGTTTCATCAGTTTCAGCACTCGAAAGTGGAGGAACACTCGGCGCATTCTTTAGAATTTTATCGACAACAGATAGGGAATCAGCCATCAACTCTTCTGTTGAAGTATCAGATTCAGGATTTGCAGGAGTTACTGAACTAGCTTGAGATGATGAAGCTGTCAGATTTGGAATGTCTACTTCTTTCTCTCTTCTATCTTGTTCTTTTACTCTCTCTAAATCACGTAGAATCTGCTCTTTAAAGCTTAATTTTTCTTCTTCTCTTGATTTTTCAGTCAAAAGCATTACCTCCTTGTTGACAATCCATAATATTATATCTTAAAAGTTACAGAAAAGCAACAAAACATCCCTTTCTATAGCTATGATTCTCATTTTTTAAGGTTGCCAAACCATATCATACCAACTTTCACCCGCAAAGCTTGACTGGGATACCCCTTCATTCACAAATCCATTTTTTTCATAATAAGGGATGAGATAGTCATGACAGGTCAAATTAATACCTTCTCGTTCATGTTCTAAAGCGACTTCTTTCAGAGCCCTTAACAGTCTTTTCCCCACGCCCAAGGCTTGTGACTCCTTAGCTATGGAGAGACAAGTCACAGAGATATAGCCTCCAGGTCGATGGCTATAGTCTTTTATCTCTTCTGTAAAGGACTGATCTTGTAGATGACGATGTGGGACGACTGGACCTTCAATATACCCAAGGATACGTCCTTCTTTTTCAGCGACGAGAAAGCTCGTCTGAATCTCACGTAAGTGCGCCTCAAAGACCGAACGAGGAATGGCTTCTTCAAGGGAGAAATTCTCCAGCTCTATCTCTAAAATTTGATCTAAATCCGAAAATCTTGCGTGTCTGATTTTCATACTTCCTCCTGATCAAAAGGATTAGTCCAAATCAGATTCCATCCCGAAAATCTTGCGCATGAAGCTTCTGGCACTTCTTCCTCAACAAAGCCATTCATTTCAAAATAAGAGAGCAAGTCATCAGGACAAATCAAGCGAAGATACTCATACCCTCCTTCCACCGCCACTTGTTTCAAGCTAGCAAGAAGAAGGGTCCCCAAGCCTTGCCCGCGATGGTCAGGATGAATAGCTAATGATCTTATTTCTATCCATGTGTGATGAAGAGACTGAGACTCTCCTAAAACATAGCCTATGAGCTGGTTTTCATCTCTTGCTACAAGAAAGGTATCCGCAATCTTACGGATACTCTCTTCTAAAAACTCGTAGCTCACTATTTCTTCTGAGGATAAACAAGATTCTTCAATTGCTACAATTTCTTCTAAATCCGATAAAGTAGCCCGTCCTATTGTGATTGGAATTTCCATTCTTTTTTCTTATTGGACGTTGCTTGTCAAATTAGACAAAAGACGTTCAAATGAGTACTCATAGGTTTGGATATCTCCTGCTCCCATAAAGACATAGACTGCATTATCATGCTCAAGGAGTGGTGATACATTTTCAACTGTGATGACTTGGCTTTTCTTCTTAATTTTATCTGCTAGGTCTTCTACCTTGACGTCACCATGGTCCACCTCACGGGCTGATCCATAGATTTTCGCCAAGTAAACAGCATCTGCCTGGCTCAAAGCTTTAGCAAAGTCGTCCAATAGGGCAATGGTTCTAGTGAAAGTGTGTGGTTGGAAGATTGCAACAATTTCCTTGCTTGGGTATTTCTGGCGAGCCGCATCTAAGGTCGCAATGATTTCCGTTGGATGATGGGCAAAATCATCGATAATAATAGTACCATTGACAACCTTTTCAGTGAAACGACGCTTGACACCAGCAAATGTTTTCAAGTGTTCACGTACCAAGTTCAAGTCAAACCCTGCTGTATAAAGTAAACCAATAACGGCTGTCGCATTCATAATATTATGACGACCAAAGGTTGGAATGTGGAATTGACCCAACTCTTGTCCGCGGAAATGAACTGTGAAGGTCGAACCAGTTGTAGAACGTAGAAGGTCGCTAGCTACAAAGTCATTTCCCTCAGCATCAAAGCCATAGTAATAGATTGGAGCATTGGCTGTAATCTTACGCAACTCAGCATCCTCACCGTAGACAAACAAACCTTTAGTAATTTGTTTGGCATAGTCATTAAAGGCGTTGAAAACATCCTCTAGACTTGTAAAGTAGTCTGGATGGTCAAAGTCAATATTGGTGATGATAGAGTATTCTGGGTGGTAAGGCATGAAATGACGCTCATATTCGTCAGATTCAAAAACAAAATACTTAGCATTTTCAGAACCTCGACCCGTTCCATCCCCAATCAAGAAGCTAGTGTCTGTGATGTGAGACAAAACATGAGACAGCATCCCAGTCGTTGATGTCTTTCCATGCGCTCCTGCAACCCCCATGCTGACAAAGTCACGCATAAAGCTGCCTAGGAATTCATGGTAACGTTTGTAGCTGATACCATTTTTGTCAGCATAGGCGATTTCAACATTGTTATCTGGACGAAAGGCATTTCCAGCAATAATTTCAAGATCCCCTTGCAGGTTCTTTTCATCAAAAGGAAGAATCGTAATCCCTGCCTGCTCTAGTCCACGTTGAGTAAAGTAGTATTTTTCAACGTCTGAACCTTGAACCTTGTGTCCCATTTGGTGCAACATCAAGGCCAAGGCACTCATCCCTGATCCCTTGATTCCAATAAAATGATATGTTTTTGACATGTTTTTCTCCCTTACTCAGTAATTCTTGTCAGATTCAACTCTTGGGCAACCTGACGTTCCTGTTCCGTTTGCTTATTCTTTTTATTATAGATTTGACTCTTCTTTAGAAAATCATAGTTGTTCTTTTTAGCCTTTCCCGTCTGGGATTTCGAAGTTGGATTCGCCACTTGGCCAACCTCCTCAGCTAAGATATAGTGAGACTGGCTCAAGTTTTTACTAAACTTGGCAAACTCACCTGGATTTTCCTTTTGAAATGGTGCTGTTGGTTGGTTTCCTTGACGAACAAGTGTTGAATCATTGTGTCGTCTGGTATGACTAACATCCTGAGTCAAATACTTGGCCGAACGTTTCTTCTTCAGATCCGCACGCGCCTCTTCTCTAGCCAATTCAGCATACGTTTTTTCAACTTTTTTAGGTTCTGGGTTTGGTTTTGACTCCTTGCTAACTGCCGAAGGAGTTACAGCCTGTTCCTCATTGATAGGAGACCATTCCAAATAGTTTTTATCGCGGTAATCACCCTTAATATTGCTAATAAAGTCTGACTCATCGTACAAGTCCATGACTGGCATTTTAGTCAGCATAATCTCATCATCTGACACCAATGGAAATCGATCTTGTTTCATTTTGTATTTCCTTTCAACACTTCATTATAGCGTATTGTCTTGATTTTTCAAGTGCTGGCTTCAGAAATCCCTAAAATTTCTCGAATTTCTGCCAGACTAAGACTCGCACGCGATTCCGTTCCATCCAAAACTTGGGAAACCAGGTGTTTCTTCTGTTCTTGGAGTTCTTGAATCTTTTCTTCAATGGTTCCTCTAGTAATCAAACGGTAAACCTCTACCTTCCGCTCCTGTCCCATTCGGTGAGCTCGTCCGATAGCCTGAGCCTCGACGGCAGGATTCCACCAGAGGTCCACTAAGATGACGGTGTCAGCTCCTGTCAGATTGAGACCGACACCACCCGCCTTAAGGGAGATGAGAAAGATATCCCTTTCCCCTTGGTTAAATATTTTGGTCATCTCTTGTCGGTCTTGAGCAGGAGTTGAGCCCGTAATTTTGAAGGAAGTCAAGCCCAAATTTGGGAGCTCTTGCTCGATTTTTTCCAACATTCCTTTGAACTGGGAGAAAATCAAGACCCGATGCCCACCATCAGCCACTTGTAGCAATAAATCTCGGAGACTATCCAATTTACCACTGCCTCCTTGGTAATTGTCCATAAAAAGAGCTGGCGTATCGCAGATCTGGCGTAAACGCATGAGACCAGATAAGATTTCTACCCGACTTCTCTGAAATTCTTGATCTGTCACTTGCGCTAGGCGGTCTCGCATCTGTTGCAACTGGGCGAGATAGATGGCCTTCTGCTGGTCTTCCAGTTCATTTTTATAGACAACTTCGATCAGATCAGGTAGTTCTGTTAGGACTTCTTCTTTCTTACGCCTCATGACGAAGGGCTTGATAAATTGCGCTACTCGGTCAGCCGGTAATTTCATAAACTCCTTTTTACTTGGTAAGAGCCCCGGAAGCACAATTTGAAAGATAGACCACAACTCTCCTAAATGATTTTCGATGGGCGTACCTGACAAAGCAAAAACTGCCGGCACCACGAACTGGCGCAAACTCTGAGCAATCTTAGTCTGGGCATTTTTCATGACCTGGGCTTCATCTAAAAAGAGAAAATCAAAAGCCATCTCTTGATAAAGCTCGCTGTCTTGACGAAAGGTGGCATAGCTAGTCACATAGATTTGGTGATTTTCAGAAAGAATTGCTTCTCGATTCGCTTTCAAACCATGAACGACAGCCAAATCCAACTGTGGGGCAAATTTTCTGAATTCATCTGCCCAATTGTAGATCAAACCTGACGGCGCTAAAATCAAGACACGACTATTTTCTGTCACCTGACTAGTCAAAAAAGCGATAGTTTGCAATGTTTTTCCCAGTCCCATATCATCTGCCAGAATGCCACCAAAACCATAGTGATGAAGCATCTGGAGCCAACGAACACCCTTTTCCTGGTAGTCTCTCAAACTCGCCTGCACCCGTATATCTCCCAAAGGAAAATCCTCTGGATGGGTCAAATCATGAGCTAAATGCTGAAATTCCTCTGTGAAGGAGATCCTATCTCGACCTTCAAAAAGCTGAGAAAGGCTATAAGCCAGAGATTTTCGAGCTTGAAAAGAACCATCTTTTAGCTCAACCCCCAGTTCCTGCAAATTTTGACGAATCTGCTTGGTTTCCTCATCAAAAAAGTACACTTGGTCAGAAGAACTGATATAGAAATCCTTATTGCTGGTCAGGGCTTTAAGAGCTTGATCAATCTCTTCTTGGGCAATTCCTTGGAAATCAAACTGGATTTCCAACAGTCCTCCCTTGGACTCAATCTGAACCTGAGGAGCTTGGACGCTGTAGAGCTGATTCATCTCATCAGACAAGAAAACCTGACCCAATTTCTCAAAAGCTGGAATCGTATGGTGAAAGAAAGAATAAACTGCCTCTGGCTTCAAGGCCTGTCTCCAAGACTGAAAATCAACCTCAAAACCAGCCCCTAAACAGACTTGAAATAGTTGGTTTTCCAAGACGGCATCGCTTGAAAATGGTAATTGTTCCAGCTGTTGCTGACTAGTCACCTTAAGATCTCCATAGTCAAACTGGATATCCAAACGAATGCGACCGTCATCCTCCCTATCAAAGTAAAAGATTGGTGAAAAGGGTCTGATTTGCAAGCACTCAGGAGCAGAAACTGTGCCCAGCTGTCCAAACAAAGGCAGACAGGCGGCTAGGCGATCACGATCACTGTTGTCAAACTGGAGGCATTTTCTCCCTCTCTCCTCCTGAGGAAGCTCCTTGATTTCCTTTAGTAGGCTGATTTGTTTAGGGTTTAAGAGATAAAGATTCCCCTTACGAAAGAGAACTGCCCCTTCATAGAATACGTTGACTCGCTCAGTCTCAGAGATCTCCATCTCAAAATAATCGGGATACTCCTGAACAGAAAAAGAGAACAGTTTCGCATCGGGATCTAAATCATGAAAGAGAAGATTTTCATAACTAGTAATCTGGTGCTCAAAATGAAAATCCTCCAAGGTCATCAGCAACTCCACTCCCTGTTCAAAAAAGGTCAGAGGGAAAAAGAGGTGACGACCTTGATTGGGGAAAAAGAGGTCTTGACTCAGTCCCTCCTCAATCAAGCCACATAAAAAAGTAAGAACTTCTTGACTAGCTGTATCAAAAGCATCCCAAGACAAGTCATTTTCATAGTGTTTCCCAATCATATATGGCTTTCGATGGACCAAGACCTTCAAAAAGAGAGGGATGTCACGAATGACATAATATTTTTGACTATCAACTAAACCGATTCGGAGAGTCCAAAGGAGGCGATTGGTTCCAGCTTCTACCTGGCCTTGAGACGACAAAGTGTAGATTTTCTCTCTCTTCTGAGGTTGGATACGCTCCAAAAAACTACCGCCAAAACTAACCTTGGTTTCGACCTCTTCTTGCTCTTCATGTCCTTTTTCTAAGGCTCGTAAAATCACCTGGCCTTCTTCATCATTCTTCAGATAATGCTCGAGCGCTGCGAGGTGAACACAGTAACCTCTTTTTTGGAAAAAATCGCAAGCACAAAAAACCAGATCATCCTCTAAACTGTAGCGCAAGTCTTCTCCCGCCACACGAGTATAGAGGCGATTCCCTTTTTCCTTGATAATCTCAATGTTGCCTGTTTCATAGAGTGTAACCCCCTCCATGCGCAACTTTCCCGGAATCAATTTAGCCATAGTTACCCCTTTATCTTATCTTTTCATTATACCACATTTTCCCCTACAAAAATAGCCTTCTAGGAAGACTTTTCTCCTAGAAGGCTTGATTTTAAAGTGTAGAAAAAGTGGTCACGATGCGTTGGCAAACTTCTTCCAGTACTGACTTCGGCATAGCTACATTGAGGCGGGCATGAAGAGTTCCCTCCTTTCCAAAGTCCAAACCTCGATTTAAGATAACCTTGGCTTCATTCTTCAAAAGCTCTTGCAAGCGGTCATCCGTTAGGTCATAGGCTGAAAAATCAAGCCAAATCAAGTAGGTACCTTGCGGTTTCATGACCTTAATCTTGGTTTCGTTGCCCAAAACATCCACTACATAGTTAATGTGGTCCTCGATGACTTCCTTTAACTCTCCTAACCAATCCTTGCCATAACGGTAGGCAGCTTCTGTCGCCAAATACCCCAAGCCTGAGATCTCATGCTGGTTATTGGCCAACTGGCGTTTTTGGAAAGCAACACGAAGCTTTGGATTTTCAATAACTGCATAGGAATTCTTAGTCCCAGCAATATTAAAGGTTTTAGTGGCACTGCTCAAGATAAGGGCAAAGTTTTTAAAGTCTGGATCAATGGTATTAAAAGACTGGTGTTTGTGACCAAAGAGAGCCAAATCTTGGTGAATCTCATCTGAAACAAGCAAGACACCGTGTTTTTGGCAGAGATGACCAATCTTTTCTAACACTTCCTTTTCCCAAACACGTCCACCAGGATTGTGAGGATTGCAAAGGATATAAAGCTTCACATCCTCTTCCACCATATCCTTCTCCAACTGGTCAAAGTCAATCTCAAACAACCCATCCTTTTCCACCAAAGAATTGGTAATCAATCTGCGATTATTCAGTTTGACACTGCGGGCAAAAGGTGGATAGACTGGTGTGTTAATCAGAACAGCCTCTCCCTCTTTTGTAAAGGCTTGAATAGCTGTTGAGATGGCCGGTACCACTCCCTCGATAAAGACGAGGGCATCCTTGTCAAAGCGATAGCCGTGTTGTGTGGCTTCCCAGTCCTGAACCGATTCAATCAAAGCATCGCTAGCATAGGTATAGCCATAGACCAACTGATCTGCGTAGGCTTGTACAGCTTGTCGAACTTCAGGCAAAACCACAAAGTCCATATCTGCTATCCAAGCTGGTAGAACTTCTCGATCATCTTCCGCTTCTTTCCATTTATAAGTATGATGCCCAAAACGATTAGGCAGGCTTGTAAAATCATATTTTCCCATATCTGTCTTATCCTTCCAAAGCTTGGCGCAAGTCCGCAATCAAATCTCTAGCATCTTCAATCCCAATTGACAAGCGCAAGAGATCATCTGTTAAACCATAGGAATGGCGCACTTCTGCTGGAATATCCGCATGGGTTTGCGTCGTTGGATAGGTAATGAGACTCTCTACCCCACCTAAACTTTCCGCAAAAGAGAAGACCTTCAAGCTATTTAAAATATGAGGAATACGCTTTTCATCCACTACTTTAAAGGAAATCATCCCCCCACGTCCAGTGTAGAGAACTTCCTTGACTGCTGGAGAATCCTTCAAAAAGGCAACCACTTCTTGAGCATTGGCTGTAGAACGCTCCATACGAAGAGGTAGAGTTTTAAGACCACGAATCAACTGATAACTATCAAATGGTGACAAGACCGCACCTGTCGTATTCAAATTGTAGAACAGTTGCTCATATAGTTCTAAACTATTAGTCACAACTACCCCAGCCAAGACATCATTGTGCCCTGCTAGATACTTGGTTGCTGAATGAAGAACAATATCCGCACCATCTTCAATCGGACGTTGGTAAATCGGACTGTAGAAGGTATTGTCTACCACTACCTTGGAACCCTTGGCATGAGCTAGTTTGGCTAGTTTGGCAATATCAAATTCCAACATCAAGGGATTGGTTGGCGTTTCGATATAGAGAACATCCACATCTTTCTCTAACTCAGCGATCAACTCTTCTTCTGTATTGGCATAGGTAAAATGGAAACGGCCTTCCTGCTCCACTTGGTTGAACCAACGGAAAGAACCCCCATACAGATCACGAACAGCCAAGACTTTACTTCCTACTGGAAAGACACTAAAGGCCAGTACAATCGCAGCCATTCCTGAGCTTGTCGCTAGGGCATAGTCCGCTGATTCAATAGCCGCCAAAACCTCCTCCGCCTTACTGCGAGTTGGGTTTTTAGTCCGAGTATAGTCAAATCCCGTAGACTGACCGAACTCCGGATGCTGATAAGTGGTTGAAAAATGAAGCGGTGTTACCAAGGCACCTGTTGCCTTATCTGACTTGATTCCCGCCTGGGCCAAAATTGTGTTGATGTGTAGTTCTTTGCTCATACAATACCTCCAAATCTATAGTAACTATTGTACCACTTATTTTCACTAACTCATTTTCTTGTTTTCAAGAGCTAGCTATAGTTTCAAACTATATAAAAACGATAGTTCCTTAAGAAACTATCGTTTTTCCTGTTGAATAGACTGGTTATTTAACGTGTTTTGCCAGTTCTTCTTGCGCTTTTTTATTTGATTCTTCTTTTTCTTTCTGCCATTTTTCTTTAGCTTTTTCATACTCATCAGCCGTTACAGTCTTATCTTGTAACTTGAGATACTTGTATGATTCGACACCCTTATTTCCAGCTTGTGAGAATGGTGATGAGAATGGAACTGTCTTTCTCAAGGTCGGTGTTCCACCCTGAGAAACGTTTGGAATAGCAAGGGCGCTATCAACGAGCCAAGCTTGAATTTCAGCATATTTTTCATAACGTTTTGCTGGTTCTTGCTCCTTGTTCGCTTCTTCTAACATTTGAGTGTAAGTATCCAGACCAACTGCCTTAGCCTTGTCATTGACCTCACCTGGTTCTAGACCAATGTTTTGCAACATACCACCGTTATTGACATTTAAGATATCAAGATAGCTTGATGGATCCAAGTAGTCCGCACTCCAACCGCCATTATAGATATCAAAGTCTTTTTGAGCTGCAGTTTGAGCTAGGTAGCTAGAGTTGTCAAAGTCATCTGTTGATAGCTGTTGGATATCGATAACCACATTCTCAGCTCCTAGAACAGATTCGATGGATTGTTTCAAAGAACTTGCTTCAAGTACACCTTTTTTAGCTGATTGGTCAACTGTTACATCCAAGTGGATTGGAAATTGCACACCCTTAGCTTCCAATTCTTTCTTAGCTTCTGCAAATTTAGCCTTGGCCTTATCAGGATTGTAGTATGGATCTTGCGCATCTGCAAAGTTGATTCCTTGCCATTCTTGGCCATAGTTGACCATCTTTTCTGAAACAACATCGCCAAAGTCTTTTCCGTTGATACTTACAAATGTTGGAGGTACAACCAAGTTACGAATAATCTTTGTCGCTCCGTCCTCCCCTTGAGATTGTGCTCCATAGGCTGTACGGTTATAAGCATAGTTGAAGGCTTGACGGAAGTTTTTATTCAGAACTGCTTCTTGGGTTGATTTCTTTTCGATATCTGAAGATTTAGACGTGAAGTTATAAGACTTTCTGTCCAAGTTGAAGTTCAAGTAATAAGAAGTTGCGTTTTGCATACTATAGATGATGTTATCCTTGTTCTTCTCTTTAATACCTTCAAAGCTTGAGCTATTTGGGTAGAGACGCGCGTAGCTGTATACTCCTTCTACAAAGTTACGTGCTAGTGCATCTTGGTCACTACCATCATAATAGGCCAATTTCACATCATCCACAAAGACATTTTTTTCATCCCAGTAGTTGGGATTTTTCTTGAATTCGATAACAGATTTTGAAACAAACGATTTCATCAAGAAAGGTCCATTGTACAAAATACTAGAAGGGTCTACCTTACCAAAGTCATCCCCTTTTGATTTTAAGAAATCTGCATTGACAGGGAAGAGAATGGTTGAAGTTGTTTTAGAATTCCAATAAGATTCTGGACGTGTCAAAGTGTACTGAACTGTTTGGTCGTCAATCGCCTTAACACCGACAGTTGAAAAGTCAGTTGTTTTCCCGTTGATATAGTCATCCAAACCTGCTACAGAGTCTTGAACCAGGTACAAGGCTTCGGATTTTTTATCAGCAGCATATTTCAAACCTGTCACAAAGTCTCGTGCCGTTACAGGGGCATATTCTTCACCCTCATAAGTATACCATTTTGCATCCTTACGCAATTTGTAAGTATAGGTCAAACCGTCCTGAGAAACAGTCCAATCCTCTGCCAATGATGGAACATAGTTACCGTATTGGTCATTTTCCATCAACCCATCCACCAAATTGGTCACGATGTCATTGGTTGTTGCACGGTTTTCTGCAAGATAGTTCAAACTAGATGGATCGCTCGAATAAACATAGTTATATGTTTTAGTAGCGCTACTTGAATTTCCACATGCGCTCAGTAAGATACCTGCGCTTAACACGACACTTGCAAGTGTCAGATACTTGGCCTTAGACTTTTTCATTTCCAGAACCTCCTGTTTAAAAGTTTTGTCTTATTATACAGCTTTAGTTTTATTTAGTCAAGTAATTTCTGAAGAAAAACTTAAAAAAGCATATTTTTTGCTCTTAATTTTAGAAAAAGTTCTCTTTTTTTAAGAAAAATGTAGTATAAAAACCTTTCTATTAAAGAAAGGTTAAATTCATTGCTTTTATTTATAAATCTTTTTACGATATTTTCAATCGTGTCCGTAGTCGGTCTGCTTGAGCTTTGCCGATTATCTTGTCTAAGAGTCGTGTCCGTAGGCTCATCAAACCATAAAGACCTCCTCCAAGCCCTCCGATGAGAGCCACATAAAGGAAACTCCAGAAACGTCCACTTGGTTGGAAGACAAAACCGAGTAGCCACTGCAAGAAGCCAACTAGGATAAACATGACAAGTGTTAAGATGGTAATCAAAATGGTTCGCTTCAAGATTATCTTTCGACGAGCACCCGTTACCTGACAGATGTCTCGGTACATTAGGACATTTGGAATAATCAAGCCGATAGTCGTTGAAATCAAAGGACCGTAACTATGGAAAATAGCAATGGTTGGCAATTGCAAGACAATCTTAGCAATGGAACCATAGATAAAGTATAGAACTGCCTTGCGGTTTCGGAACATGGCCTGAAGCATAGGAGACAAGACCATATACAAGCCTAGGATAGTAGACTGCAAAACTGCAAAGACAAACAAGCCCATGGCCAGACTATCTGGCTTACCGTAAAAGACTGTATAAAGAGGCTCCCCTACCATGACCACTCCAACCGTTGCAGGTAGTAGAAATAAGAAGAGCATGGTAAGGCTATCTTGGACTAGGCGAGCCGCCGCTGGCAAGTCACCTTTTACATAGTTTTCCGTCAAAAGCGGCAAGCCGACACTACCAATGGAAACCCCTACAGAGATTAAAATCATGGTAATTTTATTAGGATTGGCAGAGAAATAAGAAAACATGACAACCAAGTCTTCATTGCTGTAGTTGGTAAACCACTTCATACTATTGATAAAGGTCATCTGGTCTAAGATTTGGAAGAGTTGAATGGCTGATCCTGTCAGGATAAAGGGAATGGCTTCCTTGATGGTATCGACTAAGAGTCGCTTACTATTGATCCTATCCCGTGTTTCAAAAACTCTTTTAAGCAAACCTTCTTGAGCAAGGAAGTAGATCAAAACTGCAAAACTTGCTACCATCCCTACAAAGGCTGCAAAGGTCGATTGGGTAACGGCTGATAAGTAGTCACCAGAACCCATCTTCATAATGAAGAAGGTTGCCATCAACATCCAGATAACACGGATCACCTGCTCAGCGATTTGACTCATAGCATAGGGTTTGAGGTTATTCATCCCTTGGAAGAAACCTCGGATGACACTCATAGATGGGAAAATCAAGACCGCCCAAGCCAAGCTCTGCATGATGGGAATCAGATCTTTCCCCACACCTGACAAATCTGCTAGCCAGGGAGAAAAGAGATACAAGACCAAAGCAAAGACTAAGCCCAAGCCCGTCATAAAGCTTAGGAAACTCCGAATCAAGGCAAAGCTATGCTCTTCTTCTCGCATAGTATTGTACTTAGCCACTTGTTTGGCAACCGCAACTGGAATACCAGCTGTCGAAATCAGCAAAAACCAGGCGTAAATATTGTAGCCCATGGTAAAGAGACCATTTGCCTTGGCTGCATAGGTTCCCATCCAGATATACCAGGGAATAATGTAGATAGCCCCAAGAAGGCGACTAATAAAGTTACTAGCTGTTAGCCAAGCAGTCCCTCGCAACATCTGGGCCTGCTGGTGATTGTTTTCGTTAGACATAGCTTCCTCATTCAATTTTGATAACTAGGAAATTTTCCTCATCTTCCATTATAAACTTTTCCTTGTTACTTGTAAAATTCAGACTTTCGGTTTACAATAGAAAGTATGATAAAGATTGAAACCGTGTTAGATATATTAAAGAAAGATGATCTCTTCCGCGAGATTATCGACCAAGGACACTACCACTACAACTACAGTGAAGTTGTTTTTGATAGCATCAGTTACGACAGCCGAAAAGTAAAAGAAGGCACTCTTTTTTTTGCAAAAGGCGCTGCCTTTAAAAAAGAATACCTTCTTTCTGCTATAACTCAGGGCTTAGCCTGGTATGTTGCCGAAAAGGACTACGAAGTCGGTATCCCCGTCATCGTTGTGAACGATATCAAGAAAGCCATGAGTTTGATTGCGATGGAATTTTATGGTAATCCGCAAGAGAAACTAAAAATTCTCGCTTTCACAGGGACAAAAGGAAAGACAACATCTGCTTACTTTGCTTACCACATTCTATCTCAACGCTACCCAACAGCCCTCTTGTCAACTATGAATACAACTCTAGATGGCAAGACCTTCTTTAAATCTTCCTTCTCAACACCTGAAAACATCGATCTTTTCGACATGATGGCTCAGGCTGTTAAGAATGGTCGAACCCATCTTGTAATGGAAGTCTCTAGCCAAGCCTATCTTGTTCATCGAGTCTATGGCCTGACCTTTGATGTAGGTGTCTTTCTCAACATCACTCCTGACCATATCGGACCGATTGAGCATCCTAGCTTTGAAGATTACTTCTACCACAAACGTCTCTTGATGAAAAATAGCCGAGCAGTTGTCATTAACAGCGACATGGATCACTTTTCTGTACTGAAAGAACAAGTGGAACATCAAGAACATGACTTCTATGGTAGCCAGTCAAGCAATCAAATCGATAACTCCAAAGCCTTTAGCTTTTCAGCTACAGGTAAACTCGCTGGTGATTATGATATTCAACTCATTGGCCACTTTAACCAAGAAAATGCCGTTGCTGCAGGACTTGCCTGCCTCCGTCTAGGCGCTAGTCTTGAAAATATCAAAAAGGGAATCGCTGCAACCCGCGTTCCTGGACGTATGGAAGTCCTGACTCAGAAAAATGGAGCCAAAGTCTTCATCGACTATGCCCACAATGGCGATAGTCTTAAAAAACTGATTTCTGTTGTTGAAACTCATCAAACTGGAAAGATCGCTCTGGTTCTCGGTTCGACTGGAAACAAGGGTGAAAGTCGTCGCAAAGACTTTGGTCTCCTCCTCAATCAACATCCTGAGATTCAAGTCTTTCTCACCGCTGATGACCCCAACTATGAAGATCCAATGGCCATTGCTGAAGAAATCAGCAGCTATATCAGTCATCCTGTCGAAAAGATTGCCGATCGTGAACAAGCCATCAAGGCGGCCATGGCCATCACAAATCAAGAACTCGATGCCGTAATTATTGCTGGTAAGGGAGCTGATTGTTACCAGATCGTACAAGGAAAGAAAGAAGACTATCCTGGAGACGCAGCTATCGCAGAACGTTATCTATAAAAAAATCAAGGGAATATTTCCCTTGATTTTTTAGTCTTCTTTCTTAAATGAGTTTTTAAGACCTTCAACGGCACCTTCTACAGCACCTTTAGCATCTTCAACTACTTCTTTTGCTTTCGCAACTGTTTTTTCTACAGTGCCTTCTGCTTCTGTCTTGCTATCGCCAGTAACTTTACCAAATCCTTCTTTGATAGCACCAGTTGCTTGATCCAATTTATTTTCAAGTGACATAGCTCTGTCTCCTTTGCTTTTAATACGATAAACGTTATCGCTTACATTCAGTTTATGCTTATTCTTTAGCAAAGTCAAACAATCAGCTCAAAATGAAGCCATTAAGACAAATAGAAAGTCAACCGTTCCTTATCAAAATCAGCAGCTAACTCATACTTTCCATCTTCTTTTTGCACAATATAGCCCAGGACGACCAAACTATCCACAAAGATATCACGGCGTTTCTGCATCAGTTGATCTTTTTTGAGGAATTTTAACAAAAAAGTCGTCATATATTTGAGGGCATACTCAGGGTTAACATCTCCTAAAATATCATAGAGTTCCAGCTGTTTTTCTGTCAAAGGATATTGATTCTTGACCTTGTAGAAATAGTTGGATAGAGTCATCTTTTCTCTTGCAAAGTCCGTACGTTCGACTAAAATGGCGGCATTGGTTTGATTGCGCAATTCTGTCTCAAAAGTCTTCTCCAGCAAGCCTTGATAGACTGGACTGTCCTCTCTGATAAAAATCTCTTGATCAAGGGCTAAATCATCCGTAGATTCTAAAAAAGGGAGATTGAGCGAATAGTGTTTATTTTCCCTTAGAATCAAGCCTGCCTTTATATACTCTTCCATAAGCTTATCAACTGATACATCTGGAAACTGGGCCTTGATTTCTCGTAGAATCACATCGTCATGCTGATCCAGATAGTCAACCAAATCTATAAAAAATAGTTGTCGAGTCAAACGAGAAGGATTAAAAATCTGAATCATGAAGATTCCTTTCTTTACATTTTAAAAGAGGGGATGCTGCTAACTGACTAGGATTGGTCCCTGGCTGATTCAGAGGCACGGCTATTCCTAGTTCTCTATAGTATTTATTCCAGAAATCACTAATTTCCTGCTCCCCGTCCCCAAATTGCATCGGAATAGTCTCAAAAATAGGCAGGATTTCTGCGATATACTGAGAGCAGTAAAAGCCAGATCCATCTGGATAAAAAGAGGCATTATAGGGTGCACCCAAATGTTTGCTAGCTCTCTCCTTTACCAAGTCAGCTTCCAGCTCTGGATAGACATAAAGATCGTAGAGATGAGTTGGTTCAAAAAATTCAGCCGGTTCTTGACAAATGACACCAGCTTGCCCACTAGCATGGTAGATGAAACCATCCAAAAAGATGGCTACATGACTATAGTTCCCAGTAGAAGTTTGGATGGCCTGCCCCATATCTGAAAGGTCCTTCACAAAAATCAAATCGCCATTTGCTAACATGCTTCTCTCCTAGAAAAAAAGGAGTTAAAACTCCTTTCGATATAAGACAAACTAGCCTTTCCTATTTTGAACTGACATCAGGAACTTACCCATTAAAGCTCTCAGTCAACTGAGGCACCACTTGTTTCTTACGTGAAACAGCACCTGAAAGGAAAGCGTGGTTGTTTTCAAGTTTGAAGTTAAAGGCTGCTTCCACCTTGTCCATGTTTGATCCAAGAGCCAAAATTTCAGAGTTTGAGTTGACGATGTCTGTAATCATCAAAACAAAGTCAGAGTAGCCGTTTGCCGCATTAGCAGCTTGCATTGCTGCTTCGATTTCTGCTTGGCGTTCCAAGACTTCAGCAATATCAACTGTATTGACTTGGGCAACACGAACCTTATTTTCGTTGAGTTCAAATGTCTTAGCATCGATGTCAATCAATTCTTCAGCAGATTTACTAGCCAAGTTTGTACCAGCTTTCAGCATAGCGAGACCGTACTCTTCCAAGTTCACACCTGCTAATTCTGCCAACTCAGGAGCAATGACTTTGTCAGATGGGTGTGTTGTTGGTGATTTCAAAAGAAGGGTATCTGAAATCAAACCTGAAAGCATCAAACCTGCGATTTCTTTAGGAACTGCCACACCATGTTCTTTGAACATGCGGTAAACGATAGATGAAGCTGATCCAACTGGTTCCAAGCGCATGTAGAGCGGGCTGGCAGTTTCAAAATTAGCCACACGGTGGTGATCCACAACTCCGTAAACTTCTACTTCAGCAATATCTGACACTGATTGTTGGAATTCATTGTGGTCAGTCAAGATAACTTGCTCTGCACCTTCTGCTTTAGCAGATGTAATGACGCGTGGTGCTTCTACACCAAAATAGTTCAAAACGAAAGCTGTTTCTTCATTAGGAGTTCCAAGTGCTACTGCTTCTGTGTCCAATCCATAAGCCTCTTTTGCAAGATAGGCAAAGGCTACAGATGACCCGATGGCATCTGAGTCTGGATTTTGGTGACCAAATACTAGAATCTTAGACATGATAATACCTCTTTAAATTTATTCATCTTATTGTAGCACTTTTTTCCTCTTTTGACAAAAGTAAGAGGAGTCAAAAGACTCCTCGTTAGACATCAATATGGTTGACTAGATTCTTCTCTTGATTTTCAGATAAAAATCGTTCCTTCTGTGGACGTTTCTTTCGTTTTAGGAGAGCCTCTGCAGACATGGCTTCTTCCTTACTGGCAAAACCCTCTACATAGATAAGCTTGACTGGCAAGCGAGCTCGGGTATACTTGGCCCCCTTACCACTATTATGAACGGCAAGGCGCCTCTTCACATCCGTTGTATAGCCAGTATAGTACGACCCGTCGCGACACTCCACCACATACATATAGGCCTTATGATCCATAGTAAATCTCTTGAATTTCTGGGGTATAGGAACCATCATCATTGTGAACAATGAGAGGTGGTAAGACCTTAAAGCCACTCGTTGAGCCATCCTTGATAGCTTCGATTAAGAGCATATTGGCCTCCTTCTCACGTTTCGGATAGACAAATTGCAGGCGCTTAGGAGCTAAATTATGGCGTTTGAGCATGTCCAAGATATCCAAGAGCCGATCTGGACGATGAACCATGGCCAAACGGCCATTAGACTTGAGAATACTCTGAGCACTTCGGCAGATTTCTTCTAGGTTAGTCGTAATTTCGTGTCTGGCCAGAAGGTAGTGTTCACTCTCGTTGAGATTGGAATGCGGATCCACCTTGAAATAAGGCGGATTACACAAAATCATATCCACCTTACTTCCCTGAATGTGGGCAGGCATATTTTTCAAATCATCACAGATGACCTGCATCTGCTCTTCCAAACCATTCAATCGAACCGAACGCTCTGCCATATCTGCCAAGCGCTCCTGAATCTCTACAGATAATATCTGCGCCTGAGTACGAGTGCTGGCAAAAAGCCCTACTGCCCCATTTCCTGCACAAAAGTCCACAATTAAGCCCCGTTTAGGGAAGCGAGGAAAGCGTGATAAGAGAACACTATCTACCGAATAGCTAAACACCTCTTTATTTTGAATGATCTTGATATCTGTCGAAAAGAGCTGGTTGATTCGCTCTCCTGGTTTTAATAATTGTTCTTCTTTCATACTTTTATTATAACAAATTATGTTAATATTACAAATGATTTGGATAATCGTATTTATGGTTTCTTCTTTAAATGATCAAGTGCCTCACGCGTCCAAACAGGCATCATTCGTCCAAGTGGTGCAAAACCGTGCTTGATACGATCATTTGAAAAACGTCTCCGTCTTGGCAATTGATGTTTTTCCTCTTCCAAAGTACGGATAGAAAGACTAGCCTTCCCAGTGTATTCGTCAAAATCCACCACCTGTACTTGAACTTCATCACCAATTTTTAAAATGTCATAAATATTCTCAATAAATCCCGTCCGAATCTCCGAGATGTGAATCAGCCCTGTCACCCCTGTCTCTAACTCAACAAAGGCACCATAGGGCTGAATTCCTGTAATACGCCCAGTTAGCTTATCACCAATTTTCATCCTAGTCCTCAATTTCAATCGTTTCAATTACTACATCTTCAACTGGTTTATCCATGGCCCCTGTCTCAACAGCTGCAATGGCATCCAAGACCGCAAACGATTCCGCGTCTACCAATTGCCCAAAAACAGTATGGCGACGGTCAAGGTGAGGAGTTCCACCTTGTTCTGCATAAATCTCAGCGATTGGTTCAGGCCAACCACCACGCGCAATCTCTTTCTTAGAATATGGCAAATGTTGGTTTTGCACGATAAAGAACTGGCTACCATTGGTATTTGGACCCGCATTGGCCATAGAAAGGGCACCACGGATATTATAGAGCTCCTCAGAAAATTCATCTTCAAAAGCTTGTCCATAAATAGACTCACCGCCCATACCAGTACCGGTTGGGTCCCCGCCTTGGATCATAAAGTCCTTGATAATGCGGTGGAAAATGACACCATCATAGTAACCATCTTTTGAAAGAGCAACAAAGTTGGCTACTGTTTTAGGAGCCTGTTCAGGGAAGAGCTTGATACGCAAGTCTCCGTGATTTGTCTTAATGGTCGCAAGAGGACCTTCTACTGTTTCAATATTTATTTGTGGGAAATGCAATTCTTTTTCTACCATACCAAATCCTTCTAAGGCATCAAAAATGCCATCTTCTTCTACTGTTTTTGTAATATAATCTGCTTTTTCTTTAATCTTTTCATGGGAAACACCCATAGCAACACTGATTCCAGCATAATCAAAGAGTTCTAAATCGTTAAGACCGTCCCCAAAGACCATAACATTCTCTGGTTTCAAGCCTAAGTGCTCCACCACCTTGGCTACACCAGTTGCTTTTGATCCTGAAATCGGCACGATATCAGATGAATGTTCATGCCAACGCACCATGCGAAGTTTACCAGAGAGACTATCTGGTAACCGCAAGTCATCCCCTTTTTCCTCAAAGGTCCACATCTGGTATATGTCCGCTTTTTCATGAAAATCTGGATCCACATCCAAGTTTGGATAAATCGGATCAATAGCCTCACTGATCAGTTCTGTTCGAGTGGAGAGTTTGGCGTCATGACTGCCAACCAAGCCGTACTCAATCCCTTCTCGCTTGGTCCAAGAAACATACTCCTCAACATCTAACTTCTCAATCTGATGCTGATAAATGACCTGGCCTTTTTTATCTTCTATATAAGCCCCATTTAGGGTTACAAAAAAGTCCGGCTTGAGCTCACGAATCTCTGGAACGACACCGAAAATACCGCGCCCAGAGGCAATTCCTGTTAAAATTCCTTTTTCACGTAACTGTTTAAAGACAGTGGGAATTGTAACTGGAATAAAACCTGTCTTTGACGTACGCAAGGTATCATCAATATCAAAAAAGATGATTTTAATCTTCTTTGCCTTGTATTTTAATTTTGCATCCATCTCTCTACCTCTTTTTTATCACTCCTTCCATTATACCATAAACCTTAGGAAATTCCTTTTTTGAAAAAAGATGAAAATCCTATCAAAAAGAGAGCCAGTATAACTAGCCCTCTCTTTTCATTCTAGAACATCTCTAGAGCAATCATGGTAATCATCGTTGCATCATAGTAGTTGTCCAAAGGTAAATCTTGTGTGAAAATGTATTTATTTTGCTGAAGAAGTTTCAGATAACCTTCTCCCTTGTCAGACGCATAGGTAATCGGTGCCAAGAAACTACCTGCCTGATATTGATTGAGGGCCGTTCCGTTCAAGTCATAACCAGCATAAATGCGTTGCTCTTTCATAAAGAAATCCATCATCTTTTGAACGAGTTTTTGGTTTCTTTCATCCTGGCTCTGTGACAAGTGATAAGGCAAACGACAAGCGTTATAAGAATACGCTCCATCATACTGAGATTCGATAGTGTTGGCATCAACAAGTCGTGCCCCATACTTCTCAGCCCAGATAAAGTCTGGCAAGAGGCCCGTATCAGAATGAGAACTGATTTGCTCCAGATGACCAAGCATCTTATCCTTAACATCTAACCACTGTTTGTTTCCAGTCAGGTCATAGAAAGATTGGAAATAGTGAGGAAGAGTATCAGACGTCCGCATCAAATAATAGTAATCGGAATCCTTGTTGGCCCAGTTCCCTACTGTTAGGACACCTGTCTCTTCGTTGTAATTGTATTGAAGGATATCATCCAAGATTTTTTTAGCTTGCTCCTGGTATTCCTGTGCTTTATCAGGCCACTGTTTGGCAGCTTCAATTAAGGAATAAGCGATATAGAGATCTCCATCAGTTGCATTTTGTTTCTCAACCGTTTCGCTATCATTTTTGATTACTTGCTTCCAAGACATCAACTGCGTTCCCTCAATACGATGATTTAGGAAATAACGATAAAGACTATCAAAATCTGCTTGACTCGCTTGCCCTTTTTGGGCTGCTAAAACCGTTATGAGCATGCCGTAACTTTGAGCTTCTGATAGAACGGTTGTTTCCTCAGAATCATTCGTCGTACGGACATAGGACTGATCTCCCTTAGTCACAAGAAACTGTTGGCTCCATTGGCGGTAAATACGATTGCGCATTTCAACTTTACTCCTTCCTCTTGCCAAAAACAAGGTTAAACAAAAGATAGAAAGGATGAGCACAAACCATACATATTTTAATTTATTCGTTTTCATAAATCCTCCTATCCTGCAAATCGCTTGGTTTTAACCCACTTGGTTTCTTTTCGTCGGAGTACTTTGTCCAGCACGATTGAAGAAATGGAATCAATGGAAACAACGATAAACATCTGTGCATAAGTGAAATAGGCAGCCAAAGCCAACCAAATTTGCTTTGTAGTAGCTTGTCCAAATTGACTTGCCAATGCTGTCATAATTTGCATCAAATAAAGACCAATCATGAGAATCCAGTTGAAGAGCATGAGCTGGGCGATGTAGATATTGTCCGCATCAAAAGCAAATGGAACCCTGACATCTGGGAAGAAAAGATTAAGGCAGATCGCTAGCACATTCGCTAGGAAAATCAAATCCGATAGAACAATGGCAAAGTTAAACCAAAAGAAAACACAAGAATAGTTAAAGACTTCTAGTTTAACTCGCCAGTTTGCTCTGCCAAATAAATGCTTAAAGTTTGATAGAACAACTTCGTAGTTTCCTTTAGCCCAACGTTTACGCTGCATATAGTAACTCTTTAAGGTCTCAGGTTCTTGTTGGAAAGCCTCTGAATTATAGGCAAGGGCAATCAACTTCCCACTCTGCATGATTTTGAAGGAAATATCGGTATCCTCAGTTAAGGCACCATTTTTCCAACCACCGATGCTCTTTACAAAGTCGGTTTGAATGATAAAGTTGGTCCCTGGGATACGCCCAATTTTAAAGAGATGCCACATTCCAACGTGGTGCACGCGCTGAGTAACAACGATTTCTTCGTTGATACAACGAGTCAAGAAATTTTGATTGGCATTTCGAGTCTTGTTGCGACCAAAAGATGCCACGTGGCGTTCTGGATCCTTCATCACTTCTTTTACAAGGAAATAAAGGGCATTGTTTTCAGGCATAGCATCCGCATCATAGACACAGATGTATTCTCCCGTTGCCATCTTCAGGGCATCGTTTAGAACACCTGCTTTTCCTCCTGTCCCAGTACGGTCGATAATAGTCAGATTTCTTTCTGCATATTCAGGCATAGCTTGTACAGACAAACACTCTGCATAGGTGTTGTCCGAACAATTATCTGCAAATAGAAGCAACTCCACACGGTCGTGAGGGTAGTTCATATCCAAGATAGCTTTTGCCGTCTGTGCAATAACCACATCCTCATTATGAGCAGGTACGACAATGGTAACCTTAGGGTAATAAGGAAGTGGCGAGGTATCTACACGAAAATCACTATGTTTGAACCAAAAGTGAACAGCTGAAAAGAGAATTACCAAGCCCCATGCTAGAGAAATCCAAATAGTAAGCAGGGTAAAAATCATTAACATTTGACTAATCATGATTCACCGCCTTAAAATTTTTGTTCACTCGATGGTAGAGAATACTGTATGCAATAAATAATATGACAAAACAAATGCCAAAGGTAAGACTGAGTCCCAAAGCAATGCCAAAAAATATATTGGTTAGAGTCATGTTTCCCTCCTAATATTCTACAATTACATCTGTCTCTAATTGACGTTTGAGATGACTGGCAATATCCGAATAGTCTTGGTATTTATCTTTATTATCAGAGTTAATCACCAAATAGCCTGTTTGGAACTGAATTCCTTGATTGCCATCTTCTCCATGAAAAACTAAACTGCTCAGTTTCTCCCGCAAATCACTCAGATAGACTTCCTTTAAAGAACGCTTATTACTACTAGATAGAACGAGAAAATTACCATCTGAAACGTAATAGAGTTTATCGTTGTAACTCAATTCCTGAGAAATTACCTCTTGAATGCGACTGAGCATCTGGTTATGTTCTTTGGGTTTAATCTGGAAGAACAAATCTTCATGTGCCCAATGAATCAATAAGGACTGTACCGTCACATCACTTTGTTCAGTTACCATAGCATGGTAATCTGCTCGAGCTGCGTCCTCCTGTTCTTGTACCTTTGAGGCCACCTTGAAGAAATAATAACGAACCTTAAGTAGAATCCCAATCAAAAGAGGAAAACTGATTAATAAGAAGACCAGTTGAATGATTGGGATATAAACCACACCCGCAACCAAAACGATAAGTCCAAGCCCAAATGTTAAGATAAGGGTCCAAGTAAGCAAAAGGTCAGATAATACTAACACTGCAAACAAGGCTAAAGCTAAAAACAAGATTTGTTCTAAAATAATCTCTCGAGCAAAGAAAAAAGAAAGCCCTAAAAGAAGTGACTCGCACCCCAGAAAAGCGAGGAGCCAATTTCTAAATTTATTCCATTTTTTCATTACGCCTCTTCCCCCTCTTTAAATTCAGATACAGATTCAGCAATACCAAAATAATGTTGTATAGCACGAACGATTCGTTCAGAGGCTTTTCCATCTCCATAAGGATTTGGTGCCTGAGACATTTGTCTATAAAGGGGTTCATCTGTTAAGAGGGCTGTCATCGCTTCTTTTACACGTGCAGGATTCGTACCAACTAACTTCAAGGTTCCTGCGCGAACCCCTTCTGGGCGTTCCGTCGTATCACGAAGGACGAGAACAGGTTTGCCGAGGGAAGGCGCCTCTTCCTGGACACCGCCAGAGTCAGTCATGATAAAATAGCTTCTTGAAGCCAAATTATGAAAATCAAGTACATCTAGAGGTTCAATCAAGTGAATACGATTGTGCCCAGCCAATATATCGTTTGCTGCTTCTTGAACGACAGGGCTAAGGTGAACAGGATAAACAACTTCAATTTCCTGATGAAGATCAACCATCTCACGTAAAGCTGTAAAGACATTTCTCATTGGTTGACCTTGATTCTCACGACGGTGCATGGTTACCAATACAAGTTTCTTATCTGGGTCCAATTGATCTAGAACTTCATGATAGTAATCCGATTGAACGGTTAGTTTCAAGGCATCAATGGCTGTATTTCCCGTAATGACAATAGCAGACTCAGGGTGATTTTCCTTGAGGAGATTTTCTTTACTCTCACTAGTTGGAGCAAAATAAAGATCCGCAAGGCAGTCAGTCATCTGACGATTCATCTCTTCTGGGAAAGGAGAATACTTATCAAAGGTCCTTAGACCAGCTTCAACATGGCCGATACGCACCTGATTATAGAAAGCAACTAAGCTTGCTGCAAAAGTTGTCGTTGTATCTCCATGAACAAGAATTATATCTGGAAGTTCTTGCTTAACAACTGGATCAAACTTTTCTAAAATTTTTCCAGTAATATCTAAAAGGGATTGATTTTTCCCCATAATATCCAGGTCATAATGTGGCTCGATGCGAAACGTTTCAAGAACTTGATCCAGCATTTGACGGTGCTGAGCTGTCACAACTGTGATCGTCTCAATGCTGTCACTATGTTTTTGCAATTCTAACACTAAAGGGGCCATTTTAATAGCTTCTGGTCGTGTTCCAAAAACAACCATCACTTTCAGTTTCTTCATTATGCTATCCTTCTACTATAATAAAACTTGACACATCAGATTAATCTTTATATCGAATTATTGCGCAAATCAATTAATTTGATTATCTTAATTATTTTACCGTCAATTAATTTATATGTCAAATTTTTCCCAAATTATATTATTGCATTTAATTTAATTTTAACAATTTGTAACCTTTTTGTAACAATATTATTTACAACCTTTAAAAAGCCTTATTTTAGGAAATTTTAAGACTTTTTAAAAGAATCCGTATTTAAAAAAACTAAACCTTATATGTTTTTTTCGATATTTATTTTTAACTTGATAATTCAAACAATTATATTTTACCAATTTGAGGAATAAATCAAACAATTTCAAACAAAAAAATCCCTTTTTCGAATGAAAAAGGGACTATGATTGTTTACTATATTTAAGATTTAAATCTTATAAAATCTGTCTTAAGACAAATTTTTCGACAGATACAAGACCAATTCTCCGATATCTTCACAAACCGCATTCATGGCCGGTTGATGGTTCTGATACCAAACACCCGTCCCATCTGGAATATAGCCTCGTTTGATGTACAATCTCTGGGCAGGTCCATACCCTGAATGGAGCCCAACACCAAGGGTCACCTTATCCGATATGAGCCTAACTCGTTTTTCTGCTTCTTCCAGCAAGAGATTTCCAATACCTTGATTTTGAAAAGGTTCAAAGACATTAAAATCTGAGAGTTCTGGATAGATTTCTGCAAAAGGCCCCTGCTTAGCGCAGGGCAAAATTGAGATATAACCCGCCAAAGCACCCTCAACCTCTGCAACTAAGACTTCTCTCTCCCCACTTTCTTGCTCCTTAAAGTATCGAGTTAAAATCTCCTCTCTACTTGGCCAACCTTGGCTGATAAATCCTCGAGATAGTTCTTTTATGTCAGATTCTTGCATTTTTCTAATTGAACATGTCCTCTTCATAAGTTGCTCCTTTATAGCTTTCTTCTACCATTATAGCACGATAATAAAGATTAAAAGAAAAAACCTAGTAAGACAAAAGAATCTTACTATGTCAACAGGAAATCCTTTCTAACAAAATCCTATAAAAATCTGAAAAAGAGGTCCACCCAGACTGAACTCGCCTTCTCATTTCAAGGCTCGTGAAAAAAAGACCCGTAAGGATCTTATTCGCTTTCTTATTTCCGAGCTCATGAAAAAGAGGTCCACTGGACCTCTTTTTTAATCTTCGTTTACGAAAGGCATCAAAGCCATTACGCGAGCGCGTTTGATAGCTGTTGTTACTTTACGTTGGTTTTTAGCTGAAGTTCCTGTTACACGACGTGGAAGGATTTTCCCACGTTCTGAAACGAAACGGCTAAGAAGTTCAGTATCTTTGTAATCAACATATTCAATTTTGTTTGCTGCGATGTAATCAACTTTTTTACGGCGTTTGAATCCGCCACGACGTTGTTGAGCCATGTTTTTTCTCCTTTATAGTATTAATTGTCCATTAGAATGGTAAATCATCATCTGAAATGTCCAATGGATTGGTTGCTCCGAATGGATTTTCAGAACGTGAAAAGTCTGGTACTGGGTTTGCAGGTGCTGATTGACCAGCAGTTGGTGCAGAATAAGCCCCACCTGTATGTCCTTCGCGCACTCCGCGGCTTTCCAACATTTGGAAATTCTCAGCCACGACTTCTGTTACGTAGACACGTTGTCCTTGCTGGTTATCGTAACTACGAGTCTGGATACGACCTGTGATCCCGATAAGAGAGCCTTTTTTAGCCCAGTTAGCAAGATTTTCAGCCTGTTGGCGCCACATAACGACATTGATAAAATCAGCCTCACGTTCGCCATTTTGACTCTTGAATGTACGGTTTACTGCAAGAGTAAAAGTCGCAACTGCTACATTTGATGGGGTATAACGCAACTCAGCGTCACGAGTCATACGCCCTACAAGTACAACATTGTTAATCATAATCTACCTTCTTACGCGTCAAGTTTGACGATCATGTGACGAAGAATGTCAGCGTTGATTTTTGAAAGACGGTCAAACTCTTTAAGAGCTGCGTCGTCGTTAGCTTCAACGTTAACGATGTGGTAAAGTCCTTCGCGGAAATCTTGGATTTCGTATGCAAGACGACGTTTTTCCCATGATTTTGATTCAACAACAGTTGCACCGTTGTCAGTCAAGATAGAGTCAAAACGTGCTACCAAAGCGTTTTTCGCTTCTTCTTCAATGTTTGGACGAATGATATAAAGAATTTCGTATTTAGCCATTGATATGTTCCTCCTTTTGGTCTAATGACCCCTAGTCTTTGCAAGGGGTAAGTGAGGTTTGCTCACAATTAACTATTATACTAGAAATACTAGTAGATAGCAAGAGAAAAGTGAAAAAAGAAGATGAAAATATCTTCTTTTTACTAGTTTATGGTTTGATACGATGCAACATACGTGGGAATGGAATGGCTTCACGGATGTGTTTGGTTCCAGCTGCGAAGGTTACCATACGCTCGATACCGATACCAAATCCTCCGTGTGGAACTGTACCGTATTTACGAAGGTCAAGATAGAATTCATACTCTGTACGATCCATACCA
Organism: Streptococcus sp. CCUG 71758; assembly: GCF_011714815.1. NCBI lineage: Bacteria > Bacillati > Bacillota > Bacilli > Lactobacillales > Streptococcaceae > Streptococcus > Streptococcus sp. CCUG 71758. Next base: position 167,638 of record NZ_RXXO01000001.1, on the reverse strand, counting down.
AGTTCATCCATCTTAGCTACAAGGGCATCGTAGTCTTCCTCACGCATAGAACCACCGATGATTTCTCCGTAACCTTCTGGTGCGAGCAAGTCTGCACAAAGCACGCGCTCTGGATTTCCAGGAACTGGTTTCATGTAGAAGGCCTTGATAGCTGCTGGGTAGTTCATGACAAATGTTGGCACACCAAAGTGGTTTGAAATCCAGGTTTCGTGTGGTGAACCAAAGTCATCGCCATGCTCAAGATGCTCATAGTCAGCATCTTCATCATTCTCATGCTCTTGCAAGAGGTCAATGGCTTGATCGTAAGTGATGCGTTTGAATTGCTCTGCAATGTAGCGTTTCAAAAGATCTGTATCACGTTCCAAAGTTTCCAAGGCTTGGGGAGCACGGTCAAGTACACCTTGAAGAAGGGCTTTTACGTAAGCTTCTTGCAAGTCAAGTGATTCATCGTGTGTCAGGTAGGAGTACTCAGCATCCATCATCCAGAACTCAGTCAAGTGACGGCGTGTTTTTGATTTTTCAGCACGGAATACTGGACCAAAGTCAAAGACACGGCCAAGAGCCATAGCCCCTGCTTCTAGGTAAAGCTGACCTGATTGGCTCAAGTAGGCTGGAGTTCCAAAGTAGTCTGTTTCAAAGAGTTCTGTTGAATCTTCTGCCGCATTTCCTGAAAGAATTGGGCTATCAAACTTCATGAATCCGTTCTTATCAAAGAACTCATAAGTTGCATAAATGATCGCGTTACGGATTTGCATCACAGCCACTTGCTTACGAGAACGGAGCCACAAGTGACGGTTGTCCATCAAGAAGTCTGTTCCGTGTTCTTTTGGTGTGATTGGGTAGTCTTGAGATTCACCGATCACTTCGATATCTGTAATATCGAGTTCATAGCCAAACTTAGAACGCTCATCTTCCTTGACAATCCCTGTCACATAAACAGAGGTTTCTTGGCTCAAGTGTTTGATCGTTTCAAATTTTTCAAGACCTACCTCTTCTCCAAATTTTTCAATAAAGTTTGGTTTGAAGGCAACTCCTTGGAAAAAGGCTGTTCCATCACGCAATTGCAAGAAGGCAATTTTTCCTTTTCCTGATTTGTTGGCAACCCAGGCTCCGATGGTCACTTCTTGACCAACGTAGTCTTTTACATCGATAATTGTTACACGTTTTGTCATAATCTATCTTCCTTTTTTCGTTTAACTTGTCCGAAGACATCATTACCCACTATTTTACCATAAATAGACTGTGATAGCTAGGTTCTACTAGAGAAAAATCGCGAGATTTTCGTTACAAAAAATCTTCGCTAAAAAGACGAAGATTCTAAGTTTTATTTTTCCATAAATTGATGCAAACGACGAATAGCTTCTTTTAATGTATCCAAGTCTGTGGCATAGCTGAGACGAACATTTTCTGGTGCTCCAAATCCAGCTCCTGTAATCAAGGCAAGTCCGACTTCTTCGAGAATAGCTGTTGCAAACTCTGTCACATCGGTATAACCCTTCATTTCCATCGCTTTTTTAACATTTGGGAAGAGATAGAAGGCACCTTGGGGCTTGACAACTTCAAAACCTGGGACTTGGCACAAGAGTGGATAAATGGTATTCAAACGTTCTTCAAAGGCTTGGCGCATGGTTTCAACAGAGTCTTGCGGTCCAGTTAGGGCTTCAATGGTAGCATATTGAGATACTGCTGTCAGATTTGAAGTCGTTTGTCCTATCAATTTGCTCATAGCAGCGATAATTTCAGGATTTCCCACAGCATAACCTACCCGCCAACCAGTCATGGCATAAGCCTTAGATACACCGTTAATCACGATGGTTTGCTTGCGAATGGCTTCTGACAGACTAGAGATTGGAACAAATTTGTTCCCGTTATAAACCAAACGACCATAAATATCATCTGCTAGGATGATAACATCGTGTTCAACCGCCCAATTTCCGATAGCCATGAGTTCCTCACGAGAGTAAATCATACCAGTCGGATTCGATGGCGAATTGAGAACTAAGACCTTGGTCTTGTCTGTTCGGGCCGCTTCTAGTTGCTCGACTGTCACTTTAAAGTGATTGTCTTCCTTGGCTTGGACAAAGACCGGAACACCTTCTGCCATCTTGACTTGGTCTCCATAACTGACCCAGTATGGTGTAGGGATGATGACCTCATCTCCAGGATTAATCACAGCCATAAAGAAAGTATAGAGAGAGAACTTGGCACCAGTCGCAAAAGTGACTTCATTAGCTGCTACAGAATATCCATAGTAGCGTTCAAAATAGGTATTAACCGCAGCCTTTAAGTCTGGTAGACCTGAAGCAACTGTATAAAAGGAAGCACGGCCATCACGAATCGCTTCCACCGCCGCATCCTGTATATTTTCAGGAGTATGAAAATCTGGCTGTCCCAAGGTTAAGAAAAGAACATCTTTTCCTTGAGCTTTTAACGCTTTGGCTCTTGCATCACTGGCTAGAGTGACACTCTCTTCCATTTCTAGTACACGCTTAGATAGTTTCATATGCCCTCCTTATTGGATCACTGCTCCTGTTTCAAAGTCCACCAGATAGTACTGGTTTCCAGACTTAACTTCCCAAATCGGCTTGTCCTGATAGCGACCAAAGGTGACTTTGTCAATGTCGCTAGCTCCTTTTTCCCTCGAAATCGTCGCCGCCTTGTCTTGAGAAATCCCCTTATCTAGCTGATAAACGTAAATCTTGTGGTCATTCTTTTCAATCAGTACGGCAATGGCCTCTTGCTTTTTATTATGCCCCAGAATGCTGTAATAAGCTTCCGAACCATTAAAAAAACCAACCTGATCTGCCTTTTCCAATTCTACATACTGTTTGGCCAGTTTTTCTCCCTCAACCCTAGCATCTTGATAAGGTTTCATACTGAGGAAAATCAGGTAAAGAAAGGATCCAGTCAGCACTAGTAGCACCAAAGAAATGCCGATTCCGTATTGTATAAGTAGCTTGTTTTTTGCGTTTTTTTGTCTTAGTTTCACTCGTCTATTTTACCATCTCTCTTCCTTTATTACAAGTGAGGACAGGAACATTCTGAGATAATTTCTCTATAAAATCCATGCCTCTTGTATTTCTATTTATTTATTGATAGAATACCCTTATGAAACAATATTTGAAAGAAAAAATTTCCCAAAATCAATTAGACTTGAAGACAGCTATTGTTCTCAATAAAGCAATGCGAAGTTTTAAACCTTATGATACCAAGGCTGCCAAAGAACACGGACTAACCCCTACTCAATTTTCCGTTCTAGAAACTCTCTATAGCAAGGGAGAACTGCGTATTCAGGATTTGATTGAAAAAATGTTGGCCACCTCTGGAAACATGACTGTTGTTATTCGAAACATGGTTCGAGATGGCTGGATTTCTAGAACTTGTGACCCAAAAGACCGTCGTTCCTTTTTCCTGAAATTAACACCTGCTGGACGCAAAAAAATTGAAGAGGTTCTTCCTGACCATATTAACTCTATTGTAGATGCTTTTAGTATCTTGGAAGATGGGGAGAAGGAGGATTTGATTCGGATTTTAAAAAAATTTAAAAATTTGTGAGCAAAATTATTGCTAATTAGTATTATTTGTTGTAACATAGATGGTAACAAAAGAGTTCACTCTTTAATTTTTAACTAAAGGAGACACACCATGTCTAAAAAAGTATTATTTATCGTCGGTTCACTTCGCCAAGGTTCTTTCAACCACCAAATGGCCCTCGAAGCTGAAAAAGTACTTGCTGGAAAAGCGGAAGTCAGCTATCTTGATTACTCAGCTGTTCCTCTCTTCAGCCAAGATTTGGAAGTTCCAACTCATCCAGCTGTTGCTGCTGCTCGTGAAGCAGTCCTTGCTGCGGATGCGATCTGGATCTTCTCTCCAGTCTACAACTTCTCTATCCCCGGAACCGTGAAAAACTTGCTTGACTGGCTCTCTCGTGCCCTTGACTTGTCTGATACACGTGGTGCTTCTGCCCTACAAGACAAGTTTGTTACTGTCTCATCTGTAGCCAATGCCGGTCACGATCAACTCTTTGCTATTTATAAAGACCTCTTGCCATTTATCCGTACACAAGTCGTTGGTGACTTTACAGCTGCTCGTGTCAATGACTCTGCTTGGGCAGACGGAAAATTGGTGTTAGAAGAAGCAACTGCTTCATCACTTGCAAAACAAGCTGACGACCTTCTTGCAGCCATCAACTAATCAAACAAAAACCAGCTCATTCGAGCTGGTTTTATGCTTGTTTCACAAAGACGAGTTCTAAATCACTGGATAAATCAGGTTGGTAGTCAAAACCGGCGAAGCTAAGCTTACGAGCTTGCTCAACTGTTTGAACTTGTCCTTCTATCAAGGCGGTCAAAAAGGCCCCACGCGCTTTTTTTGAAATGGTTGAATGGATTTTCAACTGACCTGCCTTATCCTCCATAAATTTAAAAGTCACCATCTTTTCTCTAATTTCCTTCGAAAATACGGTTTCAAACTCTGATGATAGGAGTGAGAATAGCAAGTCCTCATCCTGAAGTGCCTCATCATAGGCTGACTTCCAATGAGTCTTTAGGGTTTTACCAGCTACTTTTAACTTCATCAAAAAGTCCAAACGGTGTGGAGCCATAGGCGACAAGGCGGGGACAACACCGTATAAAGCCGAGGTAATCAGGACATGATTTTCAAGATAGGTTTGTTCAGCCTCGGTTAACCCATCTCGTTTGATGTGACGATACATGAGACCATCGAAAAGTTTCAAGGCTGGATAATGTTTAGCCCTGTGATCTTTTAAAGCTTGAATATGGCCGTACTCTTCTTCTGCTTTCTCGGCAGATACCTTATAAAAAGTCTCTAATTCACTAGCTGAGTAGTGCGCCAATGAGTCAAGGACTGCCTGACTTTCTTCCCTCAAGGGAAGCGCTTCGATACAAGGATAGTTTGTGTTCATTTCTTTTGCTGTTGGGATTAAAATTTTCATATTGTTAGTGTAGCATATTTTTCAACCACGACCAAGAATTTCATCTTAAAAACCTCGGTTCATACCGAGGTTTGTCTGTTTATTTTGTCCATCCTAACCAGATAGCCGCGAGAACAAGGGCTGTGCCAGCTAAGCTTGTTAAGATAGATAAGAATTTATCTTTTTTCTCCTTGAACTGAGAAAACCTATTTTTATACTCAATGAAAATCAAAGAGCAAACTAGGAAGCTAGCCGCAGGCTGTACTTGAGTACGGCAAGGCGACGCTGACGTAGTTTGAATTTGATTTTCGAAGAGTATTATTGTACTTTAAAGGTCTTGAGATAGTTATCTTTTCCAACTTGACCTTCGAAGGTTTGGCCATTTTCGAGGTAAGGAAGGTCGTCTGACACGGAAGCCTTGACCTTATAAATCTTGCCATCAATTTTGAAGAAGTAGACAGTATCACCTTTGATGACAGCTGATTTAAGGTCTGAGACGATACCCTTGATGTTTTCTACCGTTTCATTATCCAGCTCGAGGTCGTTTTTATTGGCATACTTGCTGAGGAGTTCATCTACCGTAGTTGCTACGATAACGTTTTGGTACTCCACGGCATCGACCAATGCATACTCCTTGACCAAGCCTGCATTGTCCTTCAAGCCCATGATATAGAGTGGTTTGTCATTGAGATTGACAAGGATAGGGAAGGTAGCCTTGTAGGCCTTCTCTTGAACTGCTCCTTCTGCGGAAGCTCGGGCAGATTCTTCGGTTGCTGATGCTAGATTGTACTTGGTGATTTCACCAGTGCGCATATTTTCAAGGATAAACCCTAGATTACTTTCATCAGCGTTTGCAGAAGTCACCCCCGTGTAAAGATAAATATCATTTCCGATAGAAAGATAGTTATAGCCCTCCGTCGTTTGGGTAACATTTTTCTTAGAAATCAAGGCATTCCAGAAACCGTCTTTATACTTACCGTTGTAGTTGATTTGTTCGATGGTTTCTTCTGCTGGATAGACACGATCCACCCATTCTGGTACTTCATCCAAGCTGTATTCCTTGGTTTCTCCATTGGTGGCGTCTAAGATAATAACAGACGAAGGGCGAGGGACTCCTAGACCAAACTGTTTTTGATAAACGGTTGCTACATAGAAAGGATTGCCTTCATCATCCACCTCAAAGGATGGCGTTTTAAAAATCTTGGTTGGGTACTTGATTCGAAGATGACGTTTGACATCACGATTAAAATACTCGGAGTCTGAATACTTCATCGGTGTTTTCAAGTCTACCAATTCAGCGTTCCCTGTCACCATATCAACCTTGATATACTCGCCAATTCCCTTGGACTGATTATTAAACCATTTGATCGGGTCGGCATACTCCAAAGGTGTCACCCGATAGGGTTTGCCATCAACCGTCAGCTGAGTGTAGGTATCTGCTGCCACGTACTGGGAGACCTTATCCGTCAGAGAGCCTAGATAACGGTCTCCAATCTTCTCTGCAGTGCTCCGATCTAGAATTGGAACCTTACTGGTATCACTCCTAGGAAAATCTTTAAAGTCTTTTTCCGTAATGGACACCACATTAGCATAATTTTTTGCTTGGAAAAAGCTAGAGGTCACTAGACTTACCAGACCAGCAAGGGCAAAGATAAGGCCTGCAGCCAACAACAATCCTCCACCTAATTTATTAAAATGAAGCCCTTCTAGATTGAGTTCGTTGGCAGGCTTGCCATGACGTACATGAACCGTCTTGAGAAGATTGGTATCCCTTCGAAAACTAAACAAAATCCCCATCACCACCAAATGTCCACATAGGAAAAAGATAAATTCCCAGCTAGTAAGATTAAGTGGCGGCAAAAAGATATACCAAGTCGTTGCGATAAAAACAAGTTCAAAGAGTATACGTTTCATCTGAATTCCTCCTAAATAATTCGTCCTTCCAAATGATCCAGTTCATGTTGACAGATCTGAGCTGGAAAACCTGTCAGTGTAATGGTCTGCTCCTGCCATTTGCTATCGCGATAGGAAACCGTAATCGTTTCATAACGAGTTGTTGGTCGCACCCCAGTCAAGGACAAACACCCTTCCTCTGTCTCGTAAGGATCCTCAAAGGAAAGGAGAACGGGATTAAACATGACTATGGGAACCAAGCCAAGATTAAAGATAATCACGCGCTTCTGCACGCCAATCATATTAGCCGCTAGACCGACACAGGTCTCGCGATTAGCCAGCAGGGTATCCTGTAAATCTCTAGCTAGATAAATGTCTTCCTGACTTGCAGGTTTCGAGACCTGCGACAAGAATAAGACATCTCGGACAATTTTCTTTTCCATTCTCTTACGCTCCTTACAACTTTACTTTATTATAGCACAAAAGGGGGCAACTTCCAGTCCTTTCCCTCAAATGCAAAAAAAGCCATCCGAAGATGACTTTCTTTTTAAATCGCGTTCTTATCAAGACCAAGCTTACGTTGAATAAACTTAACGATTTCTACGATAAGAATCATTGAGAAGCTTCCGCCCATAACGATTCCCCATTGTGATAAGTCTAGTTTGGTTACGTGGAAGATACCTTCAAGGGGTTCTATAACAATAGTCGACATCAACAAGATGAAGGAGACCAAGATTGACCAGTTAAAGGTCTTAGACTTGAATGGTCCAACTGTCAAGATGGATTGATAAACAGACTTGACATTGTAGGCATGGAAGAGCTGAATCAAACCAAGTGTTGCAAAGGCCATTGTGAGGGCATCTGCGTGAATGGCTTGGTTGTCTCCTATATGGACTGGGTAGGCAAGAGCAAGACCATAGACGGTCAAGACGATTGCCCCTTGGAGTACACCTTGATAGATGATCGAACTCATAACCCCACCTGAGAAGAAGCTTGACTTACGTCCACGTGGTTTGTGGGTCATAACACCTGGCTCAGCAGGTTCAACACCAAGGGCAATAGCTGGGAAGGTATCCGTTACCAAGTTGATCCACAAGAGATGAACTGGCTGTAGAACATCCCAACCAAACAAGGTTGATAGGAAGATAGTTAATACTTCAGCCGTATTGGCAGAAAGAAGATATTGAATAGTCTTTTGAATGTTTGAGAAGACCTTACGCCCTTCTTCAACTGCGACGATAATGGTCGCAAAGTTATCATCCGCAAGAATCATATCAGAAGCACCCTTAGAAACCTCTGTACCAGTGATTCCCATACCGATACCGATATCGGCTGTTTTCAGAGCTGGCGCATCATTGACACCGTCACCTGTCATTGCAACGACCTTACCTTGGTTTTGCCATGCTTTCACGATACGAACCTTGTGTTCTGGAGATACACGCGCGTAAACAGAATACTGACCAACTACTTTTTCAAATTCTTCATCAGAAAGTTCGTTGAGCTCAGCACCTGTCAAGACATGGTCTTCCGAGTCATTTTCATCGATGATTCCCAAACGTTTAGCAATGGCTTCTGCTGTGTCTTGGTGGTCACCCGTAATCATGATTGGACGAATTCCTGCTTCCTTAGCGACACGAACCGCATCTGCTGCTTCAGCACGCTCAGGGTCAATCATCCCAATCAATCCAGTAAAGATCAAGTTGTTTTCCAGTTCTTCAGAAGTGAGGTTTTCTGGAATGCTATCAATAATCTTATAAGCACCTGCAAGGACACGCAAGGCTTGGTGAGCCATTTCAGAGTTGTTTGTGTGAATTAAGTTATTGACTTTCTCATCAATCGGAGCGACATCACCAGCTTTATCACGAGCAACACAACGTTTTAAAAGTTGGTCAGGAGCTCCCTTAACCGCTACAAGGAATTTCCCATCTGGTAATGGGTGAACTGTTGACATGAGCTTGCGATCTGAGTCAAACGGTAACTCAGCTACACGAGGATATTTCTCTAAGAACCCTTTAACATCGTAGCCCTTGTCCAAGGCATACTGGATGAAGGCTGTTTCCGTTGGATCCCCGATCAGGTTTCCTTCTGCATCAATCTTAGTATCATTAGCCAAAACAACAGAACGAAGAAGAGGCATTTCAAGACCTAGTTCAATGTCATCAGCTGAATCATGTAGTACTGCATCATAGAAGACTTTTTCGACGGTCATCTTGTTCATGGTAAGCGTACCAGTCTTATCAGAAGCGATGATTTCAGTTGAACCAAGTGTTTCTACTGCTGGCAACTTACGAACGATAGAGTTTCGTTTTGCCAAAACTTGAGTACCAAGGGCAAGAACGATGGTCACGATAGCAGGAAGTCCTTCTGGGATGGCTGCAACAGCAAGCGCAACAGAGGTCATCAACTCACCGAGTGGATCTTTACCTTGAATGAAGACTCCTACTACAAAAGTAACAAGGGCAATGACCAAAATTGCATAGGTCAAGACCTTAGAAAGGTTGTTCAAGTTTTGTTTGAGTGGTGTGTCTGTCTCATCAGCATCTTGGAGCATGCCAGCGATATGACCAACTTCCGTGTACATACCTGTATTGACAACAACACCAAGACCACGACCATAAGTCACGTTTGAGTTTTGGAAGGCCATATTGACACGGTCACCAATACCAGCATCTGCAGCAAGCTCGACTGTCAAGTCTTTTTCGACTGGAACAGACTCACCTGTCAAAGCCGCTTCTTCGATTTTAAGAGAGTTGGCTTCTAGCAAACGTAGGTCTGCTGGTACCACATCACCAGCTTCAAGGGCAACGATATCTCCTGGCACCAATTCTTTGGAATCAATCTCTGCCATGTGCCCATCACGAATAACGCGAGCAGCTGGACTGGACATAGACTTGAGGGCCTCGATGGCTTCTTCTGCTTTTCCTTCTTGGTAAACACCAAAGGCAGCGTTGATGATAACCACGGCTAGGATAATGATGGCATCTGCGATATCTTCCCCACCAGAAGTTATGACTGATAAGATAGCTGCAGCAATTAGGATGATAATCATCAAATCCTTAAACTGTTCAATGAATTTAACCAAGAGAGATTTTTTCTCACCCTCTTCCAGTTCATTGCGTCCATATTCAGCTTGGCGTTTTTGCGCTTCGCTTGACGAAAGGCCTTGCTCAGTTGCTTCAACTGACTTCAAGACCTCTTCAGGACTTTGAGTATAAAACGCTTGGCGTTTTTGTTCTTTTGACATGTGTCTCCTCCTTGACATTGTGTGCAAAACAAGTTCTCTTTTTGTTTTATGACAAACAAAAAGAGACTTGTTAATCATAACAAGTCTCGCTGTTTAAGATAGGGCCGGAAAGCATACTTTGCAGTACACAATTCGGAATGACGACACTATCACAGGTTTCTGCCAGCTACTCCCTTGAGTAGTACTATTATACCAAATTTTGAAAAGTTTTCAATCATTAAAATTCGATAAAGGAGGACTAAATTTGAATTTTCCCGCAAAAACCAGTATAATGAAAGAATATTACTTATACTGAAAAGGAAGTTTGATGAAGCAATCAATCTCAAATCTCAAGTTAGCTGAGCGTGGTGCTATTGTCAGTATCTCGACCTACTTACTCTTATCAGCAGCTAAATTAGCAACTGGACATCTACTTCATTCATCCAGTTTGGTAGCGGATGGTTTCAACAACGTATCAGATATCATTGGAAATGTTGCTCTCTTGATCGGCATTCGAATGGCTCGCCAGCCTGCAGACCGTGACCACCGCTTTGGACACTGGAAGATTGAAGATTTAGCTAGTTTGATCACTTCCATCATCATGTTCTACGTTGGCTTTGATGTGCTTCGGGATACCATTCAGAAAATCCTCAGTCGGGAACAAACGATTATCGATCCTCTGGGAGCATTTCTAGGAATCATTTCTGCAGCGGTTATGTTTGTCGTTTATCTCTATAACACACGCCTCAGTAAGAAATCCAAATCCAAAGCTCTAAAGGCAGCAGCTAAAGATAATCTTTCCGATGCAGTCACCTCGCTTGGGACTTCCATTGCTATCCTAGCCAGCAGTTTTAATTATCCGATTGTGGATAAATTAGTCGCTATCATCATCACTTTCTTTATCTTAAAGACAGCCTATGATATCTTTATCGAATCTTCCTTCAGTCTTTCAGATGGTTTTGACGACCGTCTGCTTGAGGATTATCAAAAGGCTATCATGGAAATTCCCAAAATCAGCAAGGTTAAGTCCCAAAGAGGGCGTACCTATGGTAGCAATATCTACCTTGATATCACGCTGGAGATAAATCCTGATTTATCAGTCTATGAAAGTCACGAAATTGCAGACCAGGTCGAGTCTATGCTAGAAGAGCGTTTTGGAGTATTTGACACCGATGTCCATATCGAACCTGCTCCTATACCTGAAGACGAAATTTTAGACAATGTCTACAAAAAATTGCTCATGCGTGAGCAATTGATTGACCAAGGAAATCAGCTAGAAGAACTCCTTGCCGAGGACTTTATCTATATCCGTCAAGATGGGGAGCAGATGGATAAAGAGACTTATAAGGCTGAAAAAGAACTTAAAGCTACAATTAAGGACATTCAGATTACCTCCATCAGTCAGAAAACCAAACTTATTTGCTATGAGATGGACGGAATCATCCACACCAGTATCTGGCGTCGCCATGAGACTTGGCAAAATATCTTTCATCAAGAAACCAAAAAAGAAGAATAGAAAAATCCTGTCGTAATGACAGGATTTTTCTATTCACCTAACTATCAAAGTCACTTAGGTATTCATAGCGTTCGTATTTCTCAAGGAGTTCTTCGTTTTTCTCGTCTAGCTCTTTCTGAAGGGTCGCTAGTTTGCCAAAGTCAGAGCCGTTTGCCTGCATCTCTTCTTCAATGGTAGCGATACGATTTTCCAAGGCTTCAATATCGCCTTCAATGCTTGCCCACTCCTGCTTTTCTTGGTAGGTCATGTGTTTCTTGTCTTCACGGACCTTGACCACTCTTTCCTTTTCAGCCTTTTGCACTTGATTGGCCATCTCTGTTTCAAAGGCTTTTTCGTCAAGATAGTCTGTGTAATGACCAAAGAAAGGACGAATCTTACCATCCTCAAAAGCGAGAATCTTGGTCGCTACCTTATCCAGGAAATAACGGTCGTGGCTAACTGTCAATACTGGCCCTGCAAAGCCCTGCAAGAAATTCTCCAAGACTGTCAAGGTTGCAATGTCCAAGTCATTTGTCGGCTCGTCCAAAAGAAGAACATTGGGTTTTTCCAGGAGAAGTTTGAGGAGATAAAGGCGTTTTTTCTCTCCCCCAGACAATTTCTCAATCAAGGTTCCGTGGGTTGAACGTGGGAAAAGGAACTGCTCCAGCAACTCTGCAATGGAAGTCGTGGAACCACCACTGGTCTTAACCTCTTCTGCTACTTCCTGCAGGTAATTGATGACCCGTTTGCTTTCATCCAAGCCTTCGATTTGTTGAGAGAAATAGGCGATGCGAACAGTTTCCCCTCTCACAACTTGTCCTTCAGTTGGCTCAAGACTTCCTGCAATCAAGTTGAGTAGGGTTGATTTCCCAACACCGTTGTCCCCAACGATACCGATACGGTCTTTAGCTTGCACCAAGAGATTAAAATCTTGCAATATTGGCTTATTCTCATAAGCAAAGGAAACATTCTGAAACTCGATGACTTTCTTCCCAATCCGACTGGTCTCAAAGTTCATGGTCAAGTCTGTATCAGCAACGCCACCTGAAACTTCCTTTTTCAAGTCATGGAAACGATTGATACGAGCCTGCTGCTTGGTCGCACGCGCTTGCGGTTGTCTACGCATCCAGGCCAGTTCTTGTTTGTAGAGTTGTTCTTTCTTGTGGAGAAGGGCAGCGTCACGCTCATCTTGTTCAGCCTTGAGGCGAACATAGTCCTGGTAATTTCCCTGATACTCGGTCAAGCCTGCTCGGTCCAACTCGAAAATCCGCGTTGATAGTGCATCTAGGAAATAACGATCGTGGGTGATAAAGAGAACTGTCTTCTTGGAATTTTTCAAAAAAAGAGTCAGCCACTCAATAGTCGCAATGTCCAGGTGGTTGGTCGGCTCGTCCAGAAGCAAGAGGTCGTGGTTTCCTAGGAGAACTTGCGCCAACTGAACCCGTCTTCTCAGACCGCCTGACAATTCCCCAACAGGAGTAGATAAGTTCTGAATGCCCAACTTGCTGAGAACCGTCTTGACCTGGCTTTCAATTTCCCAAGCTTGGAGAGAGTCCATCTCTGCCATGACCCGTTCCAAACGAGCTTGCTTGTCCTCACTGTAGTTGAGCATGATTAACTCATACTCACGAATGAGCTGGATTTCCTTGAGGTCGCTGGATAGAACCGTATCCAAGACCGTCTTGCTATCATCAAAATCAGGATCCTGGGTCAAGTAGCCAATCTTATAGTCATTCTTTGCCGAAAAGGGACTGACATCCCCATCAAAGCCAGAAACACCAGAAAGAACATCCAACAGAGTGGTCTTACCAGTCCCATTGACACCAATCAGACCAATTCTGTCTAGGTCATGGATAATAAAAGAAATATCCTTAAAAACGGTCTTGTCTCCGACGGATTTGCTTAATTTTTCAACGATAAAATCACTCATTTTTTCTCCCTCAGGTAAGCATGGATTGCTTGACGGTCGTTTTCCAACTCTCCATCGACAATGGCAAACTCAATCTCTGTTAAAATCTCTCCCAAGTCTGGTCCTGGCTGGTAACCATATTCCTTAATCAAAATTCCACCGTTAATCTGAATTTCTTTCTTATCATGAATGGTCAAACTATGGTAAGTTTCTTTGATGGCTTGTGGGTTGACTTCTTTTCCTTGGGCCTGACGAAGACTTTCAGCTTGTAGAAGGGAATCCAAGTCAAAGCGGTAACAATCGCGCCTGCTCAGCTCTCCTTCTTCTCGCAAAGTCAAAATAGTCAGCAAATCCTGTACTTGCTTGGCAAACTGGCGTGAGGTCTTCCAATGTTTCAAAAATGGCTGTGCATCTTTAATCTCCAAAGCCCACAATAGAGCCGCCCAGGCTTGTTCGGAAGACTCAAAAGTGAAATCAGTCTCCAAATCAAACAGTCTGTTGAGCTTGTCTTGGCTTCCTGCCATATCTGGAAGATAGTCATAAGCTTGACTCTCAATCATGGAAGACAGACCCACTCGCCAAAACGGTGCCAGCAAGAGTTTATCAAACTCAACGAAGGTGCGCTCCACAGAAATTTTCTCCAAAAGCGGCGTCAAAGTCTTCATCGCTTTAAATGTTTCTGGCTCAAGTTCAAAACCAAGACTGGCCTGAAAACGGAAACCACGCATAATCCGCAAAGCATCTTCGTTGAAACGCTCACTAGCTACTCCAACTGCTCGCAAGACTTGGTTTTTCAAATCTTCTAAACCATGAAACAAGTCAATGATTTCGCCTGTCTCATCCAAGGCAAAGGCGTTGACTGTGAAATCACGGCGCTTGAGGTCTTCTTCTAGCGAACGCACGAAGGAAACCGCACTGGGTCTGCGATAGTCCACATAGACATCTTCGGTCCGAAAGGTCGTCACTTCATATTCCTCGTCCCCATCTAAAACTAAAACAGTTCCATGCTCGATTCCAATATCGGCTGTTCGCGGAAAAATCTGCTTAGTCTCCTCTGGATAGGAAGAAGTCGCGATATCCACATCGTGGATGGGACGATTGAGGAGGGCATCTCGAACAGAGCCCCCAACAAAATAGGCTTCAAAGCCTGCTTCTTTAATTTTTTCTAATACTGGTAAAGCCTTCTGAAATTCAGAAGGCATTTGCGTTAATCTCATAATAAGTGTTCTAATCCATAGACAAGCTCATGACGCTTGACAACTTCTTTGATTCCCAAATTGACCCCTGTCATGAAGGAGCTGCGATCATAGGAGTCATGACGAAGGGTCAATCCTTCTCCCTGATTGCCAAAGATAACTTCTTGATGAGCTACTAAGCCTGGCAAACGAACTGAGTGGATCCGCATGCCATCAAAGTCAGCACCACGGGCACCTGCAATCAATTCTTCCTCATCAGGCGCACCTTGTTGGATAGACTCTCGCACTTCCGCCATCAGCTCAGCCGTTTTAATGGCTGTTCCACTCGGAGCATCTTTTTTCTTGTCATGATGGAGCTCGATAATCTCTACATTTGGGAAATATTTGGCAGCCTGCGCCGCAAATTGCATAAGCAAGACAGCTCCCAAGGCAAAGTTAGGAGCAATCAAGCCACCCAAATCTTGTTCACGGGAAAATGCTTTTAGTTCTGCAATTTCGTCACTAGTGAATCCTGTTGTTCCAACTACTGGAGCAAAGCCATTTTCAAGAGCAAAGCGTGTATTTTCGTAGGCAACGGCTGGTGTAGTAAAGTCTACCCAGACATCCGCTTCAAACCCGGCTAAATCAGCCTTATCATTAAAGACAGGAATCCCTTGCCATTCTGACTCAGACTCAAAAGGATCCAAAACTGCGACCAAGTCCAAGTCTGGATCAGCCAAGACCATCTGACAAGCAGCTTGGCCCATCTTTCCCTTAAACCCGGCAATAATTACTCGAATACTCATCACTACTCCTGACTAAGATACAAAGGACGTTAGCTGCCCATGAAAAATAGGGAATGGCGCTGACTTTCCATGAAAGGCAAGACAGGCATCTTTTTTCAAGAGGCAGGTAGGCCGTGTTCAATTGCTAAGATACAAAGCTTGTAAAAACAATTTAGACGATTGGTGTATAGCTCAAGGCGATACTACCTTCTCCAAGGTGGGTCCCAATGACACTACCAAAGGTTTCAATTGGAATTTCAGCAGTCACACCACTCTCCATCAAAAGCTGACGTAAATCCGCTGCCTTTTGAGGAGCGTTCCCATGGATGACTGTTATACGGTAGTTCCCATCTTTTGTCAACTCCTTGATGATTTCCACCAAACGTTTGATTGCTTTCTTTTCTGTACGAACTTTTTCGTAAACTTCAATCACACCTTGGTCATTGAAATAAAGAATAGGCTTGATACTGAGGAGATTCCCTAAGATGGCTGCCCCATTTGACAAACGTCCTCCTTTAACCAAGTGGTCGAGGTCATCTACTATGATAAAGGCTGAATTATCAGCAATTTGAATCCCCAACTTCTCCTGAATCTGGGCAAAATCATCGCCTTGTTCTGCCCATTCAAAGGCACTCTCTACCATAAATCCTAGAGGGGAACTTGTGATATGGGTATCTGGAAAGGCAATGGTCAAGTCATCATACTCATCCAACATGTATTGGATGTTCTGATAAAAGCCTGAAATTCCTGACGAAAGAAAGAGTCCCAAGACATGGGTATAGCCTTCATCTTTCAAGGAACTTAGAATCTCATCCAATTTGGCAATACTCGGTTGACTAGTTTTAGGCAATTCTGCAGACTGAGCCATTTTTTGATAAAATTCCTCAGCAGTTAGATTGACACCTTCAACATACTCCTCTCCATCAATATTGACAGGAATATCCAAGATAAAAAGATTCTCTCTTTGCAGCGTCTTCTCCTCTAAATAGGCTGAAGAATCTGTAATGACAGCTAATTTCATGACTAAAACTCCAAATTGATCCCTGGAAGATCCAAGGCGATTTCTGTTACTTCATACGTCAAACGATTGAGCATGTTCAAACATGGACGTGCCAAGGTTTCGACTTCTTCTTGGTTAAATTCGCTTGGTTCGTTGACAATACGACCTTCCACATGGTTAACTTGGGAAATCGTTCCGCTGATGACAAATTTGTCAAAGACAATCATGAAGCTCAAGATAACGACAAGCGAAGTCACTTGATTTTCTTGGTCATGTTGGAGCAACTGAAAGTTCACGTCTACCTTGGTTTCAGGAGCTCCATTTTCATTTTCCCATTCAAAGTTACGAGCATCAAAGTGATACTGGCTAACAAATTCTTGTTCTCGTTTAAGATTCATTTTTCTCTCCCATTGCTACAATTTACTATGCAATTGTACCACATTTTTATCATTTCATCTAGTTTTCTAGGCTTTAGTCAATTCCGATTTCATCTTTAACAACAGCAGCAATCGTATCTACGTAGTAGTTCACTTCTTCTGTTGTTGGCGCTTCTGCCATGACACGCAAGAGGGGTTCTGTTCCACTTGGGCGGACAAGGATACGACCGTTCCCTGCCATCTCTTCTTCCATCTTTTCGATGATTGTCTTGATGGCTGGTACTTCCATGGCTTTCTCTTTCATGGCATTTTCCACTCGGATATTGACCAGTTTTTGTGGGTAAATCGTCACTTCTGATGCTAGTTGAGACAAGCTCTTGCCTGTTTCTTTCATGATTTTAGTCAATTGAACAGCTGATAATTGACCATCACCAGTTGTATTGTAGTCCATCAAGATAACGTGACCAGACTGTTCACCACCAAGGTTGTAGCCTGATTTTCTCATTTCTTCAACGACATAGCGGTCTCCAACAGCAGTCACTGCCTTGTTAATACCAGCACTCTCCAAGGCCTTATGGAAGCCAAGGTTAGACATAACCGTTGTCACGATGGTGTTTTGAGCCAACTGGCCTTTTTCAGAAAGGTATTTTCCGATGATGTACATGATCTTATCACCATCGACGATGTCGCCATTTTCATCAACAGCAATCAAACGGTCACTATCTCCGTCAAAGGCCAAACCAATAGCTGACTGGCTTTCTTTGACCACTTCTTGAAGAGCTTCTGGATGTGTAGAACCCACATTCAAGTTGATATTAAGACCATCTGGTGTTTCGCCAATAACTGTCAACTGGGCACCTAGATCAGCGAAAATCTGACGGGCACTTGTAGCTGCTGCACCATTGGCTGTATCCAAGGCAACTTTCATTCCCTCAAGAGGAGTTCCAGTTGAAACAAGGTAGCCTTCATACTTACGCAAACCTTCTGGATAGTCCACCAAGGTTCCCAAGCCCTCTGCACTCGGACGAGGAAGTGTGTCTTCGGCAGCGTCCAACAAGGCTTCGATTTCTGCTTCTTTTTCGTCATCAAGTTTGAATCCATCCCCACCAAAGAACTTAATTCCATTATCAAGGGCTGGGTTGTGACTCGCTGAAATCATGACACCCGCACTAGCTCCCTCAGTTTTAACCAAATAAGCTACTGCTGGTGTTGCAAGGACACCAAGTTTGTAGACGTGAATCCCTACTGATAGAAGACCTGCCACCAAGGCAGATTCTAGCATTTCTCCTGAGATACGTGTATCACGTCCTACAAAGACTTTAGGGGCTTCTGTTTCGTGTTGGCTAAGAACATAACCACCAAAACGTCCCAGTTTAAAGGCCAATTCTGGCGTCAATTCTACGTTTGCTTCTCCACGGACTCCATCGGTCCCAAAATATTTACCCATTTTATTTATCATCCTTTTCTATTATTTATTATTGTTTAGACGAATCTGATTTTGTTTCTGAACTCGTTGAAGACGAACTGCCTTCTGAGGAACTTGTTGACGAGTTACTTGAACTAGACGTTGCTGTTTTTGTTGTAATTTTCATAGTTGTGTCAAACGGCATAATGACGCTTGGTAAGACATTTCCATTTTTATCGACTGCTTGTAGAGGAACAGAGGACGAGTAGTTTCTAGTTATCCGTTCACTCGTCGGTAAGATGGCAATGACACGATCTACTTTGGAGAGGGTTTCCTCATCACTAATAACCGTTACTTTTTCATCTGATACAGTAACTGTATCGATTTTCACGCGAGAATCAATCTGACTAGGATCAATCTCCGGCACAACAATGACATTGTCCCGTTTTGCTTTTTTACCAACCTTCACTGTTATCTTTTGCGGTGTCGCAACAGCCGTCAAACCACTCGGTAAATTTTCAATAGTCAGAGGAACTTCGATGGTTCCTACACTAGCATCAGAAAGATCAGCCGTCACCTTAAATTTGCGGGTACTTTCCTGCATCTCACTCGCCAAAGCAACTCTGTTTGACCCTGTTAGAAAGACCGTCACTTCAGATGTAAAACCACTGATAAAATACTGATCACTGTCATACTGAATATCAATTGGGACATTAAGAACTGTGTTTGTATAAGTCTCCGTTCGCACCTGTCTGGCACTGTTGCTATTCTGATAGTTTGTCAATGTTGCATAGATAAAGAGAATGCAGGCGAAAAAGAAGGAAGAAATGATGTATAAACTATTTTTTCTCATGTTTCAATCCTCCTAGCAAGCGCTCTTTCAGACCTTGCTTTTTCTCTGACTTTGGAAGTAAGATTCTTCTCAATTCAGATTCAAACTCTTCCAAGGTCAAATCGTGCTTAAAGACTCCATTATAGGTGATGGAGATTCCACCCGTTTCTTCCGAAACCACAAAGGTAAGAGCATCTGACACTTCCGACAAACCAATCGCCGCCCTGTGACGCGTTCCAAACTCCTTGGAAATCCCGGTATCTTCAGTCAAGGGTAGATAGGCTGAAGTTACAGCAATTCGGTCTTCCTTGATAATGACAGCACCATCATGCAAGGGAGTGTTGGGAATGAAAATATTGATAAGCAATTCAGCCGAAATTTTAGCATCTAAAGGGATCCCTGTCGAGATGTATTCCTGCAAGGTTCTTACTCGCTGAACCACTACAAGCGCCCCAATCTTACGAGGACTCATGTATTCAACTGATTTCACAAATGAACGAACCATCTGCTCTTCCGCACTAATAGGGGCATTGGAGAAGAAATCAGTAGCCCGGCCCAATCGCTCCAAACCAGTCCGAATCTCTGGTGAAAAGATAACCACCGCTGCAATCACCCCGTAGGTGATGATCTGATTGATCAACCAGGAAATAGTCGTTAAACCAATCATATTGGAAAGAATCTGGGCTAGAATAAAAACTAAGACCCCACGGACCAATATCATAATCTTGGTGCCTGCAATAGCTTTAGTAAAATGATATAAAATATAAGTCACAATGAGAATATCAATCAGATTGGTGACTATACTCCAAGGACTTGAAAACAAACTCGTCCAGTATTGTAAATTGGATAATTGTTGAAAATTCATCCTTGGCCTCCTCCCTGTCAAAACACTTTACTCATCATTATACCATTTTCTGCTCATTTTTTCCCCATCCTACTTCATTTTAAATTAAGCAAAATTATGATACAATAAACTGACTAGAAAAAACGAAGGAGAAATCATGTCTCAACTCTATGATATTACCATTGTAGGGGGCGGTCCTGTCGGCCTCTTTGCTGCCTTTTACGCCCACCTACGCCAAGCCAAAGTCCAAATCATCGACTCTCTTCCCCAACTCGGTGGTCAACCAGCCATCCTCTACCCTGAAAAGCAAATCCTTGACGTGCCAGGTTTTCCAAACTTAACTGGGGAAGAGCTGACCAATCGCTTGATTGAACAGCTAAACGGCTTTGATACCCCTATTCATCTCAATGAAACCGTTCTTGAAATTAATAAACAAGATCAAGGATTTACCATTACAACCAACAAGGGAAGTCACCTGACTAAAACCGTTATCATTGCTATGGGTGGTGGCGCCTTCAAACCACGTCCGCTCGAATTAGATGGCGTTGAAAACTATGAAAATATCCACTACCACGTTTCCAACATTCAGCAATACGCTGGCAAGAAAGTGACCATCCTTGGTGGGGGAGACTCAGCTGTGGACTGGGCTCTGGCTTTTGAAAAGATTGCCCCAACTACCCTTGTTCACCGCAGAGATAACTTCCGCGCCTTGGAACATAGTGTGCAAGCCTTGCAAGAATCATCTGTAACTATCAAGACACCGTTCGTCCCTAGCCAACTTCTCGGAGATGGAAAAACACTCGATAAACTAGAAATCACCAAAGTCAAATCAGATGAAACCGAAACGATCGACCTAGACCACCTCTTTGTCAATTACGGCTTCAAATCATCTGTCGGCAATCTTAAAAATTGGGGTCTGGACCTCAACCGTCACAAGATTATCGTCAATAGCAAACAAGAATCCAGCCAAGCAGGTATCTATGCTATCGGCGACTGCTGCTACTATGAAGGTAAGATTGATTTGATCGCTACAGGACTGGGTGAAGCTCCAACAGCTGTTAACAATGCCATTAACTACATTGACCCAGAACAAAAAGTGCAACCCAAACACTCGACCAATTTATAAGAAAAGAACCACGGATCAACTGATTCGTGGTTTTATAGTTCATCTGCTATTTTATTGATCTTTCTGAGTCTGTGGTTGACACCACTTTTGGTTAGGGGATTGCTCAGGCTATCTGCCAACTGCTGGATAGAGTAGTCTGGATGCTGAATCCGCAACTGCGCTACCTCTTGCAAATCCACGGGTAAATTTTCCAAACCCATTCTATCTTTGATTTTACTGATATTGTTGATAGTCTTCATACTAGCAGAAACCGTTCGAGCGATATTGGCTGTTTCAGCGTTATTGGCTCGATTGAGATCATTACGGGTTTCACGCAAAATCTTGACGCGCTCAAAATTATCACGCGCCTGCATGGCCCCAATCACAATCAAGAAATCCATAATGTCTTCTGCCCGCTGGAGATAGGTAACTGCACCTTTCTTTCGCTCAATAACCTTAGCGTCCAGCAAAAACTGCTGGAGGAGAGAGGCCAATCCTTGTGCATGGTCCAGATAAACGGAACTAATCTCCAACTGATACTTACCAGACTCCGGATCTCGGATGCTACCATTTGCCAGAAAGGCCCCACATAAGTAAGCACGACCAGCTTCTTCATCTGCTAAGATATCGGGATCAATACCCGTCTCCAAACCAAAGAAGGAATCCGCAAGCCGCAAATCAGCCAAAAGCTCCTGCACCCTCTCATCGGTATAGACCGTGTAGACACGATTCTTGCGAAGATTGCTTCTCTGATGGTGACGAATTTCTGACTTGATGTCATAAAAATGGAGAAAAGACTCATAAAGATGACGAGCTAACTTGGCATTTTCGGTCACGACGGACAAGGTCAGGCCTGAAGTAGAGAGACCGATACTGCCAGACATCTTGATGATGGCAGACAATTCATGACGACTGAGATGGTGTTGACCAAGAATTTCTTCTTTTACTGCAACTGTAAAACTCATTTTCTCACCTGTATGATGCGCATCAATTCGTCTACAATCAAATCGCCATCATGGAAGGCTCCTCCATTTTCCAAACGAAGGAAGTTGGATGAAATCACACGAGGAACCTGCTTGCAAAGACCAGCAAAATCATGCTCTACCTGAACCAAATATTCATCAAAACGGTTGGTATCCATGTATTCTCTAGGAACCTTCTCGATATTAACTAAGACCGTATCGATAAAAGGCCGACCTAAGTGTCGATGGAGGACTTCCACGTGGTCACTGTCTGAAAAGTACTCTGTTTCCCCACGCTGGGTCATGATATTGCAGACATAGGCGATCTCTGCCTTAGTCTCCAAGAGAGCCTGCCCAATCTCCTCAATGACAATATTGGGCAAAATCGATGTAAAGAGGGAACCAGGCCCCAAGACGATCATATCACTCTCGAGGATAGTATTGACCACTCGACGGCTGGCTTGGGGTGTTTCATCATCCAAGGTATTGGTCACATAGACATGGTCGATCATACCTGGATGATCTGCAATGTGGCTCTCACCTGCCACCTCAGAACCATCTTTAAAGACTGCATGCAGTGTCAAAGGCTGATCGCTTGAGGGGTAGATTTTTCCTGTTGTGTGGAAAAAGAGACTTAGCAGCTGCATGGCATTATAAGTGGACCCTTGCATTTCAGAGAGCCCAGCTATGATGATATTCCCCAGTGGATGACCCGCAAAAGCTCCAGCCTCTTCTGAGAAACGGTACTGAAAAACCTTCTCATAAAACTTAGGCATATCCGACATGGCTACCAGAACATTGCGAAGATCACCTGGTGGTGTCAGCTGTTGGATATTCTTTCTTAGTTCACCAGAAGATCCACCATCATCAGCTACCGTTACGATGGCTGCGATATCAACATCCTTTTCTCGCAAGCTTTTCAAAATGACGGGGATACCAGTTCCTCCACCAATTACCGTTATCTTTGGTTTTCTCATGAACGGTTTACCGTTTCCTTTCTTCTGTCTTTGTCACGATGGCTTTCATTGACAGGCCAGTTTTTAGCAAGGTCCTCAGCGATTCGCTTAGCAAAGGCAACACTACGGTGCTGTCCACCTGTACATCCTACTGCAATGGTTAAAACAGACTTGCCTTCTTTTTTATAACTTGGCAAAATGGGCTCAATCAAGGCGAGTAAGTGTTGATAAAAACTTTCAGACTCTTCATGATTCATCACATAGTCATAAACTGCTTGATCCTCACCTGTCTGATTGCGAAGTTCAGGGAGGTAGTATGGATTTGGCAAGAAACGGACATCAAAAACCAAGTCTGCATCGATAGGAATACCATACTTGAATCCAAAAGACATGACTTCGATACGGAAAGACTGGGCCTGTTCTTGGTCTGAAAATTGCTCAGCAATGGTTTTACGCAGTTCACGCGGAGTGAGTTCGGTCGTATCTACCACATTTTGACTCATGTTTTTCAAAGGTGCTAAGAGTTCACGTTCCAGCTTAATGCCATCTAAAATCCGACCATCAGCAGCTAGAGGGTGACTTCGTCTAGTTTCCTTATAGCGTGCCACCAATTCCTTATCTGCGGCGTCTAAAAAGAGAATTTTGAAGTCCAAATCATCTTGGTTTTCCAATTCATCCAAAACGGCCTGAATCTCTGAAAAGAAGGAACGGCTCCGCATATCGACTACTAAGGCCAGTTTGTGGTCATCATCTTTAGTTTCAACCAACTGCAAAAACTTTGGTAAGAGGGCTGGCGGCATATTGTCAATGGTGAAATATCCCAAATCTTCGAAGGACTGAATGGCTACTGTTTTCCCTGCACCACTCATCCCTGTCACAATTACCAGGTGAAGTTGTTTCTTTGTCATCTATCTCTCCTTATATCAAAAAAAGTTTGGCAGAGCCAAACTTCAACTAGCTTATCCAATCTCTGCGATCACTTCAATTTCGACTTTTACATCACGAGGAAGACGTGCAACCTCTACAGCTGAACGAGCTGGAAATTCCTCTTTAAAGGCAGTCTGGTAAACCTCGTTAAAAGGAACAAAGTCATTCATATCGCTCAAGAAGCAAGTTGTTTTGACAACATGGTCAAAGTCTGTTCCTGCTTCAGCCAAAATAGCACCAATATTTTTCAAAACTTGTTCTGTCTGTTCTTGGATCGTTTCTCCTACAATTTCTCCAGTTTCAGGAGATAGGGGAACTTGACCGCTAGCAAACAAAAGATTGCCAACGATTTTCCCTTGAACATAAGGTCCGATAGCCTTTGGAGCCTTGTCTGTATGAATTGTTTTTGCCATTTCTTTCCCTCACAATTTTTCTAATATTGCATCCCAAG
This sequence comes from Streptococcus sp. CCUG 71758, assembly GCF_011714815.1. Lineage (NCBI taxonomy): Bacteria > Bacillati > Bacillota > Bacilli > Lactobacillales > Streptococcaceae > Streptococcus > Streptococcus sp. CCUG 71758. The sequence goes on along the minus strand of NZ_RXXO01000001.1, from coordinate 143,366 downwards.
CCTGATCCATCCCTGCCTTGCTGACTGATGAAAAGAGGATAAAGTCGTCACTTGAATCAAAGTTTAATTTCTTTTTGATTGCTGATTCATGCTTGTTCCATTTACCACGAGGAATCTTGTCCGCCTTAGTCGCAACGATGATAACCGGAATCTCATAATACTTAAGAAATTCGTACATCTGCACATCATCTGCTGACGGGTCATGACGGAGGTCCACCAAACTAACAACCGCACGGAGATTTTCCCGAGTAGTTAAGTACTCCTCAATCATGCGACCCCACTTTTCACGTTCTTTTTTAGAAACGCGGGCATAGCCATACCCAGGTACATCCACAAAACGCATCTTGTCATCAATGCTAAAGAAGTTGAGAAGCTGGGTTTTCCCAGGTTTCCCAGACGTACGAGCCAGATTCTTGCGGTTGAGCATAGTGTTGATAAAGCTGGACTTGCCAACATTGGATCGTCCTGCAAGGGCAATCTCTGGCAGTTCATCCTGCGGATAGTGAGATTTATTGGCCGCACTGAGCAGGATTTCAGCATTGTGTGTATTGATTTCCATAGTCACCTCTAGGCTGTTTCCAGGATCGGTTTATCCGTTCCATCAACAGCTTCTTTAGTGATGCGGACCAATTTCACATTTTCCTGACTCGGTACTTCAAACATAACATCTAGCATGGTTTCTTCGATGATGGAGCGAAGACCACGCGCACCCGTTTTGCGTTCGATGGCTTTATTAGCGATTTCTTGAAGGGCTTCATCGTCAAATTCCAATTCAACATCATCATAAGAAAGCAAGGTTTGGTATTGTTTGACCAAGGCATTTCTTGGTTCTTTCAAGATGCGAACCAAGTCATCGGCCGTCAATTGTTCAAGAGCAGCAAAGACAGGCAAGCGTCCAATCAACTCAGGGATAATCCCGAATTTTTGAATGTCTTCTGCGATGATTTCTTGCATGTAGGAGCTATTTTCATCAATCGCCTTGTTATTTTGGCCAAAACCGATGACTTTTTCTCCCAGACGTTGTTTGACGATTTCTTCAATGCCATCAAAAGCACCACCCACAATGAAGAGGATGTTCTTGGTATCTACCTGAATCATCTCTTGTTGTGGATGTTTGCGTCCACCTTGAGGTGGCACACTAGCAACAGTTCCCTCGATAATCTTGAGAAGGGCTTGTTGCACCCCTTCACCCGAAACATCACGTGTGATAGACACATTCTCGCTCTTTTTGGCAATCTTGTCTATTTCATCAACGTAGATAATCCCACGTTCTGCACGTTCGATGTTAAAGTCAGCAGCCTGCAATAGTTTGAGGAGGATATTCTCAACGTCCTCACCCACATACCCAGCCTCAGTAAGAGCTGTCGCATCTGCAATCGCAAAAGGCACGTTCAAGCTCTTAGCCAAAGTCTGAGCAAGAAAGGTTTTCCCAGAACCAGTTGGGCCAATCATCAAGATGTTTGACTTCTGCAAATCCACATCTTCTGACTCTTCACGCGTATCGTGGAAATTGATGCGTTTATAGTGATTGTATACAGCCACTGCCAAGGCACGTTTGGCACGATCCTGACCAATCACATAGTGGTTCAAGATATTGAGGAGCTCGATTGGTTTTGGCACTTCAGACAAGTCTGCCAAAACTTCTTCGGCCAACTCCTCCCGAATGATTTCCTGGGCCAACTCCACACATTCATTACAGATAAAAGCGTTGTTCCCAGCGATTATTTTCTTTACTTCTTCTTGGCTTTTGCCACAAAATGAGCAATAAACCATCATATCATTTTTCCTATTTGTAGGCATGATTTCCTTCCATTCTAATTTATCATTCTATCTAAAATAAGTTCATGTAAAAAGCATGAATACTGTTTACCAGATTGGTAAAGGCATTCAACCAGAGTAAGGCAGACAGTCCATAGCGCTTCTTACGAAAAGCCTGTGCTCCAGTCAAAATACAGATCACACACAAAAAAGCTGTGAAAAATCCAAATATACTGCGCTCCATTAGACTTCCTTTCTATCTCGGTATTCGATGGTAAAATCATAGTCATTTTTCTCATCTCGGGTGTAAGATTTGCTTGCGACCGTCTCAAAACGAGACAAGTCAAACGCCTCAGGGAAATAGGTATCTCCCTCTATCTGAGCATGAATCTGTGTCACGATGATTTCATCTAAATAAGGCTCAAAAGCCTGAAAAATCTGTTTTCCGCCAATGATATAGAGATTTTTTTCTTGACTCTGATACCACGCTAAAACAGACTCCACATCTTGAAATACGAGCGCCCCATCTATGACCTCTTCGCTATTGCGCGTTAAAATCAGGGTTTGCCGTTTTGGAAGCAGACGACGTCCCATGCCATCAAAGGTCACTCGTCCCATCAGTATGGCATGATTTAAAGTTGTTTCCTTAAAATGTTGCAACTCTGCCGGCAAATGCCAAGGGAGACGATTTTCCTTCCCAATCACACCTTTTTCATCCTGGGCCCAAATGGCTATGATTTTCTTTGTCATGCTTCCGTCCTTTTTATTGATATTACTATTTTATCAAAATTCTCCCAAAAAGACTGTTTTGAAACGCGCGCAAAAGAGAGAAAAGGAGCAGGCTTCATTTAGCCTGCTCCTCTCGTACCTAGGACATATATTTTTTTGCTTCTGATTCGATTTTTTCAACCACTTCTTGGATACTTAGTCCTGTTGTGTCAAGGTAAACTGCATCCTCAGCCTGCTTGAGAGGCGAGGTTTCACGATGACTATCTTTGTAGTCACGTGCCGCAATTTCTTCTTTCAGCGTTTCCAAGTCAGTCTCAATCCCTTTAGCAATATTTTCCTTGTAACGACGCTCTGCTCTTTCTTCAACAGAAGCCACTAAGAAAATCTTGAGTTCAGCTCGTGGTAAAACAACTGTCCCGATATCACGGCCATCCATGACGATACCACCTTGCTGGGCAATTTCTTGCTGGAGCGAAACCAGTTTCTCACGCACCTCAGGAATGGCAGCAATGCTTGAAACCTTGTTGGTCACTTCATTTTCACGGATAGGATGAGTGATATCCACATCCCCTACAAAAACAAGTTGATCACCTGTTTCTGAACGTCCAAAACTAATGGGGTGTTGGTTAAGAAGCTCAAGAAGTTGGTCTACATTTCCTGCATCCAACTGGTGCTTAAGCGCTATATAAGTCGCAGCACGGTACATAGCGCCCGTATCGAGATAAGTGTAACCAAAATCTTTAGCGACAATCTTTGCAACCGTACTCTTACCACTGGAAGCTGGACCATCAATAGCAATTTGAATTGTCTTCATTCCCGACTCCTATCTTGTCTTAATCACATCACCTGGGTTGGCAAACCAAGATCCAGATGACATGTGAGAAGGATTTAGGGCTTCTAATTGAGCAATGGAAATCCCTGCACGTTGAGCAAGAGCTGCCTCACCCTCTCCAGGATGCACAGTGAGTGTTCCTTCTCCTTCTGTGTGCTCTTCTGAACTGCTCTCTGAAGGAGTTGTTTCAGAAGAAGATGTTTCCTCTACCTTGCTACTTGAAGATGACGATGCTTCTACTTTAGAACTTGAACTTGTAGAAGGAGACGATGTATCATAGAAGTCCTTCAAAGATGAAGTACGATTGCTTCCTCCGGTTGATAAGTAAATCAATACAACCACCATCGCTACAACGATCACAAAGAAGAGGCTAGCTAGAACTGTTAAGACACGATTGGCAACAGCGCCTTTTCCTTTTTGTTTACGGCGACGACGCTCTGATCTTGATTCTTCCTCACTATTTTCATAGATATCTTCTTGCCATGGTTCCTTTGCCATACCTTACTCCTTGTATTTTTTAAACTTTCTTATTACAATATAAATATGAAACTCACACTTATACCTGAACGGTGCATCGCCTGCGGGCTTTGCCAAACCTATTCTGAACTCTTTGATTACCATGATAATGGAATCGTTCGATTTTGCGATGATCCAGTTGAATTGCAAAGAGAAATCGCTGAGAACAGCGATGTTCTGGAGGCCATCAAAAATTGTCCTACACGTGCACTTCTAAAAGATCCATCATAGTTTAAAAGGGAGATTGATTTTGTAGATTCTCTTTATCACTTTAATCCCTTCACCTACTAGTTTAGCATATTTCTAGGTAAAATTATAGTCTTTTCCGGTTATTTTTTCCTTCAAAAATAGAAAGATCACTTTTTTCTTTGATGAGGTAGAGTGGTCTTTTTTTGGTTTCCAGGTAAATCTTACTGATATACTTGCCCAGAATCCCAATGGTCAGAAGTTGAATCCCCCCAAGAAAGAGAATGACGGCCATCAGAGAGGTCCAGCCAGATGTTGGATTTCCCAAAATAAGAGTCCGAAATACTACAAAAACAGTCATCATAAAAGAAATAAAACAAGATAGGAGTCCCGCTACAAAGGCTATACTCAAGGGGAAATCTGAAAAATTGAGAATCCCTTCAATCGAGTAGACAAAGAGCTGTCCAAAACTCCAACTGGTCTTGCCAGCCTGTCGTTCAACGTTTGGATAATCAAGATAGTGCGTTTTAAAGCCCACCCAGGCAAAGAGTCCCTTAGAGAACCGATTGGACTCGGTCAGGGTTAAAATAGCATCTACCACAGACCTTCTCATCATCCGGAAATCACGGACGCCTGAGGGGAGAGCTACTGGGCTGATTTTTTGCATGAGGCGATAAAAAAGATCAGCACAGAAACTGCGAAAGAGGGGTTCTCCCTCCCGACTAGTTCTCCGTGTCCCAACACAGTCCAAGTCTGCATTTTGGTCTAGTAAGGCTTTCATCTCAAGTAGCATACCGGGAGGGTCCTGGAGGTCTGCATCCATCACAACCACCAGGTCCCCAGTCGCATACTGTAAACCTGCGTACAGAGCTGCCTCCTTCCCAAAATTTCGTGAAAATGAGACATAATGCACCGCAGGATTTTGCTCCCGATAAGCCTTCAAAAGATCTAAGGTCCCATCGCTTGAGCCATCGTCTATAAAGACATACTCGACCTCTGCTCCCAGGTCAGGAAGCAAATCTTCAACAGACTGATAAAAAAGAGGAAGTACTTCCTCTTCATTTAAACAGGGGACAATGATCGAAATCATTATCTTAGTCTTCAAATCCATTTGGATGCTTACTTTGCCAACGCCATGCGTCTTCACACATTTTCGTGATATCAAATTCTGCTTCCCATCCGAGCTCTGCTTTGGCTTTTGCAGGATCTGAATAGCAGGCAGCGATATCACCTGGGCGGCGTTCTACGATGCGGTAAGGAATAGGACGTCCCACTGCTTTTTCCATATTTTGAATAATTTCAAGAACAGAGTAGCCTTTGCCTGTTCCAAGGTTATAAATGTTAAGGCCAGACCCCTTTTGGATTTTTTGAAGAGCTGCAACGTGACCTTTGGCTAGATCTACGACGTGGATATAGTCACGAACACCAGTTCCATCTTCCGTATCGTAATCGTCTCCGAAGACTTGTACTTGCTCTAATTTTCCAACAGCTACCTGAGTCACATATGGTAAGAGATTGTTTGGAATTCCATTAGGATTTTCTCCTAAATCTCCGCTCTCATGTGCTCCGATTGGGTTAAAGTAACGAAGCAAGACCACATTCCATTCTGAGTCTGCTTTGTAGATATCGGTCAAGATTTCTTCTAGCATGAGTTTGGTACGACCGTAAGGGTTGGTCACTGAAAGTGGGAAATCTTCTAAGATTGGAACTGTGTGAGGATCTCCGTAAACTGTCGCAGAAGAGCTGAAGATGATATTCTTACAGTTTGCTTCTTCCATAACTTTTAAAAGACTAAGGGTTCCAGCGATATTGTTGTCATAGTAGGCAAGAGGGATACGTGTTGATTCACCTACAGCCTTCAAACCAGCAAAGTGAATCACACCTGTTGGCTCTTCTTGCTTGAAAATATCTCTGAGAGTATCAGTATCACGGATATCTGCCTCATAGAAAGGAATTTCAACTCCTGTGATTTTTTCAACAACTTCTAAACTTTTACGGTTGCTATTGACAAGGTTATCCACTACAACCACTTGATGACCTGCTTGGATCAATTCAATAACAGTGTGGGTTCCGATAAAACCGGCACCACCAGTTACCAAAATCTTTTCTTGCATCTTTTTTCCTCGATTCTCGAATTATTTTTTCTTATTTTACCATTTTTGGTAGGGAATGTCATTTGCCATCCTAGAGGGGAGACTAAAATTTTAGTAAAATGCTTATACTCTTCGAAAATCTCTTCAAACAATGTCAGCTTCGCCTTACCGTGGGTATGGTTACTGACTTCGTCAGTTCGATCCACAACCTCAAAACAGTGTTTTGAGCTGACTTCATCAGTTCTGTCCATAGCCTCAAAGCCGTGCTTTGAGCAGCCTGCGGCTAGCTTCCTAGTTTGCTCTTTGATTTTCATTGAGTACTATTCGCTTTTTACTCGTTTGACATAGTTTGCAATTGGATAGTTTACTGGGGCCAAAGTCAACTCCTTGTCTTGGACCAATTGGGCTAGATGGTAACCAATGATAGGACCCGTTGTGAGGCCTGATGAACCTAGACCACTAGCTGCATAGGCACCTGCTAAGCCAGGGACTTCACCAAAGAAAGGCGAGAAATCACTGGTGTAAGCACGGATTCCTACACGCTCACCTGATGATTTTGCTTCTGCCAAGGCTGGGCAGTGAGGCAAGGCTGCTTCCTCCATCTGTTGGAGCAAGCTTTCATCCACTGTTAAGTCAAATCCCATGTCATTTTCATGAGTAGCGCCTAAGGACAATTTCCCACCTGCAAAAGGGATCAAATCCCACTCCCCTTCTGGCATGACAACAGGGTATGATTCTAGGTCTTCTGAGAGTTGATAATCTCGGAGTTGTCCCTTTTGGGGACGAACATCTACTTCATATCCTAAAGGATCCAAAATGTCCCTCAACCAAGCTCCTGTTGCCAAAATAACCTGCTCAAACACCTCTTCGCCAATCTGGTAGCCTGATGATAAAGGTGTCAGACTCACTTTTTCTTTGACCAGCTTGACCTGACTGGCTTCTAGCAAACGATTCACTAAGATTTGACCATCTACTCTCGCTCCACCAGAAGCATAGAGCAGGCGGTCGAATTCCTGCAAACCAGGGAATAATTCATTTGCAGACGCTTGGTCTAAAATGGCTAACCGGCCTATCAAGGGAGATTCTTCCCTGCGCTGGAGGGCTAGTTTATAGAGTTCTTCTAACTTGGATTCATCCTTTTTCAAGAGAAAAACTCCCGAACGCTGGTAAAAGTCGATTTCTTGCCCTGACTTTTCCAAATCAGCCAACAAATCCACATAAAAGTCAGCCCCCAAGCGTGCCATCTTGTACCAGGCTTTATTGCGGCGTTTGGAAAACCAAGGACTGATAATTCCCGCTGCAGCCTTGGTGGCCTGACCTTGACCATGGTCAAAAACGGTCACCTCTAGATGGCTTTCTTTCGCGAGGTAGTAGGCAGCTGTCGCCCCCACAATCCCTGCTCCAATAATGGCAACTTTTTTCATTGTCTTCACTTTCTAACTAGATATGGTGGAAAGGATTAGTCGATGCCTGACTAGGCAAGATATCAACAGTCCAGCCCTTTTCTGACTTCCATTGAGTAAGAAGTGCTGCGATTTTTTCCACAAAAAGCACTTCGATATAATGTCCTGGGTCCAATGCCAGCAAGCCATCTGACAGCATATCCTGAGCTGTGTGATAGTAGATATCGCCAGTGATATAAACATCTGCTCCCTTTGCCAAAGCATCCTTATAGAATGACTGACCGCTACCACCACAGATTGCCACTCTTGAAATAGGCTTCTGCAAATCACTCTCTTGATAATGGACCATGCGAAGACTATCTAGACCAAAGACTTGTTTGACATGCTGGGCCAATTCCCCAAATGTCTGAGACTGAATATTCCCAATCCGTCCAATCCCACGTTCAGGACCTGTTTCCTGAAGATAAGTTGTTTCCTTGATTCCTAGCATCTGGCAGAACCAGTCATTAAGGCCATTTTCAACGATGTCAATGTTAGTATGGCTGACATAAACTGCGATGTCATGCTTAATCAAATCAATGTAAATCTGGTTTTGCGGACGACTGGCTACCAAGTCTTTGATAGGACGAAAAATAGGCGCGTGCTTAACGATAATCAAATCCACACCCTTTTCAATGGCCTCTGCCACCGTCTCTTCACGAATATCCAGGGCAACCATAACCCTTTGAATATCCTTGTCTAGAGTACCAATTTGCAGACCACGACTGTCACCCTCCATAGAAAATTCCTGAGGGCAGAAGCCTTCATACGCGTTAATAACTTCACTTGCTAGCATGGAGCACCTCCTTGATGGCTTGAATTTTATCTACTAGAACTTGACGTTCCTCCAGATTTTTTTCTGGGATTTGACTGAGGGCGAATTCTAGCTTAGTAGCTTCTTTTTGCCATTTTTTGATAAAGACTGGGCTGACTTCTTTGGACAAGAAGGGGCCAAAGCGAACATCACTGGCTGATAGCTTCATTTGTCCCGCTTCCACCACCAAAATCTCGTAGAACTTGTCAGCTTCTTCTAGGATGCTTTCTGATACAATCTGAAATCCGTTCTCTTGCAACCAAATGCGCAAGTCGTCTTCTCGATTATTGGGCTGGAGAATCAAACGTTCTACATTAGCTAACTTGTCCAAGCCTTCTTCTAAAATCCTAGCGATCAAACGACCACCCATACCTGCAATGGTAATAACCGATACTTGGTCTGCCTCTTCAAAGGCTGCCAAACCATTGGCTAAACGAACCTGGATTTTCTCCTTTAGGCCGTGAGCCTCAACATTTTTGACCGCGGATTGGTAGGGACCTTCTACCACCTCACCTGCAATAGCACTTTTGATTCGTCCTCTTTCAACCAAGTCGATTGGCAGATAAGCATGGTCACTCCCCACATCTAGTAAAACGGCCCCTTGTGGCACAAAGGAAGCAACCAATTCTAATCTCTTTGAAATCATCTTCTCTCACTTTCCAAAACTCTATTACCTTTTATTATACCATATTTCAGCTAGCAATCTTGCACCTAAAAAAAACGCAATCCACAGATTGCAGTTTTTCTTTATTTTCTGGCTTGATAACGACTGGTCAAAATGAAAATCACTGTAAAGACCAGCATCATGGCCCCATAAACAGGCAGTGTTTGTCCTGTCAAGGTCGAAATTTCAAGTAGCTTTTGAATCGTTGGGAAAAGAGCTGTAGCTAGGAAACCGCCCACTGACCAGACAATCAAAAGGACTCGCCAGAGGGTGAATGGCATGCAAGCTCTAAATACGGATAAGAAACCGATAGACCCAAGGAGATAATAGAGTAAGGTTGAGATTTCTAACTCAGACCAACCTTGACTCGTTCCAAAAATTTTCACAAAAAGAACGCTAAATACGACCATGAGTGCACTTGGTAGAGCACGAAGCATGGATTTTCTGAGGAAGTTTGGCTCGACAGGTTTGATATTTCTCTCAAAAGTCAAAACGAATGGCGGGAAACCTTCCACGAATTGGTCGATCATGGTAATCTGGATTGGAATGAAAGGGAAAATCAAAATCCACTCAGACCGCCCTAGTAAAACACTAGCAATACAAATCACCGCAAGCAAGAAGGAATAGATGGTCTTAATCAAGAAAATCGGTGCGATGTGGGCGATGTTATTGACCACACGACGACCTTCAAAGAGAATCTCAGGAACATCATTAAAGTCTGAGTTCAAAAGAACCAGATTGGCAATCTGACGAGTCGCCGGATCTCCCTCAGCCATCACGATCGAACAATCCGCCTCACGAAGGGCCAGGATATCATTGACTCCGTCCCCTGTCATAGCCGTTGTATGCCCTGCTTTTTTCAGCGTTTGGATGATGAGTTTCTTTTGATGAGGGGAGACACGTCCGAAAATAGCTGTCTCTTCAGCCATGGCAATCAATTCCTCATCCGTGATTTTTGAGCAATCTACATAGCTGTGATAGTCTACAAAGCCAGCCTTCTGGGCAATGCTGGATACTGTAACGGGATTGTCGCCAGAGATAATCTTGAGGCCCACTTCCTGAGAACGGAGATAATCCAGCGTCTCAGCTGCTCCTTCTCGAATCGGGTCCAAGATTTCCAGCAAGGCCAGGGCTTGAATGTCAGACGGTTTCTGTGGTTTGTGATGATCTAGTTTTTCCTGACTAAGGGCTAAGACCAAGACACGTGAACCTCTCTCTAAAGCCTCTCTGGCTTCTGGGACTTCAGAGTCCAACAACATCTCAGGCGCACCTAAGAAAACCGTTCCTAGCCCTTCTAACTCCATAGCTCCCCACTTGCGGTCGCTAGAGAAGGGAAGATTCGAAAGCATAGGATAGGCAACCTGTCCTTGAAAACGCTGGCGAATGGCTTGAGCTGTTGGATTTTTATCCTCACTATGAGCTATATAGCTAGTCAAAATGCTGGCAATAGCCTCATCACCATAAGTTTCCGTCAGAGGAAGAACATCCTCCACCTGCATCTTTCCTTGGGTGATGGTGCCCGTCTTGTCCAGACAGAGCATATCCACGCGCGCCAAGGTCTCGACAGAGTACATCTCCTGCACCAAGACCTTTTTCAAGCCCAGCTTGATCACCGCAGTCAAGAGCGAAGTAATGGTCAAAAGGGCGATTCCCTTGGGCAACATTCCCAAAAGGGCAGTCGATGAATTTACAACGGATGACTTGAGGGGCAAACCCTTTAAAATCAAGGCTTCTAACAAGAGAGCTAGACCAAAGGGAATGATAATCTTCCCAGTAAAACCAGCTAACTTGTCCAACGATTTCATGATACGGGAGTTGATCGGTTTTACTGTCTTAGCTTCTAGCATGAGTTTGGAAGCATAGTTTTCTGCCCCGACATGGTGGACTTGAGCCAAAACTGCACCACTAGCTAGGAAACTGCCCGATAAAAGCAGAGCATCCACTTCCTTTTGCACCAAATCACTCTCACCCGTCAACATGGCTTCATTGACTTCCGCAAATCCTTCCAGAACCAGGGCATCACTAGGAATCTGCTCTCCCGCAGACAAACGAATGACATCTCCTAGGACTAATTCTTCTGGATCGAGAGCGACCTCTTGACCATCACGGATGGTTTTGACCTTTTCCTTGGTCATGAGATTGAGCTTGTCCACCATATGTTTGGCCCGTAGCTCAGTCACAATCCCAGAAAAAGCGTTAAAGCAGATGACAGCAAAGAAGACCAGATTGCTCCAAGCCTGCACAAAGGCCAGCGCTAGAGCAATAACAAAGTTTAATGCGTTAAAAAGTGTAAAAACATTTCGTTTGATGATTTGCCAAGTACTGGTACTAGCTGATGCGGTAAAGTCATTGACCAAACCTTGAGCCTGTCTTTCTTTGACTACTCTTTGGGTTAATCCCATTATCTTATTTTTATCCATAAAATCTATCATATCATTTTTTTTAAAAGAATTCTAATCCCATCTAAAACTGTTGGCTGATAACTGAAAAAGTTTGCCAGTAGTCTTTTGATAAGGTATAATAATAAAAGCAATACAATCGAAGGAGATCTCATGTTTTATACTTATTTGCGTGGACTGGTCATGCTGATCTTGTGGTCCATCAATGGCAATGCCCACTATCACAATACTGATAAAATCCCTAGCCGAGACGAAAACTATATCCTCGTCGCACCTCATCGTACCTGGTGGGATCCTGTTTACATGGCCTTTGCGACCAAGCCAAAACAGTTCATCTTTATGGCCAAAAAAGAGCTTTTTAACAACCGTATCTTTGGCTGGTGGATCCGTATGTGTGGGGCCTTTCCTATCGACCGGGAAAAACCTAGTGCCTCTGCCATCAAGTACCCTATCAACGTCCTCAAAAAAAGCGACCGCTCTCTCATCATGTTTCCAAGTGGGAGCCGTCACTCAAACGATGTCAAGGGTGGAGTTGCCTTGATTGCCAAAATGGCCAAGGTCCGTATCATGCCTGTTACCTACACCGGTCCCATGACCTTGAAAGGCTTGATTAGCCGTGAACGTGTGGATATGAACTTTGGAAATCCTATCGATATCTCAGACATCAAGAAAATGAATGATGAAGGGATTGAAATGGTTGCAGACCGTATCCAAGCAGAATTCCAACGTTTGGACGAAGAAACCGAACAATGGCACAACGATAAAAAACCAAACCCACTCTGGTGGTTTGTCCGCATCCCTGCCCTCATCCTTGCTGTGGTTGTTGGTATCCTAACAATTATCTTTACCTTTATTGCAAGCTTTATCTGGAATCCAGATAAGAAGAGAGAGGCTCTTGGTTAAAAAATACAATTATCCCTTGGCTTTTGCCAAGGGATAATTCTTTTATTTGATTTTCCATTTTTGGGCCAGCCAGCTGGAAAAGGCTAGAAATCGTTCAGCTACTTGCTCATGGTGTCCATAAGAATCAAAGGCAAACTGGCCAGTCGGATAATGTTTCTGAAGACTGGTATGGATCTGCTCAGCATAGACTGGTGCTTGAGCCAAGCGATTGCTATGATTAGCTCCTTCTGTTTGACCATTCTGTAAATACAGCAAACAGTCCAAATTTTTCACCTTTTCTTCCTTGCAATAAGTCACAAAATCAGGATACCAAAAGGAACCGCAGATAGAGAAGATACAGGAGACCTTATCAAAACGGAAAAGACTGTATACTGCCGCCAAACCACCTAGTGAGTAACCTCCATAGGCAAGGCGATCTTCGTCCAGGCGATAAAGTGCCTGCAACTTGTCTAAAAGACTACCAAATAAATGACCATGATAGGCATTTGCCTGACCGCCAAAATCTGGAGCTCCATCTCTCAGAGCAGATGCCTTCCACGGAGTGTAGTCGTCTAGGCGATTTTTAGAGGTCAAGCCCACTAAAATCACAGATTCTGAAAGGGATGATAGGAAATCCAAGTTTCCATCATTCAAGAGAATAGCTGGATAGGTTTGATTGGGATCATAGGTTGAAGGAAGGCTGACCTTGACTTGGATCCCTTCCCAATCAAACTCATTATTTATTGATAAAATCATTGATTTTCTCAAGGGAATCAATCACTGCTGGACCATAGTCCATCAACTCATCGTAAGAAATGGTCATGATTTTTTGATTCTTAATTGCAGGAACGTTTTCCAAAACTTCATTTGCTTTCATCAACTCTACTGCGTTAGCATCCAATTTTTTATTGCGGTCGCTGGTTACATAGATAATCAATTCAGGATCCATTGACACGAGATTTTCCAAGGTCAAGCCTGATGTTCCCGTTGCAACGTTTGTATAACCAAGTTGATTCAACAAGCTTTCTTGCAAAGCAGACTTGTATGCACCAAAGGTTTCGTCATTATAAGCAACCATAATCAAAGCCTTTTTCTTTTCACCTTGGCTTGCTGGGTTTGCTTTCTTAACAGCGTCAATTTTAGCTTGTAATTGGGTTGCGTATTCATTAGCCTTGTCCTGAACATTGAAAATCATTCCAAGATTTTTAACGTCTTCTACAATATTCCCCAAATCTTGCTGAATCGTTGAAAGAGAAGCTTTTTGCGTATAGACTGGGATTTTGTTTTCATTCCAAGTGCTAACTGTTCCCAAGGATTTTTCAGAAAACATCATGTTTCGACCCATTACTGCGTCCGGTTCATAAGAAAGGACTGTCTCTTGTGAGACTGTTTTTTTATCACCGATTTGAGGAATAGTCGCAATCGCGTCCTTGTATTTGTCCGTCACAGCATTATCAGGGTTAAGCATGCCAGCAATTTTATCCTTCAAGCCTAACTCCAATAAGATTTCAGTGGTTGACAGATTGTTGGTGATAACTTTTTCAGGTGCCTTGTCAAAGACTTGTTCGACTTCATTTCCCTTAGCATCATAGGTCTTGATCGTTAACGGATAAGTCGTCTCTGTGCTGGCTTTTTGACTTGTTTCTGTGCTAGACTGTGTGGTAGTTTTTTCTGTAGTAGTATTTCCACAAGCCGCCATGGTTAGGGTAGCTACTGTTACTAGTAAAATGCTTAGTGTTTTTTTCATCTTGTTTTCCTTTTCATTCTTATAAATAGTGAATCATAGCTTGCTGATCCTCGGTCCAAGTAACCTGACTTTGAACTCCGTATACAGTTTGCAATGACTCAGGGGTGATGGTCTCTTTTGGAGTCCCTTGGTAAAGGATTTCTCCCTCTTTCATCAGATAGAGATAATCCGAATAGCGACAAGCAAGTTGAATATCATGTAGGACAGCTAGAACATTGATATTGAGATTCTTCACAATGGCCAACAAGTCTAGCTGATACTTGATATCCAGGTGATTGGTAGGTTCATCCAGGAGCAAGAGAGTCGGTTCTTGCGCCAAGGCGCGGGCTAATAAGACTCGTTGTTTCTCTCCCCCTGACAGAGACGAATAGAGACGAGTTTTCTTCTCAAGCATATCCACCTTGACGAGAGCATCTTGAACGAGGGCATAATCCCTTTCCTTTTCCTTCTGTAAAAAAGAGAGGTGGGGAGTTCTTCCCAGCAAGACGATTTCCTCAACTGTACAATCAAACTGCAATTGATTAAACTGGGTTACAACTGCCATTTGCTTGGCTGTTTCTTTGAGTGACCAATGCTCCAGTGGCTTTCCATCTAGTCTTATCAAGCCTTTGTCCGCCTTTTCCTGACGATAGAGGAGTTTAAGAAGACTGGTTTTCCCACTTCCATTTGGTCCTAGTATCGTATGAAATTGATGCCCCTCAACCTTAAGAGAAACTCCTTTGAGGATTTTTTTCTCTCCTAGTCCAAAGTGGACATCCTGACAAATCAAGTCCATATCAGGCCCTCACCTCCCTTCGCTTACCTCCTACAATGTAGATGAAGAAGGGAGCACCTACCAAGGCTGTGAAAATACCAATCGGCAGCTCAGCATTTGGAATGATGACACGAGAAAGTACATCTGCCCAGACGACAAAGAGGGCACCCAGTAAGGTCGCAACGGGAAAAAGTCTCCTGTAATTCGTTCCTACTAACCCTCGAGCTAAGTGAGGAGTAATCAGACCAACAAATCCAATAATCCCACAGGTTGCTACTAAGACTGCTGTCAGAACAGCCACCATGGTCACATAAAGATACCAATAGAAGCGTAAGGGTATCCCCAAAGTTAAAGCAGCCTCATCTCCCATCATCATCGCATTAAAAACACGATACTGGGTAGCGAAAAATAGAAAGGCTACTCCCACTACCATAGTTGGCAAAAGTAAGTCAGACCAAGTAGTCCCGGCAAGCGAACCCATGGTCCAAAACTTAATGGTCATCACACTGTCCGCATTAGCGCCAACTGAGATAATAAAGTTGGAAAATGCCAGAAAGAGAGCATTGACCACCGTTCCTGATAAAATCAGACTAGAAGTCGTCATCCTGCCCTGCATAGAGGCAATGATAAGGACAGCGATTGTTGCCAAAATAGCTCCAAGGAAAGCTCCAAGGCTAATCACCAATTTTAAACCAAGAATGATGCTTAAGGTTGCTCCTAGAGTTGCACCCGCAGAAATTCCTAAGACATAGGGCTCAGCAATAGGATTGTTCACTGTAGACTGCATCACGCTGCCACACATAGAAAGACCAGCCCCTACTATCAGACCTAACAATACTCGGGGGAATCTCATGTTCCATACAATGGCAAGAGTAGACTTGGAAACCTCTCCTATCTCAAGAGGAAAACCCAACCTGCTCAAAATAATCCGATAGGTATCTCCTAGATCAATCGCAACGGATCCCATAGAAACAGCTAGAAAAAGTGAAATTCCTAAAACACTTAGCAAAATAACTAAAAGTAACACAAATTGCTGGTCTTGTCGGCTTCCAGAAAATTTGGAAAGCATGCAAACCTCCTTTGATAGAATCTTAAAAATTTAGAAAATTCTCATGAAAAGTATACCATATTTTCAACAATGGAACAAGATGAGAAAAATAAATATAGTTGGTCTTACAGTGCTAATAATCGTAACCGAAGATTATACTTGGGTATATCGAGGTAAAGTGACAACATAAAAAGCCCTCTAAAATTAGAGAGCTGATTTGAGCCCGGGCTAAAATCCTAGTGAAACAAAAAAATCTACACGATCAGAAAAGTCTCTATCGTGCCATTTTCATACATGATGTATAGTCCAAGTAGAATGAATACTATGGGCACAATGATTCGCTCGTATTTTTCAATTGTCTCGAATATTAACGGAATAGAGGATAACATCCGACTAATCTCGCAAAAGATAATTATGCCGATTACAAACACAAGCAACGCCACGAGGGTCTGTGACCAATCTAACGAAGCAAAATAAGGTATATAGATACCTAAATTATCTCCGCCAGACGCAATTGTCAGCAATATAACTGTCCAAAACAGTTGATTTGCCTTGCTTTGTTCTAATCTTTCAATAATTTCTTCCTCTTCTTCCTCACCTTCTCCAACAATTGCAAAGCGAATCCCTAAATAGATAGGGATTAAACCAAGCAATCCAACCATCCATTCTTCAGGCACGAAATTAACGACATAAGCAGCAACTAAACTCGCCCCTACAAGTAAGCCTGTTCCTAGATATTGCCCCGCATAAATATGCCATTTCTGTTTATTCTGTGATAGCTGTGCAAATAAAATAATTAAAATAATTAAATAATCGATACTGGTGGAAATATAAACACCAATAGCAGATATGATTGTCTGTCCCATAAAAACCTCCTGTATTAGTCAGTAATAAATCAGCAGATTTTAGGAGAGCACAGACACATTAATTTAGCTATCGCTAGTGGGTAATGTCGAACGTAGGAAAGCATTTTACTCCTCCTCAAAACGTAGTTACAAAGTAATTTCTAACTGAAATTCGGTGACTACTTCTATGTAAAGTATAACATACTATACTTTACTTCGTAAAGTGTGGGCTCTCCGAGGGGGCTTGCAGACAGCTACTCGACTTTTCAAGCCGAGTAGATGCGCACCTTTATGGTGTAATTAGCTGATACTATTTGAGGTTTTTGTAGTCTCCAAAATTGTGACCGATAAAACAATGGGTATCAAAACAAAAAAATAGGCTCTGTTTTTGTAGTCTCCAAAATTGTGACCGATAAAACCTCAATAAAAAAGCCCTCTGAAATCAGAGAGCTTTATTCTTGCTGGATAAAACGTTTATAGACTAAGCGACAAGCCGAAGATTGTACTATAAAACTAGTGAAAATAAAAAATCTCCCCGAAGGGAGATCATTCTGGTTTATTTTACCTTACAGTGCTAGGAACCGTAACCGAAGATAATACTTGAGTATATCGAGGTAAGGTGACAACGCAATGTAAGTGGAAAATAAAGCAGATTAACGACGAAGTCCTAGAGAGTTGATCAACTCACGGTAACGGTTAACGTCGTTTTTACGCAAGTATGCAAGCAAGTTACGACGGCGACCGATTTTCTTCATCAATCCACGGTAAGTAGCGTGGTCTTTTTTGTGTTGTTTGATGTGTTCGTTAAGGTGGTTGATTTCCCAAGTAAGGACAGCAACTTGAACCTCTACTGAACCTGTATCACCTTCGTGACGTGCATATTGTGCGATGATTTCATTTTTTTTCTCTTTTGAGATTGCCATGATATTTCTCCTTTTTATTTGGCTTCATCCGAGTGACAGGTTGGCATGCCTGTAACCAAGAAGAAGTTATTTGTCTTTACGACAGTTCTTATTCTACCAAGAAGCAGGGACTTTGTCAACTGATTTACTGTTTAAAACCTTGAATTACTCTACTGATTTCAGGGCTTCGAGCATATCCACTTTTCTCAAGTGGTGATTGACAAAGACGCCCAGTAAGGTTAAGATTGCAGTCACTGCGACGATTGGAAGAGCATAGACTTCCCAGCTGACCTGAGGATAAAAGAGTATGGTGGCAGGTGAAATCATTTGAATCAAAAATTGATGTAAATAGTGGCCAGCTACCAAACCGAGAGCAATTCCCACAAGGGACAGCACCATGGTCTCACGGTAGATATAGAGGGTCACTTCTTTATTATGGAAACCGAGAACCTTAATAGTGGAAAGTTCACGAATACGTTCTGCCACATTGATGTTAGTGAGATTGTAGAGAATGACAATGGCTAGTAAAACCGAAACAAGGACAAGGATTGCCATGGTTTTATTGAGCGAACTAGCCACGGATTCAAAGAGATGGATGGCTGTCGCATTTTGGACGACCCCAGAAACAGCAGCTTTTCCCATGAAAGTAGCCGCTTCTTTCTCCGTATTGGAAGGTGTTGGGTCTTTTAATTTTACTAGGTAGGTATTGTCTTGCGGACTGGTTCCATAGACTTGTTCGTAAGTCGCTCGGTTGAGATAAACAAAGTGTCCAACATAGTTTTCAGAAATAGCCACGATCTTGATTTCCTTCCCATCAAGCTCCAACTTGTCTCCAACCGTAACACCTGCTAGTTGGGCTAATTTTTGACTCACGACCGCTCCATCAGTGACCTGCACCTCTTGCCCATTTTCCTCTAATGCGATAAAGGGTTTGAAATCTTCTCTATTTGTGACCATCATGGTGATCGTTTGAAGTCCTATTTTTCCTTTGAAATCTTTTTCAATGGATTTAGAGTAAATCTTTTGATAAGCGTGGATCGATTCAGCTTGCAAGGCACTTTCTAGATCTGTTTTTTCTTGCTCACTGGCACTGCTCTTTTCCGCTACAATCATCTGGTATTGCTGGATTTGTTCAAATTGGCGCTCCACAACTCCTCCCACAGATGACTGAATGCCAAGACCTGCAAATAGGAGAACCACCGAACCTGCAACTCCAAAAATGGTCATCAACATCCTTTGCTTATAACGAAAGATATTTCTTGCCGTAACCTTATGAGTAAAACTCAAACGACTCCAAATAAAGTTCAGGCGTTCCAGCAAAATCTTTGATCCCTTAACGGGAGGTTTTGGAAGTAAGAGTTGGGCTGCTTCATCGTGTAATTCCCTCCGCGCTACCAGATAAGCCGGCAAAACGCTGGATACCCAACTTAAAGCTAGTGCAATAAGACTATAAGACCAGTAAAAATACTCGTGACTTTTTCCAACAACCATCCCAGCTGTTATAACATCTGAAATCACCCCTGCAAGAAGATAATGTCCAAGAAGTGTTCCTATAATGGTTCCCACAGTTCCTGCAAGAAAACCATAGAGGACAAACTTGGCAACAATATCTCGGTTGCGATAACCCAAGGCCTTGAAAATACCAGCATTGGTGCGCTCCTCATCTACAAAGCGAGTCATTGTTGTAAAGGTCACCATTGCAGCGACCATATAAAGCACCACTGGGAAGATATTCCCGACTGAACGAATGCTTGACGATGCATTGCTGTACATGAGGTAGCCTTGACCACCTGGCATGGTTTGGCGATTGTATACGTGGTATTTCGGCTCTGCCAGTTCATCAAGCTCTTTCTGGCGCTGTTCTAGCTTCTCTTTTTCCTTAGATAGATCACTCTCTGTCTGAGCCAGCTTTTCTTTTTTTGTCGCCAGTTCTTCCTTAGCTTTTGTCAGCTGTCCCTTGGCTTGACTCTTTTGTGGTTCTGGTAAAGCGGTCGCTTGTTCTTCTTGGGTTTTCAAGCGACTTTCAGCCTGCTCTAACTGACTCTTGCCATTTTGAAAGTTGCTTTCAGCAGTTTGGAGCTGTTCTTTTCCATCTTCCAAGCTCTTTTGCCCATTTGTTTTGATGTTGACCAATCGTTGTTGACCATTATCAGCCAGCAAGTCTTGCAAGTCTTCCTGATGTTGATCTCGTTTGGTCCTATAGTCTGATGAAAAAGCATCCAGATTTTTTAAATCATCATAGCGCACACGCGCAATACTATAGACATCTGAATCAAATTGACTAGGTAAAATCACTCCATAGCCAGCCAAGCTTCCATTTCCACTACTAGCATTCCCTAAGTCTTTTTTAGAAAGGATCTCACCCGACTGAACAAATCCAGTAATTGTGAAAGTTTGGGATTTCAAAAGGGACTTCCCCTCTTCTTTCTTGCTAAAGGTGATAGTCTGTCCAATCTGATAGCGGTCTTTCCAGAAATCAGCTAAGGCAATTTCCCCATTAGCTTCTGGCAGTCGCCCTTCTGTCACTTGGAAGGTTGAAATGCTCTCTGGTTTGGAATAAAGTCGAACCGCTTCTTCACTATTTTCAACGGTTAGGTCTGCCATATAGCCAAACTCAACACTTGCTCCTTGAAGGGTCTTTAGTTCATCTTGGTCTTCTTTGTCCAAGCCATAATCAGCAATCACGGCCAGATCCAGGGTATTGGCTTTACGGAGATAATCTTCTGCCGTACGTTCCATGTTGGGACTGGCTACTTTAAGACCTACTAGGGCCAGGGAACCCAGCATCATTAAAGTCAAGATAGAAACAAAACGCCCCTTAGAAGCAGTTACCGACTGGAGTAGGTCTTTTCGGTATATTTTTCTCATGCTAATACTCCAATGTATCGATATCCTGCGGACGCTCATTGATCGTCATGCTCTTAACCGTGGCATCGCGCATGTGAATCACCCGGTCTGCAATAGGAGCTAGCGCGCCATTGTGGGTCACAATAATCACAGTCGCCCCCTTTTGACGAGACATGTCTTGGAGAATCTTCAAGACTTGCTTCCCCGTTTGGTAATCCAAGGCACCTGTCGGTTCATCACAGAGGAGGATCTTAGGATTTTTGGCTACAGCGCGTGCAATGGAGACTCGCTGTTGCTCCCCTCCAGAAAGCTGGGCTGGAAAGTTATTGAGGCGATGAGCCAGACCTACATCTGTCAAGACCTGCTCAGGATCCAAGGCATCTGTAACGATTTCTGAGGCCAGTTCCACATTTTCCTTGGCTGTCAGATTGGAGACCAGATTGTAAAATTGAAAAACAAAACCTACATCTTCACGACGATAGTTTGTTCGTTGGTGCGAACTATAGTTGGCAATATTAGCACCATCAATCCAAATCTCCCCCTCATCATTGGTATCCATACCTCCTAGGAGATTGAGAACGGTTGATTTTCCAGCACCTGAAGCGCCAAGGATAATAACCAGCTCCCCCTTTTCAATTTCAAAATTCACATCACGATTAGCCACAATCTCCGTATCCCCAACTTGGTAACGCTTGTAGCTGTGTTTCATTTCAATATAAGCCATCAGACACACCTTCTCTCAAACAAGTTACTTCCTGTTATCATTATAACGCTTTTTCAACTAGTTGGAAACCAGAAGCAAAAACAAAAAAGCCTAGGATTCCTAGGCTTTCTGTTTATAGATTATTTTCCAAGGTAGTATTCTTTTACGACGTTCAATTTTTCGTCGAATTCGAATACCAATGGTGGGAAGTTAGGGATTTCTACACCCATGATTTCATCATCTGACAAGTGTTTGATGTGTTTTACAAGGGCACGGATTGAGTTACCGTGAGCTCCTACGAATACGTTTTTACCATCTTTAAGTGCTGGAGCGATTTTGTCTTCCCAGAATGGAAGGGCACGTTCCAAAGTCACTTTCAAGTTTTCAGCATCTGGAATGACTGAGTCGTCAAGTGAAGCGTAACGACGGTCAGTGTGAGCTGAGTATTCGTCATCATGAGGCATTGCAGGAGGCAATACATCGTATGAACGACGCCAGATGTGAACTTGCTCATCACCAAATTGTTCAGCAGCTTCAGCTTTGTTTTTACCAGTCAAACCACCATAGTGACGTTCGTTCAAGCGCCATGATTTTTCAACTGGAACCCACAATTGGTCAGCAGCTTCAAGAGCCAAGTTTGTTGTTTTGATCGCACGTTTCAATACTGAAGTGTAAGCTTGGTCAAATTCGATACCAGCTTCTTTGATCAATTTACCAGCGTCAATCGCTTGTTGTGTTCCTTTATCAGACAAATCAACATCAGCCCAACCAGTGAAAAGGTTAGCTTTGTTCCATTCAGACTCACCGTGGCGAGCAAAAACCAATTTTACCATTAGATGGATTCTCCTTTTATTTTTCGAGGTTTCCCTCGTTTATCTATTCTATTTTACACAATTTTTCACAAAAAAGCTAGTTAAAATCAACTAAAAAGAGAAGAGCTTAGCAGTCTTCTCTTTATCGTACTATCATAATTGTTCTTGATAGAGGATGAAATAGTCCCGTCCAAATAATTGGAAAACTACTACTCTTCAATTACAAATTTTTTCAATGTTCCAAAGTAAAGTGAACCACCAATAATGGTTAGAATTCCACCTACCCATCCTAAAAATGGAATCAAGCCGACCGCACCACCTACAATGAGCAAGACAGAAGGTGCATTCGTAACACGTTCATCATCTTTATAATAAACAATAGCCACAATTCCCAATACTAAAACAGCAATTTTAACCAATGACAAAATAATTGAGAGCCCTGTCAATGTCCCAACCGTTACATCTGCGTCTTCAGTTGCCGCAGCAGCTCCAACAGCCATGATAAACATGATGACTGGCGCTAAAAGTAATACAATTCCTGAAATAAGACCAAAAATAGCGTTGACACGAGCAAGTGTATTTGTTTTCATAATAATCTCCTTAAAATTTTTATAGGTATTATTCTATCATAATTTATCTAAAAATTAAACAATCTTATAAAATTTTATAATAAATATTGATTTTCAAAAAATAATTTTAAGTTCTACAGTCTCTTTATAATTAGTAGAAATATAAAATTATGAGAAAACTGAATAGTTGATTATATTAATTATCTACACGGACAGGCCAGGAAGAACTTCATTCTAGGAAATGGGCTAGTAAATTTTCCCATGATAAAACGCATAATATCAAAGCACTTGAACTCTTGATACTATGCGTTTTTATGATTTTAGTGACCTTTCTCAGTCTCTTTCTGATTATTTCGCTTCAAATCCTTCTGCAACTGCATCCGCAAAGTTTTCTTCTACGATGCTTGCACAGTGGTCGCAGATGACTGCATGATAGCTGCGTTCAGCAGTAGTTGGATCGATACGACGGCAACGATCACAGACTTCACCCGCAGCGCGTTCAACTGTGAAGGCAACATCCTCAAAGCTAACTGCGCCTTCTGGAGCTAGTCCTTCTGCAATAGTCAATTCTGACACAATCAAAAGTTGAGCCACATTGCTATCCACCGCTCCAAGAAGAGTTTTCACAACTTCGTTTGGATAAACTGTCAAGTGAGCTTCAAGTGATTTACCGATTACTTTTGCATTACGAGCTTCTTCCAAGGCTTTTTGAGCTTGTCCGCGGAAGTCCATGAAGGCTGCCCAGGTATCCAAGATTTCTTCTTGATTAGCAAAAGTTTCCGCTTCTGGCAATTCTGACAATTGAACGAATTCCTCTTCTTCAAACTCAAGATATGACCAGATTTCTTCTGCAGTGTGAGGAAGGATTGGTGTCAAGAGTTTGGTGATTTTCACAAGAATATCATAGAAAACAGTCTGCATTTGACGACGTTCAAGTGATTTGGCACCTTCGATGTAAACAACATCTTTAGCGAAGTCAAGGTAGAAGGCAGACAAATCAACGTTAATAAAGTTCACCAAGGCCTTGTAG
This sequence comes from Streptococcus sp. CCUG 71758, assembly GCF_011714815.1. Lineage (NCBI taxonomy): Bacteria > Bacillati > Bacillota > Bacilli > Lactobacillales > Streptococcaceae > Streptococcus > Streptococcus sp. CCUG 71758. Next base: position 119,794 of record NZ_RXXO01000001.1, on the reverse strand, counting down.
ATTGTCAAAAATTCAAAGTCAGCATAGGCATCACGAATGGTCTTAACAAGCTGGTTAAAGCGGATGGTCATGTACTTATCAACTGAACGAAGCTCATCGTAGGCTACTGCGTCTTGAGTTGGGTTAAAGTCAGAAGTGTTGGCAATCAAGAAACGAAGGGTGTTTCGGATCTTACGGTAAGTTTCAGAGACTTGGCTCAAGATATCCATAGAGATACGCACGTCGTTGCTTGAGTCTACACTTGTTACCCAGAGACGCAAGATTTCCGCACCAAATTGTTTTTCAACATCGCTTGGAGCAATGGTATTCCCAAGAGATTTAGACATCTTCTCACCTTTACCGTCAAGGGCAAATCCTTGTGACAAGATTTGTTTGTAAGGAGCAACGCCATGGTTAGCAACAGATGTGATAAGTGATGAGTTGAACCAACCACGGTATTGGTCAGAGCCTTCTAAGTAGAGGTCTGCTGGGTATTTGAGTTCTGGACGGTTGACCACTACTCCATTCCATGATGAACCTGAGTCAAACCATACGTCCATGATATCTGTTTCTTTCTTGAACTCGCCATTTGGTGAACCTGGATGAGTAAATCCTTCTGGCAAGAGGTTCTTAGCATCACGTTCCCACCAGATGATAGAACCGTGTTCCTCAAAGAGTTGAGCTATATGTTCAATAGTCTCAGCTGTCATGATTGGTGTTCCGTCTTCAGCATAAAAGATAGGAAGTGGAACTCCCCAAGCACGTTGACGAGAGATAACCCAGTCGCCACGATCACGAATCATGTTGTAAAGACGAACTTTACCCCATTCTGAGTGGAACTTCACTTTTTCAATTTCATCCAAGATTTCTTGGCGGAATTTAGATACAGAGGCAAACCACTGTGGAACAGCTCGCCAGATGATTGGTTTCTTGGTACGCCAGTCAAATGGGTATGAGTGAGAAATTTCTTCTTGAGCAAGGAGCAAATCGCCCAGTTTTTCGATAACAGTTGGAACAACCTTGTCGTAGAATTGACCTGCAAATTCAGGGCCGGCATTTTCCATCATAATACCGCGTTCGTTAACTGTTACAGCAACTTCAAGGCCGTTGGCAACACCAACATTGTAGTCGTCCTCACCAAAACCAGGGGCTGTATGGACAATACCAGTACCAGAGTCAGTTGTAACGTGGTCACCGAGGATCACCAACTCATCTACAGCTGTATCCCATGGGTGAGCTGTCACAATTTTATTCAATTCTTGACCACGGTAGGTCGCCAATACCTGAACATCAGCCCAGCCAAATTTCTCAGAAAGACTATTCAGTAATTCTGAAGCAACCACAAACTTACGAGATTCGCCAGCTGGTTGTACCAATACATAATCAATATCTGCTCCAACTGTCAAACCACGAGAAGCTGTGATAGTGAATGGAGTTGTTGTCCATACGACGATATAAGTATCTGTATCTAGGACACCTTTACCATCTTTGACGCGGTTAGCATAGTAAAGGGAAGTTGAAAGCAAGTCATGGTACTCAATTTCCGCTTCAGCAAGGGCTGACTCAGAAGACCATGACCAGTAAACTGGCTTGGCCCCACGGTAGATATAGCCTTTTTTAGCCATTTCACCGAAGACACGGATTTGAGCTGCTTCATAGTCCGGAGTCAAGGTCACATAAGGGTTTTCCCAGTCACCAGAAACACCCAAACGTTTAAAGTCTTCGCGTTGTTTATCTACTTGGGAAAGAGCATACTCGCGGCAAAGTTTCAAGTACTCAACCAAGTCCATTTCTTTACGTTTCACGCCTTGTTTTGCCAAGACTTGCTCGATTGGCAGACCATGTGTATCCCAACCAGGAATATAAGGTGCGTAAAATCCTGACATAGACTTAGAACGAACAATAATATCTTTGGAAATCTTGTTCATGGCATGTCCAACGTGGATATTTCCGTTTGCATATGGAGGTCCATCGTGCAAGGTGAAATGCGGTTTTCCTTGGTTCAATTCTTGACGACGTTGGTAAAGCTTTGCATCTTCCCATTCCTTTTGCCAAACTGGCTCTTTGGTAGGAAGTCCTGCACGCATTGGGAAAGCTGTTTTCCCAAGGTTAAGGGTATCTTTGAGTTTCATGGTATCTCCTTTATAAATATTAACAAATTAAAAACCACGACTTCCAAAAAGGACGAAAATCGTGGTACCACCTTTGTTCGAAAAAAGACAGGGTCTCTTTTCCTCTTTTCCCGTAACGTGGGGAACGTCCAGTCTTACTGTTTTCAGACTGAATTCGTTGAGAGGATAATCTAACGACTAGGGATTGCAGGGCTCACACCATCTCCCGCTCGCTGAAAATATAGTTGGTTAGATTTTGTTCTCACATTTACTTTTATAGGATAAGAACAGATTCTTTGTTTGCATCTTCCTCAGTTGCTGCAGTAGCTTCTACGTCAACTGACTCTTCATGTTGTTCACTTTCATCTGTATGTTGATTTTGTTGAGCTTCAAACTCAGCTAATTCTTTATTTCCAGCCTCGATACGAGCTTGCAATTCAGCAACCTCTTCTGGTGTGAATTGACGAGTCATATCAATTGGCTCTTCCTCTGGTTGAGAAGGAATAGTTTCACCAAGAACTTCACCCACCACTTCTTTAAAGGCTTCATCGCTTGTTTGAAGATACGTTGCTGTTGGGCGAAGAATGTCTTCCCAATCAGATGACTCAACAATAGCCAATTGACTTTCAATCGTAGACTTGAGGCGTTGATGGAATACACGACTCTTGTTCTTCAACTCTTCTGTCTCAACAGCCACTTTCTTAGCGTTATCTGTTGCCTGACGAAGAATTTCATTTGCCTTGTATTTTGCTTCTTCAAGCAAACGCTGAGCGTCTTGTTCAGCTTGTTGAATAATATTGTTTGAACGTTCTTGAGCAGCCTGTTTGACACGCTCCGCAGTATCTTGAGCAATCAAAACTGATTGACTCAAGGAATCTTTCATCTCATCAAAGTAAGACAAACGTTCTTCCAAACTCTTAATGCGTGTCTCTTTATCATGATTGCTACGAACCAAATCTTCATAGTCACGAACAACGATATCAAGAAATTCATCTACTTCTTCTGGGTCAAAACCTCTAAATCTTGTACCAAAGGTTTTATCTTTAATTTCTAACGATGTAATTGGCATACTTTTCCTCACTTACTTAATAATAATTGAATGCTTAATTTTATCTTGTCTTTTTTTGTCTGTCCATTGTCTTTAACAACTTTTAGACGACCAAACTTTCTCACACTGATCAAATCTCCAACGGCAACCTGGTAATCAGATTTTTCAACCAGATGATAGTTCACCTGAACAGATTTTTTCTCAATCAGTTGACTAGTTTGATTTCTAGATAATTTCAAGGCACTTGATAAGAGGGCATCCAATCGAAAACTCGAAACTAAAATTTCTCGTTCTCTAAAGTCAATTTTAGATATAATCCTATCGGTAAAAGGACGTTCCTCCAGCGATACAGGAAGTCTGCCAATCCTTCTTATCCCATCCTGAAAAAGAGGAATAAAATCACGATTGACAAAAATCTGTGCTCTCTTTTCATCTACCAAGATATCACCAAATAATTTACGGTCAATTCCTAGCTGGTTGATGATTGTTCCCAATATTTTTCCATGGCTCAGCTGTTCAAACTTACTCGGATAGCAAATTTCCAACAAGGCCATTTCAAAATCTGATATTTCCGGTTCAAAGTAATCTGGATAGAGAAGAACACGAACCGACTCTGTCGGAAGAAAATCACCACTACTTTGGCAACCCAGTCCATATGTCCCAGCAAGCACCCTTAAAATCTGTTCTTGATGGGGATTGATAAAAGGAGTAAGCACCGGTACATATGTATCTTCTACCCGCCTTATCCACTCTAATCCCTTGTCAATAAAGGGAATATCATCTTGGGAAAAATGCTGATAAATGGATCGATTTACTGTCATAGTAATAGTACTAGTCGTGTTAAGATATTTCCAAGAAACTGGATTAGAATCAGCGCGACCCAAACCGTGAAATCAAGACCAGCAAATTGTAAATTGAGCTTACGAAGTGGCTCAATAACTGGACGAGCAAGTCTGATGACTAAGCGACCTAGTTGACTTTCATAGGCATTTGGAAACCATGAAAGAAGAGCAAATGCAACGAGAATGATGGAGTAAATGCTAACCGCATTTTGAATTAAACGGATTAAGAAAATCATTATCTTGCTCTATTTCGTTTAATATCAAAGCCGAACTCGGCACCTTGTGATTCATCTGGAAGTTTGATATCTTCAATATTCACGATAACGTTGACAGGCGTCAATAGATACATCGTACTCGCAACTTTTTTCATATTTCCAGCCAAGACGTGACGAGCTCCATCCAAGTAATCAAGGCAGCGACGCGCTTGTACTTCTGTCATGTATTGGAAATCAATCAAGATACTTTCATTTCCAGTTAACAAATCAACAATCTCAGTTGCATCCTCATACTTTCTTGGATAACGAACATCAATCGTCACTTTCTCATCTGAGTGATGGTTTTGCTTTGCCAACTCTTGTTGACGAGCATGGAGGCGAGTAATATTCGCATCTTTTACTGAGCCCGGCTGAGCAGATGCTGGTAATTCTTTAGAAGATGAGATGGCTGGGCTAACTGTTTCCTCTTGTTGAGTCTGGTAGTTAGTCACGTCTTCTCCATCTTCTGTAAAATAATCTATAAATTTATCGAATCTATCTTTTAAAGACATAGCTCTCTCCTATTTAAAAAATGCTGTACCGATTCGAACAAAGGTTGAGCCGAACTGAATCGCTTCTTTAAAGTCACGACTCATTCCCATGCTTAGCTCTGTCATCGGCATATTAGGGATTTGTTTTTCTCTAATTTCTGCTTGCAGAGCCTGCGTATCCTTGAAAATTTCTTTCAATTCATCACTGTCTGCCTCAAAAGGAGCCATGGTCATTAAACCAACATACTCAATCTGATCTAACTTAGCCAATTCTGGCAAAAGTTCTAGCAATTCTTCTTTTGAAAACCCATGCTTACTTTCTTCCCCAGAAATATTAACCTGCAAGAAACACTTGATAACATGATCTGTTCTCTTTTGAATTTCCTGGGCTAATTTTAGGGAGTCTAAAGCATGAAAGTAATCCACATATGGGATTACTTCTTTTACTTTCCGTCTCTGTAGTGTTCCTATTAAATGCCAAGTGACTGGGTAATCTTTCAAGGCCTGATATTTTTCTAAAAATTTATCAACCCGATTTTCACCGATATGATAGATGCCAAGCGGAAGCAAAGCTTCCGCTGTTTGTACATCTACATATTTTGTCACTGCGATTACTGAAACAGCATCTAGATTACGGTTGGCTTTTTGACTAGCATCAGCAATTTGCTGAAAAACTAATTCAGTATTTTTTTTCAAATTCATTGATTAACGATTTTTGAAGAATGGAGGTGTATCCAATTCATCCTCATCTTGTGAAACTGGTGTTTCAAAGCGTTCAACTGGTGAAACAACGGGATCTGTTTGGCGAACAATTGACTCACGGCGCAAGTCCCAATCTCCAAAAGCAGATGCTTGGTTGGTTTCAAAGCGACGCGGACTTGATTTAGGCAGTTCTGCTGTCTCTTCCAAGTCGAATTGACGGTCAAATGTGTGTGCTTGTGGAGTTTTAGTTGATGGTCGACCAACTGGTTGGTTGGTAGCAGACCCGACTACTTTTTCTAGTCGTTCTTGACGAACACCTGTCGCTACAACAGTCACACGGATTTCATCCTTCATGCTTTCGTCGATAGATGTTCCAAGCCAGATGTTTACACCTTTGCCAGCTGCTTGATTGACAATTTCTGAAGCTTCTTCTGCTTCAATCAAAGTCAAATCAAGACCACCAGTAACGTTGACAATCACATCCTCTGCACCATCTATAGTTGTTTCAAGAAGTGGAGAGTAAATTGCTTTACGCGCCGCTTCAACAACGCGTTCTTCACCACTACCGATACCGATACCCATAAGGGCATTCCCTTTGTTTGCCATTACAGTCTTCACGTCAGCAAAGTCAAGGTTAATCAATCCTGGGTTCGTGATCAAGTCAGTGATCCCTTGAACACCTTGACGAAGAACGTTATCTGCTTCACTAAGAGCTTCAAGAAGCGGTGTTTTCTTGTCAACAATTTCAAGCAAGTTATTGTTAGAGATAATCAACAAAGTATCAACATGCTCGCGAAGTTCATTGATTCCTTCTACAGCGTACTGACCACGTTTGCTTCCTTCAAATCCGAAAGGACGTGTCACGACACCAACTGTGAGAGCACCAAGATCTTTAGCGATACGTGCAATAACAGGGGCAGCACCTGTACCAGATCCACCACCCATACCAGCAGTGATGAAGACCATGTCTGCACCGCTGATTGCTTCCGTCAAAGCTTCTTCGCTTTCCTCTGCAGCTTTACGTCCAACTTCTGGACGACCTCCAGCACCCAAACCACGAGTCAATTTTGGACCAAGTTGGATAACGGTTTCTGCTTTCGTACTGCTAAGTGCTTGTACATCAGTGTTGGCTGCGATAAATTCTACACCAGCAACACCTTCGTCAACCATGCGGTTGATGGCGTTGCCACCACCACCACCGACACCAATTACCTTAATAACTGCGCCTTGAGCTGCTGCTGTATCAAATGAAAATGTCATAATTTCTTATCCTCTTTTATTCATCAAACATGCTTCCGATTAAACCACGGAAACGTTCTGTTAGCTTCGGTTTACTTTGAGAACTTGCTTGGAATTCTTCCTTTGGAGCAACTGGAGTTTCCTGTACAGTTTCAACTGGAGTTGGCTGCGTTGGGCCTGGTTGCGCCACAGGATTCAAACGTTGATTTGGAATGCCAAAGTTAATTGGTTTTTGACGAAGGAATTCATCTCCTTTAACTGCTTTTTGAGCAAGAAGATTGACTTCAGTCAATTTACCAGCAAACTCAGATAAACTAATTACGTGAGCAAATGCAGGGTTGCGAATTCCAACCTGATTTGGTACATAGAGTTTTACACGAACACCAAATACTTCTTGGGCTAATTCAACAACGCCCGGCAAAATTGCATTTCCACCGATAAGGACGATACCTCCTGGCAAATCCAACAAGTGTCTTCTTTCCAACTCTTGTTTGATTTGGTCAAAGATATGTTTGATGCGTGCTGAGATAATTTCTGCCAAGTAGCTCTCTGTCACTTCAACAGGCTCTACTTCGCCAATTACTTCAACTTGGAAAGTTTCATTACTTGCTAGCGGAACATAAGCTTCACCATAGTTCAGTTTCAAACTTTCTGCAATCTTTTGAGATGTTTTCAAGACTTTAGAGATGTCTTTTGTAACGTAATCTCCACCTTCTTGGTAGATGTTGGTGAATTGCAATTCTTGATTGCGGATAGTCGCTACAGTAGTCTGACCTCCACCCATGTCAATGACAGTCGCACCAAATTCACGCTCGCCTTCATTGAGGACTGAGTTCACAATCGCCAAAGGTGAAATAATCACATTATCAACCTGGATACCTACACGTTCGACCGTCTTGCGAAGATTGTGTAGAATCGTACGAGGACCTGTGTAAAGCAGACCACGCATTTCCAAACGGACACCCATCATACCACGAGGATCACGGATTCCTTGGAAACCATCCACGATGAATTCTTCTGGAATAAAGGTAATCACTTCACGATCAGGAGTCATGCTCTTTGTCAAAGCTGATTTAACAACATCTTCAACATCCTGATCTGTGATTTCTTTTGTATCTGATGTTACAGGAATCATTCCTTGTGTTGGTTCGACCTGCAGAAGATTTACTGGAAGACCAACGTTGACAGACTTGATAGAAATACCTGCTTTCTCTTCTGCCTGTGTGATTGCGGATTTGATTGCCGAAGCAGCCGCTTCAATATCAACAATAATTCCGTCTTTTACACCTTTACTTTTGGCATTACTAACACCAATTACATTTACTTCGCCATCTCTATGCTCAGCAACTAACACCTTAATGGAGCTAGTTCCGATATCTAAGCCTGTAAAAAAACCATCTCTAGTCATTACATCGCATCCTCTCTATCTTCCAAGTTTCTCACTTCTATTTAATAACTATGTTTGGGCATAGCTATTCAAAGAATATTATAACACAAAAAAACTAATCATGCTTAGTTTTTCGTAAATTTCCTGCATGTTTTTTGAGAACATATTAGAAAATTTTTCTTCTGGAAAAAGTTTTTGATGTTCTTGTCAACAATTCGATAATATTTATAACCCATCAAAAAAAGAAGGTCTTTTTAGACCTTCTCTTGAATAAATTCTTCCGATTTTTGCTGTAAAAAAATCTCTAGCAATTTTGCTGTTACGCAAATTGCTATCACGATAACGCTCGAAACAATAAGGTAATTCAAAAGTTGTCCGTGATTTCCAACAAGTGGCGGTCTCGTTAAGAAACCATAATCCCCACTGACAACTAAATTAACAACCCATATCAAAGCGTTCAAGGTGAAGGTAATCACCGCTACATTTTTGAAGCTGAGCAGGGAAGCTTCATAGTTTTTAAACAAGTATAAGAGTGCATTTCCCAAAAGTGCCACATGTCCGATAATGAAGGACAGGATGGTCACGTGTGGAAACGGATAAGGATCAAATAGTGGATACGCCAGAGCTGCTGTTGCTCCAAAGACTCCTAGAAGGGCAAAGTATTGCTTGTACTTAGAGGTTCCCGGGATCAGGAGCAAGACAAACATGGCAACACGGCAATGATAGAAGGGTAAACTTTCTGACAGGGGCAGATGGTTTCCCCAATACCAGCCATACAGAACAATCAGTTGAACAGATTGAAGAATCTGAATAAATCGTTGGTAAGCCACTTTGTCGCGAAAACGATAAGAAGCGTAGAAAGTAAAGGCCAGTAAACATAACAAACCAATATACCAGTGGAGTTCAAACTGGGGCGGTTCTGATATCTGCGTGGTAAATAATTTATCCCACAAATTCATATTCTATTCCTCGTTCATCTAGCTAGAGGCAGTAAAAAATTCACTTTCTCCAGCTTTTAAATTTTTTGAAAAAACTTGATTCTATGCTATTCATAGAACACTTGCGTCTTAAATTCGCAACCTATTATATCATTTGTATTGCAGAAATGCACTTTACAGACACCCTTTTTTGATTTGTCGACTTCTCTAGCATAAACTAATCAACATATTGGTCTCTTTGTCCCTTATAAACCTGCCAAAGAATCTCCATTTGCTCCTTGGTGATGCGTTTTTCAGATAAGACTGGCAATTGGTCAATGGCAAAAAATTGAAGCTCAGCAATTTCTTGATTCTCTTGAAATTGTCCATCAAGAAGCTTACATTCAAAGACAAACTTTGCATATTGTTTGCTCTGCAGTTGGAAACGATTGGTATCAAAAACTGCAAGTAACCTTTCAGCTTTTGCTGTAAAGCCGGTTTCTTCTTCAATTTCTTTAAGAATATTTTCGGTTGGAGAGTAGCCGACTTCACCAAAACCACCTGGCAAAGCCCAACTATCCTCCCCTTTTCCTCTAACTAAACAGACTTTTTCATCCTCAACAATCCAAGCACGGACGTCCATCAGAGGAGTTGCATAAGCGGACGTTGGTTTCAAGACTTCTGCCACTTCTTCTGCATCGAGGTCTGATACCTGATTCAACATTTCAGATAACAGACTTCGCAAGTCCTCGTAGCGCTCACGGTCGAAAGGATCTTTTGTAAAGGTTAATCCAGTATCCGTAATGGCTAGCATTCTTTGCAGATACTTGGTAAAATCACTTGCATTCATTTTCTAAACTTTCTACCAGCTTGGCTAGATTCATGGAGTTAGAGCCTTTGAGCAAAATTTGGTCATTGGCACCGAGTCTTTCCTTAACTTGCTTGACAAGGTCTTCAAATTGATCTTCGCTCGCAGTTTTCTTAAAGTAGAATACATGACCGATTGGGAACATTTGACTAGCCAGTTGTGCCAATTCGGCAATGTCTTCTCCGTAGAAAATAACGGTATCCAGCACATCTGGCGAGAGGCTCAAAATCATCTGGTTATGGAGTTGAACAGACTGGTCACCAAGTTCCTTCATGTCCGCTAAGACAGCGATTTTCTTGCCCCCTTCATTAGCTGGGATGGCAGAGAATGTCTCCAAAATCAACTTCATAGCAGTTGGATTGGCATTGTAGACATCTGACAGGATATCTGCTCCATTGGCTGCTTTCTTCCACTCAGTACGATTACGGGTCAATTCTAGGTTCTGAAAGGCCTGATGAATCTGTTCCTCTGAAACTCCTTCTTGTAGGGCAACATAAGATGCAATCATAGCATTGGTGGCATTGTACTTACCTGTCACTGGCAAATCGAGGGTTTGTTCCAAAAAATTAGCCTTAAAGGTCAGACTATCCTTGCGCTCAATCAAGTCTGTAATTTCCAGCTCTGCTCCTTGCCCAAAACGAACCACCTTTTTATCAGTTGGCAAGTAGTCCTCTACGATAGGGTCAGCTGGAGCCAAGAGCAAGGAACCAGGTGCCATTCCATCTGCAATTTGCATCTTCCCTTTAGCGATTTCCGAACGGTCTTTGAAAAAGGCCAAATGGGCTTCTCCAACCAAGGTCACGATGGCTGTCTTTGGATGAGCCAATTCAGACAAGAGATGAATATCCCCCAAGTGATCCTGCCCCATCTCCAAGACCAACTTTTCTGTCCCCTCAGGCATATGGAGAACTGTGTAGGGAAGTCCAATCTCGTTATTGTAATTGCCTTGAGTTTTGTAGGTCTTGTAGGTTGTTGATAGCAAGTGCGCCAACATATCCTTGGTCGTTGTTTTACCATTTGAACCCGTTACCGCAAAGACATCAACTGCTGTTTTTTCAAGATAGTAGGCAGCTAGGGTTTGAAAGGCAGACAAAACGTCATCTACTAAAATGTAGGGATGATTTGCAACCTCTTTCTCAGACAAGGTTACTGCTGCACCATTTTCAAAAGCTGTTTCGATAAAGTCATGACCATCACGTGCACCTTTGAGGGGCACAAACAAATTTCCCGTCCCAATCAAACGACTGTCAAACTCAGCCTTTTCTAACTGGGCATCCTCAAAGATACTGACATCATTTTTAGCTCCAACAGCTTGGGCGACTTCATGGATTGTTAGTTTCATTTCTACTCCTTTAAAAAGGGTTGAAGTCCGAGAACTCTAATCACCTACAGTGACGATTCTGGCTTCTACCCCTTCTTTCATTTTATAGCAAATGCGCTTCGTGCTTGTTAAAGCTCTCCTTAGCAAGGTCAACCAAACGCTCGATTAGTTCTGGATAGCTGATTCCCATATTGTCCCAAAGTAGTGGGTACATAGACCACTGGGTAAAACCTGGCATGGTATTGAGCTCGTTTAGGAAAACCTCGCCCTTATCTGTATAGAAGAAATCACAACGAGATAGACCAAGGCCACCGATCGCACGGAAGGCAGTTTCTGCATTTTGACGCATGACAGCTACTACATCATCACTAATCTTGGCTGGGATATCCATGGTAATCTTGTTGTCAATATACTTGGCATCGTAGTCGTAGAAAGCAACGTCCTTGACCACTTCACCAGGAAGCGTGCTCTTAACATCGTAGTTTCCCAAGAGACCAACCTCGATTTCACGGGCATTCACTCCTTGCTCAACCAAGACACGGCTGTCATATTGGAAGGCAAGTTCCAAAGCTTGACGGAGTTCTTCTTGGTTTTCAGACTTAGAAATACCGACACTTGAACCCATGTTTGACGGTTTCGTGAAGACTGGATAAGTCAATTTTTCTTCAACTTCAGCGATTTTAGCAGTCACATCATCACCTTCAACGATGGCCACATAAGGAACTTGGGCAATCCCTACAGATTCTAAAACTCGCTTGGTCGTGATTTTATCCATGGCAAGGCTTGATGACAAGATATTGCAGCCGACATAGGGCATTTTCAAAACTTCAAGAAATCCTTGAACAGAACCATCTTCTCCCATCGGACCATGAAGGACTGGGAAGACCACTGCACCTTCTTCGTAGATGGCACTTGGCGCTATTTTCTTGCCCCAGTCAATAGTCGCATTTGTCATGAGACGATCCTCTTGACCTGGAGTCCGGCTAAATTCCTGTGTTTTGATAAAGTCACCTGACTGGCTGATGAAGAAAGTCTTGACTGTGAAACGGTCGTAGTTGACCGCACGCATCACACTTTCAGCTGAAAGGACAGAGACTTCACGCTCTGCACTACGCCCACCGTATAAAAGAATAATCGTTTGTTTCATATTGCTTGTCCTAATTCTAATAGAATGCTCGTTCTTTAGTATATCATATTTGCTTCTTTTTTGAAACTTGAACATGGTACTAGAATTTAAGAAACATAAAAGAGACCTATAACATCAAAGTCGGTCTCCTTAATTTTCTTATAAATAAATTTAGTTCGTAAATTTGTCTACTCCTACAACTCTGTCCGATTTTCAATAGCTCGTAAGAGTGTGACTTCGTCCGCATACTCGATATCTGCTCCCACGGCTAGACCTCGTGCTAGACGAGTGACTTTGATACCAGCTGGTTTGAGCAAACGAGAGAGGTACATAGACGTCGCTTCCCCATCTGCTGTCGCATTGGTTGCCACGATTACCTCTGAAACCTCACTATCCATGAGACGGGTCATGAGGCTCTTGAGATTGATATCGTCTGGACTGATACCATTCATAGGAGAAATGAGACCGTGCAAGACATGATAGAGTCCGTGGTATTCTTGGATATTTTCCATAGCAGCCACATCGCGACTATCCTCTAGCACTAAGATGGTTGTCTGGTCTCGAGTCGGATCTGTACAGATCGAGCAAGGGTCATCATCGGTCAAGCGACCACAGATGGAACAATAGGTCAATTCCCGCTTGGCAGATAGAAGGTTTTTGGCAAATTCATTGACATCATCATCAGACATTCCAATGGTATAGAAGGCGAGACGGGTAGCCGTTTTGATTCCGATACCTGGAAGCTTCGAATAGCTATCAATTAACTTGGCAATAGGTGTTGGATACAGCATAAGTTCCTTTCTAATTCATTGGATGTTGTTGGTTATAGAGGTTGATAATATCTCGTGCAATTGAAGGTCCGACACCATTTGTTAGGTTGGTATTATGAGGAAAGACGACTGCGACCGCGATTTGAGGATTATCAGACGGAGCATAAGCAACTGCGTTGGTATTATTGGCCTTTTGACCACCATTAACATAACTTTCGGCCGTTCCCGTTTTCCCGCTTATGGAAACGGCTGCGCCATTTGAAAAGGCACGACCAGTTGTCAGAGCGCTCGTTCCATGCGAAACTTGATAGAAACCTTGGTGCAAGAGAGCTATATCCGCTTCTGAGATATTGATCTTGTTCAGTTCCTTGGTGGCTGTTTCTTGAACTAGATTGCCTAAGCCACCTTGTTCATTGTTTCCATAAACTCCCTCAACGATGTGAGGAGCCAATCGTACGCCATTGTTTGCAATGGTTGCGACATACTGGGCTAACTGCATAGGTGTGTAGTTATCAAACTGGCCAAAGGCGTTATTAATATAGTTGGCTAAATCAAATTCTTTTGGTGTAAATCCTGTAGATTCATCTGGGAGGTCAATCTCCGTTGAAGCTCCGAGTCCATATTCCCCAAAAGTTGATCGCAATTTGCCCATTGCAGTCTCTAACTGATCAGTTGCGACTATCATATTTGGCTGGTAGGACTGTCCCATGATCCCTAGCGCAGTCTGAACCATGTAGGTATTAGAAGAGTACTCCAAAGCTTCAACTGCTGTGATAGGGAAGGAGCCATAGGATAAGGTATACCATGAATTGATCGGAGCCGAACCTTGGAAAACAATCGGCTGATCTGTCAAGGTTTGATTGCCTGACAAGACCCCATTTTCCCAACCAGAGCTAAGGGTTGCCGCCTTAACGACAGATCCTGGAACAAAGACATTGGTTATCGTTCCAAGCGAATCTGAACTTAATTCACCGGATTCGACATTATGCTTGACACCCGACATCGCTAGAACTGCACCGGTTTTAGGATTGAGGGCTACAGCGTAGACTCCTTCAGAGTATTTAGCTCCACCGTTACCCAACTCTGAGTTGAAGTAGCTCTTGAGTAGGTCATCTACACCATTCTGGAAAGTTAGGTCAATCGTTAGTTTGATGTTGTTTCCTTTGCTTCCTTCTTCGACATTTTCTACACTTTCCATATTTCCGTGTTTGTCAAGGTGGATTTCCTTGACGGAGCGTTTGCCTTGAAGAACATCTTCATATTGCTTTTCAAGATAGGAAGTTCCCACTCGGTCATTGAGAGAATACCCTTTTTTCAAATAAGCGTCCACTTCCTCCGCTGGAAGACCTGATTTTTCACTTGATACACTACCTACAATTGAAGACAAAGAAGTGTCTAGGACTTTCCGATCCCATGAAGTTGAAATACTAATCCCTGGTAATTCCTTGGATGCTGATGCAACGAGAGCAACTTGGGTATCATTCAAGGCATCCGTAGAAATGGTGCCCGTCGCAAAATTTTCAACGGCATTGAGCTGACTAAAGAGATAGATTTCCTTTTTCTGGTCATCTGTATAATTGAGTTGACTCACGTCAATACTTTCAACTGCATTATTGTAGAGAGTTGCTTCTGATAAACGATTTCCATCTGAATCCAGGCGTTTATCACTTGGCAAGGATTCGACTGTTTTTTGTAAACGTCCTGGTCCGCCAAGTAGTAGTCTGCAATCTGACGGTCTGTCAAATTAGGGGAGGTTACATTCACATATGTGAGAAGTTTCTTGGCTGTCTCCTTCAATTCTGCTGCTGTCATTTTATTGTTTCGGGTGAAAGAAACAACCTGCTTGACAGTGTTTTCTACCAAGGGTTTCCCTGCCGCATCATAGATCTGTCCACGAGCTGAACTGGTTGTTACCCTTGTCTGGCTGGCTGAGGCCAATTTTGTTTCATAGAAATCTTTATTGAGCACCTGCATGTATAACAATCGACCAATAATGGCCATAAACAACAGGATAACAATGGCAAACAGTAAATTAAGCCGAATAGGAATCGAATGGCTATTGAATTTTCTCATACAACTAAGACTCTTTTCTAGAAAAATTTCCGATTTTCACCTTTATTTACATATAAAATAATAGAGCAAACAGGTGATGTTCAGTACATTTCATTGTACCATATTTTACGGAGAAACTCTTGGAAAAGTCGAAGCATTTTTTGACTTTCAACTGAAAATGCCTTTTTATTTGGTTATCCTAACTTCTGTGATATAATGATAGTAATAGTTAGGAAAGCGTTAACCTTTAAGAATTTGACTCATAAAAAGGAGCCTCATGAACAAGCCAGACATCGCAACCATAATCGACCTCCATTTTGAAGAATTAACCGAGCTCGAGCAAGAAATCGCTCGCTATTTTTTACAACCTGAAACGATCCAAGATGATCTTTCTTCTCAGCAAGTCACCCAGAAATTACACATCTCCCAAGCAGCATTGACCCGCTTTGCCAAAAAGTGTGGTTTTACAGGCTACCGAGAATTCGTCTTTCAATACCAGCATCAGGCTAGTAAACCGGACACTCATTCCCACAAACATAGTCCTTTGACCAAACGTGTTTTGCGAAGCTACAGTATCATGCGAGAACAAACGCAGGATTTGATTGACGAAGAACAACTGGAACGCGTCGCCCAGTTAATCGAAGATGCTGAGCGTGTCTACTTCTTTGGAACAGGTAGTTCCGGTCTTGTCGCTCGTGAAATGAAATTGCGTTTCATGCGTCTGGGTGTGGTCTGTGAAGCCTTAACCGATCAGGACGGCTTTGCATGGACGACCAGCATCATGGATGAAAATTGTCTAGTACTCGGTTTCTCACTTTCTGGTACAACTCCTTCTATTTTAGACAGTCTATTAGACGCAAAAGAGATGGGGGCCAAGACCATCCTCTTTACCAGCGCTCCAAACAAAAATAGTCAGGCCTATACAGAAACCGTTCTTGTTGCCAGCCACAGCCAGCCTTCCTACATTCAACGGATATCCGCTCAACTCCCCATGCTCTTCCTTATAGATTTGGTTTATGCCTACTTTTTGGAAATCAATCGTGAAAGCAAGGAGAAAATCTTTAATAGCTATTGGGAAAATAAAAAACTCAATGGCTATCGTAGACAAAAACGCGTTAGAAAATCCTAGTTTGGTTGAACCAAACTAGGATTGTTTTGTCTTGAAATGATAGTAGGCTCCCAACATCCCTGCTGTATTTTGGTGATGGGCAAATTCTAATCGTGTTTTTTCAGCTAGGCTTGGTACCAAGGCCGCCTTCAAGGCTGCGCGAATCTTCGGTTTGAGGATAGCTTCTTGCCCCATGATACCGCCACCGAGAATGACTACTTCTGGATTGGCAACGTAGCAAATATTTGCCAGACCTTTTCCTAGATAGTCTACCATGCGGTCAATCCCAGCCATACAGATCTTGTTTCCTTCGGTAGCTTCCTTGAAAATACGTCGGCCATTCCACTGGTCAACTGGATCACCGTGAGCTGCTGCTACATACTCCACCAAGGCTGTCGTAGAAGCCAAGTCTTGGAAAGCTCCATCCTGCATGTGCATGTAACCGACTTCGCAGGCCGAATTGCTAAATCCATGGAAGACTTTCCCATCCATAATCAAGCAACCACCGATACCTGTTCCAATGGTCAAGCAAAGAGTGACACTCGCTCCCTTGCCTGAACCAGATACTGCCTCAGCTAGACCTGCACAGTTGACATCATTTTCAATTTCACAAGGAATCGCAAAACTCGTCTCGATTTCCTTTTTGAACTGGGTTCCTGCATAGTTGGGAATCTGAGGACCAGCGTAGAAAATCTCACCCTTATCAGGATCCACCATCCCTGCCGAAGAAATGGCAACACCTGCAACTAGGCCTTTTTCTAAATAGCTGGCTACGATATCTTTTGTCTTTTGTAAGATATGAGGACCACCCTTATGCGCCTCAGTTGGCATTTCATGCGATTCAACAAGTTGGCCTTCTTGGTCAATCAAACCATATTTGATATTGGTTCCACCGATATCAATTGCAACGTAGTGTGTCATAAATACCTCCTTATGGATTAGAGGAAGCGCTCCTTGGTTTCACGAATCAATTGCGCTGCTGCTTCTACAACTGGTCGATCTTCTTCAGTCACTGGCGTCAATGGTGAACGGACTGATCCAATGTTAAGTCCTTCATTGATCTTCAAGACTTCCTTAATCACACCGTACATATTTCCATGTGCAGAAGTGAGCTTACCAATGATTGCGTTGATAGCGTATTGCAATTCACGCGCTGTTTCCAAGTCTTTCTCAGCAATCAACTCATTGAGTTTCAAGAAGAGTTCTGGCATCGCACCGTAAGTACCACCGATACCAGCTTTAGCACCCATGAGCCGTCCACCTAGGAACTGTTCATCTGGACCATTAAAGACGATGTGGTCTTCTCCACCAAGGCTGACAAAGGTTTGGATATCTTGAACTGGCATAGAAGAGTTCTTAACACCGATAACACGAGGATTCTTCAACATTTCAGTGTAGAGACTTGGAGTCAAAGCAACACCTGCTAATTGAGGAATGTTGTAGATAACGTAGTCTGTGTTTGGAGCTGCAGAACTGATATCGTTCCAGTATTTAGCAACTGAGTATTCTGGCAAACGGAAGTAAATCGGTGGAATGGTTGCAATGGCATCTACACCCAAGCTTTCTGCGTGGCGAGCAAGTTCCATACTATCTTTGGTATTGTTGCAGGCAACGTGAGCGATGATAGTCAATTTGCCCTTGGCAACTGCCATGACTTCTTCCAAAATCAATTTGCGATCTGCCACACTTTGGTAGATACATTCACCAGAAGAACCATTTACATAGAGACCTTGAACTCCCTTATCAATGAAGTATTGGACCAAGGCGCGCGTACGCTCTGGACTGACTTCTCCTTGATCATCATAACATGCGTAGAAGGCTGGAATGACACCTTCGTATTTTTTCAAATCTGACATAGATTTTCTCCTAAGATTTCTTTTTTCTGCTGAGAGCAGTTCTATTTTTACAAGTTTAGTATACACCTTGTGAAAATCGCTTTCAATATCTTGTATACACTTAGATTTTAGTTTCTACTTGTATTTTAGAAACTGTAACGATTGAAAGTAGTTTCAGAAACAAGCCATCCTACTGGTATTTGGCGAAGATTTTCTCCATCAATCCTGCTTGGAGAAAGACTAGCAAACCAAAACCAAAGAGGATAAAGGCTGACCCACCCAAAAGGAGAGTGAAGGCGGATAGATAAAGAACCATCACTATGAGAAAGAGAATGGCTAACATGAGGAAGAACCATGGAAAGTTAAAACTTGCCAAGATAAGCCCTTTTTGCAGCACTTCTTTCCAAGACAAATCATAGCGCGCAGCGATGGGATAACTAGCTAGCATCACCAGAGTGAGGAAGATGAGAATCCCCAAACAAATAGCTTTCACAACCTGGAAAGGCAAAGCTGTCTGGCCCCAGAAGAGATAGAGATCTAAAAAGCTTAATGAGACAATGCCCAACTCTAGCAAACCTAACTGAAGCCCCAGTTTCAGATTTTGCTTGAAAGCTCTTAGATAGGTTCTGAAAACTGGAACTCGTCTGCTTCTCTTAATCTCAAACATGGTCTCGTAAAGGCTGATTTTCGCCACTCCAATCGTCACAATGGGCAAACAAGAGACGACAAAAAGAAGATTGACTGTCACGATATCCAAGACCTTCTCACTGAAACGCATGAGAAAATTATCTGTATCAAATGCTGCCTTGATAAGGCTTACTCCTTTTTGTGCCATGTTTGCTCCTCCTGATTCTTTTAATCAATCAAAATTTTAAAGAGATACTTGCGAACTTTTTCTTCCATCCCTGCGTAGCCATTTGGCTGGTGTGGTTCTCCTGGGAAGAAAATTGCAAAATTGTGATAGCCCAACAAGAGTGGGTATTTTTCATGACAATGGACAAAGCCAATGTCGCTCGCTTCGTCGAATGCTACTGCTTCATCTTTGATACGTGAACCGTAGCTCGAATATTCATGTCCTTCTACCAGCAAATGCAAGTCTGCATAATTCTTATGGTGCTCAAATTGATCATTTTCAGCTTGATTGAGGACATTTTCCTGAACAACTAGAAAGACCTTGTCCCCGTCAATCTCATACTTACCGAGTTCGAAAGAATTCTTACGGTGCTGATAGAGATAGTCGATAGCCTTGTCTAGATTGGGATGAATCCCCTTGTAAAAGTAGATGTTTTTCAAATCGTCAAAAATCATACTGTTTCCTTCGTTTCTGATAGTTAACTAAAATCATAAATTAAGTTGATAAGTGTCTGACAAAACTTCACGAAGTAACTGCATACTCTCCATTTTGTAGACACTTATGAAACTATATTTCTCTTAGTCTATAACATATTCTTCTGAATTTTGATAGACAGTTTTTCCTATACTCAATGAAAATCGAAGAACAAACTCGGAAGCTAACCGCAGGCAATACTTAAGTATAGCATGGTAACGCAGACGTAGTTTGAATTCAATTTTCGCAGAGCATTATCCTTTAACAGCTCCCATAGTGATACCCTGAGTGAAGGATTTTTGGAAGACTAAGAAGACTGTTACGATTGGCACGGCTGCAAGAGCTGCACCAGCCATGATCAAACCATAGTTGGTCGCCATTTCGGCCTGCATGGTCGCAACCCCGAGTGAGATAGTCAAGTTTTGACGTGAAGTCAACATAACCAACTGCATGAAGTAGTCGTTCCAAGTATTGATGAAGGTAAAGATTGCAAGGGCTGCAAATCCTGGTTTCACAATAGGGAAGGCTACGCTCCAGAAGGTACGAATTTCACCACAACCGTCGATTTTAGCTGATTCAAGCAATTCTGTCGGGATATTTTCACTGAATTGTTTCATAAGGAAGACCCCAAACGGCCATCCGATCAAAGGCAAGATAACTGCCCAGAGAGTATCGTGAATTCCCATGAAGTTGACGATACGTACCAATGGTACAAGGACAACTTGTTTTGGAAGAGCCATGGCAGCGATAAAGACTGCAAAGAGGATGCGTTGACCATAGAAACGTTTTTTAGCCAAGACATAACCTGCTAGAGAAGAGGTTGCACAGACTAGGAACATGGTTACCAGTGAGATAAATACAGAGTTCCACATCCACTGCATAGCAGGGTTTTGCACCATGAGTTGTTGGAAGTTCTCCATGGTTGGCATTTTAGGGAACCACTGTGGCGGAATCATAATGGTATCAGGCTGTGATTTGAAGGCCCCTGTCAAGATCCAGTAGAATGGAAAGATGAACAGTACGGTCAACAAGAGCAAGATAATCGTTGAAATAACAGTGAAAGCTGTTAAGGGTTTCTTTTGTGTAGGTTGCATAACTGTCTCCTTTCTTTAGTATTCTACGTCGTTTCCGAGGATCTTGAATTGAGCAAAGCTGACAATGGCAATCATCACTGCCAAGAAGACACCGATGGTATTTGCATAGCCGTATTCTGTCAATTGGAAGGCTTTTTCATAAAGGTAGTACATCAAGGTACTTGTTGAGTAGTTTGGACCACCAGATGTCAAGAGCTGAATCAAGGCGAAACACTGGAATGAGTTGATGGTTGTGATGATCGCGATGTAAAGAGTTGTTGGAAGAAGGCTAGGCCATTTGATCTTCCAGAAGACTTGAAATTCAGTCGCACCGTCAACACGCGCTGCTTCAACAAGTGAGTTGTCAATATTTCCCATGGCAGCGATATAAAGGATAATCGGTTGACCAACAGATGTTGTCAAAAGGATAATCATAATCGCTAGCAAAGCCCAGTTTTTGTCACCCAGCCAAGAAATATTTTGGCTGATGATGTGGCTTGACTTAAGGACAAAGTTTAAAATCCCTGATAGGGGGTCATAGATCCATTTCCATACAACCGTTACGGCAACACTACCTGTAACTACAGGAAGGAAGAAGACGAAACGATAGAAAGAACGGGCAATCGCATTTTGATGATAGGTTTGAGATGCTACAAAGAGAGAGAAGAGAACTACAATCGGAACAGATCCAATAACCAGGATAACGGTATTGATCAAAGACTTCATAAAGACCGGATCTTTAAACATGCGAATGTAGTTGTCCAAGCCCACAAACTCAAATTTAGTCATGGAGTAGTTAAAGAAACTTGTAATGAATCCCATAATCATAGGAGCCAAGACAAAGATGACAAAGAAGAATAACACTGGTGCTAGGAAAGCGTAGGAAATCACTGTTTCCCGCATACGAATTTTATTGACTTTCACAGTCGGCACCTCTCTTTCAAATAGAATAGTTTTTGATTTTCTTGAACTGTTTTAAAACCAAAATGAAATTTTTTAAGATTCGCTTATGTAAGAACTTCATTTTAATTTCGTGACAGTTCCTACCATTTCAAACAAAAGTCCCCCTTTTCTTACACCATAGTGCACAGGGAAAAGGGGGGAATCAATCTGACTTAGTGCTTATTGTTTTGTAGCTTTTTTGATGGTTTCGTTAGCTTTTTCGGTGAAGGCTTTCAAAGCATCCGCTGGTTTTTCGTCACCATTTGATACAGATTGCAACATTGGGAACCAAAGTGTTCTCATTTCAGCAAATCCATCAATAGTGTTGTAGTATGGTGAGTAGTATTTAGTCCAGCTGCTGATTGTTTCCATACGTTTGTCATCATAAAGTTTGCCAAATGATGTACGAACTGGGAAGGCACCTGTACGAACTACGTCTTTAGGACCCCATTCTTTGTCATCTGCGATGAATTGAACGAATTTCTTAGCAGCTGCGATTTTCTTATCGTCTTTGTTGTTAAATACTGCAAATCCGTTTACAAGGTATTCAAGAGATGGTTTACCAGAGTCTGATGGGAATGGTACTTCTACCACATCTACCTTACTTGCTTCCAAGAGCTTCGCTTGGATACCGTTTTGAGCTGGTGCCCAAAGGATTGTGTATGAAGTTTGACCGTTGGCAAAGTTTTGGATGTCTGCTCCACCGTCAAATTGTGAACCGTTGTTCAACAAACCGTCTTTAATCCAGCTAGCAGCTTTTTCAAGACCTTTGACGAATTTAGGATCGTCTGTTGTATATTTGGTTACGTCTTTGTCTGTTACAGAACCGCCATAAAGGTTTGCGATGAAGGCACGTGTTCCTTGGTCTCCCCCTTGACCAGAACTGAACAATGAACCTGGTGTATAGCCTTTATCTTTAAGCGCTTTCAAAACTTTTTCAAAGTCATCAGTTGTCCAACCTTCTTTTACAAGGTTTGCAACTCCAGCATCTTCCAACATTTTCTTGTTCATAGCCATGTAGAATGGAGCTGAACTGATTGGATACATGTAAGCTTTGTCTCCAGCCTTACTTGCTTGTACGATGTTTTCGTTGTTGACATCTTTGATGAATTCGTCTGTGAAGAGGTCGTTCAACTCAGCCAATTTACCATTTTTACCGTATTGGATGATACGCCCTGGTGCGTCAAAGAGTACGTCTGGCGCTGTCCCTGCTTCGATGGCTGTTGTGATCTTTTCAGGACCTGACTTGAAGTCGATGGTTTCCAATTTCACTTTTACATCTGGATTTGCTTTTTCAAAAGCTTCGATGATTGATTTTTCATAAGTTCCAACACCGTCACCCGTTTTTTCTTGTGTGAAGACTGGGAATGCCCACCAAGTGATTTCTGTTTTTCCGCTATCGCTACCAGAATTTCCAGCATCTTTACTTCCACCAGAGTTACCACAAGCAGCAAGGCCAAGAATCGCAGCACCCGCAAGTACTGTACAAGCTAGTTTTCTAAATTTCATTTGTATTCTCCTAATTGTTAAGCGTATCCATATTGGATAATGAGCAAGTTTATATTTGTATACGTTTTCATTTTATCCGACGCATCGACCACTCTCCTCTGTTTTGAGATTGTGTTATTTAAGACCGGCAACAAAGCGTTCCGTAATCTCTTTTGGTCTAGTAATCGCTCCACCAACAACGATACCTCGCACTCCATATTCAAGGATTTGCTTGGCTTGTTCTGGTGTGTGAATCTTCCCTTCAGCGATGACATCCACACCTGCTTCACACAGTTTTTTGATCAGTTCAAAGTCTGGACCATCTACTTTCGGACTATAAGAGGTATAACCTGATAGGGTTGTTCCAACAAAATCAACACCTGCTTCAACCGCTGCAATTCCTTCTTCAAAAGTACTGGTATCAGCCATCAAGAGTTGATGCGGATATTTTTCTTTGACTTGTCGGATAAAGTCTTGGATTTCCAAACCATCGTAACGTTCACGTTTGGTACAATCCAGAGCAATGACCTCAATATCTAGTTCAGCCAGTTCATCCACTTCTCTCATCGTAGCTGTAATGAAAGGCTCCTGTGGCGGATAGTCACGTTTGATAATCCCGATAATCGGGAGTTTCGTAACCTCCTTGATCTCCTTGATATCGCGAACACTGTTTGCTCGGATACCGACTGCTCCACCTTGCTCAGCCGCTTTGACTAGCAAGGGAATGACTCCTCCCGCTTCTGTATAAAGCGGTTCGTGAGGAAGTGCCTGGCAAGAGACAATGATTCCATCTTTGATTTGTTCAATCAAGGCTTCTTTGCTGATCTGTGGCATCCTCTTTCCTCCCTTTCTTGTTCTTATGGGCTTATTATATATTATTTGTTAAGCGCTTTCAATAGCTTGTGATAGAATAGATTTCAGTTTCAAAAGTATTTTATAGAACAGCCGTTCCTGAAAGTAGTTTCAGGCCTCTTATGATTTCGAATCAACCTGAATGTCATCAAAAAAGATAGCAGGCTTGAAAACCTGCTATCTCTTCTGAAACTTACTCAAAAAGCTCTTGCTTATTATTCTTTTCTCTTCTTTCCAAATGCAAAAAGTGATAAGAGGACGCCCGCAAGGCCAAGGGAAATTAGTGAGCTGGTTTCCTTGCTTCCCGTATTTGGAAGTTCATCTTGTTTAGCTGCTGGCGCTTGATAGGTCACATCTTGGCCTAGAGACAGTTTGTTGTCTGCAGCTGCCAATACTATATTGGTGTCTCCCTTGTACTCTGGCACTTCATGGACTGCTGCCTCAGCGCCATTGACTCCACCCTTATACTCTGGCAGGTCATTTGAAGCTGCCAAGACAAAGTTAGCACCTCCGCTATATTCTGGAACCTCGTTTGAGGCTGCTTGAACTGCATTCACTCCTCCTTTAAACTCAGGAATCTCATGGACTGCTGCCTCAACTGCATTGACACCACCTGTGAATTCTGGTTTTGCTACCGTTGGAGCCGGTTCTTCACCTACCGTTGCCAATGGACCGGTGTACTCTGGTACCTCTGCCACAGCCGCTCCTTCTGCATTTACACCACCTGTGAATTCCGGTTTTTCTACTGTTGGAGCTGGTTCTTCACCTGCTGTTGCCAATGGTCCAGTGTACTCTGGTACCTCTGCCACAGCCGCTTCTTCTGCATTTACACCACCTGTGAACTCTGGAACCTCATGGATAGCAGCTTCACTGCCATTAATACCATCGCTTAGTTTAGAGCCAGCTAAAGAAACTGGTAAATTGTGCATGCTTTCAATTGTACCCTCTGCAAGACCTGTAATCCTTTGACCCATATCCTCTGGATCTATTGTGAATAGGAGAGTTTTTGTATCGTACTGGGTCATAAAGGTTGCTGTCTTGCCATTTGCCAATTGAAGGGTCGGAGCCTTGTTGACCAATACTTCCGAATCGAACTCCATGGCAATAATACCTGGCCATTTTTGGATAGCATATTTCACTTTTGCTTCTTTAGGAGAAATTCTTTCCTTAGTCAAGAAATCCCAGTTGAATTTCTTGAAGGAAAGTGTGTATGGAACACCTCCAGGAGCATGGTGTTCGTATAAAAGTCCAAATTCATCTGGCCCGATTTGTTGAAGTGAGTTATAAGCATACTCACCTTCTTGAATCAAATGGTGGTGCAACCAAGTTAGCTGGCCATCTTCTTCTACACGAGCCACTCGAATATAACCATTTTTACGACCTGGACCATTTGCATTTGCCAAGAGAATATACTCTTTACCATTTTGAACCGTATGAGTCGCAGCCATTTGAACATAAACATCTGGAACATCGTAGCGTTCAACGTTATTGTCCCAAGTTAGACCACCATCATGACTGGTCGCAACCTGTAGATCTTCTGTCAACCCACGCATAAAGAGTTTGAGGTCCCCATTGTTTAACTGAACAACTGAAGCTTCCGTATTTTGAGCATAATAATTACTCATGGTACTTGAATCGACTACTGTACCATCATAAAGTGTACGATTGTCGTTGACACCACCACCCATATGCCAAGTCTTACCATGGTCGTCTGAGTAGATGATTCGAGATGATTGAGAACCATTGAGGTGGTTAGCCCGGTTGGTTGTATAGACAGGAACGACGATTCGACCTTTATGTGGTCCAGTACGAAGGGTAATCCCCACTCCAGGACCTACTCCTAGGAATTTCATCCAATCGGCTTTGACCATCGGAGTAATATCTTGAGGCGCTGACCAGGTCTTCCCGTCGTCATCGCTGTAAGACATCCATAGGTAGCTATCCTTCGCAATTCTAAATGGAGAAGTTTTGTTTGTTGTGAAGTAGATATTGCCTAGTAGCTGGTCACCCTTGTATAGATCACCCTTGTCGCTATAGGCTGGTTTAACAGGATCTACAACAACGCGGTAGTCTGTTGCTTTACCATCTGGAGTGTAAACTGTACCATTTTCTCGAATAGTATAAGCTTCCTGTTCACCTTCTCGATAGAGGAGTTGATAGGTTTTACCATTGATTTCTTTGTAGGCTTCTTCTTTTTGCGAAGACATTCCAAAGATCCCTTTTCCTTCTGGGAACATGTCATAAATGGCAAAGATGCGTTTGGTTTCAGGATCTTGAGTCAAGGTCATATCGATATTCACTGGTGAACCGATTGATGGGTCAGAAGCTCTTGGATTGTCACGTAAGTTGGTAATGGTTACTCGATCTCCCCAAGTTTTACCATTATCTTCACTGCGTCTAATGACCATACCGATATCACCCCAGTCACTCGAATGGAGACGGCGTTCATCTGCACCTGCAATCAGCGTTCCTTTATCAGTCTTGAGAAGAGCTGGAATACGATAACTCTTGATGCCATCTTTGTTTGGTTGGTTATGCATTCCCCCTTCAAAGACATCTTCTTTCTCTGAGATTTTCGCGCCCTCAGGAAGTTTCTGTTCCAATTCACCTCTTTCAAATAATTGACTCCGTGTTTGAACTTCATCTGGGCTTAAAGCACGATCATAAACAGTTAGGTTTCGAACTTGTAGGTTTGATGCCCAAACTGTTTTATTGCCCCGTTTGGTTGCTCCAAGTTGAGCTTGATTAACATCTGGCATATCTTTGATAAAGTTACCAGATTTTAGACTTGTTCGGGATAAGACACCGTTCACATAGAGACGAACTCGACCATGAGGTAACTCCGCTGTCGGTTGTTCGACAGTAAAGGTTACGGAATTCCATTGTCCAGGGCGAACTTTCAAAGGAGCATCTGTATACTTATCATAGAACTGCTCCCCGTTAGCGCCACGCCCTTCAATAAGAGCTGTATTATCAAGGACCGACATAGTAAAGTACTCATTTTCCTTGGTGTCACTGGATACAGAGAAGAGATTGTAAAAGCGTGGAGCTGATGCATCTGGTTTAAACTCCATGTGAACTGTAGCATTTTGAAGCTTCTTTAGTTTGTCTAGTTCACTTGATAAATCGACTCTCTGACCATTTGCTGCATTGGTTTCAACATCTTCTTTTTCAAGGACAGGATTAGCATTTTTTAAATCTCTTGAGTAATAGTCACGAGGAATAGCCCCCTGATCCTCTGATTTCGCTTCCTTATTTGCTTCTTCTGCAGGGGTTTCCGTAGAGGATGGAGTTTCTGATTCTGCACTCTCATTTTTTTTCAAATGATCTTGGTCCACCTCAACGCCATTGTCTTGAGCTGCTGCCAATTTACCAGCCAAATCCTTATCCAAATGAGCAAGATCTCCCGAGGACACTTCTTTTGGCAATTCTGATAATCCTTGACCAGGTTCGACAGTTTCTGTATTGGCCCCTGCTGCATTGGCTTGCTCTTGAGCTAAGACTGGATTTGCTCCAAATACTACTGTACCAATCACTACCGATGCCGCCCCGACTGCAAATTTTCGAATTCCGTATCGCTGTTTCCGATCTAAAGATTTGTAATTCATGTTTGTCCTTTCATTTTTCATAAAATAAAGCGCTTTCTTTTTTCTTTAAAAATTTTTATTGTCTCTTCAAGAGACAAGTTTTACAAGAAAGTATCCAACTTAATGAGAGCTCCCAATCCTCTCCCATTTCTGCTGAGCCATTCTTTAAGCGTCCAGCAGCCTTTTTCCTCCTTTCACAAGTGACTTTTCCTTTATTATACAATAAAGTCTTATATTTATATCTGTGTTCCCACAGAATAGATTTTACTTTTAAGAATATTTTAATATTTTAAATTTTCTAAAAGTACTTTCAGGTTTAGGACATAAAAAAGAGAGCTCCTGGGCTCTCTCATTCATTATCTTACGTACTTAAAAGGAATCTCACTACCACAGAGCCAGTTATAAACCTGGTCATTGACAAAAACATTCATGGCTTCGTGAGCATACTCAGGCATGATGCGATAGGCCTTGTCGCAAGTCAGACGGTTGTATATCGCAAACTGGGTAATAGGATAGCAAACATCGTCATCCAAGCCCGTAATCATCTTGACCTCTCCTTTGATACGATGGGCAAGATTCTTCACATCAATATAGGCAAGGGTCGCCATGATTTCCTCCTCTGTTTCATGGAAGGGATCGTGGAACTTGAAATAACGGAAGAGTTCGTCATAGGCTTCACTGGTATTGCCAATCTCGAGCACCCGTCTAAAGTCTGACAAGAAAGGATAGATGGCAACTGTTTTCTGAATTCGAGGATTGAGCGCTGCTGCAACCAGAGCTAAGGCCCCTCCTTGTGACGCACCATAGCTGGAAAGTTTTTTCTCATCTACCTGAGGCAGACTGGCAATAATTTCAACCAACTGGTAAATATCCAGATAGACATCCTTATAAAAGAGGTGGTCCCGACCTTCAACAGCACCACGGATGATATGCCCCTTAACCGTATTTCCTAGTGGAGAGCGCAAGCCGTCTTGAGAATAGCCCGACTGGCCCCGCACATCCATGGAAACAACACCGTAACCAGCCACAGTATAGGCCAGCATATCAGCCCAGTCCCAGCCACGTCCCATATAACCATGGAAATGGAAGATTAACGGAACTTTCTCCTCACTCTTTGGAAGGACGACGCGTGCGTAGACCTTGCCTTCATTTGTTCCCTCAAAGTTTAGCTCATAGCACTTGACTTGGGGAATATGGAAATCTCTTTCCTCCAACTGGCAGGCTGGAAGAGATGAAACTTTTTTGACCTCTTCATCCCAGAAAGCATCAAAATCTTCTGGAACCTCATCCCGTCCTAGATAGGTCTTGATTTCTTCTAACAAAGCTGGATTTTTCATAGCATGCTCCTTTTGTTTTGTAATCGCTATCATAACTCTAGCATATCTAGGAAAGCAATGCAAGAAAGAATGCTAAATAGAAAGTGATTTTAGATTCTCTTTCCTCAAACCTATCGCCTGAAAGTAGTTTTAAAATCTTAAACTTCTAATCTTCCGTTTTACATATGATCCTTCACAGCAACTGCTACCATTTTGGCTTTGGCACGGACTTTAGTAGCCACTGTCATCTCCATAGCAATAATTGCTTTTCTTTCCCCTAATTCCTCCAGAGTAGAAGTGACCACAATTTCATCTTCAATTGGACTAGGACTAAGGTAATCAATCTCCAAGTGAGCAGTAATAAAACGTCCTATCACAGTTGATTTCGTCAGTTCCAACCCTTTTTGATGATGGGCAAACCAAGCTGCTGAGGCCGTGCCATGGCAATCAAAAATAGTCGCTATCATTCCTCCAAAGACATTTGATGGAACTCCACCAGTATAAGCATTTTCAAGCTTTATCCGACTAATACAACTTTTTCCATCTATACTTGGATAGGTTTTTAAATGTAAGCCTAAATCATTCTTGGGACCACATCCCCAACAATGCTGAAATCGTTCTCCATACCTATCTTGTATAGCAATCGTTCTTGTTTCTAACATTCTTTTCACTCCTCTTTACTCAGATGGGGCAATTATATCAAGCTTCAGTCAAAGAGTAAATAGGCTTGGAGACTAATATCTTTTTATCACTCGACTAAGTTTGATTTATAGTCGACTATTTTATAAAAATAAAAAGAGCGTTTCCGCTCTTTGGTTATCAATAGGTGCTAGCTCCTTTCTCTAGTTTGAAAGTCTGATATTTCTTTTGGTAGGTTACTTTAATAGTCATGTGAGAGTCCTCGTTTCTTTTTGATGACTCTAGTATAAGACCCAAACCTAAAAGCTAGCTTATAGATTTCTTAGAAAAGGCTTAATCCAGATGTTCTCTCTTTTCTAAGTGGAGAGCAATCATGCGCCACTCCGGATCCTCTTTCCAACCTTCTATCGAACTAATGTAGCTGGCAACCTTTCTGGCTTCTTCTAAAATCGGAAAATCTTCGATAATATCAGCCACTTGAAACTCTGGAAGTCCTGACTGTCTGGTTCCAAAAATCTCTCCAGAACCACGCATTTTCAAATCTTCCTCCGCAAGGACAAATCCATTAGTCGTTTCTATCATGATGCGCATGCGGTCCTTCCCAGAGTCCGTCTTGGGATTAGCAACGAGAACAGCATAGGACTGTTTGTCCCCCCGACCCACACGACCTCTGAGCTGGTGAAGCTGGCTGAGACCGAACCGGTCGGCATCCATGATAATCATAACTGTCGCATTGGGAACATTGACCCCGACCTCGATAACCGTCGTCGAAACCAGAATATCCGTTTTTCTCTCTTTAAAATCCTGCATGATCTGGTCTTTTTCATCACTCTTCATCTTCCCATGTAAAAGAGCTACTTCAGCCTTGCCGGCAAAATGAGCTATCAACTCCTCAGATAAGGCAATGGCATTTTTCAAATCCAAAGCTTCAGATTCTTCAATCAAGGGAGAGATGACATAGGCTTGAAAACCTTTTTGAACTTCTCCCTCTAACCAAGTCAAGACCTGAGGCAACTGCTCATGCTTAATCCACCGAGTCACAATGGGCTTCCGCCCTGCTGGCATCTGGTCGATAATGGAAACATCCATATCGCCAAAGGCTGTGATAGCCAAGGTTCGTGGAATGGGCGTCGCCGTCATCATGAGGACATCTGGATTGTCCCCTTTTTCCCGCAGAACACGCCTTTGGCCCACACCAAAACGGTGCTGCTCATCGATGATAATCAAACCAAGACGAGCATAATCCACCCCATCTTGTATCAGAGCATGGGTTCCGATAATCAAATCAGCCTCACCCTTGGCAATGGTCTCCAAGACTTCTCTTTTCTCTGCAGCTTTTAAGGAACCTGTCAAGAGAGCCAGTTTCAAGTCTGGAAAAAGGTTCTGTAAACTCTCAAAGTGTTGCTCTGCTAGGATTTCTGTTGGCACCATGAGAGCCGCCTGATAGCCAGCCGTCACCGCCGCAAACATGGCCAAACCAGCAACCACCGTTTTTCCGCTCCCTACATCCCCTTGTAGGAGACGATTCATGTGGTGGTCCGACTTCATGTCGGTCAAAATCTCCTGCAGACTCTTTTCTTGAGCTTGAGTCAGGGCGAAAGGCAGACTTTCTTTAACGGCTATCACTTTTTCCTGAGACCAATCCAGAACCAGACCGCTTCCCTGAACTCTATTTTCAGACTTGAGTGACTGCAACTGCATCTGAAAATAAAAAAGTTCCTCAAACTTGATCCGACGAAGGGCCTGCTTGTATTCTGCTAAATCCTTGGGAAAATGCATGGCACGGACAGCCTGACAACGGGACATGAGTTTGTATTTATCAAGTAAAGACTGGGGAAGATTTTCCTCAATCAAGAGGTCCAACCCCTGATCAAAGGCTGTCTTAATGACCTTGACCAGACTGGCCTGACTGATTCCCTGAGCCAGACGATAGACCGGCTGGAGGTCATCTTCCACTTGAGCTAGAACCTTCATCCCAGTCAAACTGGCCTTGGCACGGTCCCATTTTCCAAAGACAGCAAGAGTTGCACCCAACTCTATCTTATCAGCCAGATAGGGCTGGTTAAAGAAATTCACCGCAAAAACGACTTCTCCCTGCTTGAGGCTAAAGCGCAGACGATTGCGCTTGAAACCATAATACTGAACACTGGCAGGAGTCACGACTTGACCAGACAGAACCGCCTTTTCCCCATCT
The DNA here is from genome assembly GCF_011714815.1 of Streptococcus sp. CCUG 71758. Taxonomy (NCBI): domain Bacteria; kingdom Bacillati; phylum Bacillota; class Bacilli; order Lactobacillales; family Streptococcaceae; genus Streptococcus; species Streptococcus sp. CCUG 71758. The sequence continues at coordinate 88,326 of NZ_RXXO01000001.1, read as the reverse complement.
TCCAGATCTAGGACCTGCTTGGTCTTGAAATCTTCATAACGGAAAGGAAAGTAGAGCAAGAGGTCTTGCAAGTTTTCAATTCCTAGTTTAGCGTATTTCTCTGCTGACTTTGGCCCCACGCCAGGTAAGACATGCAAGGGTTGATGTAGATTCATGCTCCACTCCTTTCTTTTTTTAATAATATTCTCTTGGAATGCGATCGCTGAGGAGACAAACGACCTCATAGTTAATAGTGCCGCGGTAGGCAGCTACCTGAGTAGCTGTGATTTCCTTGTCACCGTTGCTGCCGATCAGGGTTACTTTTGTTCCGAGCGGATAAACCTTAGGCAGCCGAATAGTGATTTGGTCCATAGATACTCGTCCGACGATTGGGCAAGCTTGTCCATCTACCAAGACAGTGAAATTTTGCATATCTCGTGTCCAACCATCCGCATAGCCGATTGGCACGGTCGCGATGACTTGCTCGCTATCCGCCTGATAGGTGGCTCCATAGCCCATGCAAGCTCCAGCTGGAACTGTCTTGACATGAACCAGAGCAGACTCCAAGGTCAAGACTGGAGTCAACTCATAAGGCAAGTTCAGAACCTCTCCACTTGGATTGAGACCATACATGGAATCTCCCATACGAACCGCATTGAAAATAGTCTCTGCATGCCAGAGGGTCGTTGCTGAGTTGCTGGCATGAACCAGCTCTGGAACTTCCTTCATACTTGCCAAAATAGCTTTAAAACATTCTAACTGCTGATTAAAGTAGGTATCTGATTCCTCATCTGCAGTCGCAAAATGGGTAAAAATTCCTTTAACTCGAGCACCATGTTGCTTGAGCAAGTCTTGAGCCAGATCAGCTTCACTGGCATCTCTAAAACCAATTCGTCCCATTCCTGAATCGATCTTGAGATGGACAGTCAAGTCAGTTAAATCTGCTTCCTTGTCTAACAGCGCTTGAATCCACTCCAATCCTGCCACTGTCAAGGTGATGTCGTATTCTTTAGCTAGAGCAACAGCTTCGATTTCAGAAACTCCTAAAATGAGGATTTTCTTGTTTATACCTACTTGACGCAACTCGATAGCTTCATCGATATTGGAAACGCAAAATCCATCAACAACATCCTGGATCTCCGTTGCAACAGCTACCGCCCCATGTCCATAAGCATTAGCCTTGACTACTGCAAATTTGAGCGTACCATTAGGGATATGACTTCCCATTTGTTGTATATTTTGTCGAATGGCTCCCAGATATATCAGAGCCTTGGTTGGTCTATGTGGACTAGCTTTCATGATTTTCCTCCAAAATGACACTGGCTGTCACAAACTGATCTGTATGGCTGATAGATAGCCAAATTTTTCCTGAAAATGGGGACTGACTAAAATAAGGTGCCCCTCGTTCATTGTTCAAAACTTCCAAATCCTGAAAGGTCAGTTTTCCAATACCAGTTCCCATAGCCTTGGAAAAGGCCTCCTTAGCCGACCAGCGACCAGCCAAGTATTCGATTTGTCTGCGCCCTTTGAGACTGGCAAAACGCTCCATTTCTTTAGGGGTCAGCACGCGCTTGGCAAAGCCCTCACGTCGTGTAACTGCGTTTTCTATCGAAGCCAATTCTTCGATGTCAATTCCGTGTCCAACTATCATACTCACAAAAGGAGCTGAGATTCCCCCAACTCCATCCTTTTCACTTATTTTGTTAAGGTAGTATAAATTTCTTCTACCAAGGCTACTGTATTTTCCCAACCTAGACAAGGGTCAGTTATGGAGCAACCAAAGACCTCTGGTTGATTTTGGCGACCATCTGCTAGGTAAGATTCGATCATAAAGCCTCGAACCGTCTTTTTAATCTTTTCATTCCAGTCACGATTCAGCAAGGCTTGACGAACAATGCGAATTTGTTCCATATACTGCTTGCCTGAATTGTCATGATTGGTGTCGATGATAATGAAGGGATTTTCAAGTCCCATGGTCTCATAGCGATTGATGGCATTTAAGAGGGTTTCATAGTAGAAATTGGGTTCATTTTTACCATATTCGTTCATGGCACCACGAAGGATAACGTGGGCCAAAGGATTTCCTGAAGTTTCCACTTCTTGACCGTGGTAAAGAAAGGTTTGCTTGTTTTGAGCCGCATAGATGGCATTAAACATGACCCCAAGATTTCCTGATGTTGGATTTTTCATCCCAACTGGAGCATCAATCCCAGAGGCTACAAAGCGGTGTTCCTGGTCTTCCACCGAACGAGCCCCTACAGCATGGTAGCTGACCAGATCATCAACCAAAACGAGATTTGACGGATAAAGCATCTCATCAGCTGTCGTCAAGCCAGTTTCGGTAATCACACGGTAGTGGAGCTGACGAACAGCCTGCAAACCATTGATGAGACTAGGCGCTTCGCTGGTATTTGGCTGATGAATCATGCCCTTATAGCCATCTCCATTAGTACGAGGTTTAGCCGTATAGACACGCATCACGATAAAAATTTTATCCGCAACTTTTTTCTGCAAGTCTGCTAAGCGACGAGCATATTCAAGCACTGCTTCTTCATTGTCCGAAGAGCAAGGCCCAATCACCAAAAGGATTCGGTCGTCCTCACCTGAGATGATGGCTGCCAACTCTCTATCACGGGCTTCTTTTTTTCGCAAGGCTTCAGGTGACAGCTGGGTCGCAGCCTTGATTGCTTCAATATCAATTTCTTGACCTTTTTCGATAAATGCCATCTTACTCTCCTAGCGTTTGGTAAATTTCTCGAACAAGTGCTTCTGTGTTGTCCCATCCGAGACACGGATCTGTAATGGACTTACCAAAAACTTCTGGCTCATTTTGACGTCCATCTTCTAGATAGGACTCAATCATAAAACCACGAACATATTTCTTGATTTTCTCATTCCAGTCACGGTTAATCAAAGTCTGACGAACGATACGGATTTGCTCCATATACTGCTTGCCTGAATTGTCATGATTGGTATCGATGATGATAAAGGGATTTTCCAAGCCCATCTTTTCATACTGGGCAATGGTATCTATCAAATTGTCATAGTAGTAGTTGGGAATATTCTTGCCATATTCATTCAAGGCACCACGAAGAATGGCATGGGACAATGGATTCCCAGTCGTTTCCACCTCTTTACCGAGGAAGAGGAAACTCTGCTTATTTTGCGCTGCGTAAATCCCGTTAAACATAACATTGAGATTTCCAGATGTTGGATTTTTAAATCCTGTTGAAAAATCTGCTCCGCTCGCTACAAAACGGTGCTGTTGATCCTCTACAGAACGAGCTCCAACAGCCATATAAGAAATCAAATCATCCACCAGCGGAAGATTTTCAGGATAAAGCATCTCATCCGCTGTTGTCATACCAGTCTCAGAAATAACGCGGTAATGTAAATGACGAACAGCCTTGATTCCATTGATCAAGCTAGGTGCTTCTTTAGCATTTGGTTGATGAATCAAGCCCTTATAGCCATCTCCATTGGTACGAGGTTTAGCTGTATAGACACGCATGACCATAAAAATACGGTCTTTGACCTCTTCTTGCAAAGCAGATAGACGCTTGGCATACTCGAGAACCGCCTCTTCGTTATCAGATGAACATGGTCCAATCACCAAGAGAATACGCTGGTCTTCCCCACGGATGATGGCTTCCAATTCCTGATCACGTTGATTTTTTCTCGCAAGAGCCGCTCCCTCTAATTTAGACAAGGCGCGAACTTCTTCAATGTTAATTTTAGGACTTTTAGCTTTAAATACCATGATTCATCTCCTTATAAAGCAAACGGACACCAAGCAAAAAATGATTTTTACCAGGTATCCGCCTGTATCTTATCTCATATTATTGTCTCTTACCATGACAGTTCTTGAATTTCTTACCTGATCCACATGGGCATTGATCATTTCGTCCAATTTGGCTCAAGTCCACATCTTTTGGAAGCTGAGTCTGCTGCGCCGCGATATTACGAGTCGCAGTTGTACTGATATTGTGTTCAGTTTGAGGACGTTCCTGTTCGTGGATTTGTGCTTTCATCATCAAGCGGGTCACATCAAATTCAATTGATCCAATCATGTCATTAAACATGCGGAAACCTTCTGCTTGATATTCTACGACAGGATTGTTTTGGGCATATCCACGAAGACCAACAGCATTTCGTAACTGGTCAAGGGCGTCGATATGGTCTGTCCACTTGTTGTCTACAACACGTAGGATCAAGACCTTCTGGAACTCTTTCACTGCTTCTTCATCACGAAGTTTGGCAACTTGGCTATCATAAACTTTCAAGGCACGTTGGAAAAGTTCATCTTTGATGGCCTGATCTGACAGACCTGCAAGATCTGAACGGCTGATTGAATCTTCTGGAAGCAAGTTATACTTAGCAAAGTTCAGGATTGCTTCCAGTTTTTCATCTTCTTTCGAACGAGCATGTGCATCTACGATTCGGCCAATGGTACGACGAATCATAGCATGAATTTCAGGTGCCAAGTCACGGTCTGCAGTGATGACATCATAACGTTGTGCATAGATGATTTCACGTTGTTCACGCATAACGTCATCGTATTGAAGGACTTGTTTACGAGTATCGTAGTTGTTTCCTTCAACACGTTTTTGAGCTGCTTCAACTTGACGCGTTAACATGCGAGATTCGATGGCTTCATCAGACATGTTAAGACGTTCAAAGACACCTTTCAAACGTTCTGAACCAAAACGTTTCATCAAATCATCTTCAAGAGACAAGTAGAATTGTGACTCCCCTGGGTCTCCTTGACGCCCTGAACGTCCACGAAGCTGATTATCAATACGGCGACTTTCATGGCGTTCTGTACCAATGACACAAAGTCCACCAAGTTCACGAACCCCTTCACCAAGCTTGATGTCGGTACCACGACCGGCCATGTTGGTCGCGATAGTAACTGCACCACGCTGACCAGCGTTCATGATGATTTGCGCTTCTCTGTAGTGGTTCTTCGCATTCAAGACTTCGTGAGGAACACCTGCCTCTACCAGTTTCTTAGACAGAAAGTCACTCGTTTCAACTGCAACTGTACCTACCAAGACCGGCTGACCTTTTTGGTGACGAGCTTTTACATCTTCAACTACAGCCTTAAACTTCGCATCAAGACTGGCATAGAGAAGGTCTGAGTGGTCGATACGTTGGATTGGACGGTTGGTTGGGATTGGGATGACGCGAATGTTGTAGATTTCGCGGAATTCTTCTTCTTCTGTTTTACCAGTACCCGTCATACCTGCCAATTTCTTATACATACGGAAGAGATTTTGGTAGGTGATAGAAGCTGAAGTCTTGGTCTCATCTTGGATTGGTACACCTTCTTTTGCTTCAATCGCTTGATGCAAGCCGTCAGAGTAACGACGACCTTCCATGGTACGACCTGTAAATTGGTCGACAATCAAGATTTCTTGCTCTTCACTAACCACATAGTCAATATCGAGAATCATGATATAGTTGGCACGGAGGGCATTGTCAATAAAGTGGGTAAGAGCTACGTTTTCGACATCATAGAGATTTTCCAGTTTGAAATAGCTCTCAGCCTTGTCAATCCCAGAATCAGACAAGCCAATCGTCTTAGACTGAATGTCAATAATATAGTCATCCTTGTCCAAAGACTTCACAAAATGATCCGCCATGTGGTAGAGTTGGCTAGTCTCAACTGCATTGGCACCTGAAACGATCAAAGGAGTACGGGCTTCATCGATCAAGATCGAGTCAACCTCATCGACCAAGGCATAGTTAAGCGGACGTTGTACCATGTTTTCTGCACGAACGACCATATTATCACGAAGGTAGTCAAAACCAATCTCTGAGTTGGTTGAGTAGGTAATATCACAGAGGTACGCTTCTTTTTTCTCCATTGGAGATTTGGCTGCCAAGTTGATCCCTACTGACAGACCGAGCCATGAGTACAATTCACCCATCTCAGTCGCGTCACGTTCTGTCAGGTATTCGTTGACAGTAACTACGTGAACCCCTTTACCTGCAAGGGCATTGAGGTACACTGGCATGGTCGCCGTCAAGGTTTTCCCTTCACCAGTACGCATCTCTGGAACGTCACCATGGTGAAGAACAATCCCACCCATGACCTGAACTTTATAAGGGAAAAGTCCAAGGACACGTTTTGCTGCTTCACGGACTACCGCAAAAGCCTCATATAACAGTGAATCAAGTGATTCTCCCTTATTGTAGCGTTCTTTAAATTCGTCAGTTTTTGCTTTTAGTTCTTCGTCCGACATTGCGGCCATTTGGCTCTCATAGTTAAGAACCTTATCAGCCATCTTTTCTAGACGACGAAGTTCCCCTTTATCATTTTCGATAATTGTTTTTAAAATATTAGCCATGATTTTCCTTACTTTAGATTCTGAATATTTTAGAATGTTCTTTTAATTTTAGCATATTTACCATTATTTTTCAAGAAAGAATCCTTGTTTCACAAGGGGAAAAAAGGACTAGAAGCCAGTCTAGTCCATCATTTTTTAATGTTTAATTTCCCAAGAATGCAGGTAATATCCCAAAATACCAAAAGAGATTAATCCAGAAGTCCAAGCAAAAGATGATACCAAAGATGAGAAGACTGATTTTTTTAATCAGCACCGAGTATAGGATAGATAAAACACCAAAGACCACGAAGAGTTTTTTCATAACGAAATAATATACTGAAACTCCTCCTATTTGCCAATCCCAAGGAAGAAAGAACATGAGGAACCAGAGAAAGCAAATCGTAAGGATATATCTCTTGTAGTGCGCTTCAAGAAAGGCTTTTGTTTTCTCCATAGCAAACCTCCATTTCAGTCACTGTCTCTTCCTTTTTATTATACCAAAAAAACCTGGAAAAAGCTTTCCAGGTTCGGGTTTGAAATCACTAGTCACGCTAGAGAAATCCCTTTATTCATAGGCTGATTCACTTTATTGACTTGATGAAGATGTTCCAAAATCGACCTTAGGAACTGTCTTGGCTTCTTCTGTTTCTTTAAAGGTTTCCGCTTCTTTAAAGTTCATCATATTCGCAAAAAGCACGGTTGGAAAACTTCTCAACTTTTGATTGTACTCGGCTGCGACTTTATTATAATCCTTGCGTGCTACAAAGATACGATTTTCACTTCCTGAAAGTTCGACCATTAGTTGCTCAACATTTTGATTGCTCTTGAGTTCTGGATAATTCTCCGTCAAGGAAATCAAGCGGGAAAGAGCTGAGCTCAACTCTCCCTGAGCCTTTTGGTTTTCTTCCGAAGTTACTGAGCTACTACCGATTTTAGCTCTAGCATCAGCAATCTTGGTAAAGACTTCGGTTTCATGATTCATTTGTCCTTTAACGGACTCCACCAAGTTACCAATCAAGTCCGAACGACGTTGGAGGGCTGTCGAGACATCGGCCCGAGCCTGCTCCACCTTAGTCTGTTCACCAACCAGACCATTATAGGTCGTAACTGCGGAACAACTTCCCAGAACTAGTAGTCCAAAGAAAATCGCCACTATTGAGAGAATTACTTTATTTTGTTTCATATCAAAACCTTAACACTTTCTTTTATCAACTTTTCTGAGAAAATACTCAGATTTTAAATCAATTTCCCAAACTTTGTTTTTATTTTTAATTAAGGAGTAAACTCTTGCAAAGGAGTCACCTTACTGTATGGAGAAATCGGTTTGAGTAATATATGATCACTCACCAGTCATCAGACGAACCACCGCCATCAAAGCCACCGCCGTCCCAGCCTCCAGATGAGTCGGAGCCCGAATCAGACCAAGAGGAACCTGAGTCTGATGAGTCGCTGCCCCACCAGCCACCGCCAGAATCATCGCCATGTGAACCGCCACCACGACCACCAAATAGAAATCCGATAATCATCACGATGAAGTAAATGAAAACTCCAAATCCGATAACTCCGTCGCTCGAACTGCTTTTTCGATGACGTCTCGAAGAACTATTCTCACCAGCATACCTTTCAAGTTCCCTTAAGCGACTAGAGTTGGTGGTATAGTCGTAACTACTTTTAGAACTTGAAGCAGGCGTACTCGATCCACTATAAAACATGTAGTTGAGATTGTTTGCTATAGAAAGAACTCCATTACTGTAGTCTCCCTTTTGAAAGTAAGGTCGTGCTGTTTTCAAAAATCTATTGGTCTGATAGTCAGTGATCTTACCGGCCACATTATTACTGGTTTCAATCCGTGATTTTCTATCTTGGACTGCTACCACAATCAAGACACCGTGATTGTCTCCCGAGTAGCCAATTTTCCAAGCCCTAGCTGTTTCATTGGCTACAGTCTCGATTGTTTCTCCATCTAGGCTTTTCACAACGTAAACACCCATCTGGAATTTTTCTGATTTTTTACTATTTACATTATTCAATTCCCGAATCTGACTTATAGTCTCATCCGTTAAATAATGATCCGGGTCATAGATCCCGTACTCAGGTTTTTCAGGTGCTGTGAATGCTGACAAGAAGAGAAAGACCATCAGCAACCCAAGCAAGCGAACCAACAAACTATGTTTAAATAATCTGCTTTTTTTCATAATAACCTCCCTGATAAAGGAAAATTGATTTAAGGAATTATAGCATTTTGATTTTTACAAAAAAAGTGCATTTTCATTACAAATAGATTACAAAAGCTAGGAAAATGATTGAAATTTGATGACAGATTCTCCTCCAATTTGGCAGGTTCTTTTCTCCCCTTTTAGATAGAAAAAAGAAGACTATGAAGTCTTCTTTCAATTTATTTTTATAGGAAAACAAGCAAGACTTACTTGCGTTTTCTCGCGATCAAGTGAATCGGGGTTCCCTCAAAAACAAAGGCCTTGCGGATTTGATTTTCCAAGAAGCGCAGGTAAGAGAAGTGCATGAGTTCTTCTTCGTTAACAAAGATGACAAAGGTTGGTGGCTTGGTTGCCACTTGAGTCGCATAGAAGATTTTGAGGCGTTTTCCTTTGTCTGTCGGTGTTGGATTGATAGCAATGGCATCCATAATCACATCGTTCAAGACCGCTGATGGGATACGGGTGTTTTGACTTTCGCTGATTTGCTTGATCATTTCAGGCAATTTGTGGAGACGTTGCTTGGTCAGAGCAGAGACAAAGACAATCGGAGCATAAGGCAGGTATTGGAACTGCTCACGGATATCTTCTTCCCATTTCTTCATGGTGTGATTGTCTTTTTCAAGGGTATCCCACTTGTTGACCACGATGATCATTCCTTTACCCGCTTCATGGGCAAAACCTGCGATACGTTTGTCGTACTCACGAATACCTTCCTCGGCATTGAGGACCATCAAGACCACGTCAGAACGGTCAATGGCACGCATGGCACGCATGACAGAGTATTTCTCCGTATTTTCATAGACTTTACCAGACTTACGCATACCAGCTGTATCAATCATAGTAAACTCTTGTCCATCAGCATCTGTAAAATGGGTATCAATGGCATCGCGCGTTGTTCCAGCTACTGGACTAGCAATCACACGATCTTCTCCCAAAATGGCGTTGATCAAACTTGATTTCCCAACGTTTGGACGGCCAATCAAGCTAAATTTAATCACGTCTGGATTTTCTTCTTCAACTTCATTTGGTAGATTTTCCACGATGGCATCGAGCACATCCCCTGTTCCGATACCGTGGACAGACGAGATGGGCAACGGTTCGCCCAATCCCAGAGCATAGAAATCATAGATGTCATTTCGCATCTCAGGATTGTCAACCTTGTTAACGGCAAGGATAACAGGCTTATGGGTTTTATAGAGTTTGCGGGCTACGTACTCGTCCGCATCTGTAATCCCTTCTTTCCCAGACACTACAAAAACGATGACATCAGCTTCTTCCATAGCGATTTCTGCTTGGTGTTTGATTTGCTCCATGAAGGGAGCATCGACGTCGTCAATCCCTCCAGTATCAATCATACTAAAGGAACGATTGAGCCACTCACCCGTTGCATAGATACGGTCACGTGTCACACCCTCGACATCTTCTACAATTGAGATTCGCTCACCAGCGATCCGATTAAATAGGGTCGATTTCCCAACATTGGGACGTCCCACAATGGCAATAGTTGGTAAGGCCATGTTTTCTCACTTTCTACAATAACTTTTTCTGTTCTAGATTTTTTCGAGTTGAACTAGGTTCGGCTTGGCCAAACTGCTCTGCCAAACGCTGACTCCAAGAGGTTGTCGCACGCGTGCCAGCATAGTCTGCCTGAACTTTGTCATAGTCCAAAATCGTTGCTACTGGCTGTTCTTGGTACTCTTCTTCAAATACCACTTGCTTCAAAGGCAGTCTTGGTTTGACATCATGTTGTTGATCTGGTACGCCAAGGGCAATCCCAAAAACAGGGTAGGTATAGTCAGGCAGGTTAAAAAGCGCTGCCACTTCTTCCGACTTGTAACGAACCAAACCGATAATAACCCCACCGTAACCTAGACTCTCCGCCGCAAGCAAGGTATTTTGCCCAGCAAGCGCCGCGTCCACAGACGTGATGAGGAGACCTTCCACTCCTTGGGGTTGGAAAGTGTCCGTATGAAGGCTGGCTCCCTTTTCAGCTCGGTTTAAGTCACCAACAAAAAGTAGGAAAGCAGCTGACTGGCGAATGGCTTCCTGAGGAACCAGTTCATATAGGGCATCTTTCTTCTCTTGACTGCGCACAAGAATCACAGAGTAGGATTGAAAATTTTTCCAAGATGACGCCATTTGTCCAGCAGTCAAAATCTCTTCCAAGTCCGCCTGAGGAATTTCTTGCTCCTTAAAGCGACGAACTGAAGTATGAGCTTTCATCAGTTTAATGGTTTCTGTCATCGGCGATTTTCTCCTTCTAGTCTTGTCTCCTCAGCCAAATAACGGATTCGCTCCATAACCCGTCTAGCTTCCCAAGTCTCATCATTTCCATTCTTTCCTTTGGCAAAATGTTTTTCCAAATCTTGGAAATTAAAGTTGGAAGTAAAGAAGGTCGGCAAATCTTCCTGCATACGATACTGGAGAATAACTTGGAGAATCTCATCACGCACCCAAGGGGTCGACTGTTCTGCACCAATATCATCCAAGACCAGAACTTCAGCTAACTTGATGTCATCCACCAAGGTCTTCACAGATCCTTCACCGATGGCATTTTTCACATCAATGACAAAGCTTGGATAGTGGAGAATGGTCGTTGAGGCCCCTCGCTTTTCAGATAGGTCATGGGCCAGGGCCGCCATCATGAAACTCTTACCGACACCAAAATCTCCATAAAGATAGAGTCCTTTTCGAATACTAGGGTAAAGGTCAACAAAGGAATAGAGTCTCTCAAAAATCGGTAAACGTCCTAGATCATCCAGGTCAATCTGAGCCAACTTCGCTTTCTTGAGACTTGCTGGTAGATTGATCAACTTGAGACGATTCTTAATCGCAGCCTCTTTTTCTGCTGCGATTAGTTCTGGTGTTTCTTCATAAGACACATCCGCATAACCGTGATTCATGACCAAGATAGGCTTATAGCCACGCGCAATATAGTCCGCATCCCCACGAAGAAACTTGTCCCGTTCTGTGATATATTGATTGAACTTGGAGATGCTACGATTTAACTCCTCTTGACTGAGGGATTCTTTCTGGATAAAAGCCGCCACATCTGGGTCTTTCATAATCTGCTGGACTAGGTCCTGATACTGAAAACGACTTGTCTGACGTTTGATAACGTCACCCACACTTTCCATCTAGTCTCCTCCTTCTTCTAATCGGGCTAACATTTCTTGTTTTTTGCGTTCTAGTTCCAGACGAGTCTCCTCACTGGTTTGATTCTTGTATTCTGGATTACTCCACTTGGGAACATTTGTCTTAGTTGAGCTGGCCTTGTTTTTCTGGTCTTCTTGCCCTTTTTGCTGACGCTCTCGAATCCGAAGCACAGCCTCTTCTGCTGTCCGAATCTTGCGATAGGCATAGTCGTTAGCGACTTTCATAGCATATTTTTCATTGACATTAGCCGAATCAACCTTGTTAAAGGTTAAAAGCAAGACGATATTGATGACTTCATCCAACAAGCCTAAAGACGCCATCTGGTGAAGGAGTTCTCTTTCACTTTGGGTGATGTTTCCCTTACGTGTTTGCTTGATTTCGGCTAAAAATTGCAGGGGTGTTTTATTTTTGGCTTCCCTGATAATGGTCATTTCTTTGGGGTTAAAGTCAGAAGAAACCTGCTTTTGCGCAATCTTTTCACGCATGCGTTTGACTGAAATAACCTGAGCTACCGCTGTCGCCTTAGCTAATTGATAGGTTTCAAACCAAGTCCATTTTTTTTCATCTGCGATGGCAAACAATTCCAAAACATCCGTTTGCTCATCTTCAAAACGCAAGCCATCTCGAGCCATCAGCTGCTGGAAATGTTCCAAGTCAAAATCATTTTTTAACTTGCTTTTAGACTCGCTTGGTGTCACTTCTTCAGTCAGGGTTGGAAAGACTTGGCTCAAAGAAACAGAGAGTGCTTCTCCCTCACTTGGAACCTGCTTCATAGCAGAAACAGCTGTATCCCCAATCTTTTTCTCTAATAATCTGCTATAGACAGAATGGCTTAGAAATTCTTGATTGGAGAGGGGAGAATGAAGCTGTAATTCATAGACATTCTCCTTCTGATAAAGGGTCAACAAATCCAAAGCAGATAAAATTTTAAAGGATTGGAGCAAGGTCGGCATGCCAAAGTTTAAGTGGTTGAGAATATGGGAAAAGAGGTGTTCTTTTTGCCCACCATCCCAAAAGGTAATGGTATATAGATAGAGGCTCAGTGCCTCCTGACCGATAATCGGGAGGTAGCACTGCACCAGAGAAGAGGTATCTTGCGACACCCGATTATTCTTTAGAAAAGAAAAACGGTCATTTGGTTTCATCTATTTTTCCTTTTTCTTTTTAGAGGACTGGGTGATTTGCTGGAGCAGGCTCTCCAACTCACTAACATCCTTAAAGCTACGGTAAACACTGGCAAAACGAACATAGGTAATCTCATCCAGCTCTGCCAATTCTTCCATGACTAAGGACCCAATGTATTCACTTTGGATCTCATTCTCACTGCGACTACGGAGTTTTTGCTCAATACGATTGACCACCATGTTGATTTCATCACTTGACACAGGACGCTTCTGGGCTGAGCGGATAATCCCATTAAAGATTTTATCTCTCGAAAATTGTTCTCGCGTACCGTCTTTTTTGACGACAACCAGCGTTCTTTCTTCTACTCGTTCATAGGTTGTAAAACGATGCTGACACTCGTCGCACTCACGTCTTCGACGGATGGTATTTCCTTCTTCGGCCTGTCGACTATCAACAACACTAGACTTGGTAGCCCCACATTTTGGACAACGCATGCATTTCCCTCCTTGTCGTTTTCTTTTCATTATACCATTTTTTGATCAATTCCCAAAACAATTCTTATTTTTACTTGACAAGTTTTTTGTTTTATTGTATTATTTAATTAGAACAACAAAGATAAAGAAAGGAGACTATGATGTCCTGGTCATTTGATAATACAAAACCCATTTATTTACAGATTATGGAAAAAATCAAACTACAGATTGTTTCCCATGAACTGGAATCCAACCAACAGCTCCCTACTGTGAGAGATTTGGCGAGCGAGGCTGGTGTCAATCCCAATACCATTCAGCGCGCCTTGTCTGACCTTGAACGTGAAGGATTCGTTTATAGCAAGCGAACAACTGGTCGTTTTGTCACCGAGGATTTGGACCTCATCGTTCAGTCCCGCAAACAACTTTCCGAGGAGCAACTGCAACACTTCGTCTCTTGCATGCTTCAATTTGGCTACAAAAAAGAAGAACTGCCAAATGTATTAAGCGACTATATTAAAGGAGTTTAAGACTATGACACTACTAGCACTTGAAAATGTATCAAAATCATATGGAGCAACTGCGGCACTTGACAATATCTCACTAGAGATCTCAGCTGGAAAGATTGTTGGACTCCTTGGACCAAACGGATCCGGGAAAACAACACTGATCAAACTGATCAATGGCCTCCTTCAACCAAATAAAGGACGTGTCCTCATTAACGGACAGGATCCAAGTCCTGCTACCAAGGCGATCGTCTCTTATCTACCAGATACGACTTATCTCAATGAACAGATGAAGGTCAAGGAAGCCCTGACTTACTTTAAAACCTTCTATCAGGATTTCAATCTTGAACGCGCCCAACATCTGCTTGCAGACCTTGGCATTGATGAAAATAGTCGCTTAAAGAAATTATCAAAAGGAAACAAGGAAAAGGTGCAACTGATTTTGGTTATGAGCCGTGAAGCCCGCCTCTACGTTCTGGACGAACCAATTGGAGGTGTGGATCCAGCTGCTCGTGATTATATCCTCAATACCATCATCAACAACTACTCACCAACCTCTACGGTGCTGATTTCAACCCACTTGATTTCAGATATTGAGCCAATCTTGGATGAGATTATCTTCCTCAAAGACGGGAAAGTCGTTCGCCAAGGAAATGTTGATGATATTCGTTACGAGTCAGGTGAATCAATTGACCAGCTCTTCCGCCAGGAATTTAAAGCCTAAGCAAAGGAGATTATTATGTTTTGGAATCTAGTTCGTTATGAATTTAAGAATGTCAATAAATGGTATTTAGCGCTCTATGGAGCTGTGCTTGCAATTTCAGTTTTAATTGGAACTTTTCTTGGTAGTCTTAGCCAGAGTTACAATTCTAACAATGCTGTTTATTTCATCTTCTTTTTGGTACTAGTCTTTGGAGGACTCAGCGTCACTCTTTGGATTGCAACAATCTTTTTAATCATCCGAAGATTCAAGGGGAGTGTTTATGACCGCCAAGGGTATTTGACCCTGACCCTACCTGTCTCTGAGCACCAAATCATCATCGCAAAACTCTTAGGAGGTCTTGTCTGGTCCATCTTAAGCTATATCGTCTTTATCCTGAGTGTATTGATTATCTTCTTCTTAACACCAATAGAAAAAGACTTCACTGTTCTCTATAACTTCATTTCCCCTTACCTCAGCTACGGCTGGCTATATGCCCTATCACTATTTGTCGGTTCGATTACATGGATTTTATCCATTTACCTCTCCATCTCAATCGGGCAACTCTTTAATGAGTATCGAACAGCTATGGGGATTCTAGCCTATATCGTCATTGCCATCGTCATTGGTTATGTTTCTCTCTTTTTCCGAATTGAAAATAACTTTAACATGATGATTGGTACAGAAATCTTACGCGATCTCTTTTTATCAGCTATCTACTATCTCGGTACCTACTATATTTTGAAAAACAAGGTTAATTTGCAATAAAAAATGCCCAGCTAGAAAGCTGGGTTTTTCTTTAACTCAATATCAAACTGGCTACGATAGGGCTGACAAAGACGTAGAGAATACCGGTGACACCGATAGCCAAGCCACCCATGGCTCCTGCTACAGAACCGTATCGAAAGGCTGTTCCCGTTCCAACTGCGTGGCCTGTTCCTCCAAGGGAAAGGCCTACAGCCACTGGATCATCAATCTTCAACCACTTCAAAAGGGTTGGTCCAATCACACTGGTCAAAATCCCAGTGGCCACTACGACGACCAAGGTCACAGTCGTCAAACCTTGCAATTTTTCTGTGATTCCCACTGCCATGGCGGTTGTCACTGACTTGGGAAAGAGAGAAATGGCTAGGAAAAAGTCCATACCAAATATTTTCGCTACTATGGCAGTGAAGCTAGTATTGACAACGACTGCTAGCAAACTACCAAAGAGAATACTCCGAGCATGGTGCTTCATCAGATGAAAACTCTTATAAAGAGGAATCCCTAAAGCCACTGTCGATGGGACAATCAAATTATTCAGATAAACCCCACCTTGGTAGTAATCTTGGTAAGAAATACCCGTCGCCTTAAGAAGGATGATAATAAAAATTGCTGACAAAAGCAAAGGTGTTGTCAAAGGATGGGGAAAACGTCTGTAAACCAGCATTCCCACTAGATAAGCTAGGATAGATAATGCAATCCCAAACAGAGGATTGGATACAAATTCGCTCATTTGGCATCTCCTTTCTCATAATCTCCCTCAAACCGTCTCTTGATAAACTGAACCACTAGGGCGATGAGGATAATGTTGATGACAGCCGCAAAAAAGACAATCAAGACAATGGGCAAAAGATAGGGAGCAATCACATCGAACTTTTCCATGATTCCCACTGCTGGCGGCAAAAAGAGAATGGTCATATTGGCCAGCAAGAAATTCCCGACCATATTGACATGTCTGGTCCTTAGCCACTTGAACTGTAAGGCTAGAAAGAGAATAATCAAACCGATAATACTGCCTGGGATAGGCAGATGAAAGAAACTGGAGATTCCCTCACCGATTAGAGAAATCACAAAGAGAATCATTAATTGAACATATAATTTCATCCTAAACTCCACGAAATAGACTTCTTGCATACCAGTTTACTCTTTTTTCAGAAAATTTCAAGGAAATATTGAAATTCTTCTTTCTTGCAAGGATTAGTTAAAAGTAGTATAATAGTTGCATGCGCAATCATCTTGTGTTATAAAGATAATCAGTAATGATTTTGTGATTTTTACTTTGAAAAGAAAGGAGAAAGTAATGACCTACTTAGAAAAATGGTTTGACTACAATCGCCGTCAAAAAGAAATGGAAGCCTTGTTGGAAGAAACTATTGCCCAGCAGAGTGAACAAAGGCTGAATTTGAAAGAGTTTTACCTGCTCTACTATCTGAATCTAGCCCAAGAAAAATCTCTACGACAAATTGACCTACCAGATAAACTCCATCTCAGCCCAAGCGCTGTTTCTCGAATGGTGGCTAGATTAGAAGAGAAAAACTGCGGTTTGCTTAGTCGCAGATGTTGCGATCAGGATAGACGGGCCAGTTTTATCTGTCTGACTGACGAGGGACAAACAACCCTGGCTTATCTACAAAAGGCCGTCGAAGAAAGATTAGAAACCAGTCTTGATTTCTTGCCTTAATGAGTATTTTTAAAAAAGTTGCATGCGCAATCATTTTTCTTGACATTCCTCTTTTCAAGGAGTACAATAAAGTCAAGATCGAACAAAGGAGTTTAATATGATCGAAATTACCTATCTAGACACCAGCAAACAAGAGAGAACCATGACGTTCGAGTCTTACCAAGACTTTGAACGTTCTCAACAAGCTTGCCTTATCGGTGTCGCAGACTATTACCCAGTTCAAAAATTGACCTATAATGGTCATGATTTGGACTACCATGGGACTTATGGAGATGTCTTCTTCTATCTCATGAAACAAGATTTAAGCCAATATAACTAAAAAAGGAGAAATACAATGGCAAAAGCAATTACAGATGCAACATTTGAACAAGAAACAAAAGACGGTTTGGTTTTGGTAGACTTCTGGGCAACTTGGTGTGGTCCATGTCGTATGCAAGGTCCAATCTTGGACAAATTGTCTGAGGAACTTTCAGAAGATGTCTTGAAAATCGTTAAAATGGACGTTGATGAAAATCCAAACACGGCTCGTGCTTTTGGAATCATGTCTATCCCAACCCTTCTCTTCAAAAAAGACGGCCAAGTGGTGAAACAAGTTGCAGGTGTTCATACTGCAGAACAAATCAAGGCCATCGTTGCTGAATTGAGCTAATCACACTAGAGACCAAGTGCTTCATTTGGTCTCTTTTTTCTTGCCCTTTGCCATTTTTCAAAAAATATGCTAAACTGTAGGTAGAATATTACGATGTTTGGGACATGCCATCGCTAAAAAAAACCTCTACTTGGTATTTTTTAGCTCCCCTCAAGGGAGCTTTTTGCGTGCTCTGAACATTTCCCATTTTGGAAGGAGTACTATGAAACGTCAATCAGCCTTGGTCGTCTTTAGCGGCGGTCAAGATTCCACAACCTGCCTCTTTTGGGCTAAAGAACACTATAAAACAGTCGAAGCCGTCACCTTTGCCTACGGCCAACGCCATCATCTCGAAATTCAAGTTGCTGAAGAAATCGCTAAGGAACAAGGCGTTCGTCATCACATCTTAGATATGTCTCTGCTGGGACAAATCACTGAAAATGCCCTGACCTCTGATTTGGAAATTGAGCAAAAAGAGGGAGAGCTTCCCAATACCTTTGTTGACGGCCGCAACCACCTCTTTCTATCCTTTGCAGCAGTTCTTGCCAAGCAACGTGGCATTAAAGATATCGTGACAGGTGTCTGCGAGACAGACTTCTCAGGCTACCCTGACTGCCGGGATGTCTTTGTCAAATCTCTTAATGTCACCCTCAACCTTGCCATGGATTACGACTTTGTTATCCAAACACCTCTCATGTGGCTAGATAAGGCTGAAACTTGGGAATTAGCCGACCAACTCGGTGCCTTTGACTACGTTCGTGAAAAGACCTTGACCTGCTACAATGGGATTATCGGAAGTGGCTGTGGAGATTGTCCAGCCTGCCACCTACGTCAGCATGGTTTAGATGTTTATCTTTCACAGAAAGGAGAGGGCTAATGTTTTTTGCTCCCAAAGAAATCAGACAGGAAACTGGGGAATCTCTTGTCTACAATCCTCACAGAACCTTAGTTTCAAAAGAGTTTACCTTCGATGCTGCCCACCATCTCTTTCACTATGAGGGAAAATGCAAATCCCTGCACGGCCACACTTATCATCTGCAGATTGCTGTTAGTGGATTTTTAGATGAACGTGGCATGACCTACGATTTTGGAGATATCAAAGCTATCTACAAGGACTTCTTAGAACCCCATTTGGATCATCGCTATCTCAATGAAACCCTGCCTTATATGAACACGACTGCTGAAAATATGGTTTACTGGATTTTCCAAACCATGAGTCAAGAGTTGCCAGACGAACGCGGTCTCCGTTTGGAATACGTTCGCCTCTATGAAACTCCGACTGCCTTTGCAGAATTTAGACGGGAGTGGTTAGATGACTAGGGAACGTGTCCTCAAACTACCAGTTCTGGAAATTTTTGGCCCTACCTTTCAAGGTGAAGGTCGTGCTATTGGGCAGAAAACCATGTTTGTCCGCACTGCAGGTTGCGACTACCACTGCGACTGGTGCGACTCTGCCTTTACTTGGGATGGTTCTGAAAAACCAACTCGTATGACAGCTGACGAGGTCATTGCTGCCTTGGATAAATTGGGGACCTACGACTATGTAACTCTATCTGGGGGAAATCCTGCTATCCTAGCAGCCAACATGGCCGAGCTGGTCACCAAACTCAAGGAACGTGGTGTCACTCTGGCTGTTGAGACCCAAGGCTCCCGCTGGCAAAATTGGTTAAAAGATATCGACCAAGTCACTCTGAGTCCCAAACCTCCTTCATCCAAGATGGAAGTCAACTTCGAAACCTTGGACTTTATCGTTTCCCAACTAGATCCAGACAAGGTCACCTTTAAAATCCCTGTCTTTGATGATGCCGATTTAGCCTTTGCCAAAGGGATCCAAGAACGTTACCAGCCAGATGTCCTCTTCTTATCAGCAGGAAATCCTGAGCCCAAGGCTACGGGTAATATTGTCCAAGACCAACTAGATCGCCTCAAAGAACTCTGGGAACGTGTCGCTGCTGACGATAGCTGGGGCAATGTCCGCGTCCTTCCTCAACTTCATACCCTCCTCTACGACAACCAACGTGGTGTTTAAATTAGAAAGAAAAAATCATGTCACAACAAGAAGAAATGAAAAACCTTAGCCTCCTCGGCAACAAAGAAACCAACTACATTTTTGACTATCAACCAGAAGTCCTCGAATCCTTTGACAATCGTCATGTTGAAAATGACTATTTCATCAAATTCAACTGTCCTGAATTTACCTCGCTTTGCCCAATCACTGCTCAGCCAGACTTTGCGACCATTTATATTTCCTACATTCCTGACAAGCTCTGTGTCGAGTCAAAATCCCTCAAACTCTACCTCTTTAGCTATCGAAATCATGGAGATTTTCATGAAAACTGTATCAACACCATCGGGAAAGACTTGGTCAATCTACTAGACCCTCGCTATTTGGAGGTATGGGGAAAATTCACTCCGCGCGGTGGCATCTCAATCGACCCCTACTACAACTACGGTAAACCTGGAACTAAGTATGAAGGATTGGCAGAACAACGCCTCTTTCAACACGACCTTTATCCAGAGAAAATTGACAACCGCTAAACAGATACGAAAAAGCCCTGTTCCTCAAACTGAGGAGCAAGGCTTTTTGAATTTCAATTATTCTTCTGTTCCAAGGAAGTTTTTAGCAACAAGGGCTGCAAGAATACCACCAACGATTGGGGCAAGGATGAAAATCCAAACTTGTTGAAGGGCTGCGCCACCTACCAAGACAGCAGGAGCCAAGCTACGAGCTGGGTTTACTGAAAGTCCAGTGATGTTCAATCCCACAAGGATCAAGGCTGTCAATGACAAACCGATTACCAAACCAGCGATTGCGCCATTACCTTTGCTTGCTGATGTTACCGTCATGATAACCAAGACAAACAAGAAAGTTGCGATGACTTCAAACAAGAAACCACCAAAGACAGTGACACCGTTTGCCAAGGCATTTTCACCAAGACTAGCAGTTGACATGCCTGAGTTAGACAAGAGGAAGAATACTGCAGCTGACGCAAGGAAAGCTCCAACTACTTGTCCAAGGATGTAGTTTACAAGCTCAGAAGATGACAAACGTTTGTTTACAAACATAGCGATCGAAACCGCTGGGTTCAAGTGAGCACCTGAAATCGTCCCAATTGAGTAAGCTGCAACTACGATTGCCAAACCAAAAGCAAGAGCAATCCCAAGGTGCCCAACACCTTCAACACCATTCCCAAAAACAACAGCTCCTGTTCCGATGAACACAAGCATAAATGTACCGATTAATTCAGCAACAAATTTTTTCATGATAAGTCTCCTTTTTTTCAAACTATGTATTAGTCTATCAAAATAAGGAAAGGGTTTCAAGAAAATTGACTGGAAATTTCAGGTTAGAATTCTATAAAAACGGTAGTGCTTATTTGAAACATTTTTTCTAAAGGTATATAATATCAACATAGTTCAAATAGGTTATTCAATCCCTAATTTGAACTAATTTTTACAACTTTGCTGTTCTTTTATGAACGTTTGAATGGTATCGTGGATACCAAGGAGGAATCATATGTCTAAAGTTGCTATTGTCACAGGTGCAGGTCAAGGAATCGGTTTTGCAATCGCAAAACGATTGGTTCAAGATGGCTTTAAGGTAGGAGTCTTAGACTACAATCCCGAAACAGCTGAAAAGGCTGTTGCCGAATTATCAGCTGAAAATGCCTTCGCTGTCGTAGCCGATGTTTCGAAACAAGCTGAAGTTGCCCAAGCATTTCAACAGGTTGTTGACCATTTTGGTGATTTGAATGTTGTCGTAAATAACGCTGGTGTCGCTCCAACTACTCCTCTTGATACAATCACTGAGGAACAATTTACACGCACTTTCGGTATCAACGTTGGTGGTGTCATTTGGGGTTCACAAGCTGCACAAGCACAATTTAAGGCACTTGGTCACGGAGGTAAAATTATCAACGCAACCTCTCAAGCTGGTGTAGTCGGAAATCCAAATCTAACTGTTTATGGTGGAACAAAATTTGCTGTTCGTGGAATTACGCAAACATTAGCACGTGATTTAGCAGACTCAGGCATCACTGTTAACGCCTATGCACCAGGTATTGTTAAAACACCAATGATGTACGATATCGCTCATGAAGTTGGTAAAAATGCAGGAAAAGATGACGAGTGGGGTATGCAGACATTTGCAAAAGATATTACCCTAAAACGCCTATCTGAACCAGAAGATGTGGCTGCAGCTGTCAGCTTCCTTGCAGGACCAGATTCAAACTACATTACAGGACAAACCATTATCGTTGATGGTGGTATGCAATTCCATTAAAATACATAAAAGAGGCTGGGAAAATTCTAGTCTCTTTTTTATTGCTTCATTATTTTAATAAATATAACTGCCAATCCCTGGTACTGAAAAGATTGAATAGCTTGTTTCAAGTCATCTTGTAAACTATTTCTCTGGTCAAGTTGAACATAGACTTCCAACAAACAGGATCTGAAGTTGGAAAATTTATAAAAATCTTCCCTTTCTTCTATCGGAAAATCAACAGTTTTTATCCAAGAGGCTACTTGCTCTTGCTCCAACTTCCCTTGTAAAATAGGTTCATAGATCACTCTCGCTAAACGCCAATCCTCATCATTTGTAAAACGAATGGTAATTCTTTTAAATAATTGACCAAGTACATCAAATACTTCATGGGCTCTGTTTTTAGGAAAATCTGGATGACAAACGACTTCAGTCAATAAATCCGCTCCATGCGCAAAAGCGTGAACCCAACCATACTGACTTGAAGAACCTGTTGTATCCTGTTCTTTTGAAAGATAGTGCAAGCCTTGATTTAAAAGAACATTACTAATTTCTGCTTTTAATCTCTGATAGAAAATCGATTGCTGGTTGGCATCCGCAGACAAAAGATTTGCATAAATAAGCGCCCTAAAAGAACGTTCAAGTGTTGACAGGCCTATCTTATCAATCTCTTTATCTAGTCCTCCATCAGATGAGACCACTTCAGCAATGAAATGAAATTGATCCTGTGTAAATAGCTATTCCTGAATCCCTCTAGCCAAACTAGTAAAAACCAATTCATCACGAATCTCTGGATTGGGATCCCCTAAGTGATCAAGTAACCACTGGAGTTCTTCTTGACGATAGCTCGGTTTTTCTTCTGCTATTTTTCTGAGTAACTCTTGATACATGGTCAATACCTCTACATTTCTAGCAACTTATCAAAAAGCCATTCTCTGTTCATATCCTTATCCTAAATCCTCTTTACTCTCCCAACTCAGCACTGTAGGAGATAATCTGGTCAACTGTGTTTGACAAGAACTGAATTGTATCACGAAGTGGTTTGTCTGTTGAGATATCCGCTCCGATAAGCATGGCTGACTCAAGTGGTGTCTTGCTACCACCTGATTTGAGGAGATTGAGCCAGTCTCTAGCTCCAGTTTCAGAGTTTTTCAGATGGAGGTAACCTGCAGTAGAGATAACAAGGCCTGCTGAGTATGTGTAGCTATACAAGCCCATGTAGTAGTGAGCTTGACGCATCCAAGTCAAGGCTGCATCATCGTCAATTTCAATGGCATCTCCCCAGAAGTCCGTCAAGACTTCCTTCATAATGCTGTTGAGTTTGCTTGCTCCAAAAGTTTCCCCTTCTTCAATCAATGTATATACCTTACGCTGGAAGGCTGCTTCCAAGAGGTGGGTGATGAAATTATGGAAGTAGGTGTCTGTCAAGCGGTGGGCAAGAGCAAAACGTTTTTGACGAGGGTCGTCAGATTGGTGCTCCAAGTAATCGCTGAGGAGCAATTCATTGAAGGTTGATGGCGCTTCGACATAGTAAGTCGACATGTGGGCATTGAAGTAGCTTTGGTGATTGTCTGAAAAGATAAATTGACCAGAATGCCCAATTTCATGAATCAAGGTATAGACATCACTCAAACGACCAGTCCAGCTCATGAGGACATAAGGGTGCACGCGATATGGATCCGCCGCATAACCGCCAGAATCCTTGCCACTATTGGCAGCAAAGTCCACCCATCGTTCCTCTTGATAGCCCGCAACTTCCTGACAATATTCTTGTCCCAAAGGTTCTACTGACTTCATGACCAAATCATAGGCGTCATCAATAGTCACTTCAGGATTCAGGGCGCTGTCCAAGTCCAATTTCCAGTCTGCAAAGGTCATCTTTTCAAGACCATTGACCTTGGCAACATGCTTGAGGTATCTCTGAGCAACTGGTGCAAAGTCCTTCATGATGAGGTCAATCTGACGGTCAAACATGGCACGGTCCACTTCTTGCTCAGCCAGAAGATAATCAAAGACTGAGTCGTAGCCCTTCATATCAGCTAAGAGTTTTTCAGACTTGACTTGGGCTAAATAGGCTGCTGCAGCTGTATTTTGGTGCTTACGAAGTCCCTCTGAGAAGGAGCGGAAAGATTTCTCACGAACTTCAGCGTCCTCGTGGTTTTGGTAGAAATTTTCATAGGTGACAAAGCTGTTTTTGTAGGTCTTGCCATGAGCTTCAAAGTCAGCCATTTCAAAGTCCCCAGCTCGCATCTTAGTATAAATGTCCTGTGGACTGTAGAAAACTTCACCCAGATTGGTCAAAGCTTTCTCCACATCCGCCCCTAGATAGTGGGCTTTTTTGATTTTGGCCTGACGAATGGCTGCCGTCAAATGTCGCAATTCCCCCAAACGGTCCAAGACTTCCTCGTCTGCTGCCACCAAGGCGTCGTCAAAGAAGGTCAAGGCTACACTGGCGTCTGTCTCAAAGTCCATCCCAGCTTGGGCGATATTAGCAAACTCTTCATTGCTATAGTCTGTCGTCTGAGGCATAAAGGCATAATTGCCGATATGGCTCATCTGAATATAAATTTGTTCCAATTCCGCAAAGGCCTTCTCAAAATCCTCAAAAGTGTGAAGATTGCCCTTGTAGTCACGGCTAAATTGATTGATGTCTTCGCGCGTTTTCTCGATTGCACGCAAGAAATCCTCACGGTCTTGATATAGGGCTGTTAAGTCCCAAAGTTCCTTTTCTGGAAATTCTGAACGATGTTTTTGTTCCATTTTCTTCCTCTTATTTCTCTAATTCTACTAAAACACTAAGGGCTGATAAGGCGTAAAGTGGCGCTGTTTCTGCTCGCAAAATCCGAGGACCAAGGCCTGCCAAGACGGCTCCTTTAGCTTCAAAACTTTCAATTTCTGCTGGTGAGAGACCACCTTCTGGACCAAAGATAAAGAGCAATTTTACTCCCTTTTCAAGACCAGCAACTGCTTGTAAGAGCGCAGCGGCTTCTCCTTCTTTTGCTGATTCTTCATAGGCCACTACGATAGAGTCAAATTTGTCTAGTTGCGCTAAAAAATCTGCTTTTTTCTCGAAAAGCTGGATACTTGGGACCAGATTCCGCTTGCTTTGTTCTGCTGCTCCAAGGGCGATTTTTTCTAGTTTTTCGGCTTTCTTGCCCAATTTCTTGCCATCCCACTTGGCGACCGACCAGTCGGCAGGAAAGGACCAGATTTGACTAGCACCCAGTTCCGTCACTTTTTGAGTGATGAACTCCAGCTTGTCTCCCTTGGGAAATCCAGATGCGATGGTCACTTGGATTGGCAGTTCCACATTGTCAGCCAATTCTTCTACCAATTCAAACTGACGGGCTTCCACATCCAGCACGCGCGCCAAGCGCTTGATACCATCATTGAAGACCAAGATTACTTCATCATTTTCTTTCAGCCGCATGACCTGAAACATATGCTTGCTGGTCTCCTTGTCCTCAATGGTGATAGGAGAGTCTGCACTGCCCTTGACAAAATACTGTTGCATGCTAGCCTCCAATCACACCTGAAATATCCTTGGTTTTCTTAAAGACACAGGCATTCCATTCCCCTTGAATCATGTGGGTTTCAAGGAAAAATCCAGCTGACTCAGCTGACTCGCGCACCATATCCCACTTGTCCTTGATAATGCCACTCATGATGAGGTAGCCTTCATCCTTGACCAAACGATAGGCATCGTCTGTCAAATGAATGAGAATATCCGCTAAGATATTAGCCACAATCACGTCTGCCTCAATCTCAACCCCCTTAAGCAAATCTCCTGCCGCTACATGGATATTTTCCATGCCAGGATTGAGCTCAATATTTTCCTGAGCAACACGAACTGCCACATCATCTAGGTCGTAAGCAAAAATTTCCTTGGCACCAAGAAGTGAGCTGGCAATAGAAAGGACACCTGATCCAGTACCCACATCTAGCACCGTTTCGCCACCACGAAGAACCTGCTCCAAGGCAAAGAGGCTCATCTTGGTCGTTGGATGAGTACCCGTACCAAAGGCCATACCAGGATCCAGCTTGATAATCTTTTCTGTCGCAGTCGCCTCATAGTCCGTCCAAGACGGCACGATGGTCAAGTCATGAGTAATGCGAGCTGGTTCATAGTATTTCTTCCAGTTGTCAGCCCAGTCTTCCTCAGCCAAGGCAGTCGTGCCCATCTTGACCTCTCCCAAATCCATAAAGTCTGTCAATTCTGCTAAATGAGCCTGCAAATCTGCCTCAACCACTGCCACATCAACCGTATCTGGATAGTATGCGGTCACCACGATTTCTTCTTGTTGCTCGACTTCTGGGAAAATCTCGCCGAAGCGATCCACATTCCCCACATAGTCCATGCTATCTTCAATCGCAACACCTTGCGCTCCTAGCTCAATCAAGAGGTTGGAAACCAACTCCTCCCCCTCACGCTTCACTGTAACTTTTAACTCTTGCCATGTTTCCATTTTATTAGTACTCCTCATCATATTCTAATCCAAGTTCCTGAAATATGTAGAAACGTAATACCTCTTGACACAATGTACGAAGTTCATACATTTCATTGAAATCTGTCACTAGATTTTTATATTTTGATTTCTCATCTCCATGAATATAGTAGTTACGACTGTCATACAACTTTTTAACAATACTAGAAATGGAGGCCTCAG
This sequence comes from Streptococcus sp. CCUG 71758, assembly GCF_011714815.1. NCBI lineage: Bacteria > Bacillati > Bacillota > Bacilli > Lactobacillales > Streptococcaceae > Streptococcus > Streptococcus sp. CCUG 71758. Next base: position 61,843 of record NZ_RXXO01000001.1, on the reverse strand, counting down.
TAAGTTTATTCTTCCCTATTTTTCCAAGAACATTAGAAAATAAATCCAGTAATTTCTTTCTCAAGTCACTATCCTGTCTCTGATATTTCAACCTATTTCTAAAGACTTTTTTAAAACAATCATCAATATTTTTATTAATAAAATCAAAAACTCTTTGTTTATTTATATCTTCTTCTTTAGAAATATCAACTCGTTGTTCACCTCGAAAATTTCTAGCAAATACTTCTAAATTGCGAATAGAATCTATAAAACTATCTTCAAGATAAGGAGCACCATGCAAATTGGCTGTAAAACTTCGAACAATAAATTCTAATTGCTCACTTTTATCGAACCAATTATTTATAATAGCTTCAAAATTGTCGCCTAATTTATTAAGCGAAATTTTGTGTAGCTCATGCTTATCCCATTTAATGCTTTTTCTTGAATGTTGTACAAAATACTTCCCTTTAATTATAGGCCAGTTGTTATCCTGACGTTTTTTACATAGAAATTCAATGGTTAGAAAAGACAAAGGTTTTTTAGACAACATCTCAACTAATTGCTTAATTCTTCTTGAAGCCTCATAGCATTTCTGTAAAGAAACCTTTTCATTTTTAGAAGAGGATAAACGAATTTTATAAAATTGTTCTAAGCTTAATGCATCATATGAAAAAGTGTAGCCAGCCACATCTTCAAACTTTAAATTTTCTGATTTTATCAAAATTTCCGTAGATTGATAGTCAGAAATGTTGACAGCAATATTAAAATTTCGTTGTTTGAGATCACGTTTCGCACTTACAATTGATTTGCCAATCCAATCTTCTATATGATCAAAAGAGAATTGGTAATACTGGACTTTGGTATCTTCCAATTCGTCAATCAATTCAACTATCAACTCTTTGAAATTATTCTTATTTGGAAATAATTGATAATCAATATCAAAAATTTTAAAATTTTTGATTCTATACTTTCTTATTGGGAAACCTGGAATATTCTCTGTTCCAAATGGACTACCGTAAGATTCTAATATCAATAACTTTCCATGAGAATCAAATCCATAAATTTTATCTATAGGGTCCCCAAAATCAGTAATTATTTCGTCATCACTAGAAAATTCACCAAAAATTTCTAATATAATTTCGTTTGGTGAGTATGTCAAAATTCCACTATTTGCTTCATGATCAACTACTTTTGATTTATCCTCAGAAAAATAACCTTTGATTTCAAATTCTTTATCCCATGAATATGACTTATATGTTAATTTACTCATATCTTGTAGTTACTCTTCCTCCAAATAATCTCTCACCCTATCCTGCAACTGGGGCACAACCTTATCTGAGCTAAGAAATTCCTCAATGCTCATCAGTCTATATCCCTGCCCTTCATCACCAAAGACAATCTTGTCAAACTGTTCCTGAGTCAACTTTCCCACTAGAAAGACGGATTCCTTCCCCTCAAAAAGCATACTTGGGTACACCTTACTCCAAAGCAGGCAATCTTCAATCAGATGAATTCCTAGTTCTTCGTAAACTTCACGCGCCGCGCACTCAAAAGGACTTTCATCACCTTCTCGTCCGCCACCTGGCAATTCCCACATATTGGGCCAAGGAATGCTTGCCTTATCATCACGCAAGATAGTTAAAATCCTATCCTCACAAAAGAGGGCAATTTTGCAACCTGTAAAATCAGAAATTTCTATTTCCATATCAGACTCCTTCGGATAATTCTTTCTCCAACTCTGCTAACCAGTTTTCATAATAACGTTTCTCATCCCGCACCAAACGGCTGGTCACCATGTTTTGTCTAGCAATTTTTATAGCCTTGTCAGTCTGATCCATATCTTTCTTTACCAGAAATTGATACCAGGCTTGCATTATCTGCGTATCTGCCATTTTTAGAGACAAGAAGGACTTGACTCCTCGATTACTTGCATATTCCTCTGCTTTCTCATGATCCCTTTCAAGCAAGGCAATTTGAAGAAGGTATAATTGGGAAAGAGTTTGAGACATCGGATTGTCTGTTTTATCTAATAAAAACTGAAAATGTTTTTTGGCAGTCTCTATCTGACTATCGAATATGAAAACCAGTCCCTGAAAAATCTGAATACTTTCTGCAAAACTCCCTCTCGCATCCTCATCAACAGGAATGATAAAGTCTTTCAAATCATATTCTTGAGGAGCTAGCAAGGTCTGGGCAGAATGCCTCAACACTGAGTAGGCGTATTTGGTATTTTCAGGGTGTTGTAGCAATTCCCAGATTTTCGCTCCATCGGTAATCCCAACTGGCTTTGCATTGATGAGAAGAAAAGATAGATTTAGACAAATCCAAGTAGCTGCAAAATACCAGTTAGCTGTCAAAATTCCATACAATAGCGCCAATAAAATCAAGCCAAGATGAACCATCAAGCCTCCTGCAAGCATCAGGATGATTCTTTGGTCGCTTTCATCTTCTTTTAATCCAATATACTGAGCACCAACATTTTTCAGAACGGCTGTTCGACTCAGATGAAACTTGCCTGACTTTTTGGTCAAGAGAAAGTTTCCTAATCCAAAAGCCACCAGGCGATAGCCTGTCAGGTAACCGCAAAATGCATGACCTAGCTCATGAAGGATAAATATCAGATAAATGCTGAAAAAAGTAAATAGATAACCTAGAACAAAGACTAAAGAAAAATCTAACTCTTTAAAGGCAATCGTTCCAAAAACAAATCCCAGTATCAAAAAAACAAAGGACAGACCAGAAATAAAAGACAAGACTATCTTCTTCATATACTTTCTCCCTAGTTTCTAGTATCTCGGATATGGATAAAACTCTCCTTCTTCCAAACCGACTTTTCCTTCTTCAAAAACTTCTTGGTTCCATTCCATGACGAACTCTTCTGCTTCTGGGTCTTCCAAAAAGTCCATGAGCGCATCCAGCCCAACCTCGGCAGTATCTTTGAGGAAAAGTGCAAAATAAGCTAAAAACTCACGAGAAAATCCTTTTTTAGGCAGGTAAGGGATGACCGTCAGATAGTCCTCTGCGTTAACCGTTGACTTGGCCGGATTGTAAAAAAGGACCGCTTCCTCAAAGAGGATATCGTCTGACGAAACCTCTCCGTCTTCATCCACCATCTCCACACCTGCAGCGTTTTGCGCTTCCAATAAAAAACTCACTTCAACCGCGTGATTGCGCTTGTCCCAACTAATCTCATAATCAAAAGGAAAGTTCTTGTCCAACTCTTCCTGTAAAACATCTAAAAATCCGTATGTTGCCATTTTGTCCTCTTTCTATGCGACTCTTTAATCGCCCCGATTGCTCGGAAATATGCTAAAATAGATACTACCATCTTACCACATATACATCAGAAAATCCATGTTAGAAAGGACTGCTATGCCAGACAATCTCGCGCTTCGCATGCGCCCAAAAACCATCGACCAGGTCATCGGTCAGAAGCATCTAGTCGGATCTGGAAAAATTATTCGCCGCATGGTGGAAGCTAATCGTCTGTCCTCCATGATTCTCTACGGACCTCCCGGAATCGGCAAGACCAGTATCGCCTCTGCCATCGCTGGAACGACCAAGTATGCCTTTCGGACCTTCAATGCGACTGTTGATAGTAAAAAGCGACTGCAAGAAATCGCCGAAGAAGCTAAATTCTCTGGTGGTCTTGTGCTCCTACTGGACGAGATTCACCGACTAGATAAAACTAAGCAAGACTTTCTTCTGCCACTCTTAGAAAGTGGTCTGGTCATCATGATTGGGGCGACGACTGAAAATCCTTTCTTTTCTGTCACTCCAGCCATTCGTAGCCGTGTTCAGATTTTTGAGTTAGAACCCTTGTCCAATCAAGATGTCAAAGAGGCGATTCAAATCGCTCTAACTGACCCTGAACGTGGCTTTGATTTCCCAGTTGAGCTAGATGAGGATGCACTGGATTTCATCGCGACCTCTACAAATGGAGACCTGCGTTCTGCCTTTAATTCACTGGACTTAGCCGTTCTCTCTACCCCCGAGAATGACAAGGGCATCCGCCATATCACGCTTGATATCATGGAAAATAGCCTCCAACGAAGCTATATTACCATGGACAAGGATGGGGATGGGCACTATGATGTCCTCTCAGCCCTACAAAAGTCCATCCGTGGCTCGGATGTGGATGCCAGTCTCCACTACGCGGCCCGCTTGATTGAAGCTGGTGATTTACCTAGTCTCGCTCGTCGCTTGACTGTTATCGCCTATGAAGATATCGGCTTGGCCAATCCTGAAGCTCAGATTCATACCGTAACTGCTCTAGATGCTGCTCAAAAGATTGGGTTCCCAGAAGCTCGCATCCTCATTTCCAATGTGGTGATTGATTTGGCCCTTTCTCCCAAATCCAACTCAGCATATGCAGCTATGGACAAGGCTCTTGCTGACCTCAAAACATCAGGGCATTTGCCCATTCCACGACATCTGCGTGATGGACATTATAGTGGTAGCAAGGAATTGGGCAACGCTCAAAACTATCTCTATCCACACAACTATCCTGGACACTGGGTCAAACAAGACTACTTGCCAGAAAAGATTCGCAATCATAGCTACTTTTCACCAGAGGAAACTGGCAAGTACGAACGGGCCTTAGCCCAACGTAAGGAAACCATTGATAAATTAAGAAACTTGTGAAATCCTTTTCAAAAAAAATAAATTTTCCTCTTGAATTTTTTAAAAAAAGTGGTATCATATAAACATAGAAACGCTGTGGTGTACGACTTCACACTTAAGTGTTGACCGACTATTTTTTGTATTATTAGGGAAACAAAAGTCTTCTAACAGCATGTAAGCCGTCTCACACGGAAACAGCTTCAGTTAGAGCGAGTTGCCCACCTGCTTAATTGCGCGGGTTCAATACAAACCGTGAAGATTCGGCACCAATACAGCTTTTTCTTTGCCTCCTTAGCTCAGCTGGCAGAGCAGCGGACTCTTAATCCGTGGGTCACAGGTTCGATCCCTGTAGGGGGCATCTAAATACAACAGGAAAAAGCCTTGTAAATCAAGGCTTTTTTTGCTTGTCTATAACTGATTTACCCCATCATTTGTCCCACATTTTAAATCTATCTTTTCTTTTTGAATCAAATTACATCTTTACAAATAGTGTAAAGCCAGTTACTTTTGCTTTGATGCCATACAATATTTTCATGTAGAGAAGACAAATTTTATCTTCTCTTTTTATTTTCAAAATAATAAAAACTGATTTTCTTTTCATAAATCAGACTGAAACTTCCAAATTTTCCATTTTGTTTATTGACATTTTCTATAAAAATAAGTATAATAGTTTTATTAACAAAATATACTATATAGGGGGTATTGAAATGAAATTTTCTAATCGTTTACTGCTATTCCTTGCAGGAGTTGTTTTTGTCCTTTTAGGACTTTTCCTATTTACAAACCCAGTAGCTAATCTTGTTGCTTACAGCTGGTGGATTGCATTTGGTTTACTGGTTTCTTCTATAGCAGCTATTTTAGGCTATTTCTCTGCACCAAAAGAGCTTCGCTCACCAGCTCATCTTTTCCAAGGGATTGTTAATCTTCTCTTAGCTCTTTACCTCGTTGCCTATGGCTTTGTGACGCTGCCAGTTGTCATTCCAACTATTTTAGGAATTTGGTTAATTGTAGAAGCCATTATAGCTTTCTTTAAAGGCAATCGTCTGGGATTGATTTTCCCTATTATTGGCAACCATATCATGTGGATAGCGTTGCTTGCATTTTTACTAGGTCTAGTGATTTTGTTCAATCCAGTAGCTACAAGTGTCTTTGTCGTTTATGTCGTTGCCTTTGCATTTTTAATTGTTGGTTTCACCTATATCCTTGATGCCTTTCGTAAATAATCTAGCTGCCATTTTGGGCATATTAAAAAAGCTGGGAAGTTACATTCTCAGCTTTTTATTTGCCTCCTTAGCTCAGTTGGTAGAGCAGTAGACTCTTAAGCTATGGGGCGCAGGTTCGAGCCCTGCAGGGGGCACATCTAAATCAACAGAAATAAGCCTTGAAACCAAGGCTTTTTTTAACGTCTAATAGCTTTTTGTAGAAAAGTATTTAAAAATAAAAGAGAAGAGAATCTCTCACTCTCTTCTCAGTATATCTTATTAAATTTAGTTTTTCTTAATCTAGCTGATTTTCCTTTGCAACGACAAATTCTTTAACCAGTCGATAGATAACAGCAAATACGGGGGTAAAGAATATCATTCCAAGTAGTCCGAAAAGATTCCCTCCAATACTAGCAGCCGCAAGCGTGAAAATAGCTGGCAAACCAATAGACTGACCTACAACTCTAGGATAAATAAGGTTTCCTTCAATCAGCTGTATAACTTGATATAGAAGAAGAGAAAGTAAGGCTTGAGTAGGACTCACTGTGAAGATAAAAATCGCTCCCACAACACAAGCAATCATAGGCCCTACATAAGGAATGAACGATAGCACTCCTGCAAAGATACCTGTCATTACTCCATAGGGTATCCCAAACACGCTGTAACCAACCGCTATCATAACTCCTATGATAACTGCTTCAATCAGCTGACTCATCAAAAATTGGTCATAAGTCTCTAGTGCTACTTGTCCAATGTAAGTCAACTTTATCACCACCTTCTCTGGAAGAAAAACTTTTAGAAGTCGACTCGTCATCGCTGCCAAATGTTCCTTACTGGATAAAAATAAAAAGGTGAAGACTATAATCAAAAAGGCATTCATCAAACTTGAAAAAATATTGCCGATATTACTAGTCAGACCTGATAAAAAACCTATCAAAGCTTGGCTAATAGAACTAGATTGTCCCTGTATGCCTGATACGATAGTTGACAACATGTCTTTGGTTACAAATTCCGAGCTGCCTAGCAATTTCCCAAGTTGAGTAAGGACTGTTGAAAGGACTGTTCCCAGCTGACTAATAGTCTGGGCTAGGGTTGGCAGCACCAAAACCAAAAGAGCAATCACGATTAAGATAAGAGCTAGGAAAACAAGTACCATGGCAATCGGACGACGCAACTCTGCCTTTACCTTCAATTTAACTAAGTACTGTTCAATTTTTTTCATAGGAACATTAAGCACAAAAGCAATAACAGCACCATAAATCAAGGTTGATATTACATCAAAGAGAGAGATTGCTCCTGATATAAAGCTCGATGCATTCAGAATTACAAGAGCAACCAGCCCTATAAAAAGTATTAACGGGGTGTATTTTTTTACTAAGTTCATAAATTCTCCTTAATAAACATGTTTAGATACGACTATACTATTTGGTTTTTCAAACTCTCGATTAAGGTAGGCTTGGTAAGTTCCTGGAGCGATAAATCCTTTGGGTGAGAGGATATCGGTGCCAGCCTGACCGACTATGGTATCAGCCAAGAGCACACAGTTTGTAGATAAGACAAAGTAGGATTTAAACTTAGATTTGATAAATTTATAAAGTTCCCCATCTGTCTCATGTCTGATTTTATAAGCGTAGGTGTAGTCTTCCTTACCATCACCTGTCATGATTTTATCTGCACTTGGCTCCCATGGAATCGTCAGTTGTTTCAATTCAGCCAACTTTTTCTGAACTGCTTTTTCCATTTCAGGCGTCAAATCTATCCCATAACCAAAAAGCGTTTTTTGACTCTCACGTTTACATAGGTCAATGTACTTGTCACGATCACAGAAATATAAGACACCATCTCCTACCATGCCAAATAAGGTCTCAGAAGACGGATCATAGTTACCATAAGAAATAACACGGCCTTGATAGCAGATATCCACATGACCAATTGCCGAAAACAGAGAGGTCTCAGCTGTATGAATAAAAATTTCAAGCTCCGCTGTCTTACCAGACTTCACTATTCCAAGATGGATATCCTCTCTCTCATCAGCATTTTCCTGCATGAATTTGTTGATTTTTGCTAAAGTTCTTGCAGGGATGAGAGCGGCTAGGACAATAGGTAAGCTCATTCTTACACGACGTTTGAGATGGTTTTTCCCAATTTCCTCCTCAAACAAGAAACCATCACGGATATTGGACACACCATAAAGGAAAAAATAAGCCCCTAATACAAAGAGTTGAAAGACAGAATTTCCTGTAGAGGACAAAAGACTAGTCCCACCAAGAAAAACTAGTACGAGTCCATCTAGTAAGAGACGAAAACGAGGTCGAATTTTGTTTTTGCGGTAGAGAACATAGGTGACAAGGTTAATACTAGCATGAAAAATCTGATAAACTCCAATCACAAGAGCCAAAATATAAATCGGCACATCCGTCGCAAGATTGGAGCCAAGCAAATATCCCAGCACTAACAATTTAACCAGTGCAACTCCCAAGGTGTCCGTTGACTGACTTTTTTTGAAAATACGTAATACTAAATCTAAGACCGTTGCTATCCAAGCTAAAAACAGAACCAGTCGAATAACCTTTACTGGCAACCAAGTCCCCGTGACCATCAAGATGAGACCTAGCAGAACAAACAAGAACCCCTGAGCAAGTAATTTCTTACCTGTCAGACCTAAAGATAGAATTTTCGCCATATAAAAACCTTTCAACAATAAAAATTAAACACTCCGATTAAACTGACTAGTAAATAGCCAACACTACAAACAGCCTGTGCCAGCAACATATGGTGACTAGAAATGACTGTAGTAATGTCACCATCTTGTCTTATGCACTTCTAAAATTTGTTATATTGATTAGAAACCAGAGCTTATAAAAACTAGCTAAACTCGAGAGATAGACACAATTGCGACGAAAAAATGTATAACCAATTCAACTTGTTAAGGTAAGAAAGCATTATTTCCAATCTATTAATTATTCATCTATTGCCTATTATGACACAATATTCCCTATAGTTCAACTTTTTACTTGTTTTTATATTACACGGACTAAAAAGTTTTCAACAGTTGATTGCATTTGTTTTAATAAGTTTTAACCTTTCTTGGTTAGATAAAAAAAGAACCATACAGTTTAGAATCTGTATGGTTTTTGCCCCACTTTTGTCCCATTTTTAAATCATGACATTGAAAATACCTAAAATCACTTATATTTCAATATTTTTAATTGCTCTCAATATGAAAGTCCTTTCCAAATCCCTGTAGGGGGCATCTACATACAACAGGAAAAACCTTGAAATTCAAGGCTTTTTTGTGTAGTCTTAGCACTAAAAACGATAGAAAAAGCGGCCCTTCTGTACTGACCCCAAAAGTTGGACAGAAAAAACCTAACTTTTGTGGCGCAGTTCATTCGCGCCACATAAAGTTATTTAAGCATCTCCTTTTCTCTCATTACCATTTTCTGTTATAATAAATTGTACTTCTAAATAGAAAGGTCTTAAGATGACAACTCTTATTAAACATAAACGTGTAGAATTTTCAGAACTTTTTTATGACTTAGTTTTTGTTTTTGCAATTTCAAAAGTAACTACTTTAATCGACCATCTTCATAACGGTATTTTGACTTGGAATTCTTTCCTTGATTTTTTCATTGCTATTTTGGTTCTCATCGATTCCTGGATGATTCAAACCGATTATACCAATCGCTATGGAAAGAACTCTTTATTTAACATGGTAATCATGTTTATCAAAATGGGACTTTTACTCTTTATAGCCAATATGATTGGACCTGATTGGCAACAATATTTTCATTATCTCTGTTGGGCTATTGGTACATTAACCCTTACCTTATTTTTTCAATATTTGGTTGAATTTTTTAGAAAATCAACCGATGATGTTGAACGGGAAAGTATCAAAGGTTTTCTATGGATAACAGGTCTAGGAAGTTTAGGAGTCTATCTAGCAGCTCTTCTTCCTATTTACGTTAGAGTCTATATCTTCTTTGCTAGTATTCTGTTTATCTTTATTATGCCAAGTATCTTGCTTAATAAAGATAAGCATTACCAGGTAAATCTCCCCCATTTAATCGAGCGCATCTCCCTTCTTGTCATTATTACGTTTGGAGAGATGATTACGAATCTAGCTAACTTCTTTACAATCGAGAATTTCTCGATTTATTCGGTTCTTTATCTCATTATTATGATCTCTCTGTTCTTGTTTTATTTTGGTCAATTCGACCATGCTATTGATGAAAAATCTAATCAAAAGGGACTATTTCTAATTTACAGTCACTATCCTATTTTCATTGGACTTATGATGATGACTGTATCGATGAGTTTTCTTCAGAATCCTGAAGCTAATCGTCTCTTTGCAACCAGCTTCTCTTATATCGGATTTGGCCTCTTTCAAGCTGCTGTCCTAGTAAATGGGCCCTATAACAAACACTATCTTCGCTATTCGAAAAGTTACTACTGTGTCCAAGCGACACTCTATCTGGCTGCCTTTATTCTCTCTTTAATCTTTGCTTCTAATCCTATAATAGTAGTGAGTATAACAACCATTTTAGCTCTAGCTATAGCCATTCATTTTATTTATTTTTATATGACACAGAATAAAAAATATTCCAAATCTAACTGGGAGTTATTTTAATGAGTTTATAACATTAAAAAGCTTTGGGAACCAAGGCTTTTTTTCATTAATTTGTTTTTCCATTTTATCCTCCGATTTGAACTCGCACTGACATTTATTTATAACAAAACTATATATCTAGAATAGCATAATCATTAGGTATTATAGGTTTTCAAACCAAATACGAGTCATTCGTTTTTGCCCCACTTTTGCCCCATTTTTAAATCCTGACATTGAAAATACCTAAAAGTATTTCCCTAAAATCAGCTATATTTCAACATTTTTGTTTATTTTCAATATGAAAAGTTCTTACAAATTCATGCAGGGGGCATCTAAAAACAACAGGAAAAGCCTTGATTGCAAGGCTTTTTTTGTGTCCTCCCTACTTTTATTCCATCAACGGATACTCAAGATGTATTTGGTGTGTAAAAAAGTTCTTTTACCCCTCAGTGATACAATCATTTTACTCAATTACAAGCAGATCGAAAGCAAAAGACTTAGCTCTATTTCATACAGAACTAAGTCTTTTATTTAAACAATCTAATGTTTCCTCTTCATCTCAATCAACTTCAGACATTTATCTAGATCTACATCTCGTTCAAAATGTGCAGGAGTCCAAGGGATTTCTATATCAGGAAGAACACCTTTGTCCGTCATCCCTTTGCCTTTATCTATAGCCAACCAGCGAGAAGTTGGGAACATCAAAAAGTAATCATCATAATCTACCTTGCAACAATTTGAGTAGTCTAAAATACCAAGCGTTGGACGGCCGATAACTGTTACTTTCTTAAAATTCTTCATCATCTTGACAAAATTATCTCCTGATGATGCACAATAAATATCCGACAAAACAAAAATTTGCTCTGGATAGTGACCACCCTTAACACCTGGAAAAAGCTCGTCCTGATCATCCTGATACCGAACATAGCCTTTCCCTCGATTTTGGAGTAAGTTATTACGAAAATCTTCAAGCAGTTTCACCGTATCAGGACTGATATTTTCTTGTTGAAGCCATGTTTCAAAGTCTTTTAAGCGTTGTTCGACATTTCCTTCTGTATAGAGAATTTCCATTCCATCATCCTGTAAATCAAGAGTGTCATAGCCTTTCCCTTCCTCCAAGCCAAGATGTAAGAGCGGAAAATACAAAGAATCCGTGCCCCCATTGTTGTAACGGACATCTATAATAAGAGTTTCTGTCTCAGTAATCCTCTGCAAGCACTCTTGGTATAAACGGCTAATCGCTTCTTCATCCATAAAATTATCTAAGCGTAGATAGAGGATATCTGACTCCAACTCTTTCCAAAAGATCTGAGCTTTTTGAGCTTGCTGGCTAGCACGAACTGTAATAGACATCTCCTGCCCATCTCGCAAGACGGTCACTCGCTCTGCTATCAGTAGCAAATCTGCCCATTCTCGGTATCGTCTTTCTGGAGTCAGACTAATAAAGTACTTTGGGTGTTGCAAAGCTACTTGCTCCAAACTCATCCCGTCCATACCGAGGATTCGATCCCCCACTCGGAGGCCTGTATCTTGGTTTGCTTCCTCGACAAACATTTCCTGCTCACTTATCCTCAAAAGAAAACCTTTCGGACCTGATTTTTTATCATGAAAAGAAACATGCCCAATAATCCCAAAACTAGCAAGATAAGTCCTGACTTGATAGAGAAATTCTTGCTCAGTCATATCATCTGTAATCTTTTCTAGAAAAGGCTGAGGGTTGCACCCTTTGCGATCTTTTACTGTAGATGAATCATGTGTCATAATCCAAACAATGTCTTTAAAAATATCTGTTTTTTTCATACGAGCCGTTCCTTCTACCTTTAAAATAGTATAGCCTTCTTCACAGCGAAAAAGGAGTTTTTACTACAAAGTTAATCTGCTATCTCCCCTTTTTCATGATGTATTTTCGTATAGGTACTTCAACCATTTGAACGATTTCAAATCCTTCTTTTTGGTAAAGATTGTAAGCTGTTTGATTTGCCTCGTAGACATTTAGAGAAATAGTGTCTATGTCTTCATTTTCAAAGGCCAAACTAACAAATTTCCTTAAAGCCTGGCTACCTAAGCCCTGCCCCTGTTTCTGGGGGTTGATAAAAAATCTCCCGATATGAAGATTCCTGTCTTCTAGCCTGATTTTCTGGATAAGCCCCACAAACTCTTGTCCATCAAAGATAGAAAAGATTCCTTCCAAATCTTGCAAGGCTTGAATTGTTAAGGGGAAAGGAATCTTTGGTCCCATTCATTGTTCTTGAAAGGATTTGCCAAGGGAGTTGGACCATTGGCATACGTGCTGAGCATTTTCTGTGCTCATATTTTCTTCAAAACGAATTGTCATCTTGACCTCACCATCTTATCTATGTTTCTCCATTATACTACTTCTCCTATTTTTTACGAATAGATAAGTATGATTGATCTTTATTTTTTTCTTGTAGGGAGCATTCTCGCTTCCTTTCTGGGTTTGGTCATTGACCGTTTTCCTGAGCAATCCATTATCCGACCGGCTAGTCACTGCGATTCCTGTCAGACTCGCTTGCGTCCGTTAGATTTGATTCCTATCCTCTCTCAGCTCTTCAATCGCTTTCGCTGTCGCTATTGTAAGGCTCACTATCCTGTCTGGTATGCCCTTTTTGAATTGGGCTTGGGTGCCCTCTTTCTGGCTTGGTCATGGGGCTTCCTTTCCTTGGGCCAAGTCATTCTAATAACTGCTGGCTTGACCTTGGGAATCTATGACTTTCGCCATCAGGAGTATCCCTTACTGGTCTGGATGACTTTCCACCTAATCCTCATGGCCTGCTCTGGTTGGAATCTGATTATGTTCTTTTTCCTTGCCCTTGGAATCATGGCCCATTTTATCGATATCCGCATGGGAGCAGGGGATTTTCTATTTCTGGCTTCTTGTGCTCTCGTCTTTAGTCCGACCGAATTACTCATCTTGATTCAGTTCGCTTCTGCGACGGGCATTCTGGCCTTTCTACTGCAAAAGAAAAAGGAAAGACTTCCTTTCGTGCCTTTCCTCTTACTTGCTGCTTGTGTGATTATTTTTGGTAAGCTACTGCTTGTTTGATAAAGTCCTCAATCGGCTCTCCTTGGTGGAGAGCTTTTACAATTTTTGAACCGACGATAACGCCATCTGATACCGCATTGAAGCGTTCTACATCAGCCTGGCTAGACACACCAAAACCTGTCAAGACTGGGATGTCAGCTACTTGATGCAATTGCGCCAAGTGCTTGTCCAAGTCTGCACGGTAATTTCCTGATTTCCCTGTCACCCCATTGACAGCAACGGCATAGACGAATCCTTCAGCTCCCTTGATCAACTCTTTTTGGCGCTCAAGTCCTGTGGTCAAACTAACTAGGGGAATCAAGGCAATGTCTGTATCTGCCAAAAAGGGCTCTACAAAGTTGGCATGCTCATGAGGCAGGTCTGGAATAATCAAGCCCTTGACCGCTGTATCTGCCAAATCTTTAACAAAGTTCTCAACACCGTACTGAAAGAGGGGGTTAAAGTAGGTCATGATGACAAGTGGAATTTCTGTCTGAATGGTTTTCAAAGTTTCAACCAAAGCCTGGGTAGAAGTCCCATGAGCTAGACTACGCAAGCCTGCTTCTTCGATCACAGGTCCATCTGCAACAGGGTCTGAAAAGGGAATACCCACTTCAATAGCTGAAACACCCAAATCTTCTAAAAAGTGGATTGTTTCAGCAAGACCATCCAAACCTTTCTCATGGTCTCCAGCCATGATATAGGGAACAAAAATTCCTTTTCCAGCTGCTTTGATAGCGTTCAATTTTTCTGTTAAAGTCTTAGGCATGGGCTTCTCCCTTCTTTGCTGCATCTACTTCCAAGCGGTCTTTGACTTGAACTACATCCTTGTCCCCACGACCGGATAGGCAGACAATCATTGACTTGTCTGGACCAAGTTCTTTGGCCAATTTCACTGCAAAAGCGATAGCATGGCTAGATTCCAAGGCTGGGATAATCCCTTCCACACGAGACAAGAGTTGAAATCCTTCCAAGGCTTCCTCATCTGTCACAGGAACATAGCTGGCACGTTTGATATCGTGGTAGTGAGAATGTTCTGGACCGATACCAGGATAGTCCAAACCGGCTGAGATAGAGAAAGCTTCAAGAATTTGACCATGAGCATCTTGAAGCACATCCATAAGAGAACCGTGGAGGACACCCGGACGACCCTTGGTCAAAGTCGCTGCGTGGTGCTCTGTATCCACACCTAGTCCTGCCGCTTCAGCCCCATACATGGCTACTGACTCATCTTCTACAAATGGATGGAAGAGACCAATAGCATTAGAACCACCACCAACACAGGCTACCAGGGCATCTGGCAAATCTTGACCTGTCAAGTCACGGTACTGTTGTTTGGCTTCTCGACCAATGACACTTTGGAAATCACGAACGATTTCTGGGAATGGATGAGGTCCCAAGGCAGAACCAAGGATATAGTGGGTATCGTCGATATTAGCCACCCATGAACGAAGGGCTGCATTGACCGCATCCTTGAGCACGCGCGAACCATCTGTCACGGCCTCGACCTTGGCTCCCAAAAGCTCCATGCGGAAGACATTAAGGGCTTGGCGCTTGACATCTTCCTCACCCATGTAGATGGTACATTCCATGTTAAAGAGGGCCGCAGCTGTTGCAGTTGCCACACCGTGCTGACCAGCGCCTGTTTCAGCGATAATTTTCTTTTTACCCATGCGTTTAGCAAGCAAAACTTGTCCCAAGGCATTGTTAATCTTGTGGGCACCTGTATGATTGAGATCTTCCCGTTTGAGGTAAATCTTGGCTCCGCCGATATGCTGGGTCAAGTTTTTTGCATAGTAAAGGGGAGTTTCACGCCCTACATACTGGCGCAAAAGTTGGGTCAATTCCTCTTGGAAACTGGGATCTTCCTGACTTTCAAGGTAGGCTTTTTCCAACTCCAAAACTGCTGTCATCAATGTTTCTGGGACAAAACGTCCGCCGAATTTTCCGTAAAATCCATCTTTATTTGGTTCTTGATATGCCATTCTTTGCCCTCTCTATAAATCTTCTAATCTTTTCATGATCTTTTTGTCCATCTGTCTCCACTCCGCTAGATACATCTACTGCATAGGGAGTAAAGTGTTGAATTGCTTTTACTACATTATCTTCATTAAGCCCACCTGCGATAAAGATGGGCTGAACTAGTCCTGTCGTATTCAGTTGACCCCAGTCAAAGGTCTGGCCACTCCCAGCAACAGGGGCATCAAAGAGTAGATAATCTGCCTGAGAATTGGGCACATGTCCATTTCCATCCACTTGCACAGCCTGAATGCTGGCACAAGGTAAATCCTCAAACAAATCATCCCCTACCTGACCATGAACTTGAATCAAGTCCAAGCCAACTTTTTCAATCGCTTCTAACAGTTGAGCTCGACTTGGTAAAACAAATACACCAACCTTTTTAACGTTGACAGGAATGAGCTTTGCCAGCTCAGTAGCCTCTTCCAAGGTCACCTGTCTTTTACTAGGGGCGAAGACAAAACCGATGTAATCCACCCCTGCTGAAACGGCTGTTTCCACCGCTTCTTTGGTCGATAGTCCACAAATCTTAACCTTTGTCAATCTGCAACTCCTTGATTCTCTGGGCTACATCTTCTGCCTGCATGAGAGCTGTTCCCACCAAAACTCCGTTAAAGTATGGTGCTACACGTTCCGCATCCTGCCTTGTGAAAATAGCAGATTCAGATATGTACAAGCAATCATCTTTGAAGTGTTTAGCCAAGTCTACACTGGTCTGCAAGTCGACTTCAAAGGTGGTCAAATTGCGGTTATTAACCCCAATAATCTCAGCACCAAGTCTGTGGGCTACTTCTAGTTCAGCTAGATTGTGAGTTTCCACCAAGACTTCCAGACCAAGCTCTGTCGCGTAGTCATACAGTTCCTTGAGGCGTTCTTCTGACAAGGCCGCGACGATGAGCAAGATAACTGTCGCGCCGGCATTGCGAGCACGGATGATTTGCTTTTCATCGATGATAAAGTCCTTGTTGAGCGTTGGAATGTTTACCTGACTGGAGATCTCACGTAAATAATCCAAATGCCCTTTAAAGAAAACTTCATCTGTCAAAACCGAAATCATCACTGCGCCATTCGCTTCATAAGTCTGGGCCTGTTGCACAATATCCACATCTAGATTGATATCTCCCAGACTAGGGCTAGCCTTCTTGACCTCAGCGATTACCTGCAAACGGTCCCGGTGATTCTTCAAAAATTCTGCTAAGCGATAGGTCTGGCGCAAAGGCTGGATTTGCTCCAGCTCCATTTGCTCGGCCTCACTCGCCTTCTGCTCTAAAATTCGTGCTAAAAATTCCTGACTCATTTTTGGTACTCCTGTAACAGTCTGAGTTTTTCAAAGGCCTTGCCACTAGCAATCACTTGACGAGCCAAGGCAACTCCTTCCTTGATACTATCTACCTTACCATTGGCATAGAAACCAAGACCAGCATTTAAAACTGTCGTTTCCAAGAATGGACTTGGTTGGTTTTGAAGAACGCTGAGCAAAATTTCTGCATTTTCCTGAGCATTCCCTCCACGAATATCTTCGATAGCGTAGCCTTCCATCCCCAAATCCTCTGGAGTGAAGCTTGACAAGGTGATTTCGCCATTTTCAAGAAGAGCAATCTTGGTTGTTCCGTTCAAGCCAGCTTCATCCAGCCCTTCTGGTCCAGCAACCACGATGGCACGTTTACGACCCATATTTTTCAAAACCTGAGCTGTACTTTCTAGCAGTTCTGGACGACTAATTCCAAGAAGCTGTGTTTCCAAGGCCATTGGGTGAATCAGTGGACCAGTCAAGTTCATAATCGTTGGAATTCCTAGTTCCAAACGAGCTGGCATGATGTATTTCATAGCTGGGTGCATATTTTTAGCAAAGAGAAAGACGATGCCAGTTTTATCAAAAACCTTACCTAGTTCAGCTGGTTTGAGGTCAAGATTGATTCCCAAGGCTTGAAGGACATCTGCCGAACCTGATTTAGAAGAAATCGAACGGTTACCGTGCTTAGCCATATGAATGCCGCCACCAGCCAATACAAAGGCTGCAGTTGTCGAAATGTTAAAGCTGAAGGACTTGTCTCCACCTGTACCGCAGTTGTCCATGGCATCATGAATTTCAGTTGGAATGTGTTGGGCATGGCCTCTCATGACTTGTGCAATGGCTGTGCGTTCTTCCGGTGTTTCCCCCTTCATCTTAAGGGCCAAAAGGAGAGAAGCAATCTGCGCTTCGGTTACACGCCCAGTTACGATACGCTCAATGACATCCGTCATTTCCACACCTGATAAATTTTCAAATTTTGCTAGTTTTTCAATAATCTCTTTCATCCTAGTTTCCTCACTTTACAACCTTCTCGATAAAATTCCGAATAGAAGACAAGCCATCTGGCGTTCCGATACTCTCTGGATGGTACTGGAAGCCATAAATCGGTAGGCTTTTGTGTTGAATTCCCATAATAGCTTGGTCATCAGTTGAACGAGCTGTCACTTCAAAGTCTTCAGGCATTTCTTCAATCAAAATACTGTGATAACGCATGACTGGACGACCATCCTCAATGCCTTGATAGAGAACAGATGGCGCTTCAAAGTTGATATGGCTCTGTTTCCCATGCATGACTTTTGGAGCCAAGCCTAGCTTCCCACCAAAGACTTCTGCGATAGCTTGATGACCCAAACAAATCCCTAGAATCGGTTTCTTGCCTGCAAAGTCACGAATCATGTCTTCCATCTTTCCAGCATCAACTGGCCAACCAGGACCGGGAGAAAAAACCAGACCATCTGCTTTTTCAGCTTCTTCATACAGCTTGGGATCATCATTTCTCAAGACCTGCACTTCTGCAAAATTCCCAATGTACTGCGCCAAGTTATAGGTAAAAGAATCATAGTTGTCAATCAATAAAATCATGGTCTTAGTTCTCCAATTCTAGTCATAGATTTAGCCTTGTTAATGGTTTCTTGGTATTCATTTTGGGCGATAGAATCATAGACAATCCCTGCCCCAGCCTGCACATAGGCTGTTTGATTTTTGAGAATCATGGTTCGGATGGCGATAGCGAAATCCATATCACCCGTCGCAGACAAGTAGCCGATTGCTCCTGCGTATACGCCTCGTTTTTCCGTCTCCAGTTCATAGATACGTCTCATGGCCCGAATCTTTGGTGCTCCTGAAACTGTTCCAGCTGGAAGTGTAGCTTTCAAAGCATCCATGGCAGTGAGGTCTGGAAGCAAACGTCCCTTGACCACGCTGGTCAAATGCATGACATAGCGGAAGAGCTCCACTTCCATATACTTGGTGACTTGAACACTTGCCGTTTCAGAGATGCGACCAATATCATTACGTCCCAAGTCTACTAACATTCGATGTTCTGCTGTTTCCTTCTCATCAGACAGGAGGTCTGTCGCCAAGGCCTTGTCCTCTTCATCCGTAGCTCCTCTTGGCCGTGTACCGGCAATCGGATTAGTTGTCACGATGCCATTTTTGACTGAAACTAAACTTTCTGGACTGGCACCGATGATTTGATAATCCCCAAAATCATAGAAATAGAGGTAATTAGAAGGATTGGTCACTCGAAGATTCCTATAGAAATCAAATGGATTTCCAGTAACTTCTGCTGAGAAACGCTGGCTGAGTACGCATTGGAACATATCACCATTACGAATCAAGTCGCGAGCTGTTTCCACCATTTCCTCAAACTTCTGAGGAGCGATATGCGGTTTGAAGTTCAGCGGAGATAGATCCAAATCTTCAAATTCATTTGGAGCAGGAATGCGTAATTCCTCAAGCACTTGGTTCAAGGATTCTTGCAAATCTTCTTGACTACGCTCGCTGTAAAGAGCATCCTCGATGACATGAATTTTTTCCTTCTTATGGTCAAAGACCATATAACTCTCATAGACAAAGAAATGCATGTCTGGCGTCCCAATGGTATCCTCAGGGATTTGACCGATTTCTTCATAGAGCGAAATCATATCGTAACCAACAAAGCCAATGGCTCCCCCACCAAAAGGTAGGTCTGAGTCTGAATGGTGCTGGCTCTTATGAGTCACTTCATAAAGGAAATCCAAGGGATCCCGATCAATCACTTGACCATTTTGATAGAGGACTCCATTTTCAAACTGAATCTCAAAAACTGGATTATAGGCTAGGATAGAAAAACGAGCGGTTTCCTTGTCTCTCGGAATACTCTCTAGGATAACCTTGTGTTGCCCTTTTAAGTGCATATAAGCCAAGATTGGTGATAAGACATCTCCATAAATGATTCGTTCCATTGTAATTTCCCTTTCAGTTTCTTATTTTTAATTTTTTGTCTTTTTTCTATTTCCCTTAAATAGTGCGTACGGGAGCAACTTTCTCCGAAATTTCATCCCTAATTTTCGAGCCTTAGGTCTCAAAAATTCCGTTCTAGATAAGCATCTTTGCTTCTCTAGAATACCACTATGGCGGGAAATAGCGGTTCAATGCTCACTTCGTTCGCAAATATTTTATAGAAATCTACCTATTGATGAAGCATAATTTAAAACTGAATAGCCACACCTATAATACATATATAAAAATCCCCACGCAAAATAACTTGCGTGAGGACGAAATTCGCGGTGCCACCTCAATTATAGGATTTCTCCTATCTCTCATTCCTGTCTCAGAACCTTCCTGTAACAGGCTGTGCGATAAAGGGCACTCCCTTGAGAATTATGTTTTCTTCTCTCGTTTCAGATGGACCCAACCTTACAGCTTTCTCTGCTTGTTTCCAGCAACCACAAGCTCTCTGTGAGAGAAAAGACTGTAATTTTTCCATCTCTTATTTTTTAGCTTCTAGGTAGTCTGCAATCGCAGCTACGTCCTTGTCTCCACGACCAGAGACATTGATGATGATAATCTCATCTTTACTTAGTTTCGGTGCACGTTTTACCGCTTCTGCGATCGCGTGCGAACTTTCGATCGCTGGGATAATCCCTTCAGTCTTGCTGAGAAGGAGCAAGGCTTGAACAGCTTCTTCATCTGTCGCTGCTACGTATTCCACGCGACCTGAATCTTTAAAGTAGGCGTGTTCTGGGCCAACCCCTGGATAGTCCAAACCAGCTGAGATAGAGTAAACTGGCGCTAGCTCTCCATCTTCCTTAAAGACTGCATAAGTCTTCATACCGTCGACAATTCCGACACTACCTTTTGTCATAGTGGCTGCGTGCTTGTCTGTGTCAAGTCCGTGACCGGCAGCTTCGACCCCAACCAATTTGACTTCTTCATCAGCCACATACTGTGAAAAAGCACCGATGGCATTGGAACCACCACCTACACAGGCAATGACGTAGTCTGGTAAACGGCCTTCTTTTTCTAAGATTTGACGACGAGATTCTTCACTGATGACCTTTTGGAATTCATGAACAATTGTAGGATAAGGATGAGGTCCTACAGCAGATCCCAAAACGTAGAAGGCTTCAAGGTCATTCATCCATGCTCCAAAGGCTGCATCAACCGCATCCTTAAGAGTTCGTGTCCCCGTTTCAACTGCGTGAACAGTCGCTCCCATCATCTCCATACGGAAGACATTGAGTCGTTGACGCTCCACATCTTCTGCCCCCATGTAGACATCACAGGCCATACCAAACTTAGCTGCAGCTGCTGCTGTCGCAACACCGTGCTGACCAGCTCCTGTTTCTGCGATCACTCGTTTTTTGCCCATACGTTTGGCAAGAAGAATTTGTCCTAAAACATTGTTGAGCTTGTGAGAACCAAGGTGATTAAGGTCTTCGCGCTTGAGATAAATCTTAGCTCCACCTAGGTGGTCTGTTAAACTTTCCGCAAAATAGAGCGGTGTTTCGCGACCTGAATAATCCTTCAAGTAATGGCGAAATTCTGCCAAAAATTCTGGATCATCCTTGTATTTGTCAAATGTCACTTCCAACTCATCCAACAAAGCCTGAATCGGCTCCGGTACAAAACTACCACCAAATTGTCCAAAATAACCTTTAGTTGTCATAAAATTTTTCCTCTTTCCATATTAATCCGGCCGTTTTGTTTGCTTTTAGTAGTAGGCAAGGAGCTGCAGATAGAACTCAAGTTCATCAAAGCGACTTAACGCCCTAATAAAAGATAAACAAAATGACCGAAAGAAAAAAGCCCACACACAGAATCTACTTCCATGTGAGGGCGTTGGTAACGCGGTGCCACCTCAATTGTAAAGGGACTATCCCCCTTTACATCTCTGCCTTGTCTAACAACAAGTTGCACTATAAGGTGTGCGCACCGAATTTTCATTGTTTCAAATTCATTTTTAAAATCAGCCCACTTTCACTACTTCCAACCACCTGTTCACAATCACCACAGGCTCCCTGAAGATCAAACATAGTTACTTTTCTGATTTATTGAGAATATTATATGTTATTGTTCTATCTTTGTCAAGATTTTTTTATGATTTTTTTCCTGAACCGAGTATTTCTTCGGAAATTCTCACCAAAGTCTGAACGATATAATCAACCTCATCATCACTTAATTTTGTATGAAGAGGGAGCGTAATTTCATTTTCAAAGAAGGCATAGGCTCTTGGATAATCTGCCATATCAAAGCCAAGATTCTTATAAGCTGTCAAGAGAGGAAGCGGTTTGTAGTGTACATTACTTGCAATTCCTGCTTTGGCCAATTCTTGGATAATACGATTACGCTCTTCTAGACTAGCACCTTCTACATGGGTGATGTAGAGGTGACGACAAGATTCGACAGTATCAGTCTTGTGTGCCAGTGGGTGAATACGAGTACCCGCAAAGCCACGATTATAGCGATCCACGATGTCCTTACGACGTTGTAGCAAACCAGGGTAACGATCCAATTGTACCAAACCTATCGAAGCCATGATATCCGTCATGTTGCACTTATAGGCTGGTGTTACGATATCGTACTCCCATGAACCCAATTGCATCTTAGCAAGAGCATCCTTAGTCTGACCATGAAGGGAAAGGATTTGGAATTCCTTGTACATTTCTTCGTCGTCAATCGCTGGATTGGCCTTCCAAGTCGCACTTCCTCCCTCAGCCGTTGTAAAGTTTTTAACGGCATGGAATGAGAAGGAAGTAAAGTCAGCGATAGAGCCCGCAGGGTGTCCTTTATAAGTTGATCCCAAAGCATGGGCACTATCAGAGACAAGCACAATACGGTTAAAGACCTTTTGCCACTTACTTGAAGCAGTAAAGAGATCGCGTTTCTTCTCCACAATTTGGAACAAACGGTCATAGTTGCAAACAATCCCTGCAAGGTCTACTGGGATGATCACCTTAGTTTTCTCAGTGATGGCTTGCTCAAGAAGGTCATAGTCCATCTCAAACGTATCTGCTTGGATATCCACCATGACGGGTGTTGCTCCTACGTGTGTGATGACACTACATGAAGCTGTGTAAGTCATAGCTGGAACGATGACTTCATCACCAGGTCCCACTTCCAACACACGTAAAATCAACTCAAGAGCGGCGGTTGCAGAGTTGAGGCAGACAGTCTTAGGGGTCTGTGTGTATTGGGACAAGCGACGCTCCAGTTCTTTTGTCTTAGGACCTGTTGTGATCCAACCAGAACGTAGGGTATCTGCTACTTCAGCAATTTCAGCTTCGGTAATATCGGGTGGTGAAAATGGAATATTGTAATTTGGCATTGATTTGCTCCTTTTATCTGTACTCATTTTCTCATGACTACTTTATTTTAGCACTTCAAACACGGTTTGAAACATGATTTTAATGTCTCCAAGGAAACTAAACTCTCGGAGATAGGCGAGATTATAGCGCATCTTTTCAGGAAGAACATGCTCTACATAAGCCTGGTCAACTGACAGACCTTTCTCCGTCATTTGACTGATGATAGTATCCTCATCCTTGTAGTTGATGCTGGCTGGAGAGGTGATTCCTGCTGGCAAGAGCAAGGTCGCCATCATTTCAGGGCTATACTGCTCGGTGTAACGTGGCACCTCAGGTCTTGTTCCAACAAAGGACATCTCACCTTTAAGGACATTGACCAACTGAGGCAGTTCGTCCAAGCGCACACGGCGGATGAAATTTCCAACCTTGGTAATGCGACTATCGTTAGCAGAAGTCACCAGGCTTCCTTTTTTATCCGCATCCGTTACCATAGTACGGAACTTCCAAATCTTGAACGGACGGTTGTACTGAGTCACGCGCTCTTGCTTGTAAATGACAGGTCCCTTGCTATCCAACTTGATCCAAATGCTCAAGATAAGAAAGATGGGAGAAGTCAAAACTAGCAAAAACAGGGCCAGAACCCAGTCCAGGCAACGCTTGAAAATCAGCGAACCCTTCCTTTTAGAGACAAGCTGGTAGTAGGACTCAACCTCGCTTGATTGCATTTCCACGGGCAAGTCTTCCCATTTCAGCATGCTGTTTCTCCTTTGTTTTTATTATACTATTTGTCAACATTTTTCATTATACCACAAAATGGAAAAGGCGGTGCAAGAAATCTGTAATTTAAAGGATTTCCTTCTGATGTTCAATGAAAATCAAAGTACAGCTTTGAGGTTGCAGATAAATCTGACATGGTTTGAAGAGATTTTCAAAGAGTATTAGGACATGGCCCCTGCCTGCAAACTATACATCTTGTGATAGGTTCCTCCCAAGGCCAAGAGTTCCTCATGGGTTCCACTCTCAATGATGCGTCCCTTGTCCAAAACATAAATGCAGTTGGCGTCCTGGATGGTCGAAAGACGATGAGCGATGGCAATGGTTGTCCGCCCCTGTCTCATCTTAGCTAGGGAATCTTGAACCAAACTTTCTGTTTCAGAGTCAATATTGGCTGTCGCTTCATCCAAAATCAAGATTTTAGGCTGACTAGCAACTGTTCTAGCAAAGGCAAGAAGCTGACGCTGGCCAGTAGAAAAGCTCGAACCACGCTCAGAAACGGGGGCATCATAGCCCTGCGGAAGGTCCTGAATAAAGGAATCTGCATCAACAAAGGCAGCCGCAGCCTGGACCTCTTCATCACTAATGTCTTGATACATGGCAATATTGGACTTGATGGTTCCATGATAGAGGAAGGGATCCTGTAAGACTAGACCGATGTTCTTTCTCAGCTCTTCCTGACTGTAGTTCCTGATATCCACATCATCCAAGAGAACGCGGCCTGACTGAAATTCATAAAAGCGCATGAGGACATTGATAATGGAAGATTTCCCGGAACCTGTATGACCTACAAAGGCAATGGTTTCGCCCTTCTTAACTGAAAAGGAAATATCATCCAGAATCGGATGTTTGCCATCATATGAGAAACACACATGTTCAAAACGGATATTGCCTTCTTGAACTTTGGCTTTCCCATCTTCTTGAAGAGGCTCATAGGTTGTCTCATCAATCAAAGCAAAGACACGGCCTGCAGACACCATGGAAGTTTGAAGGGTTGAAAAGTTTTGCGTCACCTCAATCAAGGGATCAAAAAGACGATTGATATACTGGATAAAGGCATACATAGTTCCGGCCGTTATCCCGATAGAAAGACCACGATAGCCAAAGTAGGCCATCAAAACGGCATATCCTAGGAGTTTCAGCAAACTCATGGCAGGGCGCAAGAAGAGGGCATCCAAGGCTACAGAACGGTTGGCGTAGACCAAGTGTTCTTGGTTGATCTCATCAAATTCTGCCTGCAGACGCTTCTCTTGATTAAAGGCCTGGATAATCCTAATTCCCTCGATATTCTCTGCCAGCTTACTATTGATATCCGACAAGAGACTTCTGGTTTTTTCGATGATTTTGACTGATTTTTTCCGATAGAGATTGACCAAAAGGAAAATCAAGGGGAGAAAGAGCAAGACTAAAGCTGTCAAACGAAAATCCAGCACCAACATGGTATACAGAGTTGTCAGAAAGATGAAAACTGCTGAAATAAAGCTGGATAAAATTCCCGAAAACATATCACTGATGGTCTCGGTATCATTTGTCAAACGAGAAACGATGGAGCCTGCTGGCGTCTTATCAAAATAAGACATGCCCAGTTTCTCCATATTGGCAAAGGCATCCCGACGAATATCTCTGACAATACTGTAGGACACCCGCGCAAAGAGAAGATTGCCAACATACTGGACCAGAGTTTGCAGGATATAGAGGCCATAGTAGGCTAATAAAACTGTAATAGCAAACTGATTGAGATTGCTGAGGTACTGGTCGATAAAGTGGGAAGCCACAAGGGGAATGACACTTTTAATGACCGTAGTCGCAAGGAGAAAACTGAGTGCCAAAAAGGTCAGGAGGCCATAGGGCTTGAGATAGGACATCAAGCGCGTCAATACAGCCCATTGTTCTTGCTTATTCTGCATCTTCTTCTCCTTTCATTTCCAACTGCTGAGACTGGTAGGTTTGGGCATACCAGCCATCCAGGGCAAGCAGTTCTTCGTGCGTACCTCGTTCGATAATCTGTCCATTTTGCAGAACTAAAATCAAATCTGCATGGACAACCGCACTGAGACGATGTGCTGTAATAATGGTTGTCTTATCCTTCCGCGTCTCCTTGAGATTGTCGATGATCGCATACTCTGTCTTGGCATCCACGGCTGACAAGGAATCATCTAGAATTAAGATATCAGGATCTAAAATCATAGCCCGACTCATAGCCAGACGTTGCTTTTGCCCACCTGAGAGACTGACTCCCTTTTCACCGATCAGCGTATCAAATCCCTGAGGCATGTCCACAATATCTTGGTAAACTTGAGCTAGCTTTGTCGCTTCCTCGACCACCGAAAGGGACAAATTAGGATTGCCGAAGCGGATATTGTCTAAGATAGAGGTCGCAAAGAGGAACTGGTCCTGAGGAACATAGCCCATGAGACTGCGAAGGTCTGTCAGACGATAATCCCGAATATCATGACTGTTTAGGTAAATGGCTCCCTTATCCACATCGTATTCACGCAAGAGGAGCTTAATCAAGGATGTTTTCCCAGAGCCTGTCTGTCCGACCAAGCCAAGAGTTTCCCCTTTTTCCAAACTAAAGTGAATATCCGTCAGTGTTTTCTCATTTTCAAAGGCAAAACTATCAATATCGTACTCCAAGCGTCCATTTTCAATACCGTCCAGAGGACATTCAGGATCTTTTACAGGTGATTCCTGAGATAAAAGTTCCTCAATCCGTTGGTAAGAAACCTTGCCTCGCTGAGTGATATTAAAGAGGAAACCAATGGCCATAAGAGGCCAGACCAGCATATCCAAGTAGCTGATAAAGGTGACCAGATTCCCAACCGTAATCTGTCCCTCCTGAACCATCAAGGAACCGACCAAAAGGGTTAAAACATAGGATGAACCAACAAACAAGAGAACCATAGGGTCAAAGAGACTATCGTATTTCATGGTTTGGAGGTTCTTTTGGAAGGTCAATTCATTTACTGCCTGAAAGGACTTCAACTCGTCCGCCTGATAACCGAAAGATTTGGTCACTTTGATACCCGATACAGACTCCTGCACCTTGTTATTGAGTTCGGAAAATGCCGCCTGTGACTCGCCAAAGGCCTTGTGGGTCTTTCTCCCTAGACGACTGGTCGCATAGGCCATGAAAGGCAAGGGAAGAATGGCAACCAGAGTCATCTGCCAAGAAATGCTAAAAAGCATGGTCAGCAAAGTCACCAGCGCCGTGATGGAAGCATCCACTGCTGACATGACTCCTCCACCTGCGAGACGAGTTAGGGCATTGATATCATTGGTGGCGTGTGCCATCAGGTCTCCCGTTCGATAGGTCTGATAAAAGGCTGGCGACATTTTTGTGAAATGCTCAAACAATCGAGAGCGCATAATCTGCCCCAGACGGTAGGAAGTTCCAAGGATATACATGCGCCAAACATATCGCAGATAGTACATCCCAAAGGCTGCCAGCAGCAGATAAAATAGATTAAGAAGGAGGTCCTGATGGGTTAATTGCCCCGATGTAATGGCATCAATCACCCGCCCCATAACCATGGGAGGAATGAGATTGAGGACGGAAACCAAGACCAAGGCCATAATCCCGACTAGATAACGGCGTTTTTCTAACCTGAAAAACCACCAAAGTTTTTGAATAATGGACATAAAATCCCTTTCTGATTGCAAATGGAAACCTGAGGCCAAGACTCAATGAAAATCAAAGAGCAAACTAGGAAACTAGCCGCAAGCTGCTCAAAGCACTGCTTTGAGGTTGTAGATAGAACTGACGAAGTCAGTAACCTACATACGGCAAGGCGACGTTGACGCAGTTTGAATTTGATTTTTGAAGAGTACAAGACCCCAGGTTTTTCTTATTCATAAGTTACGACTGAGACGACACCCTTGTCATACTCAGCGATAAAGATATTGGCCACATTGTCATACCCTTGTTTACTGAGGTTATCAAGCAGCCATTCTTCGCTCCGACCAATGGACTCCAAAATTTCTACTTGGACGACGCCATCTGTGACAACAGGATACTTGGGATTCTCGTCTCCCATTTGGACTACGATGAGTTGGCCATTTTGCTCCTGCACAGCGCGTTTG
This sequence comes from Streptococcus sp. CCUG 71758, assembly GCF_011714815.1. Classification (NCBI taxonomy): domain Bacteria; kingdom Bacillati; phylum Bacillota; class Bacilli; order Lactobacillales; family Streptococcaceae; genus Streptococcus; species Streptococcus sp. CCUG 71758. Next base: position 33,927 of record NZ_RXXO01000001.1, on the reverse strand, counting down.
ACTTGTTTCATTTGGAAAATTCCCTGGCTACGAAGCTTAAGAGCTACATCCGCTGCTGATAAACCAACCGAACGGCAGGCTTCTGGATCAATCTTCCCATTTTTGATGAGCAGGGTTGGCTTCCCATCAATCAAACGTTTCACAAAGTAAACATTATTGTTGAGCCATTTGAGAGTCAAGACCAGAATGGTCCACATAATCAGGATAACTGCATACTGAAGGATACTGATGGCGCTATTGTAAATCACCCCGCCGATAATCCCCCCAAGTACATAGTTCTGAATTTGGTCTATTGCTGAGTTAGGCGCTAGGTTGCCCTTTCCTGTCACATTAATCACGAAAACCAGAGAAAAGAGTCCCAAGGCTAGTTTGATTAAAATTTCGATATAATTGAGTGTCATTTGTTCACCTCCACCAGTTCAATTGCATCTGTTTTATACAATTCGACTTTCTCTAAGAGATACTTGTCTGGCTCACTTCCGTTTAGGGCACGATAATAGCGATCTCCCACCTTGAGGAGTGCTCCATCCGTGTCTGCAGAAGTATTGACATAAACTTCCGACTTGTCAACTCCCAAATCTTTGGAAACAAGCTCGATGAAATGAAGTGAAGCTTGAAATTTATTGTTAGAAACTTGATTGTTTTGATAAGTCGTGATGCTGACCAAAAGGAGAGCTAATAAGGTTAAGGCTGAAATCATGACCAACTCACGAAATTTGGTCCCCTTTTTATCATGATAAGCCTTGAAAGCTAAAAATCCTGTCACAGCTAATAGAACAATCCCAAAGCCAACCATGATACCATTTTGCTGACCGATTTGGCTGAGTACATAGTCATAAGAGTAGAATTCCATCTATTTTCACTCCCCTTCATAAAATCATTCTTAATTATAAATGAAAGAGGGTGATTTTTCAAACCATACGTTGGGGAAATACGTCTTTTTTTGGTATAATATAGTCTGTAATCTGAATGAAAAAGGTAACTTTATGAAACTCATCTCATGGAATATCGATTCCCTCAATGCAGCCCTAACGAGCGACTCAGCTCGCGCCAAACTGTCACAGGAAGTCCTACAAACCTTGGTAGCCGAAAATGCTGATATTATCGCTATCCAGGAAACCAAGCTTTCTGCCAAAGGGCCTACAAAAAAACACTTGGAAATTTTAGAAGAACTCTTCCCAGGTTATGAAAACACTTGGCGTTCCTCTCAAGAACCTGCTCGCAAAGGCTACGCTGGAACCATGTTCCTTTATAAGAAAGAACTCACACCAACGATTAGCTTCCCAGAAATCGGTGCTCCTTCTACCATGGATTTGGAAGGCCGCATCATTACCTTGGAATTTGATACATTTTTCGTGACCCAAGTATACACACCAAACGCTGGTGATGGTTTGAAACGCTTGGAAGAGCGTCAAGTCTGGGATGTCAAATATGCTGAGTATTTGGCTCAACTAGACAAAGAAAAACCAGTCCTTGCGACCGGAGACTACAACGTAGCCCACAAGGAAATCGACCTTGCAAATCCTGCCAGCAACCGCCGTTCGCCTGGATTTACAGACGAGGAACGTGCTGGTTTTACCAACCTTTTGGCAACTGGATTTACTGACACTTTCCGCCATATTCACGGCGATGTCCCAGAGCGTTATACTTGGTGGGCCCAACGTAGCAAGACTTCTAAAATCAACAATACAGGCTGGAGAATCGACTACTGGCTCACTAGCAACCGCGTGGCTGACAAGGTGACCAAGTCTGACATGATTGACTCGGGTGCGCGTCAAGACCATACGCCGATTGTATTGGAAATTGAACTCTAAGGAGAAAGCTAATGGACTATCAAGCTGTCATTCCTGAATTTGTAGTATCTGACCTCGAAAAGTCACGCCACTTCTACTGCGACTTGCTGGGATTTTCTGTCGAATACGAGCGTCCAGAGGAGAAATTTCTCTTCCTCTCGCTTGAAGACTGCCAACTTATGCTAGAAGAAGGCAGCACAGAAGAATTAGCCCAACTAACCTATCCTTTCGGGCGCGGTGTCAACCTATCCTTTGGTATAAAGGATGTCCCACAACTTTATCAAAAAGTAATAGAGTCCAACTATCCTATTTATCGTCCTTTGACTAAGAGAACATTTCGTGTTGGGGATCACTACATCTATCCTCACGAATTTGCAGTCTTGGATCCTGATGGTTATTTTATAAGATTCAGCGAGTAAAAAAATAGAGACTGGAAAAATCTTTCAAATCAGAAAAAGGCATATTGTTAGGTCTTGAAAAATCCTGATAATGTGCCTTTTATGATGGAAAATTCTTCTAATACTCTTCGAAAATCTCTTCAAACCACGTCAGCTTCCATCTGCAACCTCAAAACAGTGTTTTGAGCAACCTGCGGTTAGCTTCCTAGTTTGCTCTTTGATTTTCATTGGGTATAAATGTTAGCTTACAATTGAGCTTTTGCTCTTTTTTCTTCAATTTGTTCGTTTTTTATATCTAAACATTAACAAAATATTTGATTTATAAAGCTAATTGGTGTAAAATAAAAACATTGGCAGTAGCCTGTTTAAAATTGAATATCATTTTACTTGTTTATGTCGTGAATTGGCACGACGTTTCTACAAGGTGCCGGAACACCTAACAATGAGTATGTCAGCTGAAGGTATGGTGTTGGCCATACCTATTTTGGGGACTTACTTAGGGGATTAAGTAGGTTCTTTTTTAGTATTTTGCTAAAGCTAGCCTTCAAGGTAAAATTTAATATTTTTAATATTTCCCTTAATTAGTGCGGACGGGAGGTGAAATTACCCTGTGAGTAATTTCAGGAATCCAGGGAATTTCATCCCTAATTTTTGAGCCCCTAGCTCTTTCATTTCTAGGCTTAGGCTAAAATAGTTCCCCGAACTATTTTACTCTCAAAAATCCCGTCATAGACAATAACAAGATTATTGTCTATGATACCACTACGGCGGGAAATATTTGATAAAACTCGCTTCGCTCGTACTAGTTTTATCAAATATATAGTACTAGCAAACTGGTTCACTATAGAAACAGTTAACCAACAAGTAAACTGGCTTTTAGACTTTAGGAGGTCTTATGAAATTATTAGAAGAGCGCATCCTCGAGGATGGGCATATCTTGGGTGACAACATCCTCAAGGTAGATTCCTTTTTAACCCACCAAGTTGACTTTAGCTTGATGCGAGAGATTGGTAAGGTATTTGCGGACAAATTCGCTTCTGCTGGCATTACCAAGGTCGTAACCATTGAAGCTTCAGGCATTGCCCCAGCCATTTTTACTGCCGAAGCCTTAGATGTCCCCATGATTTTCGCCAAGAAAGCTAAAAACATCACCATGAACGAAGGTATCTTAACTGCCCAAGTCTACTCCTTTACCAAGCAGGTGACCAGCACCGTTTCCATCGCTGGAAAATTCCTTTCACCAGAGGACAAGGTCTTGATTATTGACGATTTCCTTGCTAATGGCCAAGCTGCCAAAGGCTTGATCCACATCATCGAACAAGCTGGAGCAAAAGTCGAAGCTATCGGAATTGTTATCGAAAAATCCTTCCAAGATGGTCGTGATTTGCTTGAAAAAGCAGGCTATCCAGTCCTATCACTGGCCCGTTTGGATCGTTTTGAAAATGGTCAGGTCGTATTTAAGGAGGCAGATCTCTAATGCAAAAACAAGAAAAACATTCACAAGCAGCCGTTCTTGGCTTGCAGCACTTACTAGCCATGTATTCAGGTTCTATCCTGGTTCCCATCATGATTGCGACAGCTCTTGGCTATTCAGCTGAGCAGTTGACCTACCTAATCTCCACAGATATCTTCATGTGTGGGGTGGCCACCTTCCTTCAACTCCAACTCAACAAATACTTTGGTATTGGACTACCAGTCGTTCTCGGAGTTGCCTTCCAATCCGTCGCTCCTTTAATTATGATTGGACAAAGTCACGGTAGCGGAGCTATGTTTGGTGCCCTTATCGTTTCAGGGATTTATGTGGTTCTGATTTCAGGCATTTTCTCAAAAGTTGCCAATCTCTTCCCATCTATCGTAACAGGCTCTGTCATTACCACGATTGGATTGACCCTGATTCCTGTCGCTATTGGAAATATGGGAAATAACGTCCCAGAGCCAACTGGTCAAAGTCTTTTGCTTGCAGCCATCACTGTTCTAATTATCCTCTTGATCAACATCTTTACCAAAGGATTTATCAAGTCTATCTCCATTTTGATTGGTCTGGTTGTTGGAACTGCCATTGCTGCTACCATGGGCTTGGTTGACTTCTCACCTGTTGCGGCAGCACCGCTTGTCCATGTCCCAACTCCCCTCTACTTTGGTATCCCAACCTTTGAAATCTCTTCTATTGTCATGATGTGTATCATCGCAACGGTGTCTATGGTTGAGTCGACTGGTGTTTACCTAGCCTTGTCTGATATCACGAAAGACCCAATCGACAGCACGCGCCTGCGCAACGGTTATCGTGCAGAAGGTTTAGCCGTACTTCTCGGAGGAATCTTTAACACCTTCCCTTACACAGGATTTTCACAAAACGTTGGGTTGGTTAAATTGTCAGGTATCAAGACTCGTCTGCCAATCTATTATGCAGCTGGTTTCCTAGTCCTCCTTGGACTCCTACCTAAGTTTGGCGCCCTTGCCCAAATCATTCCGAGCCCTGTTCTTGGAGGGGCCATGCTGGTGATGTTTGGCTTTGTTTCCCTTCAAGGGATGCAAATCCTCGCCCGCGTTGATTTTGCTAACAATGAACATAACTTCCTTATCGCAGCTGTCTCCATCGCTGCAGGTGTCGGACTCAATAACAGTAATCTCTTTGTCAGCATGCCGACAGCCTTCCAAATGTTCTTCTCAAACGGAATCGTCGTAGCCAGCCTACTTGCCATTGTACTCAATGCCGTATTAAATCGGAAAAAGAAATAAGAAAAAGAGGCTCACACCTCTTTTTTGTTTCTCTATATCCTTACCTGTCTTTTTTCAGACCGCTGGCCTGTGACAAACATGGTAAAGGTTGCTTTGCAGACATTTCTGCCTTCTTGATTGGTGATATCGACATCTACCACACAGGTTGTGCGTCCATGATGGACACATTCTCCTTTAATGGTCAGTACATCATCTAGTTTTCCTGCCTTGAGGTAGTTGATAGAGGACTGAAGCGTCACTCCATCTAGCCCCAGCGAGATAACCACCAAACCACTAATCTGATCACAAAGTGTAAAGAGATAACCTCCATGGGCATTGCCATAGTAGTTGAGCGACGAGTCCACTATTTTCGTCGTCACCACAACGTGACCATCTCTCATTTGTTCAATTTCGTAATTTTCAAAGGCAGATATAGCGTCAAAATGAAAATCTTTCATCGTTTCCTCCTGATATTTCAAACGACCCTATGATACTACTTTTTATAGGACTATGCAAGGAGAAAGCTCCTAGTCTGGCAAAATTCCGACCTGTTCTACAAAGCGCATAAAGGCTGCCTGTCCTTGTTTCGTCTGCTTGTAAACCCCCGCGTCCTCCAGAACACGTGCAAAGATGTCACCCACAGAGTCCTTGACGATTTCAAGGGCTTTTTCTTTATCTGCTAGGTCCAGATGTTGGGCTTTGAGCTGGTCTGCCCATTCCTGATGATAGTCGGCAACTGTAACCCCTTCTCCCACGAGGTAGCTGGCAACTTGCTCCACTTCTGCCTTCAAACGAGGTGGAAGAATAGCCAAGCCCATGACCTCAATCAAGCCGATATTTTCCTTCTTGATATGTTGGACATCCTTGTGGGGATGATAGATGCCATCAGGATGCTCTGCTGAAGTTTGATTGTCCCGTAAAACCAAGTCCAACTCAAACTGTCCATCGAGTTTACGCGCAATGGGTGTGATGGTGTGATGCGGTGTCCCATCTGTTTCTGCTAAAATCTGCACTTCAGGATCTGAATATTGACGCCATTCCTGTAAAATCTTATCAGCCAAGTTGATCAAATCCTCTTTAGAATCCGAGTTCAAACGTAGCACTGACATTGGCCACTTGACAATCCCAGCCTTGACCTGCTCAAATCCAGCAAATCGGAAAGGCTTTTGCAAGGGAGCCAATTCCATAGGAAATACGTGACGGCCTCCTTGATAGTGATCATGAGTGAGAATGGAACCTCCCACAATCGGCAGGTCCGCATTAGAGCCTGCAAAATAGCCTGGAAACTGCTCTACGATAGCCAGAAGGCGCTCAAAGCTATGACGACTAATCGCCATGGGACGATGCTTCCCATCTAAGAAAATACAGTGCTCATTAAAATAAGCATAGGGCGAATACTGGAAACCCCACTCCTGACCCGCCATTTCAAAACGGATAATCCGGTGATTACTACGAGCTGGATGGTTAACCCGACCATGGTAGCCTTCGTTCTCTAGACAAAGTTGACACTGGGGATAATTGCTAGCTTGCACCAACTTGGCCGCAGCTATTTCTTTTGGATCCTTTTCAGGCTTAGAGAGGTTGATGGTAATCTCAAGTTCTCCGTAGTCAGATGGAACACGATAAGCAATATTCTTAGCAATGGCCTTGAGTTTGATGTAGTCATTTTTCTGGCTAAGTTGGTAGAAGTCCGCAATTGCCTGTTCGGGAGATTGGGCATAGGTTGCCCAGAAGTCACGATTGACCTGACTTGGACAAGGTGTTACCAAGTCCATTAGTTCAGCACCGAGGATTTCACGCGCAGCCTGGCTATCCTCAATCGTCTCTAATCGAACCGCTTCCTCAACCAACTGGTCTTTGAGGTCAATCACTTTATCCAGATCCGTCTCAATTTCCAAAACACTTTCTCCCACTCGTGCCAAGACACGATTGGTCAGGTAGATTCTATCCATTTCCTCAAATGAACTTTCAGCAATAACGTGTGTTACAAATTTATCTACTAAGGTCACGATAGAGCCTCCTTTTGACTAGTCAAGGACGCGAGTGCCACCTGCAACTTCAGCAATATAGAAGCTTGGAGCGTATCCAACTACTTCCTCGTAGTGTTTGCCTACAGCTTCTTTAAATGCCTCAACAGTATCTTTTTGCACCAAGGCAATGGCACAGCCACCAAAACCTGCTCCTGTCATACGAGCACCGAGAACACCTTCTTGATCCCAAGCTGTGTGGACAAGGGTATCCAATTCCAAGCCAGTTACTTCATAATCATGCTCAAGAGAAACGTGTGACGCATTCATCAAGCGACCAAATGTTTCCAAATCACCTGCTTGAAGGGCAGCTTGAGCTTTAAGGGTACGTTGGTTTTCAAGCACAGCATGACGAGCACGTTTCAAACGATTTTCGTCTTTGATCAGATAGCTGTATTGGTCAAAGGCCCACTCGTCCAATTCACCCAAGGTCTGAATATCCAAGGCGACTTGCAATTCTTCCACTGCTTTTTCACACTCAGCACGGCGCTCATTATATTTAGAATCCGCCAATTCACGGCGTTTATTGGTATTCATAATAACAACGACATTGTCCTTCAAATCAAGTGGCACCAAGTCGTACTCCAAGGTGTTGGTATCTAGATAAATAGCGCGTTGGTCAGCTCCCATACCGATAGCAAACTGGTCCATGATACCAGAGTTGACTCCGATAAAGTTGTTTTCTGTTTGTTTTCCGATTTTAACCAAATCCAAACGGTCTAGTTTTAAATCAAAGAGATGCTCTGCCACGACCCCTGTCAAGAGTTCCAAGGATGCTGATGAAGACAAGCCAGCACCATTTGGGATATTCCCATAAACATAAAAATCAAAACCTTTGTCAATGACGTGCCCAGCTTCTTGCAAGAAATGGAGAACCCCTTTTGGATAGTTGGTCCAGTTGTGCTCTTTTTCAAACTTGAGGTCAGCAAGAGGCACTTCGATGATACCTTTGTCCTCAAAGTTGGCTGAATAGAAACGCAAGACTTGGTCGTCACGCTTGCGAGCCGCCCCATAAGTTCCCAAGGAAATAGCTGCTGGGAAAACATGTCCACCATTGTAGTCCGTGTGTTCACCAATCAAATTGATACGGCCTGGTGAAAAGAAGGTTTGGTCTGCTTCTTGACCAAAAACGGCAAGAAAGTCTTTGCGAAGGGCTTCAGCAGTAAGATGTTGTGTCATATGAATTCTCCTTTGACTGTCCGTTAAGTCACCTTAACGTGTAATCGTTTTCTTCTATTGTATCCAAGGATTTTACCAAGGTCAATCCTTTTTACTAAAGTTTTACTAAAAAATCGGTAAAAAGAATAAAAATATGATATACTAACCTAAAAGAAGGAGGATTTATGGCTACCTTAAAAGACATTGCACAGCTAGCCTCTGTCTCTATCGCGACCGTATCCCGTGTCCTCAATCGCGACCAGAGTCTATCTGTCACAGAAGAAACCAGACACCGTATTTTAACCGTCGCTGAAGAGCTGGGCTATACCAAGCACCTCAAGACAGGCGAATCCCACAAACCCAAGCAAAAGATTGCCATTATCCAATGGGTCAGCGAACAAGGGGAGCTTGATGATCTTTACTATTATCAGATTCGTCTCGGTATTGAAAAAAGGGCCCAAGAGTTGGACTATGATATCTTGCGCTATTTTAATGACCATCCTTTTACACTGAGCGAGGAAGTAATCGGGATACTCTGTATTGGAAAGTTCAGTCGATCACAGATTTCTGCCTTTGAAGAATACCAAAAGCCCCTGGTCTTTATAGACAGTGATACACTTTCATTGAGACATACCTGTATTATCACTGACTTTTACACTGCTGTAAAACAAGTTGTAGACTATTTCCTCAGTCAGGGACTGGATCGGATTGGCATTCTAACAGGTCTTGAGGAAACAACCGACCAGGAAGAAATCATCCAGGATAAGCGACTTGAAAATTTCAAAGACTATACCCAAGCAAAGGGAATCTACAATGAAGAACTGGTCTTTCAGGGAAGCTTTACCGCCCAGTCTGGCTATGACTTGATGAAAGAGGCCATTCACAAGCTAGGAGAACAACTCCCACCAGCATTTTTCGCAGCCAGCGATAGTTTAGCCATCGGTGCCCTTCGTGCCCTTCAAGAAGCTGGAATCAGCCTACCAGACCGCGTCAGCCTCATTTCTTTTAATGACACTAGCCTGACCAAGCAGGTCTATCCTCCCCTATCTAGCATCACAGTCTATACCGAGGAAATGGGCCGAGCAGGTATGGAAATTCTTAACAAGGAAGTTCTCCACGGTCGCAAAATCCCTAGCCTGACCATGCTGGGAACTAGACTGACTTTGAGGGAAAGTACAAGGAATGAATAGGATAACAAAACGACCTCTAGCGAGGTCGTTTTTCTAATGATAATGCCCATGCTTCTGCTCTAATTCTCTCACCCTCCGCTTATGTTGCGCATGATTGCTTTGACTGCTATCCACTTCAATAGTGATATTCTGCACGCCTCTTTCTTCTAAAAATTGACGCACCACTTCTTTGGTCTCCATCATCTGTTCCCAATCCCAGATACAAATGTGGACAAGGGCATTGTTCTCCAGACCGTCCATGGACCAAATGCTAAGTTGATTGACACTTTTGACATTTGGTAGAGCCTCTAAATCCTTCTCCAAATCACTTGTCTCAACCCCTTCTGGCACAGCATCTAGGAAAATTTTCAGCGTGCTCCAAAAGCGAGGAATGGCTTTCGACAGAATAAAGATGGAAATAACTAGAGACAAAAGCGGATCGAGGATATACCAATCTGTATACCGAAGGATAATCGCCATTAGAATGACAGCCAACCAACCAAGGGTGTCTTCCAAAAAATGCAAGCTAAGAATTGACTCGTTCTTTGTCTTTCCTTTACGGACTACTAGACTAGCTAGCACATTAATGGCCACTGCAATGATTCCCAGCCAGAGGATCCCTTCCTCATTAACGGGTTGTGGGTGAACGATCTTTGTGACATTTTCCAAAATCACTAGGACAGACCCTATCATAAGAATCACAGCAGTTAGCATAGCCCCTAAAAGGCTGAAACGCTTGTAACCCAAGGTGTACTGCCCATCTTCTTCTCGGTTTGAGATTGTTTCTAAAAGGGCTGATATGCCAATGGCTATAGCATCTCCTAAGTCATGAACAGAATCAGCAAGAACAGCACTCGAACCAAAGATTCCTCCTGCGATAAACTCAACAATAGCATAGCTTAAATTTAAGAAAAAAGCTAACCAGATTGATGTTTTAGAACTCATTTCTCTCCCTCCTTTGGTATAATGGGTATATACATACTTCTTTCATTTGTATTATCTAATAAAATCCAAAGAAAGGATAGAAGCAAACTGTCAGCCATGTTCAGTTCTGAACAGTTTGTCTCAAGTGTCTATATGCTAAAAAGAGACCGTCGAGTCAACAAGACTAAAAAAGCCATCTATCAAGCTTTTTTACAACTTTTGAACGACAAAGGCTATGATGCCACTACTGTCCAGGATATCATTGACCTCGCAGATGTTGGACGTTCTACTTTTTACTGTCATTACGAGAGTAAGGAACTGCTTTTAGATGAACTCTGTCGCTACCTCTTTCATCATCTCTTTGAAAGGGAAGGACACTTTACTACCGAGGACTACCTCGCTCATATCTTTTTACATTTTCAAAAAAATCAGGACCACGTCACCAGTCTCCTTTTTTCCAAAAACGACTACTTCCTCCGCCAACTACACAAGGAGCTCGAACACCATGTTTACCCCATGGTGGCGGATGACTTGCAAGAAGCCTATCCGAACATACCGGCTTCCTACCTCCAGCATTTTGTTGTGACGAACTTTATCGAAACTCTAACTTGGTGGCTAAAAAAAGGAAAATCATATACCGAAGACCAAGTGGTGAGATTTTACCTTGATGTAATAGGGATGACCTCTACAACTCCACTTGATAACTAAGCCTGAAACTCAGAAAGGAACAAACTATGTTAACTTCGATGATTCTAGGAATACTAACAATTGTACTAGCTCTCGCCTTCTCATTGCTTCACCTTGCTGCTGCTTTTTCAGCCATGAAACAAAAGAACTACAGTCTGGGAAACATGTGCATCTTGGTCGGCAGTTGCCTCACATCTCTGGCTCTAGCCATCTTTTACTTCGTTCCAGTTGCAACCATTCTACTATGGATTGTGGGTTCGAGTATCGTCTGCTATGGTGCCTACTGGAACGGGCAACAGCAAGAAAGTCAACATATATCGCACCACATCATTCGTATAACGAGCGCTATCGTTATTACCGTGTTACTCATTTTGCTCTAACACAAAAAAGGATCTTCTGATCCTTTTTTACTTTTTAAGCGCTTTTTGCTGCCTTGCTCCACTGGTACCAACCAACTAGACTGTTAATGAGATAAATCAGGTATTTCCCTTGGATTTGCAGGCTTTCTCCCCACCAGAGATAGATTGAAAAGACATTAGTAGCCGCCCAGAATATCCACTGTTCACGGTAAACAGCTGTCATGAGGATTTGCCCTACACCATTGGTCGCATCAGTGATAGAATCACGATAGGGACGATTAGCTCCGATAGACTGATAAATAAACCCAAAGGCCAACCACCAAAGAACACTAATAGAAAGATACTTTGTCCAACCCTTGCCGTCTAGTTTACGTGCGACAAACTCTTGTTGTTCTTTCTTAAACTGGGCTTGATAAATCCAAACCAAGAGACCAATTGGCTGCATAATTGTAAAATAGAGAGTTGTTAAAACCTCACCATAGAAGCCTTTTTGAAGGGCAAGCACCAGATAAATGATGGAATTAATTAAACCAAATAGGTAGTTACTAGCACGACCTTCAGCTTCTCAAAGAGCAGAAAAAAGGTTAGTAAGGCTTGAGAGATGAATCATTTTAAAGGCAAACAATTCCAACAAGACGTCATCATTGTCGCTGTTGGTTATTACCTACGTTACAATCTGAGCTATCGTGAAGTTCAGGAATTGCTTTATGACAGTGGAATAAATGTTTGCCACACTACGATTTATCGGTGGGTTCAAGAATACAGTAAAATCCTCTATCATCTCTGGAAAAAGAAAAATAAACAGTCCTTCTATTCGTGGAAAATGGATGAAACCTATATCAAAATTAAGGGGCGTTGGCATTATCTCTATCGAGCGATTGATGCGGACGGTTTAACATTGGATATCTGGTTACGAAAGAAACGTCGAGCAGACGATAACAGCTATAAGTTAGAAGATACCGCCTATCAAGAAGATAAAGCACGCAAAGCAGAAACCGAAGATAAGCTAGCTATTGAAGCAATGAAAAGCAAGTACACCACGCTATTGCTAGAAAATATGTTGCTAAGTCCGTTTGAAATGCAAGATACAAAAATCATGGCAAGATTGCAAGTCCATGTTTACCCCCTCTATGACGAACTGAAAGAATTAAGAGGGCTAAATAGTGTTAAAGACCACTTGTCTTATGTTGCCAGCAGACGTGAAGAATATTCTAAGCATAATATCGCACGCTACCTCAAAAAGCCATTGAACAATATCTACCAACGGTTAAAAGGCAGGACTTAAACCATGAGTGAAGACTTAAAAACGATCAAAGAGCTGGCGGATGAGTTGAGTGTTACAAAACAAAATATTCAATATCACTACCAAAGGTTACCAAAAGAATTACAGCTTAAAAGTTCCAATGGGTCTAATCTAATAAATTCTAAAGCAGAAAAAATAATTTTAGGTAAAGTAGAAAGTAGTAGCAAATCAAATACCAAAGACCAACAAATAAGTAGCAAAGACCAACAAATAGAAAAACTAACTAATTTGTTAGACCAGTAACAACGATTAGCCTTGCAAGATAAAAAGTTGCTAGAAGAATACAAGGCGGAAAATGATAACTTAAAAGCCCTCAAAATGCCCTCACAGGAAACAGAATTCAAACACTTAGACAATCAATATAAAGATGAAGTGAACGCTCTTAAAGAGAAGTTGGAAAATTTGCAGGAACAAATCAAAGATCAAAAAAGGATAGAAGAACAAGAAAAACCAATAAAATGGTGGGGACTATGGCGAAAATAGATGATTCAGTTAAAAAGAAAGTTCCAGAATTGCGATTTAAAGGATTCACGGATGAATGGGAACAGCGTAAGTTGGGAGACGAAGTTCGAATAGTGATGGGACAGTCTCCTAATTCAGAAAATTATACTGATGATCCTAATGGGCGCTAAAAATGCGAAGACCTATGAAGACCTATTTTGTATTAGTCAAACAAAAAATCCAAAAGAAATGGTATATGATTATGACCATGAAACAAAGTAAAATCAAACCGAGTGATCTGAGGAAGCACCCGATGATCATGAAACGTTATTAAACACAAAAGTCACCCATGTGAGTTCTTGCCAGAAGCTGAAGTTAATCCTTCAACCTGGAAAACCCGCAGAGGTGACTTTTTCTATACATCTCGATTTTTCTGGCAATAATCATTAACCGATAAATATGTCTGTGAATCACCCAGCGACTCCGCTATGTCCATAATCCGCGGTGGTAGTAATCCCACTCGCTGGACAAGTTCGTGATTGCTGAACAATTCCCGTGGACTGCCGGCGAAGCCAAACTTCCCGTGTTCCATAACATACACCGACTCAAACTCGGCGGCGACCCAATCCATGTCATGGGTGATGGTCACAACTTGGTGGCCCGAATCAGCCAACTGATGGAAAATTGCGGTCAACTTGCGCCGGCTTTCCCAATCAAGCGACATCATCGGCTCATCAAATAAATAAATCGCCGGATCCACTGCCAAAACTGTGGCAACGCTCAACAGCTTGCGTTCCGACAATGACAGGTCATATGGACTTTCAGCTGTTTTATCATCCAAGCCAACTCTTTTTAGAGCCGCTAAAGCCCGCCTCGTAATCGTGTCGTGGTCATCCATGACCTGCGCGACATTCCACTCCACCTCTCGTTGAACGGTCGGGTTGAAAAGCTGATCGTCAGGATTCTGAAAAGTAATCCCAACCTTCAGTAACTTTTCGACTGGTTTAAGATCATTAAAATTTTCTCCATCGATCTTAATCACACCGGTTTGTGGTGTCAGCAAGCCCGTCAACAATTTGAAGAGCGTTGATTTGCCGGCACCATTTTGGCCGACAATCGCCACCATCGGATCGGCGAAGTGTTTGTCTTCAACATCCAAGCTAAAGGACCGTTCCGGATAAGTGAACGTCAGGTGGCTCAGTTCAATTGTGGACATAACGAACCTCCTTCAGATCAGCGTAATTCACCGGATACCGGCCATCAGCCAAGTGCCAATCCATTTTTTGAGCAAGTTGCTGGATTGTCGGGGCTGGAATCTGCCAGTCAGCTGCCAAATGATTAAACACCTCACCCGGCCTGCCCTGGGCTACCATTTGACCCTCGTGCAGCACCCACACAACGTCGGCGACTTCGCACAAATCGTCAATTTCACTGGTGACAATGAAGACAGTCGTCTCTTTGACTTGGGCCAGCCATTGGAAAAATTGCCGGCGGCCAAGGGGATCCATCTCACTGGTCGGATCATCCATAATCAAAACAGCCGGATTAGCCACAATCGCCGTGGCAATTGCTAACCGCTGGATCTGACCACCGGAAAGGCTCTCGGGACGCAAATTCAGCTGTTCAATCAGCCCCATTTGCGTGGCAACTTCTTCAACCCGTTTTTGAATCAGTCCTTCAGCCATTCCCTGATTAATCAAGTCAAAGGCGATTTCATCGGCAACCGTGTCTGCCAACCCGCTTAGTTGGCCAGCTGGATTTTGCAGTACAACTCCATTCATGGCATTATAAACGGGCCAATTGTCAGACACTCGCTGGCCAAACATGTGCCAATCGCCCTCAATCTCAGCAGACACAATTTTGGGAATGACCCCTGCCAGCACACGGCACAAAGTCGATTTGCCGGAGTGGCTATTCCCGATAATCCCAACCACCTGGCCGGTATGAACCTCCGCGTTAATCTGACGCAGTTGTGGTTGCTCAGTACCCGGATAACGGGTGGTCAAATTTTCAATTACAATCCGTTTATCTTCGTCCATATCTTCCACCCAATCAATAAAATTGCCAATCCAGTCAGACCAATGTGCAGCGTCCGCGACAAGCGATACACGCGCTGGGAGGTTCTGACAGTCCGGTTGAGATTATCAAAACCTCTCAGTTGGAGAGAAATCGACCGCGTCATCGATTGATCCAAGGTCTTAATCACCAATGGAATTAGAACCGGCAGGACTGACTTTAATTTCTGAATCAACGTTTTTTGCGGATTGGTTCCGCGAACTTTTTGTGCCTGCTGGATTTTCCGCATATTGCGCACCATTTCCGGCAAAATATAACACACCGACATCAGAACGTAGACGGTTTTATAAGACAATCCGGACAGTTCCAAATAGGCCGCGTTTTCTGAAATACTCGTGGTCACCATAAAAAAGCCACTGGTCAAAATAATCACCAATACTCGACAACCCAGAGTGGTGGCGTAAATCAGGCCTTCTTTGTAGAACGACGCCCCAAGCACAGAAAACAGAACAGTTTGATTCCGACTGTAAAATAACCCTTGGATGATCAGCATGGTGCAAATCAGAAACAGGCTGAATCCCAGCGCCTTAAAGGTGGTAGAACTCAATTTGGAAAATAACAATAGCAGTGTTGCGACAAGAATTAATCCGGCCTGAAGCAATAAATTCATACTGGCAAAGCTCAACAACGTCATGTCCAAGATGAACAAGAGCTTAGTAATCGGATCGATCACCTGGTACCACTTGAGCTTTACCCGTGGCGCTCCAGAAATCAATGTTTTATCAGTCATCATTTATCATCGCTAAAGAAGTGCACCATCCGCTTCGGCAGCTGACGATAGATGAAGAATGCCAGGTAGGCCACGCAGACTTTATCCAAAATATCCAAGACAAACTCATCGGTAAATGAGGCCAGCCACACTGGTGCATGATTGGCGACCATTACCGCAAACAATGAGTCACCCCAAGCGATACCGGTCTGACCACCCCAAAAGATGACGTTGAGTGGCGTTGAAATGACAGCTGAAACGATGGCAATAATAATAGCAGAAACAAATACTCGTCGCGCTGACGAGAACCACCCATTGGCGTGCAAAACTCCGACAGCAATCCCAATTCCGATGCTGGTAATCGCATACACGGTTGAAATTGGCGATAAGGTCAGCCCATATATCACGTTGTTGATGAAACCACTAATGGCACCGGCAACCGGCCCAGCCAACATGCTGGTAAGAAAGGTTCCCAAAGACCCCAGCCAAACGGGCAACTTTAACCCCTCCGCCAAGGCTTTGGCAACATAGTTAATCCCCACGGCAGCGGGAATCAAAGTCATGGTGGCAGCACTTAACTTAAATTTCCACATACTGGTACGATGAATCGGTTCTGTTTTCATAATCTTCTCCTTTTGTTTTTAAAGAGCCGTGTCTGGATAGACTTTCGGACGCAACGCTCTATTATATATCTACTGAACTGTCTATACACAAGATTTCCATCCTTAGTCGACATGAGCTGAAAATCCTCATTTGTTAAGTAGTTCACAACACATTATACACCTATTACCTGAATAGTCAAGTGTATTTACAGTAAAACTTTAGAAAATCCTGAAAATTTCCTCTTATTTTCCATTTAAAAATGAAAATCATTAATTCTGATACCAAAAAAGCCCAGACAAGATTGTCTGAGCATTCTTCTGTATGGGTATTTAAAGAAGTTGAGTTTGACATTTTCAATCTATTTCTTCAACAAGCCTTGTTCTTGTAGAAACTCCTTGGCTACTTGTTCTGCTGACTTGCCTTCAACACCGACTTGATAGTTGAGCTGGCTCATCTGGCTTTCAGTAATTTTACCAGCTAGTTTATTGAGAACTGTCTCCAACTCAGGATGTTTCTTGAGAAGAGCTTCTTTCATCAGAGGAGCCCCTTGATAAGGTGGGAAGAGTTGCTTGTCATCTTCCAAGACCTGTAAATCATAACGCGCCAACTCTGCATCGGTAGAATAGGCATCCGTAATTTGAATATCGCCTGACTGAATTGCCTGGTAGCGAAGGGCTGGCTCCATGGTTGCTACGTTGAGATTGAGTCCGTAGAGAGACTGCAAGCCCTTATTGCCATCTTCACGGTCATTAAACTCAAGAGTAAAGCCTGCTTTCAACTGTCCTTCCACTTTTTTCAAGTCCGAAATGGTCTTCAAACCATATTCTTGAGCAATCTTTTTCGGAACAGCTACAGCATAGGTATTTTGATAAGACATTGGTTTGAGATAAGCTAGATGATCCTGTTTGGCAATACCATCACGCGCTACCTGATAAACCTGCTCTGGCTCATGACCCACTTGAGGTGAGGGTTGAAGCAAACTTTCAGTCACTGTACCAGTAAATTCAGGATAGATATCAATATCCCCTTTTTTCAGAGCTTCATAGAGGAAGCTTGTTTTCCCAAAATTCGGTTTAACAGTCGCAGTCATACTGGTATTTTCTTCAATCAGCAACTTATACATATTAGCCAAAATTTCTGGTTCAGGCCCCAATTTCCCAGCAATCACCAAGTTTTCTTTCTCTTTTTGAGCTAGTAAGGCTGGACTATAAGACAGACCCAGCAATATGGTCACCAAGGCAAAACCAGAGAAAATCGTCCGCAATTTTGCTTTTTCCATCACTTTTAGCAGGAAGTTAAAGGCAATGGCAAGCACTGCAGAAGAAAGGGCCCCAATCAAAATCAGACTAGTATTATTGCGGTCAATTCCCAAAAGGATAAAGGAACCCAGTCCGCCAGCCCCAATCAAGGCTGCCAAGGTCGCCGTACCGATAACCAAGACCGCTGCCGTCCGAATCCCAGACATTATGACAGGCATGGCAAGTGGAATTTCAAATTTCTTGAGACGCTCCCATCTGGTCATCCCAAAGGCAATCCCAGCCTCTTGCAGACTTGGATCAATTCCCTTTAACCCCGTGATGGTATTTTGCAAAATCGGGAAAATCGCATAAATCACTAGTGCTGTCAAAGCAGGCAAGGTTCCAATTCCCATCAAGGGAATAAAGAGTCCTAACAAGGCCAGAGACGGAATGGTCTGGAAAATCCCTGCAATCTGCAAGACCCAGTCCGCCAACTTCTCATGATAGCGAAGATAAACAGCCAAAGGAATCGCTATAAAAATAGCTAGTAATAAAGTCAAAAGCGACAACTGCAAATGTTGAGATAGAGCTGTTACCCAGTCACCAAAACGATCCTGAAAAGTTGATATCAAATTAGTCATGAACACTACCTCCAAACAAGTCTGCTACAAAGTCCGTTGCAGGGGCCTTTAAAATGGTCTCGGGATTCGCCACCTGACGAATCTCTCCATCCTGCAAGACAGCAATACGGTCACCTAATTTCAAAGCTTCATCCGTATCATGGGTCACAAAAATCGTTGTCATCCCAAATTCTTTATGCAATTCTTTCGTCAGAACCTGTAGCTGTTTTCTCGAAATAGCATCCAAGGCTGAAAAAGGCTCATCCATGAGGAGAATCTTAGGCTGACCAATCATGGCACGAACAATACCAACCCGTTGCTGTTCTCCACCAGATAATTCGCTTGGAAGTCGATGCCCATACTCAGCTACTGGCAAGCCAACCTTAGCCAAAAGCTCTTCTGTTTTCTGAGCAATTTCTTCCTTAGTCCAGCCCTTCATCTCAGGAATGAGGGCGATATTTTCCGCAACCGTTAGATTGGGAAACAGAGCAATGGCCTGTAAAACATAACCAGTAGAAAGACGAAGTTCACGCTCATCATAGTCTTTGATGCGCTTGCCATCCATATAAATATTTCCATCAGTTGGTTCCAAGAGACGATTAATCATCTTGATCATGGTCGTCTTACCGGACCCAGAAGGCCCAACTAAAACCATGAACTCTCCATTCTCAATTCGTAAATTAACATCTCTCAAAACATCTTTTTCTGTATAGCGTAGCGCCACATTTTTGTATTCAATCATTCTTTGTCCTCAATTTAAAATTTTCCTCGGTTGGTCAAGTTACCAAACTTTTAATAACTAATTTACCCCATTCTAAACCTCATTTTCCTTCTCTTTCAGATTAGCCAAAATTCTTTCTTGAAAAGCTTCAAACTGACGAATCTCTTCCTCTGAAAATCCTTTGTAACAGATAGTATCCAATCTTTGACTGACACGTTGCCCAACTTCTTTCTGAGACTTGCCCAACTCTGTTAAAACTAAATACTTCTTACGCTTATCTTCTCCACACGGACTGACAGTTATAAGATTTTGCTCCTCTAACTTTTTTATCATAGTCGTCAACGTATTATTAGCAAGCCCAGTCGCAAGCGCAATATCTGTCGCAGTTGCACAGCCCGTCTTACTATTCCATAAAACCGCTAAAATCTTTCCCTGCTCACTCCGATAAAGAGAGTCAGGGTCTTGTCTCAGTAACTTTTGAAAAATCCGCCCATTCAACAAACGAATATGATGGGCTACCAAATGACAATATTTCATGAAACCTCCAATTTATTTCTATATCGATACGAATAAAAAACATTATAATACTTATTATTCCAATTGTCAACTATTTCGATTTAGAACTAATTTTTCTCAGTAAAAAATCTCCTACTCAAGGTAGAAGATTTCAATCTTATAAACTTAATCCGTCATGTCTGATACCAAAGTTCGACGCTCCAATGGAATACTGCACATAACTAACAAGAAAATGAAGCCTGACTGAATCCAGAAAAGGGCCAAGTCAAAGATTCCATGCACAGCAACCACTGTAAGGAAAGATAGATAAAGACCGATAATTGGACGTTTCCCCGACTCCTGACTCATATCCATCATCAAACGAACAGGAGCAACAGAAGACAAAGCTAATAAAATGGTTCCCACAATTCCGTAACTCAGAATCGTATCAATATAAAGGCTGTGAGCATGTTCATGATAAGGAGCATTTATCCGAGGATAAGAGTGCATGTAAGTCAATGGCCCCTCCCCCCAAAAAGGATTTTGCTTAAACAAGGCCATCCCAGCATCCCAGATAGAAATGCGTTCTTCCATAGAGGAATCTAAAGTCCCCATCCGAACTCCCAAATCACTAGAAAAAAGGAAACTCAAGCCAATCGCAAAGACCCCGATACTAAGCCAAAAGGCCTTCCAGTTTTTAATGGTTGTAAAGAGATAAATGATGGCTCCAGCGATAATAGCAGGAAAGGCAGTTCGATTTTGCGTAAAGTTCAATCCAAAGAGATTAACAAAGCCTGCAATCACACAGAATACCTTCAACCAATTCAACTTGGTCGTTGTAAAGAGATAGAAGGCAATCATGATACAGAAACAACAAATAATTCCATAGTAATTAGGATTAAAAAAGGTCACTTCTGCCCGATTCTGATGCCATACCTGCATATTGGGCGAAAGAAAGGCATAGTTAAATTTCTTTACAATTTGGAAATGCTCCAAAGTAGCAAAAGCCGCAGAGAGCACACTACCAAACAAGATTGTCTGCAGTATCAGTCGAAAGAAAGCATGTGTCAGACGTTTCTGGTAGAAACTAAAGAAAATGAGGAAGAGAAACATCAGTAAAGATGCAACCAATCCAAGCCAATTCTTAGCGACGATAGAGATGATACTACTGTAGGCAATAAAAAAGAGAAGTACAGGATGTTTGGCCAATCCTTTGATAATTCCCTTCATCTCCCCAGTAACAAGTAAACCTATCAAATATAAAGCAAAGAGCCCTAAGAATAAATAAAAAGGTAAAAAGATACTTATGATCATCAAATATAAAAAGAAATCTTTTTTCGAAAGCCCTCTTATCTTATCCAGTAATCCAATTGATTTCAAAACGGATCCTTTCTGTTCTGGATTTCTCCAGAAGATAAATGCTAAACTATCTTTATATTCTACCATTTTTTCCGTCATTTGGGAACAATGAACACGTTTTCACCACAAAAAATTCTATCATCAATATAGCACTAGAACTGAATTTTTCTGCCGTTTTCCACTACTTGATAGGTCTGACTTTGCAAATCAATTTCTGCTACTGCTGTTACGGACTTGTCTTTATTTTGACGTTTGATTACAATGCTGTGAGCTGTTGGTGTTTCAATGTCAATAGTCCCTTCTAGGTCAAAGGCCTCTGATTGATTACGGAAAGAAAATAGATTGAGAAGAGACTTCACCACAGGACGTTGAACTTCTTCTGCTATTTCCTCCTTGCTATAGTAATGGCGATTAATATTTCGACCTTCTTTGGTTTCTTCTAACAATTTCAAGTCATTTTTTCCTGCTAATAGACCCACATAGTAAACCTGAGGAATGCCTGGAGCAAAAGCTTGAATCAAACGAGAGAGGAAATACTTGACATCATCATCTCCAAGCGCAGAATAGTAGGTTGAATTGATTTGGTAGATATCTAGATTGTTATACTCTGCACTAGAGTACTTACGTTTGACATTCGCTCCAACCTTATAGAGCTCATTTGAAGCATAGTCAATTTCCTCATCGGTCAGGATATCCTTGACATCTACCACTCCAATCCCATCATGGGTATCTAGTGTCGTAAATTGCTTCATCGGGCTCATCTTTAACCACTTAGCCAAACGCTCTGTTCTGGAACTGTAAAGAGTATATAGGGTCACCATTGGAAGGGCAAAATCGTAAACATAGTAATCATGGTCCGCTATTTTAAACTGAATCGAATAGTGTTCATGAATCTCAGGTAAGAGCTCTGTCCCATACTCAGCAGCGATATCTCGAACTTTGTCCAATAAATTCCAAATATCTGGTTCCACAAAGAAATCATTGGTATCCAATTTCTTCACTGCATAAGCAAAGGCATCTAGACGAATCAAATCACACCCATTACTCGCTAGATGTTGAATCGTCTTACGGATAAATGCCATCGTTACTTCTTTGGTCACATCAAGATCAATCTGCTCCTCACCAAAGGTATTCCACAAATGTTCTACTGAACCGTCTGCAAATACAATCTCTTGCTTTGGTGCACGATCCTTACGCTTGTAGATTAAATCTACATCAGCCTGTGTCGGACGATTTTCCGGCCAAAACTTATCCCAGTTTAAAAAGAGATCTTTAAATTCACTAGCTTCATGTTTTTCTTGATAGTCCTTATAATATTTCGATTGACGAGAAATATGGTTAATCATAAAGTCAAACATAAGATAATATTTCTCACCTAAACGCTTAACATCCTCCCAATCACCAAACGCTGGATCCACTTCATCATAGTAAACTGGTGCAAATCCACGATCACCTGTTGACGGGAAAAATGGTAGAAGGTGAACTCCTCCAATAGCATCGCCAAAATGCTCTTCCAAATTCTCATATAAGTCTTTAAGATTATTTCCAAGACTATCTGAATAAGTAATCAACATAGTTTTATTTTGAATGATCATAGATGTTCTCCTTTTTCTGATGAAAGCCAAGTCTTATATGACCTGGCTTCGTAAATGAAAGATATTTTTAGATTTTTGTTCACATTGAACTCGTACTAATATAGACTGTGACAAACTAAGTACTACTTTATTTTTCTCTTGAATTGTCAATAAGCTGAACTGTTCCTTTGTATCTTAATTGAACACGCCCTAAGCTCTGTGTGAAAAAGATGAATCTTCCAAGAAGCCAAGGCTTCTTATTCAGATTCCCTATTTTCACTGTGAGCTTTTAACGGGCTTTGTATCTTGTTACTTCACTGCCCCGTTGCTCATTCCTGAAATGATATGTTTTTGGAAGATGAGATAGACAATGGTTATCGTTACAATTCCCACAATATAAGATGCAAAGCTTGGGCCATAGTCATTGAAGTACTGACCTTGGTAGTTGTACTGGAAGAGTGGCAAAGTCCACAACTTGGAATCCTTATTCAGAATCAAGAGTGGCAACATAAAGTCATTCCAGAACCAGAGGGCATTGATAATCAAAGTTGTCGCATGCATGGGCTTCAACATTGGAAAAATGATTCGACGATAAATTGTAAAACGATCAGCCCCATCAATTTCTGCAGCTTCATCTAAACTATCTGGTACACTGATTTTTATATAACCAACATACAAGAAGAGAGTCTGTGGAATTGCATAAGTTAGATAGAGTATTACCAACCCCCACATATTTGCTAGACCGAGTTTACTCATCATAACTGTGATGGGAATCATAATCACCTGAAACGGAACAAATATCCCTAAAATCAAGAGCGAATACATAATTGCAAAGGCTTTTTTCTTGGACATATTTCGCGCAATGGAGTAAGCTGCAGCTGGTATAAAGAAAGCCACTACAATCAATGATAACACCGTAATAACAGCTGAATTCCAGAAATAGCCTCCAATTCCATCCGAAATCAATCGTTCATAATTACTCAACGTAAAAGGATTGGGCAAACTAAAGAAATGATTCATGATATCCTTAGTTGTCTTGAAAGAACTAAATACCGTTACCAACAAAGGAACAAGTATAAGAATACCACCGACTATCAAGAGGACATATTTCCAAAACTGATTCAATTTTTCTTCTTTTTTCATGTGTAGGACTCCTCTATTAGATTTCAAATTTCTTTGATAGCTTGATTTGGATAATAGAAACAATTCCAATAATTAAGAATAAAATCAAGGCAATTGCATTCGCATATCCATATTGGTTACTCTTGAAGGCATAGTTATAGACTAAAAGTCCAAGAGACGTTGTAGCATTATTTGGACCACCACTCGTCAAGGCAAAAATTTGGTCAAAGGCAGTCAAACCGGACTTAAGAGCCAGAATAAAAACCATAGAAATCGTTGGCAGTAAATAGGGCAATTCAATCTTCCAAAAAGTTTGTTTACTGGTTGCACCATCAATTGATGCTGCCTCTAAAATATCAGTTGGAATACTCTGAAGACCAGCAAGAAAGAGAATGATTGGCATAGCTACTCCTTGCCATAGAAGAACAAAAATAGTTGCCACTACCGCTCCGACTGGTGTCCCCAATAGACTCTCTTGTAAAAAGCTAATTCCTAAAATTTTTCCAATCGTTGGAAGCCCATAGTTGAAGAATTGTTTAAAAATCAAGGAAACTGTCAAACCAGATAAAACAGCCGGGAAAAAGAACCAAGCTCTAAAGAAGGTCTGTCCTTTCATCTTAGAATTCAAGGCTCGTGCCACAACCATCCCAATCGTAATCTCTCCAATAATCAATGCCAGAGTTAAAATCAAAGTAAAAGCTATGGCTGTGAAGAATTTCCCATCAATCATCAGCAATTTGTAGTTATTCAAACCAACAAATTTATAATTATAGGTCAATCCAGTCCAGTTAGTCAAACTATAGAAAGCACCTTGTACCATTGGAAAGTAAAAGAAGATAGCTTGTAATGCAAGCGGGATGAGCAAAAAAGTCCAACCCCAGTATTTATTTAAAAATTTTCGAATAGCCATATCATCTTAACTCCTATTCTAGTCCAAATCTGCCTTCATTGGATTAAAGAAAGCATTGAGATTGTTTGCCATATTTTTCAGATTTTTATCCATCAGGTAACCTGCACTTAGATTAAAAAAGTCTTCTTCAGAATTCCAGCGTTGGCCCAACCAAACATAATGTTTGTCCGTAAATGCCAGTTTAGAAATAGCTGCAAGCGCTGAATCTTCTTTTTCCTGTATGCCTTTTACCGCAACAGGTGATCCATCTACATCATAGTATGACTGCATAGCTTTTGGACTAGTCATATAGCTGATAAATTCTTCGGTTTCCTTAGGGTGTTTGGTAGTAGCTGAAGTTGATAATGCCATATCCCCTGCACCAACAGTGACTTCTTTTCCTACTTCTTCTCCAGGAAAGGCAAACATCCCCACCTCAAATTTTGGATCCTGTTGATTAATTGCGGCTAATGCCCATGATCCTTGTGGCATCATCAAGGCTTTTTCACTCGAAAATGCTACCACCGCATCATTATAAGAGGCACCACGCCAACCATCTTGAGCATTATCTGCTAATAAATCGAGTCGTTCTGCATCTGCTTTTAAAATAGCATCATCTGCAGAGATTGCGTTTGGTTTTGAAAAGCGAAGGTAGTTATTAGCCGCGTCTCCACTACCTGTAAGAGTAATGAGAGAAAGTTGGTGGTAACCATTTAGTGTCCAGCCTTCATTGCCTGCAACTGCGAACGGAGAATGCCCACTATCTTTTATCTTTTTAACAATCTCTTGAAACTCTTTAAAAGTCTTCGGTTCCTCAAGTCCTAATTCTTTAAACTTTGTTTTATTGTAATAAATTCCATAAAGGTTAGCCGTTAAAGGCACACTATAAACCTTGTTATTGATTGCATACTTTTCGGCATAGTCATTCTTGATGTTCTCAAGATAGGATTTTCCTGTCATATCTGCAAAATAACCTGCTTTTGCCCACTCCTGAAAATCCATATTTTGAGGATAGATATTAATAATATCTGGAACATCTCCTGATAAAATCCGAGTCTTCAGAACAATTCCAGCTGCCGGAACAGTCGTCAACTTCACATCAATATTAGGGTGTTCCTTCTCAAAATCATCCACTATCCTTTGCAAGGTATCTGCCATCTCGGTCTTCTGGTTAAAAAACTCAATCGTTACCTTGCCATCAGTTGATTGATTATTCTGACCACAAGCCACTAGACCTAGTAAACTTACCCCAGCTACTAAAAGAAAACTTGCTTTCTTATACCATTTCATTGGAATGCCTCCTTAATAAATTTATACGCTTTTAGTATAGTCTTTTGAATTTATACTGTCTACTCAAAAAATCTCCTTGGGATAAGGTAACAGTTAAACCTGCATACATGAGCTCTGCACCCGAATAAACAATGTTTGTCCCTTCCAGCTCATAAAGTCCTTCTTCCTCTAAGCCTTTTAGTTTTAAGGTTGTTTCCATCATTTCCACAACTGATAAGACTCGGACATAGGTTACAATCGTTTGATCTTCATAGTTAAATTGAACTGCTGCTTCATTGGATTCAGCATCGGGATTGATTAACCTATACTGATTTCCCAACTGGACTACTGGCCTTAATTCTTTATACAAGTTCACCTGATTAGCAATCTCAGCTTTCTCCTCATCTGATAAACTTGTCAAATCAAGTTCATAACCCAGATTCCCCATCATGGCTACATGACCGCGAGTTTCCAATGATGTCATTCGTCTCATCTGATGATTCGGTACAGCTGACACATGAGCTCCCATAGAAATGGTTGGATAGAGATAAGATGATCCATACTGTATAGGTAAACGTGCTATGGCATCAGTATTATCACTAGCCCAGACTTGTGGGAAATAGCGCATCATACCAAGATCATTTCGTCCACCACCACCAGAGCAGGACTCAAAGAGAATATGACTGTGTTTCTCTGTCAGATAAGAAACGAGTTCGTAAAGCCCCAACATATACTGATGAGACTGCATCTGGGTTTCCAGATAAACTGAACCATTCCCAAGATTAGTAATATTGCGGTTCATATCCCATTTGATGTAGTCAATTTTATGATGAGAGATAAGTTCATCTAAAATATTTTTCAAATATTCTACTACCTGAGGATTGGCAAGATTAAGTACTAATTGATTTCGAGAGTAAGTATGCTCATATCCTGGAACCTGAATAGCCCAGTCAGGATGTTTACGATACAAGTCGCTATCAACGGAAATCATCTCCGGTTCTAACCAAAGCCCAAACTGCAAACCTCTTTCATGGATCGCTGAAATCAGACTTTCTAGACTTCCACCCAGTTTTTTCTCATTCACAACCCAATCACCTAAAGCACGATTATCATCAAAGCGATTACCAAACCACCCATCATCTAATACAAAAAGTTCAATACCAACTTTCTTAGCCTCATCTGCCAACTCTAACAGTTTTTCTCTCTGAAAGTCAAAGTAGGTAGCTTCCCAGTTATTGATTAGAATTGGACGCTCTTTTTTAGAAAATTTACTTGGCATAATGTGCTTAAGTACAAAATTCTGACTTTCATGACTAATACCAGTTAATCCCTTATCTGAATAAGTCACTAAAGCTACCGGTGTTTCAAAGTCTTCCTCAGGATCTAACTTCCAAGAAAAGTTTTCTGGATTAATGCCAATAGCCACTCGAACTTCATTCAGTTGATTCTTTTGGACAAAAGCTTCGAAGTTTCCACTATACAGTAGTTGCAGAGCAAACACATTCCCAGCATCCTCTGTAACTCCTTGATCACATAATAGAAGAGCTGGTGTTTGAGCATGCCCAGAAGCTCCACGGTTCGAACTAATCGAAAAGATTCCTTGCTCTACCTGTTGACGTCGAACAGTCTTTTCACGAGCATAAGCTCCCTGTAAAGTCACTATTTCGTAAGCTGCAGCAGGAAAATCAGCCATAAAAGAAAAGTCCTTATGAATGACAACTTCCTGATTACTATTATTCTCCAATTTGCTGTAACTAGCAATTGTCGCATCATTATCAAAAGCAGTATAATACAAAGTCAGACTAAGTTTAGCTTGAGGATCTTTTAAAATCAAGACAAGCGTCTCTGTATCATCCATGCTGTGAGGAGAAGGTAAGCCCTGTGGACCATTCTGACCTTTTAAAATCTTTGCTTCTACAAATCGAAAGTCTGTTACTTCAGTTGCATCATGTTGAACCTGTAAAGTTGGTTTTCTAAAGTCACCCAAACCATGTTGCCCAAAAATTTGACGTTGCGTATCCAAACTAAAGGTTCGATTAGTAGCTGTTGGATTACCAGAAAAAGCATGATCGCGTTCATAAACACTATTAGAACCTCCATAGTTCTTAATAGTCTTTCCTAAATGTTTTAATAATAAGAACCCATCCCTATTTTCAATAATCAAACTTAAACCTTTACTCTCAACGTAAAATAGATTATTCTCTATTCGAACTCCCATAAATTGTACCTCATCCATTTCTTGATAAAATTTTATCACATAAAAGCGCTTTCTAAAATAGAGAAATGTATACAAAGTATGGTAAAATGTTAGGTAGGAGGTGGCCCATGCTCGTTTTTTCAGAATACCAGACTGGAACAATTGATCTTTCTCTTAGCTTCTACGGTTATGAAGAATGCACGCCTAACTACTCTTTTGGCCCAGCCATTCGAGATACCTATGTACTCCATTACATTACTAAAGGAAAAGGGCTGTTCCATTATAAGGGGAAAATTGTTGATTTAAAGGCAGGAGATTTCTTTTTACTAAGACCAGATGAATTAACATTCTATCAAGCAGATAGCCAGGATCCTTGGGCTTACTACTGGTTGGGGATTTCCGGAGGGAGGGCACCTGACTACTTTGCTCTATCTCAAATTTCTGACCAATCCTATCTAATCCAATCTGAAACTTGTCATACCCAGACAACTGCAAAACTCATCTCAGATATTGTCCGCTTCGCTCAGGCAACAAAATCAAATGAATTGGCTCAACTCCACATCATGGGACAACTCCATGAACTAATGTTTCATCTCGGAACGATTGCTCCAAATCAGAAAAAAGAGAATATTTCATCAACCCACCAGCTCTATCTTGACTGCAAACAATTAATTGATAGTCACTATCCACGATCGCTCACCATTCAAGATTTAGCTAAAGAGCTATCGGTTCATAGAAGTTACTTAACTAGTGTGTTTAAAGAATTTCACCAACTCTCTCCAAAAGAGTATTTACTTTTCGTTCGAATGAAGCGTGCGCAACAGTTACTAGAACACACAAATGAAACGATCAAAGTCATTGCGTATTCTGTGGGTTTTTCAGATCCATTACATTTCTCAAAAGCCTACAAGCAGTTTTTTCATAAAACACCTAGTCAAACTCGAAAAGAATACTCTCACTCCCTCTTAGCTAGAAAGGAAAATCAATGAAATCACACCAACTAGTCTACCAAATATTAGCTAGAGAAAACGATTATGTTAGCGGAGAAAAAATCGGAGAAGAACTGAATTTAAGCCGCACGTCCATATGGAAAGCAATCCAACGTCTTCAACAAGAAGGCCTAGAAATTGACAGTATCAAAAATAGAGGCTACAAGCTTATTCAAGGCGATCTGATATTACCTGATTTGATTCAAGAGAAAACCAACTTAATCGTTCACTACAAACCTGAGACCAAATCAACCCAAACAGATGCAAAAGAAGGAATTGAAGCTGGAAACAAAGGAAATACACTCTATCTTTCAACCTGTCAAACAGCAGGTCGTGGCCGCTTTCAGCGCCCCTACTATTCTCCATCTCAGGGTGGAATCTATATGTCCCTGCATATTCAACCCAATCTTCCCTATGAAAAACTCCCTTCCTATACTCTCCTTGTAGCTGCTGCGGTCTACAAAGCCATTAAAAACCTAACTATGATAGAAGTAGATATCAAATGGGTAAATGACATCTACTTTAAAAATAAAAAGATAGCAGGTATCCTCACCGAAGCAATGACATCAGTTGAGACAGGCTTGGTTACAGATATCATTATCGGACTTGGTATAAATTTTTCTATAGAAGACTTTCCAGAAGAACTAAAAGAAAAAGCTGGAAGTCTCTTTACACCACCAGCTCCTATCACACGAAACGAACTAATCTCAGAAATTTGGCGTTGTTTCTACCAAACAGCACCCGAAGAACTACTCTATCTTTATAAAGAACACTCTCTTGTTCTAGGAAGAGAGGTCAGTTTTATCCAAGATCAGACTGAAAAAAAAGGAGTCGCCAAGGACATCTCCGACAAAGGACAACTCTTTATCCAGCTTGATGATCAGACAGAAATCTGGCTCCATAGTGGTGAAATCTCACTCACTAGCTGGACTTAATAGCAGCACTATATGGTATCTAGAACCTCAACTAGCAACATATAGTGCTTTTTGAATGTAGAAAGCAACTGATATATAAATAGCTGGCTTCCCATCAACACTTTACAGGTGAACAGCTTTCGAGGCATTCTTTTTATATGCCGTGCTATGTGCCAATGAAACCCCATTGTGGTGATTTTCGTATCCAAGTATAATTCCTGGCAACGCAAAAACTTTAACAGCATACAAAAGTAGCCAAAACATAAATACTTCAGCTTTTATATTCACCAAATTTTTACTCAACATCTCGTACAAGAACCATGCATTTAAAGCCATATTGAAGAGACTTGCCAACGTTGCTAAGACTATATTGGTTTTCAATTTTGGATGATAATATTTAGCCACATATAAGGCCAATAATGAAATATTATAAAGGCAAATCGGTTGATAATTTTCTCTATAAATAACCAGCGTCTTACGATTATAGAACAGGAAACCATGAGGTCCACGATGATATTCATTGATCCAGACATGGCTAAGACCTCTAATCTCATCCCAAGCTACAAATAAATCAATTTTTCTTAGATAAATCCCTTTTTTATAAATCGAACATTTCCATTTAAACAAGAAAGATAGAAGAAAAGTAAGGAGTAAAACCGCAACTGTAACAATCTTCAACTCCCCTTGCCCGATAATCAAGGATAGGTTAAAAAAGCGAATTTGCGCTTTTTTTGCATCTAAGATCATTGAAATCACAGTTAGAAATACTACAAAGATAAATAGTATAAATCTATAAAAAATACTATGAAATTTTACTCCATTTTCCATCTCGATTATCCCCCAGCCACTTAAAGTCCCTAACCTTAGTATACCACTAAATCTAGTCTATTTATGATTTTTTCTAATATGAAAGTTACTGAAACAGCATTAGATAATAGAGCTCAATAATATTTGTAGTAGGTAAATCCACTATGGAGATTATGTAGCCTAGAAAAAAAGTCCCAATGACCTATAATGAAAAGCGACTAAACAACTCATTAGAAAGATTCATATGGAACAATTACATTTTATCACAAAACTACTCGATATCAAAGACCCTAATATCCAAATTATGGATGTTGTTAATAAAGATACCCACAAGGAAATCATCGCTAAACTCGACTACGACGCTCCATCTTGTCCTGATTGCGGAAATCAAATGAAGAAATATGACTTTCAAAAATCATCTAAAATTCCTTACCTCGAAACAACTGGTATGCCTACCAGAATTCTCCTTAGAAAACGCCGTTTCAAGTGCTATCAGTGCTCGAAAATGATGGTCTCTGAGACTTCTCTCGTCAAGAAAAATCATCAAATCCCTCGTATCATCAACCCGAAAATTGCTCAAAAGTTGATTGAAAAGACTTCTATGACCGACATTGCCCGCCAGCTTGCCATTTCAACTTCAACCGTCATTCGAAAGCTCAATGACTTCCGTTTTAAACATGATTTTTCTCGTCTTCCCGAGATTATGTCTTGGGATGAGTATGCCTTCACTAAGGGAAAGATGAGCTTTATTGCTCAGGATTTTGAAAAGCTCAATATCATCACTGTCCTTGAAGGCAGGACACAAACTATCATCCGAAATTACTTTCTGCGCTACGAGCGAGCTGTTCGTTGTCAGGTGAAAATCATTACGATGGATATGTCTAGTCCCTACTATGGACTTGTCTAAACAGCTTCGCTTTCGAATTTCTAGGCTCAGGCTGAAACAGTCTCCCAGATTGTTTCACTCCCAAACGCTAAAATAGTTCTAGATCGTTTTTATATTGTCCAACATCTCAGCCGTGCTATGAGTCGTGTCCGTGTTCAAATCATGAACCAATTCGATCGAAAATCCCATGAATACAAGGCCATCAAACGCTACTGGAAGCTTATACAGCAGGATAGTCGTAAACTGAGCGATAAGCGATTTTATCGCCCTACTTTTCGTATTCATCTAACCAACAAAGAGATTCTAGACAAGCTTTTGAGCTATTCAGAAGACTTGAGACACCACTATAAAGCTCTATCAGCTCTTGCTTTTTCACTTTCAGAACAAGGAGCCTGAGAAATTTTTGGACTTATAGAGGAGAAACTAAAGCAGATTCATCCTCTTTTTCAGACGGTCTTTAAAACCTTCCTCAGGGACAAAGAAAAAATTGTCAACGCTCTTTAGTTACCTTATTCCAACGCCAAATTAGAAGCAACCAATAATCTCATTAAACTTATCAAGCGCAACGCCTTTAGTTTTCGGAACTTTGAAAACTTCAAAAAACGAATTTTTATCGCCCTAAATATCAAAAAAGAAAGGACGAAATTTGTCCTTTCTAGATCTTAGCTGACTTCAACCCACTACAGTTAACAAAGAGCAAAAAAAAGAGCCTAGCAGCTCTTAACGTACGGAGAATGGGGGATTCGAACCCCCGCGCCGGTTACCCGACCTAACGATTTAGCAAACCGTCCTCTTCAGCCTCTTGAGTAATTCTCCTATTAATGGGCACGAGTGGACTCGAACCACCGACCTCACGCTTATCAGGCGTGCGCTCTAACCACCTGAGCTACGCGCCCAAGTTTAAAAACTTGGTATGAACTTTCGTTCAAAGCGGGTGACGAGAATCGAACTCGCGACAACAGCTTGGAAGGCTGTAGTTTTACCACTAAACTACACCCGCTTAATAAAATAAGATATGGCGCGAGACGGAATCGAACCGCCGACACATGGAGCTTCAATCCATTGCTCTACCAACTGAGCTACCGAGCCAAATTGCGGGAGCAGGATTTGAACCTACGACCTTCGGGTTATGAGCCCGACGAGCTACCGAGCTGCTCCATCCCGCGTTAATATAAAAGGAGGATGTGGGATTCGAACCCACGCACGCTTTTACACGCCTGACGGTTTTCAAGACCGTTCCCTTCAGCCGGACTTGGGTAATCCTCCATTATTTACAATGGACCTTGTAGGACTTGAACCTACGACCACTCGGTTATGAGCCGAGAGCTCTAACCAGCTGAGCTAAAGGTCCAACAAGATCAATATAGCGGCGAAGGGGATCGAACCCCCGACCTCCCGGGTATGAACCGGACGCTCTAGCCAGCTGAGCTACACCGCCATCAATCGGGAAGACAGGATTCGAACCTGCGACACCTTGGTCCCAAACCAAGTACTCTACCAAGCTGAGCTACTTCCCGCGTTAAATAAAAAAATGCACCCTAGAGGAGTCGAACCTCTAACCGCCTGATTCGTAGTCAGGTACTCTATCCAGTTGAGCTAAGGGTGCTCATCATTATATGCCGAGGACCGGAATCGAACCGGTACGATCGTTACCAATCGCAGGATTTTAAGTCCTGTGCGTCTGCCAGTTCCGCCACCCCGGCCTCTCTAAGCGAACGACGGGATTCGAACCCGCGACCCCCACCTTGGCAAGGTGGTGTTCTACCACTGAACTACGTTCGCATCGACCTCTTATTCTATATAAAAAAATGCCGGCTACATGACTTGAACACGCGACCCTCTGATTACAAATCAGATGCTCTACCAACTGAGCTAAGCCGGCTACTTTCTATTATGCGGGTTAAGGGACTTGAACCCCCACGCCGTTAAGCGCCAGATCCTAAATCTGGTGCGTCTGCCAATTCCGCCAAACCCGCAAATATGACCCGTACTGGGCTCGAACCAGTGACCCATTGATTAAAAGTCAATTGCTCTACCAACTGAGCTAACGAGTCTAAAATAACTTCCGTTACCTTAAACGGTCCCGACGGGAATCGAACCCGCGATCTTCGCCGTGACAGGGCGACGTGATAACCGCTACACTACGGGACCTATATGGGAGTTAACGGGATCGAACCGCTGACCCTCTGCTTGTAAGGCAGATGCTCTCCCAGCTGAGCTAAACTCCCAAAGGGTGGAGTCTAGCTCAGCCAACGGTAAGAAACTTCGTTTCTCTCATCCGCCGATTGTAATTTCGATTTCCTCTCAATTACAACTAAGCTAAACTCCCTCGAGCTAAGCGACTTCCATATCTCACAGGGGGCAACCCCCAACTACTTCCGGCGTTCTAGGGCTTAACTGCTGTGTTCGGCATGGGTACAGGTGTATCTCCTAGGCTATCGTCACTTAACTCTGAGTAATACCTACTCAAAATTGAATATCT
>NZ_RXXO01000012.1:0-707 GCF_011714815.1 Streptococcus sp. CCUG 71758 | reverse complement strand
TGAACTGCACCCCAAAAGTTAGACAGAAAGAATCTAACTTTTGGGGTGTTTTATTATGAAATTGAGTTATGAAGATAAAGTTCAAATCTATGGACTAAGAAAACAAGGATATAGCTTAGAGAAGCTTTCAAATAAATTTGGGATAAACAATTCTAATCTTAGGTACATGATTAAATTGATTGATCGTTACGGAATAGAGTTCGTCAAAAAAGGGAAAAACCGTTATTACTCTCCTGAATTAAAGCAAGAAATCATCAATAATGTTTTGATTGAAGGTCGTTCCCAACTAAGCGTATCTCTGGATTATGCTCTCCCAAGTAGTGGATTACTTTCGAATTGGCTGGAACAATACAGGAAAAACGGGTATACTATTGTTGAGAAAACAAGAGAGAGACCGTCTAAAATGGGACGTAAGCCAAAGAAGAGACCTGAAGAAATGACAGAATTAGAACGTCTTCAAGCAGAAAATGAGTACCTGAGAGCGGAGAATGCCATTCTAAAAAAGTTGAGAGAACTCCGATTGAAGGAGGAAAAAGAGAAAGAAGAAAAACGGAAATTGTCCGAGGATTGGTAACAGAGTTTTCTTTAAATATTCTTCTAAAGATTATTAAGCTTGCCCGTTCAACCTATTATTACCACTTAAAACAGCTATATAAACCAGATAAGAATCAAGATATTAAAATTGAAATTCAGTCAATTTATCGTGA
>NZ_RXXO01000011.1:0-727 GCF_011714815.1 Streptococcus sp. CCUG 71758 | reverse complement strand
TTGTACTGACCCCAAAAAGTTAGACAAATAATTATTGAAAGGATTTAGTTCTGTACTGCACAGGACTAAGTCCTTTTAGTTTGACTTTAATTCTTTTATTGTTGTAGTAATTGATATAGTCTACAATGGCTTGTTCCAATTGCTTAAGCGACTGAAACGACTTCTCATAGCCGTAAAACATTTCGGATTTCAAAATGCCAAAGAAGGACTCCATCATCCCATTGTCTGGGCTGTTGCCCTTGCGGGACATAGATGCTTGAATTCCCTTACTCTCTAGGAACCGATGATAAGAATCGTGTTGGTATTGCCAGCCTTGATCGCTATGGAGAATTGTATTTTCGTAATGCTCCTCTGTGAATGCCTGTTCTAACATCGTTTGTACTTGTTCTAAATTAGGCGAACAAGAAAGATTAAAAGCAATAATTTCGCTGTTAAAGCCATCTAAAACTGGTGATAAGTAAAGCTTGCGAGCACTTGCTGGAATGGCAAATTCTGTCACATCTGTGTAGCACTTTTCCATCGGTTTGGCTGCTTCAAATTGGCGTTGAATAAGATTCTCTGCCTTCTTGCCAATCTCTCCTTGGTAGGAAGAATACTTCCGTTTCCGACGAATTCGAGCCACTAAACCAAGGACTTTCATCAGACGTTGGACTTTTTTATGATTGACCGAATAACCACGATTTCTTAGTTCTAAGTGAATCCGACGATAACCATAATTTCCTTTATG
>NZ_RXXO01000010.1:0-4104 GCF_011714815.1 Streptococcus sp. CCUG 71758 | reverse complement strand
GATCTGGAGTTTTTACCGGTGGTGTTGGCTCATTTTCATAGCTTGGCGCTACTGGAGCTGGTTCCAATGGTTTCTCTACTTCATAAGTAGGAGCTTGTGGTGCAGTCGGTTCTACTGGTGGAGTTGGTTTTTCTTTTGTAATTTTCGGAACGTCAACCGCACGAATCTTACCATTGAGTGAGTACCAGATGTTTGGTCTTTTACCTGTATCAACCGCCATAACTGGATCAGAAGGAACTACTAAAGTAGCTGAAATGGCACCGACAGTAACACGGTTAGTTGAACCAGACATGCTAATTGCTCCTGCACCATACCAAGAGTTTGGAGCATCTGATGAATCCCAACCTGAACCAGGTTGACCATTTGGATACATAGTCCAACGAGATCCACCTTGGCCTTGTTTAAAGTTCAAGGTTTCAGTAGCATAAATCTTTCCGTCTTTTTCTCCAACAGAGGAACCAGAAATTTTAATAAAGTTACCAGTGTAATCCTTGGCCATCTCAATAGAATTATTTTCTCTATTTAGAGATGCTACTGAAAGAAGGGCATTGTCGAAATTAATTGGTTGGTCATTTTCATCATAGAAGGTAAATTCATTTTTAATGAAAATTGAAGTCCCTTTTTCAACATCACCAGTGTAAGCAGAAGCAAAGACTCCCAAAGTTGGGTCACTAAAGATTCCCAACCAAACTTTCCCAGTAGGATTTTGGAATTTTGAAGATGGATCTACAGTATATTTATAAACAATCTTCGAAATCTTTTTACCGTTGTAGTATGAATTCTGAAGGTTGGTATAAGTCGCAGTTACGCTTTGCCCACGTTCTAGAAGAACAGAGCCCCATTTAACTTCTGTTTTATTCCCTACATTGGTAGTCCAATCAGATTTGTCTCCAATATTACCATACAATTCCACTGAAGAAGTAGTCGCACCGTTCTCCAAGTTCTTGACATTGAGATTGTCTAACTGAAGATTTTTCTTTCCATATTGTACTGTGTCTTTCTTAAAGGCTTCATCAACTGCTGCTGCTGTAAGAAGTTTTCCTTCTGTTTTAAGGTCCAGTTGAGCTTTTGGTTCTAAATCATAAACCAAACTCTGAGCTGATGGCTTAGACAAGTAACCATCTTTATCTTTATTCTTTTCAAGTTCTTCAAGAGCTGCCTTAATTTTAGCCTGCTCATCCTGATAAGCCTTAAGCTTGGCTGGATACTCATCTACATCTTTCTTATACTTGGCAAGATCAGCTTCATATTTTGCTAATTTAGCTTCATAATCTGTTTTAGCCACGGCATTACGTTGCTTGATTTCTTCATTCTCAGCTTTAAGCACTGCATTTTTTGCCTTGTTGTCTTCAACAGCCTTCTCATAAGCTGCTTTTGCATCGGCATTCGCTTTTTGAACGCGAGCTAGTTCTGTCTGATAAGCCGCTAACTTAGTTTGGTAGTCTGTTTCGTTAGCTGCATTCGCTTGTTTGACTGCTGCCAAGTCTTTTTCGTATTGTGCTATTTTAGCCTCATAAGTTGCCTTGGCTGTTTTATTTCGTTGTTTAATAGCTTCATTTTCAGCTTGAATTGCTGTGTTTTTAGCTGTGTTTTCTTCAACTGCCTTTTCATAGGCTGCTTTAGCATCAGCATTTGCCTTTTGAACACGTGCCAATTCTATCTGATAAGCTGCTAATTTTGCTTGATAATCAGCATCATTATCTGCCTTAGCTTTCTTAATAGCTGCAAGTTCTGCTTCATACTGCTTCATCGCTGCTTCATAATTCGCTTTTGCAGTTTCATTACGTTGTTTAATCGCTTCATTTTCAGCTTGAAGCGCTGCATTCTTTGCAGTGTTTTCTTTTACTGCTTTATCATAAGCCTCTTTAGCTTCAGCATTAGCTTTTTGTACTCGAGCTAATTCTGTCTGGTAAGCCGAAAGTTTATTTTGATAATCCTGTTGACTATCTTCGTTTGCTTTTTTGACAGTTGCTAAATCTTTTTGATATTGTGCTAGCTTAGCCTCATATTCTGCTTTAGCTGTTGCATTGGCAGTGTTGATTTTTTCAACTTCTTCTTGATGATTTTTTAGATCTTTTTGGTACTTGTCATCCGCTGCTTTGTTTTCAGCATTGATTTTATCTGTTTCTGCCTGATGAGCTGCGACTTCTTTTTTATATGCTTCAGTTGTTGTCTTTATTTCTTTTGCTTGTTTAGCATAGTCGCTTTTAATCTCATCTTGTTTTTGAGCATTCTCTGTAGCAGTTGTGGCTGTTCCTTTGTCTTTTGTTTCATCTTGAACCACCTTAACTCCTGCAGATTTTGCATCGGCAACTGCTTTATCCAAATCAGCTGATGATACTTCTACTGGCAAAGCTGAGTCTTTAGAACCAGCCTTAGCTTGGCTTTCTTTGGCAACTTGGCTCATTTCACCCTGAGCTTCAGGTAGATTTGTGGCTGGGTTTCCTGTAGTAGCTACCTCAACTGTACTTGTGCTCTTCGTCTCTGTGACTTCGTCAGCAAAAACTGCCTGATCTGCAAAAGCAATCAAAGCAGTTCCTAAAACAGCACCACACAAAGTTTTCGCAACTTTGCTTTTACGAAATCCATAGACTTCTTTTTTATTTTTCATTATAAGCCATTTCCTTATCTAAATTTAGTCGTTACTTCTTATAGTAGCACTTTACAAGGCAAGATGCAAACATTTACTCTCCCCCCTTCATTTATCGATAAATCTAACATATTTATAAATGAAATTAAAAAGAAGATGGCCACACCATCTTCTTTTTAATTTCATTTATTTTGGCTCTATAATATTTGTAGTGGTTAAATCCCCTATAGATATTATGGAGCCTATTTTGTTGTAGAAAAAAGTCCCATATGACCTATAATGAAAAGCAACCAAACCATCATTAGAAAGAGCCATATGGAACAATTACATTTTATCACAAAACTACTCGATATCAAAGACCCTAATATCCAAATTATAGACATCATCAATAAGGATACCCACAAGGAAATCATCGCTAAATTGGATTATGATGCCCCACTTTGTCCTGATTGCTGAAGCCAAATGAAGAAATATGACTTTCAAAAACCTTCTAAAATTCCTTACCTCGAAACAACTGGTATGCCTACTAGAATTCTCCTTAAAAAGCGACGTTTCAAGTGCTATCAGTGCTCGAAAATGATGGTCTCTGAGACTTCCCTAGTCAAGAAAAATCACCAAATCCCTCGTATGATCAACCAAAAATTACTCAGAAGTTGATTGAAAAAACTTCTATGACTGATATTGCTCATCAACTTTCCATTTCAACTTCAACTGTCATTCGCAAACTCAATGACTTCCGTTTTAAGCATGATTTTTCTCGTCTGCCTGAGATTATGTCCTGGGACGAGTATGCCTTCACTAAGGGAAAGATGAGTTTCATTGCGCAAGATTTTGAAAAGCTCAATATCATCACTGTTCTTGAGGGCAGAACACAAGCTATCAAGCGCTACTGGACGCTCATTCAACAAGATAGCCGTAAACTCAGCCATAAGAGATTTTATCGCCCTGCTTTTCGTATGCACTTAACGAATAGAGAAATTCTAGACAAGCTTTTGAGCTATTCAGAAGACTTGACACACCTCTATCAACTCTTGCTTTTTCACTTTCAGAATAAGGAACCAGAGAAATTTTTCGGACTCATTGAAGACAATATAAAGAAGGTTCATTCTCTTTTTCAGACTGTCTTTAAAACATTTCTAAAGGACAAAGGGAAAATCGTCAATGCCCTTCAGTTATCCTATTCCAACGCAAAATTGGAAGCGACTAATAATCTCATCAAACTTATCAAACGCAATGCCTTTGGTTTTCGGAACTTTGAAAACTTCAAAAAGAGAATTTTCATCGCTCTGAATATCAAAAAAGAAAGGACGAAATTTGTTCTTTCTCGAGCTTAGCTTTTCTTCAACCCACTACAGTTGACAATGAGCCTAAAAAAGAGGAAACAGAGTTCCTCTTTTCTATTTAACTTTTAGAGCTTAGTTGCTTTCGTCTTCTTTACGTTTCAACTGACCAAGTCCTAAAACTCCTACTAAAGCTGCTAGACCAAGATATGGCATGTAGCTTGAATCATTTGT